>JBBQEV010000017.1:0-54201 GCA_038321325.1 Solirubrobacterales bacterium
GCCTGGATGCGGACGGTGGTCAAGCACGAGGCCATGGCCGTGCGGGCCGAGCGCCAGTCCCTGCTCGCGCGTGAGGAGGTCGATCTCGACGCGCGCCCCGGACCGGGACCCACGGAGGAGGAGCAGATCGACCGCTTCGACCGGGTCTCCACCGCCGCCGAGGCCCTGCAGTCGCTCAAGCCCCAGGAGGTCCAGGCCCTGGTGCTCAAGGCGGAGGGCCACTCCTATCGCGAGATCGGCGACCGGATGGGGTGGACCTACACGAAGGTGAACCGGCTCCTGGCCGAGGGCCGCGCGAGCTTCCGCGACCGCTATGAGGCGATCGCCTCCGGCGCGGAGTGCGATCGCTGGAGTCCGGACCTCTCGCGTCTGGCCGACGGCGAGACCTCCGTCCGGGAGTTGGTGGCGATCCGTCGGCATCTGCGCCGGTGCCCGGGATGTCGCGCGACGCTGCGGGCCTACCGGGACGCCCCGAGCGGGATCACGGCCGTCGTGCCGCTCGGCGCGGTCGCGGTCGCAATGGCGGGGCCCGGCCCGGACGGCCCCATCGTCGGCGCGCTCGAGACGCTCTGCGGCGGTCTGGGCTGGCAGGAGCGGTTGACGCTCGGCGCCGGGAAACTGCAGGCCGCCGCGGAGGCCGCGACCTCGAGCAAGCTCGCGGCGGTCGCCGCCTCGACGGCGGCGCTGGCCGGCGGTGGGGTCGTGGTCGATCGGGTCACGCAACACGACTCGGCGGCCACCGCCGCGGGCCCTCCGCGCGTCGAGGCCCTCGCGGCGCCGTCACCCGCCGCACCGCCGGAGCGGGCGTCGGACCCCCAGCCCGTGGCGCCACCGGTCGCCCCGGAGCCATCCGCTACCGCCGACCCGGCACCACGGCGCCCCGACCCACCGGCGACGCCGGCGCAGCCGCCGGCGCCGAGCGCCGGGGACTTCGGCGTCGAGGCGCCCGGTTCGCCGGCGCACGCCGCCGCGTCGCCGACGGCGGCGACGCCCCCCGCCCAGCCGGACCGCCCGACTTCCCATGTCCCCGCCGAGCCCGCCGGGGATCCCGGCGGCGAGTTCGGCCCCTGATCACCCGGAAGGATCCTGCATGACCTGCCCAATCGCGCCGGAACGGACCCCGGCCCCCGCTGCCCCGCCGACCCGAGCCCGCCGAGGCCCGAACGGCCTCGCGAGCCTCATCCTCGCGGCCCTGGTCTGTGCCCTCGTCATCGGCGTCTCCCCGGCGCGCGCCGGCACCTACGAGGTGGCGGCCTGCAACGCCGCCGGCGGCGTGAACCGCAGCTGGCAGCCGAGCGTCTCCAACGCCCAGGCGATGGTGATCCGCCAGCGCTGTCCGACGACCGGGCTGTCCGACGGTCTCGGAACCCGCACGACCACCCTGGCGCTGCACGTCGCGGCGTTTACCAACGCGCATTGGCGCTTCGACGCTCCGGCCGGTACCTCGATCGTCGGGCTCGAATGGTCGGGTGAGCTCGACACCGAGTCTCCGGGCTGGGTCTCGCGCATCGAAGGCGACACGGGAACGCTGCGGGAGTGCAACACCGCCCATGGTGCCTGCGGGACCGTGTTCCGCTACGGGGAGGCCCCGATCTACCAGGCGGTCCCGGGCGCGCACTGGCTGCGCGCACTCACCATCTGCGCGGCGGCGCTCGGCTGCGACACCGGGGACGGGGGCCAGCACGCCTACGCGCAGAACTACATGTGGTCCGCGCGGGTTCGGATCAGCGATCCCACCCCGCCCGCCCTCGAGGTCGCCGGGCCGCTGTGGTCCGATGGCTGGCATCGCGGGAACCAGGCGCTGCAACTCACCACGCGGGATGCATCCGGGGCCCTGTTCGACGCCGTGCGCATCGACGGCGCGACGTTCGCCTCCCATCCGTTCGGGTGCGACTACACCACTCCGCGCCCCTGCCAGGACCGCTCGAGCGCCTACGACGTCCCCACCGCGGGACTCGCCGATGGTCCCCACGAGGTCGTGGTCGGATCGGCCGACGCCGCCGCGAACGGGACCGAGGCGCGCCGCACCGTCTATGTCGACAACCACGCGCCGGGCGCCCCGGCGGCCCTGCGGGTCGATGGTGGCGAGGGTTGGCGGGCGACCAACGGCTTCTCCGTGGCGTGGGCAAATCCGGGGCAGGGGACCGGCTCGCCGGTCGCCGCGGCCCGGCTGCGCCTCTGCCGTCTCGAGGACCCCTCGGCGTGCGCGCCGGAGCGTCGCGTCGCGGGACGCGGCGTCGAGCGCGCCGACGGCCTCAGCGTGCCGGACCGTGGCGCCTGGACGCTGCGGGTGGCGCTGGAGGACGAGGCCGGGAACACCGATCCCGACGCCGTGTCGGACCCGGTGGTGCTGCGCTTCGACGACAGCGTCCCGGGAACGGCCGCCCCGGTCGAGCGCGGGTGGCTGACCCGCGCGCGGGCACAGGCCGAGCCGCTGGCGATTCGTCTGGCCGACGGCTTCACGGCCCCGCCCTCGGGGATCGCCGGATACTCGGTGACGACCGACGGGAGCGCGCCCGACGCGACGGTCGACGCCACCGGCGTCGATGCGCCGTTCGCGGTCGGCACGCTGCCCGAAGGCGTGACCCGGGTCCGGGCGCGGGCGATCTCCGGCGCCGGCGTTCCGGCCTCGACGCTCGGCGAGACGGACGTGCGGATCGACGCCACCGCCCCGGTGGCGGCCGTCGACCCGGAGCCGGACCCCGCGCGCTGGCATCGCGAGCCGGTGGCGCTTCGGTTCGCGGCGCACGACCAGCCGGGACTGTCCGGGCTCGCCGCGGCCGCCGTCGGGCGGCCGATATCGGAGGGAGCGCACCTGGCGATCGGCATCGACGACGGCCCGGTGCGACTCGCCGCCGGCGAGGAGACCGAGACGACGCTCACCGAGGACGGGCGGCATCGTGTCGCCTTCCGCGCGCTGGATCTCGCGGGCAACGCGTCGACGTGGCGGACGATCGCCGTGCGCGTGGACACGACGGCTCCGGAGACCGCGGCCTTCCTCGCCGCCGACCCGGCCGATCCACGGCGCGTCGAGGCAATGGTCGCCGACCGGACCTCGGGGATCGCCGGGGGCGTCATCCGGATGCGACCGGCGGGCGCGACCGCCTGGCGGGACCTCACCACGACGCTGCGGGACGGACGGCTCGTCGCGCTGGCGCATGACGACGGCCTCCCGCCGGGCCCCTACGAGTTCGAGGTCGCCGTCGCCGACGTGGCCGGCAACGTGCGTCACGGCGACCGCACGGTCGGGGGCCGCCCGATGATCCGCGTCGCGCCCTTCCGCGTCGCCACCCACCTGCGGGCGGGCCTCGTCGCGCCCGCGGGTCGGGGCCGTCCCGAGCGCCTCGTAGGCACGCTCGCCGTCGCCAATGGGCGCGGAGCCCGGTTGCGCGGGACGCTGGCCACGACGGACGGACGGCCGGTGGGCGGAGCGCCGGTCGGCGTCTGGGCGGCCACGGCGATACCCGGCGCGACCGCGGTCCGCGTCGGCACGGCGCGGACCGACGCGCGTGGTCGGCTGGGCTGGCGGGCGCCGTCCGGCCCGGGGCGCCGCATCACGTTCCGCTACGCCGGAACCGGCCGCGTCTTCGGGGCGCAGGCCTCCGCGGTCCTGCGCGTCGCGGCGCGCACCACGCTGGTCGCCGCTCCGCGCACGAACCGGGTGGGGGGCACCGCGCGCTTCTCGGGCCGGCTGCTCGGCGACCACCTGCCGCCCGGCGGGAAGCTCGTGCTCGTGCAGGCCCACGTGCCGGGGCGCGGCTGGCAGACGTTCGCCGCCACCCGCGCGTCGCGGACCGGTCGCTGGGCCACGCGCTACCGGTTCCGGGCGACGGTGGGTACCGTGCGCTACCGGATCCGGGCCATCGTGCCGGCCGAGGCGGCCTATCCGTTCGGGCGCGCCGTCACCCGGCCGGTGACGATCGTCGTGCGCGGCTGAGCCGGCGCCCGGGGCGCCGTCGCGGTCGGCGCGGGCCGGCCGTGTCGGCGCCCGAGTGCCGTCCGGGGTCCCGCGTACCTTGCGCCACGTCCCGTCCGTCCGACGATTTGAGCGGAGTCCCGTGAGCGTTTCCCTCTGCTTCATCGAGCCCCAGAACGCGATCCGCGTGATCGCCGACTCGGTCGGTCGTGAGGCCCGCCGCCAGCTGCTCGGCGAGATCGTCCACGCGTGGGTCGACGAGATCCCCGAGGCCGAGCTGGCCTCGCACTACGCCAAGGCCGTGGCCGATCTCGACGAGGACGACCTCTCGATGCTGGCCGCCTGGCACGCCTCGCTCGAGGTCGGCCACGCGATCGCCAACCGCGAGTTCCTCACCACGGTCTTCCCGGCGCTCGGCGAGAACCGCCGCGAGGCGCTGAAGATCGCCGCGGGCATGCGCGGCGAGGAGGCCTTCGAGCACGGGGTGGGGGAGGAGGAGTGGCTGGACACGGTGCTCCCGTGGCTCTCGCGGGACCGCTGCTCCGCCCTCGCCTCCGAGTGCGTCGAGCTGTACTGCTGGGACCGGCTGGGCTCCGAGAACTAGCGGGCTACCGCGGCTCGTCGCGGCCGATCAGCCGCCGCACGGCGCGCCGGGCAGACCACAGCAGCTCGATCTCGCGGATCGCGCCGGGCAGCGCCTCGGGATCCTCGCGGCGCGCACGCGCGACTCCGGCCACGGCGGCGTCCCAGGTCTCGTCGCAGGCCCGCACGACCTCGTCGAGCAGCGAGCGGCGCGCGGACTCGAGCCGGTCCGCCCGATCCGCGGCCCGCCGGGCGCGGACCGCGTTGCCCTCGCCGCTCGCCTCCGCCGCGTCGAGCCGCAGCCGCCCCCCGAGCGTGCCGAGCTCGTCCGCCGCGCTGCGCAGCTCGACGACGACGGCAGCCGAGGCGTCGGGCCCCAGCTCGTCGCGCGCCTCCCGCGGCGAGGACGGCGAGACGGCCCGGTATTCGCCGTCGCGGCCGAAGTCGTGGCGGTGCCACGCGGGGCCCCGCCCATCGAGCACGAGGTCGAACACGACGCCACCGTCATCACGGCTGCGGGACAGAGAGAGGATGGTCTCCACGACGAGTGATATGGGCGGCCGAGCGCCACGTTTCACCACGAGCCGCGACCCCGGATTCGCCGGCGGCGAGCCTACCCCCTCGACCGGCGGCGGGAACCCGGACCGCGGGCAACACCCGCATCGACCGGCGTTCGGCCGCAGCGGAGTCAGCCTGCGGACGCGCTCGTGGCGAACTCTAGGCGGCGAGCCCGGACTCGATGTCCGCGACGGCCTGCTCGGTGGTGCGGAAGTGGACCGCGACGAAGCCCAGCTCCCGGGCTGCGTCGATGTTCGCCTCGGTGTCGTCGACGAACAGCGTCCGCTCCGCCTCGGCGCCGAGCCGCTCGAGCGTGAGACGGTAGATCGCCGGGTCGGGCTTGCGCATCCCGACGAAGCCCGAGTCGACGACCAGCTCGAAGATCTCCTCGACCGGGAGCTTCGCCCGCCACAGCGGCTCCCACTCGCGCACGTTGTTGGTGAGGATCGCCATGCGGTAGCCGCGGCGCCGCAGGTCCGCCATCAGGTCGATGAGCTCGGCGTTGGGGTGGAGGTTCGCAAAGTACGCCTCCGAGAAGCCGCCCATCTCCACGCGCCGGCCGAGCTGGGCCTCGACCGCGTCCTCGAGGCGGGCGACGAAGTCGGCCTCGGCCATCTCCCCGGTCTCCAGCGCGAACAGCGGGTTCTCCCCGTCGCGCGCCTCGATCCAGGCCAGCGCGCCGCCGAATGCCTCCAGCGGGACGCCGTGTGAGTCCTGGAAGGCGGCGAAGGCACCGAGCAGCGGCGTGGTGAGCACGCCGCCGAAGTCGCACACCACGGCGTCGATCGCCCCCATCACGCGGCCCGGCGCAGAACGTCGTAGCGCCCGACGCCGGCGCGGCCCTCCATGCTCCAGCGGAAGAACGCCGCGTCGAGCACGAGGCGGCCGAGCTCGATCGAGGTACCGCAGAGCACCGAGCCCGCGAGGCGGCGTGGATAGGCGTCCTGGACCTCGCCGCCGGGCCAGAGCTCGGCGCTGGCGCGGCGCTGGCGGCCCCCGGCGTCGTAGAGCGTCGAGAGTCGCGGCTCGCCGACGGGCACCGCGACCCCGGGTGTCCCGCCGGGAGACTCGAGCAGGAACGCGCTGAGCGCGTCTTTGTCGTGGCCCTCGGCGCCCGACGGTCGCACCGCGGCCAGCGTGACGCCGAGATCGGGCCCGAGCCAGGCCGAGACCGTCCGCGCGGCGACGATGCGCTCCCAGTCCGGGGCGCCCCACTGGTGGCCCCGCTGCCCGAGCGCGTCGATCTCCCGGCGCCGGGCCCCGTCGCGCACCGAGCCCTGGACCCGGCAGAGCTGCTCGTAGCCCTCGAGGCCGGCGGCGTTGGCAGCCGGGACACCGGGACCGAGCTCGACCGGGGCGCCCAGCGCCGAGAAGGCCAGGTCGAACCCACCCGCCTCGCCGTCGAAGGCGATGCGCCAGGCGCGCAGCGGATCGACGATCTCGGCCACGAGGTCGCCGACCTCGAGCCGGTCCCATCCCGCCGTGCCCGGGTCGGCGCTCTGCGCCGAGACCGCCACCGGCTCGTGACCGGCGAACAGCATCGCCAGGCCGGTGGTCCGGGGCTCCTCGCCGGGCACCAAGCCGAGGCGCGCGCTGCCGTACACCTCCGCCGCGGGATCCCCGAAGGCGAAGGTCACCGCGTCGCCGAAGCCCGGCCCGGCGGGGGGCCGGGCGCGCTCGAGCTCGGCCTCGATCACGAGGACGGCAGGGCGGGGGGATCGACCTCGCGGGCGGTGCCCTCGACGTCGTAGCTCCGTCCCGGGCCGCCGCCACGGCGGCGCGTCCGGCTCGCCACGCCGTACGCGTCGTAGCTCCACACAGCCCCCCGGCCGTATGGCCCGCCGACGGTGGCGGCCACGCGCAGGAGCAGGCGCCGGGAGAGCAGCCTGCGGACGACCGCGCGCGTCGGAGGCGCCAGCAGCGCGAGGCCGAGGAGGTCCGTGAGGAAGCCGGGGGCGAGCAGCAGCGCGCCGCCGGAGATCACCAGGACACCGTCGATCGTCTCGCGGGCCGGGGGCCGGCCGGCCCGGACGGCGACGCCCCAGCGCCGCCAGGCGGCTCGGCCCTGGTGGCGGAGCAGCAGCGCGCCGGCGATCGAGCCGAGGACGAGCAGGGCGAGCGTGGGGATCGCGCCGATGAGCGTGCCGACCTCGATGATCACGAAGAGCTCCGCGATCGGGACCGCGATGAAGAGGAGGCCGAGGAGGAACACGGTGCCCTACAGGGTAGGACAGCGGGACCGCGGGCCCGCCGGTCCGGCTCAGCCCGTCGCGGAAAGCGGCCCGACGACGCTGATGCCCGCGACCCGGTGCAGGCCGACGAGCTCGATCAGCGTGCGGATCTGAGGCTGGGGACCCGACAGCCGGAGCTGCCGTCCGCGGCCCCGGAGCCGCCGGGCGAGCATCGCGAGGTCGAGCATGAGCGACGCGTCGGCGAAGCGCAGTTCGCGCAGGTCCACCACGACGTCGCGCTCCGCCCCCAGCGCCCGCGCGATGGCGTGACGCCGTCGTCCCTGGGTCATGCGGTCCTCGTCTCCGGCGCAGCGCAGGCGTGCGGGCTGAGGTTCGTACGCGACGATGACCGACAACCTACGCCGATCCGCGCCGAGACGAGTCTCGGCTGTTGGCAAGTGGACAAACGTGGCGCGCAAACGTTCACCCGGATTCGCGGCTCTACACTCGTCCAATGGCCACCGAGACCGACGTGCGCGACGCCCTGACCAACGTCATCGACCCCGAGCTCGGGCTCGACTTCGTCGAGCTCGGCCTCGTCTACGACATCGCGGTCGAGGGCGTGACGGTGAACGTCACCTTCACGCTCACCACCCCGGCCTGCCCGATCGGGCCGATGGTCACCGAGCAGATGAAGGAGTTCGTCGGGGACCTCGAGGGCGTCGAGGAGGTCGTGCCCACGATGGTCTTCACGCCGCCGTGGACGCCCGAGCGGATGAGCGAGGACGCGAAGTTCGCGCTGGGCTACTGAGCTGACCCGCGCCCGGTCGGGCGCATCTATCCTCCTTCGGTGCGCCGCGGTCTCCTTACCCTCGCGCTGAGCGCGGCGTCGCTCTCGGCCATCGCCCCGGCGGCCCCGGCGGCCCCGCGCACCGGGCGCGCCGTCGTGCTGCTGGATCGCTCGCCGGGCCCGCGCCGGACGGCGAGGGCCGCGGCGGCGCTGGCCGCCGACGGCGGGCGGCTCGACGGCCCCGCCGTGCCCGAGATCGGCCTGCTCACCGTCCGGCCGAGGGCCGGCGTCGCGCTGTCGGCGCTGATACGTCGCCTGCGTCGCCGGGCCGGCGTGGCCTCGGTCGCGGCCGAGCACCGCTACCGACTCCGCTCCGCGCCGGTCCGGATCCCGAACGACCCTGCGCTGACCGCGCCGGAGACCTGGCCGGGGACGCCGGCCGGCGTCCCGCAGGAGTGGTGGGCGGCCCGCGAGGGCTTCCCCCGGGCCTGGGCGATCACTCGCGGGCGCGGCGCGCTGGTGGGCGTCGTCGACACGGGCATCGCCGCCGGTCATCCGGACCTCGCCGGCAAGCTCGCCGCGGCGATCGATCGTGACGGGGACCCGGCACACGGGCCGGCGACGACCGACGAGAGCGGCCACGGGACGCACGTCTCGTCGCTCGCGTGCGCGGCCACCGACGACGACGCCGGGATCGCGGGGGCGGGATGGGGCTGTCGCCTCGTCGTCGTCAAGAGCGACCTCACCGACGCGTCGGTCGCAGCTGCGCTCGTTGACGCGTCCGACCGCGGCGCCCAGGCGATCAACCTCAGCTTCGGCGACGACCAGGGGCGGCGCGCGCCCGAGTCGCTCGTGCGCGCGCTCGACCATGCGCGGGCGCGGCAGGTCGTCCTCGTGGCCGCCGCGGCCGACGAGCCCGTGGCCGAGCAGGGCGACCCCGCGAACGCCCTGCAGCCGCCCGGGTCGCGCGGGCGGGTGGCGCGCGGCCTCACCGTCACCGCCGCCCAGGCCGACGGCGAGCGCGCGCCCTTCGCCGGCTACGGGGACGAGATCTCCCTCGCCGCCTACGGCGCCTACGCCCCGGGTGCGCCACCGCTCGTGTCGGGAGCGCCGCCGGGGCCGCCCGGCCTCCTCGGGGCCCTGCCTTCCGGGCCGGCGTCGATCGAGTCGGCCTGCCCGGCGGGCGGATGCCGCGTGACGCTGGACGGCGCGCCCTACGGCTACCTCCAGGGGACCTCGATGGCGGCGCCGCAGGTGACCGCGACCGCCGCGCTGGCGCGCGCGCTGAACCCGGACCTCCGGGCCGCCGACGTCATCCGCCTGCTCGGCCGCACGGCGCGCCGCCCCGCCGGGCGCGCGTGGGGGCCGGCGCTGGGGTGGGGGATCCTGGACGCCGGCGCCGCGCTCGACGCGGCCCGCCGGGTCGACCGGCGCCCGCCGACCGTTCGGCTGCAGGCGCCGTCCCGCGCTCCCGAGCGGACGTTCACGCTTCGCTGGTCGGCCTCGGATCCGGCGCCGCGCGGGGTGCTCGCCTCGGGGGTCGCGCGCTTCGAGGTCCGGGTCGCGCGCGACGGCGAGCGCGGCGCTCGCCTGACGACCACCTCGCGACGCCGGCTCCGCTTCCGCGGGGCGCCCGGCAAGCGCTACGCCATCGTCGTGGTGGCGATCGATCGCGCGGGGAACCGGAGCGGACGCGCGGCGTCGGCGCGGGCGCTGGTACGCGTCGCCGCGAGCGCGCGCTGAGCTCGACGACGCGCTACCCGTCCGAGGCGGGCGGCCTGGCGGGCGCCTTGGGCCGGGAGGAGGCGGAGGAGCCGTTGCGGCTCGCTCCCCGCTTCGCCGCCCGCATCCCGGCGGCCGGGCCGGTCCGGCCCCGGCCGGAGCCGGCCGGCGGCAGCAGGCGCGGGGCGTCCGCGACGTCCGCCGCCCGCTTGGCGCGGGCGCCGGTCGACTTCGCCTTGGTCCCGGACTTGGCCGCCCCGCCCTTCGCGGCCCCGGAGTTCGCCGATCCGGCCTTCGTTGATCCGGCCTTCGCCGTTTCGGCCTCGGTGCGGGCGGCGGCCTTCTTCGCCTTCCCGGCCTTCGCCTTCTTGGCCTTCTTCGCCTTGCTCTTGCGCTTCGGCGAGCGCTCGGCGACCGCCGACCGGCCCGGCGCGGCGCCTCGGCCCACGGGCGCGCCGCCCGCCCGGCGGTCGGCCAGGCGCAGGAGCTCGGCCAGCGAGCGGTCGATGCCCGCGGCGAGCGCCTCGATGTCGCCCATCGCGTCGTAGTCGCCGAGCAGCCCGAAGTTCACGTCGCCGTCGTAGGACATGATCGCGATCGCCAGCGCGTGGTTCTCCGGCAGGAAGGCGATCGGGAAAAGGTCGATCATGCGACGCCCGAGCACGTAGAGCGGGAACTGCGGGCCCGGGACGTTGGTCACGATGAGGTTGAACAGCCGGGTGGAGAAGTTCAGGCGCGAGGCCTGGGCCAGGACGGTCGGGGGCGCGAGCTGCTGGACCCCGGTGAGCACCTCGGCGCCGACCGCCTGCTTGCTCTCCTTCAGCCCGTCCATCGACTGCTTGACGAACCGCAGCCGGGCGACGGGGTCCTTGATGTAGAGCGGCAGCGGCCCCCGCATGACCGCGATCCGGTTGCCGAGCTGATGGTGCTCGTCCTTGGCCCGGATCGAAACCGGGACGAGCGCGCGCAGCTCCATGCCCTCGGTGCGGACGCCGCGCGAGCGATGCCACTCGCGCAGTGCGCCGGACACGACGGTGAGCACCACATCGTTCACCGTGCCGCCGAAGGTGTCCTTCACCCGCTTGAAGTCCTCGAGCCGCGTGCGTACGACGCTGTAGCGCCGGTGAGGCCCGATCTCGACGTTCAGCGGCGACTCCGGGGCCGGGTTCAGTCCCGCCCAGACGATCTCGCCGACGCCCTCGACCGCCTCGCGCGCGACCTCGATCGACTCAGCGGGGCGCGTGGCGCGCCGCAATGCGCGGACCCCGATCTCCACCGCTCCCGTCACCGCGCCGCGCACGCCGTTCGCCACGAGCTCCGCGGGCGTCGGCTCGGCGTGCGGCTGCCAGGGCTCGAGCTCGGCGGTCGGCGGCGAGGGGTCGGGCGTGAGGTCGAAGAGCACGGTGGCGAGGTCCACGCCGGCGACGCCGTCGACGAGCGCGTGGTGGGTCTTGCTGACCAGCGCGAAGCGGCCCTCCTCCAGGCCCTCGATCAGCCACATCTCCCACAGCGGCTTGCTGCGGTCGAGCTGCTGGGAGACGATGCGCGCGGCGAGCCGGAAGAGCTGCGCCTCGGACCCGGGATGGGGCAGCGCGGTGTGGCGGACGTGGTACTCGAGGTTGAAGCTCGGGTCGTCGACCCAGAGCGGGCGCCCGCTGTCGACCGGGGGGAAGGCGAGCTTCTGGCGATAGCGCGGGACCAGGTGGAGGCGGCCGCGGATGTTGTCGAGGAACTCGTCGAACGGCGGCGCCGGGCCCTCGACCAGGATCACCGCGCCGACGTGCATGTGCGAGCTGTCCCCCTCGCGCAACAGGAAGGACGCGTCGATCGCCGTGAGCCGGTCGAGGTGGTGCTGGGCCATGAACTTCTCCTCCGCGCGGACGCTCGCTCTCTCGGCGGCCAAGCCTACCGGCCGGGCCGCGGCCGGGCCGGTGCGGCGCTCGGGCGCCGCGAGGTCGGTGGGAGTTCCGTAGGTTCTGTCCGCGGGATTCCCGGAATTTGCGAAGAACGGCGTGCGGGATTGAGCCGCTTTGCAGCACAATGGCGCCCGTCGCCGTGAGCACGACCCCCCAGCCGCTGCACACCCTCGTCTCGCCGCGGCGCCTCGCGCCGCAGGAACGGCGCCGCCGGGCGCGCCGGCGGCGACGGGCGCGGCGCCGGGAGGCGCGGACCCCGGCCGCCGTCCTGCTCTCGACGGTGGACTATCTCGGGCGCGCGGTGGTGCTCGAGCAGGCCCGCTGGGACCACATGAAGGGCGCGCAGCCGGAGCTCACGTTCCTCGTCGACGACGTCCTCTCGACCGTCGAGCGCCCCGACGTCCGCGGCCGCAGCGGCTGGGCCGGTGACGACTGGTACTACCGCCGCGGTGCGCGATCGGGAGCCTGGATCAAGGTCGTGGTCGCCTTCGACGCGGGCGGCCACGGCCGGGTCCTGACCGCCTTCGCCCGGCACGAGGGGTCGCGGCCGTGAGCGCCGTGCGCATCGGCGAGCACGACTTCGACGCCGTCAGCTACGACGCCGACGCGGACGTGCTCTACCTCAGCGTCGGCGACCCGGCCGCGGCGGCGCGCTGGCAGGAGACCGCCGAGGGCCACGCGGTGCGCTTCGACCGCGAGGACCGCGTGATCGGGGTCACCGTCGTGCGGCCGGCCGGACTGCTGGGCCGCGACGGCACCGTCGAGCTCACGCTGCCGGCCGTGCGCCTCACGGCCGAGGACCTCCGCACCGCGCTCGAGGTCCGGGCCGCCGCCGACGCGCGGGTGGCCACCCCTCCCGGGCCGTAGGCTTCGTCGCCACCGTCGCCACCGCCGCCACCGCCGCACAAGGAGCCAGCCCATGGCGTGGGATTTCTCGACCGAGCCGGAGTTCCAGGCGCACCTCGATTGGATGGCCGAGTTCGTCCGGGCGGAGATCTGGCCGCTGGAGACGCTCGTCGGCGAGCTCGACGAGGCCGGCCTGCGACGAGCGATGGCGCCCCTACAGGACCAGGTCCGCGAGCGGGGTCTGTGGGCGGCGCACCTCGACCCCGAGCTCGGCGGCCAGGGGTACGGCCAGCTCAAGCTCGGCCTCATGCACGAGATCCTCGGCACCAGCCTGCTCGCGCCGTTCGCCTTCGGCAACGCCGCCCCGGACTCCGGCAACTCCGAGATCCTCGCGCTCGCCGGCACGCCCGAGCAGAAGGACCGCTGGCTCGGGCCGCTGCTCGCCGGGGACCTGCGCTCGGCCTTCTCGATGACCGAGCCGGACACCGCGGGCTCGGACCCGACGCTGCTCCGGACGCGGGCCGTGCGCGACGGCGACGGGTGGCGGATCGACGGGCACAAGTGGTTCTCCTCGAACGGCTCGATCGCCGACTTCCTCATCGTCATGGCCGTCACCAACCCCGACGCGCGCTCCCATCAGCGGGCCTCGATGTTCATCGTCCCGGCGGACACGCCCGGGGTCGACATCGTCCGCGACGTCGCGACCATGGCGCACCCGCAGGAGGAGTTCGGCCGCTACGGCGGCCACGCCGAGATCCACTACCGCGACGTGCGCGTCGGGCCCGAGGCCCTGCTCGGGGCCGAGGGCGCCGGCTTCCTCATCGCCCAGCAGCGCCTCTATCCGGGCCGCATCCACCACTGCATGCGCTGGCTCGGGGTGGCCGGGCGCGCGTTCGACATGCTCTGCGAGCGCGCGCTGGTCCGCTACTCCCACGGCTCGCTGCTGTCGGAGAAGGAGACGGTGCAGAACTGGATCGCCGACTCGGCCGCCGAGATGCAGGCCGCCCGCCTGCTGACCCTCCACGCGGCCTGGAAGATGGACGCCGAGGGGGTGATGGCGGCCCGCCGGGACATCTCCTTGATCAAGTTCTTCGGCGCGAAGGTCCTCCACGACGTCATCGACCGCGCCCTCCAGGCGCACGGCGCGCTCGGGTACTCGACCGATCTCCCGCTCGAGGCGATGTACCGCTACGCCCGCGCCGCGCGCTTCTACGACGGACCCGACGAGGTCCACCGCGCGTCGGTCGCCCGCCAGGTCCTGCGCGGCTACCAAGCCCCCGCCGACGGCGTGCCGAGCGAGCACGTCCCCACCCGCCGGGCCGACGCCCGGGAACGCTTCGCCGATCTCCTCGATGCCGTCACGGCGAACGACTGACGGCGCGCCGCGCGGCACCGGCACGCGCATCCTCGTCGCGGTCCTCGCCGTCCAGGTCGTGCTCGCGGCGACGCTGATCGCCTGGGTGGTGGCCGGCTCGCCGCTGCCCTGAGCCCGGTGGACGGTCGCATCCCGATGCACGGTGTCTGAAGGGCCGGCGACAGGTTTCACGGAGAGACCTCCATGGAACCGGGGGGTCCCATCGACGCGGAGTGGCGGGTGAGCCGATGAGCGGCGGGTCAACCCGACGTCCCGCCGGCTGGAGCCTCTCCGCGACCTCGACCCTGCTCGCCACCGCGGGGCCGCCCGCCGCCTCGCTGCGGGCCGCGGCCTCGACCGTCGCGCGAACCGCGGCGGGCACCCGCGCGTACACTGGGACGAGATGACCGACGCCCCCGAGAAGCTCCTGCTCGCCGCCCCGCGCGGCTACTGCGCGGGCGTCGACCGCGCTGTGCAGACCGTCGAGCGGGCGCTCGAGCTCTACGGCCCGCCGGTCTACGTCCGCAAGGAGATCGTCCACAACAAGCACGTGGTCGAGCAGCTCCGCTCGCGCGGCGCGATCTTCGTGGACCAGGAGACCGAGGTCCCCGAGGGAGCGACCGTCGTCTTCTCCGCCCACGGCGTGGCGCCGAGCGTCCACGCGAACGCCGCGGCCCGCGACCTGAAGACGATCGACGCGACCTGCCCGCTCGTGACGAAGGTCCACGTGGAGGCCAAGAAGTTCGCCGCCGAGGGCTACACGATCGTGCTCGTCGGCCACGCCGGGCACGAGGAGGTCGAGGGCACCATGGGCGAGGCGCCCGCGCACATGGTCCTCATCGAGACCGAGGCAGACGTCGACGCGCTCGAGGTCTCCGACCCGGAGCGCGTCGCCTACGTCTCCCAGACCACGCTCTCGGTCGACGAGACGCGCGCGATCATCCACCGGCTGCACGAGAAGTTCCCCGCCATCGTCGGCCCGCGCACCGACGACATCTGCTACGCGACCACGAACCGCCAGGCGGCGGTCAAGCAGCTCGCGCGCGCGTGCGACCTCGTGCTGGTCATCGGCTCGCGCAACTCATCCAACTCGCAGCGCCTGGTCGACGTCACGCGCGAGCTCGGGACCGAGGCGCATCTCATCGACAACGAGGAGCAGGTCCGGGACGAATGGCTCGCGGGTCGGCGCGTGGTCGGGATCACCTCAGGAGCGAGCGCCCCGGAGGAGCTCGTGCAGCGACTCGTCGGCTTCTTCCGCGCGCGCGGCACCGACCAGGTCTCCGAGCTCGAGGTGACCTCCGAGGACGTTCGCTTCATGCTGCCGAAGACCATCCGGCAGGCCGTCGCCGCGGGCGTGAGCGGGTAGGCGCGGCGTCGCGCCGTCCGTTGCCGACGCTCGTCCTCTCCGACCTCCATCTCGGCGCCGCGGCAGGCCTCGACCTGCTGCGCCGCCCCGACCTGCGCGCGCCGCTGCTCGCAGCGCTCGACGGCGTGGAGCGCGTGGTGCTGCTCGGCGACGTCGTCGAGCTTCGCCACGCCCCTCGGTTCGGTGCGCTCGAGGCTGCCCGCCCCTTCTTCGCCGCCCTCGGCGCTGCGCTCGGCTCCGACGGCGAGATCGTGCTCGTGCCCGGCAACCACGACCATGTGCTAGTCGCACCGTGGCTCGACCGCCGCCGCGAGGCCGAGGCGCCGGTCTCGCTAGGTCTGAGCGAGACGATCGAGCCGGTGGCCGCCTCGCCCGCCGCCGCCCGGCTCGCCGAGTGGGCCGCCCCGGCGCGCGCGCGGGTCGCCTACCCCGGCGTCTGGCTCCGCCCCGACGTCTACGCCATGCACGGGCACTACCTCGACCGGCACGTCACCGTACCCACCTTCGAGCGCCTCGGCCTCGGGCTCGTCGCGCGCATGGCTCGGCGGCCGGAGTCGAGCGTGCTGGCGCCCGACGACTACGAGGCCGTCCTCGCGCCCGTGTACGCGTTCATCGATGCGCTCACCCAGTACGCGCTCCACGACGGGGGGGAGGAGGCCCACGGGGTGTCGGCGCGCGCCTGGAGCGTCCTCACGGGTGTAAGTCGTCGCGGACTGCGCCGGCGCCTCGCACGGGCGGCCTTTGGGCTCGCCGTCGCGGGTCTGAATCGCGCGCAGCTCGGTCCCCTGGTCGCGGACGTCACAGGCCCGGAGCTGGGGCGCGCCGGCCTCGCGGCGGTCGCCCAGGTGCTCGGGCGTCTCGACGTGCGCGCCGCGCACGTGATCTTCGGGCACACGCACCGCTCCGGCCCATGGGGCGGCCACGAAGCACGCCCCGGCTGGACCACGTCAGCCGGCACGCGGCTGTGGAACACCGGCAGCTGGCTCTACGAGCGGCACTTCCTCACCGACCGTCCCAACGAGAGCCCGTACTGGCCCGGCGTGGCGGCGTCGGTCGGGGACGAGGGGCCGCCGGAGCTCAGGCGGCTGCTGGGGTATCGCACCCACGCGGACCTGAGGCCTCAGACTCGCCCCGGTGCAAAGCACGTCGCGTAGCAGCTCACGCTGGCGCCCACGGCCAGCCCGAGCACGCCCTCCGTGTGACGATCGTGCTCGACGAGCGGGAAGCAGCCGGGATGGGCGACCGCGACCTCGCGCCCGTTGGCGCGAACGGTGCCGCGCCCCGCGAGCACCGCCCAGGCGCCGCCGGCCGCGTAGGGCCCGGAGTACGCGCCGGGCTGCTCGGGGGTGGGGGCGGCGAGCAGCGCTCCGGGGACGTCCTCGGGGCGCACCGGTGGCACCGGCTCGCGCTCGACGCCCAGGAGCTCCTGGAGGGCGAGCTCGGTCTCCACGTAGGCGCCCTCCCCATAGTGCAGGTCGATGAGACGGCCCTCCCGGTCCCACAGGTAGCGGGCGGGCCAGCCCGCATTGCCGTAGAGGGACCAGATCTCGGCCTCCACGTCGACCACGACCGGGTAGTCGATGCCGAGGCGAGTCACCGCCGCGCGGACCGCCTCGAGATCCTCGGAAGGCGGGAACCCCGCGGTATGGACGCCGATCACCCGCAGGCCGAGGTCGGCGTAGCGCGCGTGCCAGGCCCGGAGGTAGGGGAGCGTACGCAGCGAGTTGACGCGGCAGAAGTCCCAGAACTCGACGAGGACCGGCCGTCCCCGCTGCTTGTCCATCCGCAGGCTCGCCACGTTGATCCAGGGCAGGCGCAGCGGGAACGGCGGCGCCGCGATGTCGTCGACCGCGGGACGCACGGGAGGGAAGCTAGCGCGGCCTGGGCGCCAGGCCCGACTCTTCCGTGTGGCACGAGCGTCGCCGTCGGCTAGCATCTTGCAACATGAAGACGCTCTATCTGCGCAACGTTCCCGACGAGGTCAGCCAGCGTCTCGCTTCGCTCGCCGCCCGCGAGGGGCTGTCGGTCTCGTCGTTCGCGCTGAGGGAGCTGACCGCGGCCGCGCGGCGGGCGGACAACCCCGCCTTGCTGAACGGGCTTCCGGACCTCGACGTGGCGGCGGCGGATGTCATCGCCGGTCTGGAGGCGGGGCGCGCCGGGCGGTGATTGTCTGCGACGCCTCCGTCGCTGTCCTCGGGCTGCTGAACGACGGTGACGCGCGGCGATCGCTGGCCACCGAGACCATCGTCGTGCCGCACCTCGCCGACTCGGACGTCGCCCATGCTCTGCGCGCGCAGGTGCTTCGGGGACGGGTCGGCGCCGACGATGCGCGGGCCGCCCTCGGTCGATGGGCGCGACTCGGGTTGCGCCGTTTCGCCGTGGCCGGCCTCCTGGCCCGGATCTGGGAGCTGCGCGACAACCTCACCGCGTATGACGCCACCTACGTGGCGTTGGCCGAGACGCTCGCGTGCGAGCTGGTCACCGCCGACGCCCGGCTCGCCCAGGCGCCCGGGCCGGCGTGCGCGATCACCGTCGTCCGACGGTGATCGCCGCTACCGCAGGCGCTCGCCGCTGCTGCGGCGCCCAAGACGATGGCACCGCGTTCCGGCTGAAACCACGGGACCTACATCACGTGCAGGGCGACTCGCTCGTGGCCGATTGGGGTGCGGCGTCGCTGTGCGTATAGCTCGCCTTGGAGACGAACTTCCCCCCTACGCACTTCGACGGCGTGATGAGGAAGGCCTTCGTCCGGCGGATCCTCTTCTTGCCGCGCCTGACCGTCACGGTCTTCGTGAGCCGCTTGATCGTCAGCTCGAGGGAGGTCAGCTTCGCGCCGAACGGAAGCGGCGGGACGTTCGCGACGATCCGCGAGCCCGAGAGCTTCGTCCTCAGGAAGACCTCGGCCTGACCGCGGAAGATGTGGAGGAAGAGACCGCGCTTGAGGTTGAAGACCTGAACCTCGGAGTCGGGCTCGACGGGCACGCCATTGAGCTCGGCCTTCGCGACGCCCGTGGCGATCCGCGACTTCCGGCACACGGCGCCGGCGCTGTTGTGGATCTGCGCGTTGCTCGCCTTGCAGATCGGCCGGACCGACGTGTCGAACTTGACGCCGCGACCAACGTCGATGACGATCCTCTTCGGGTTGCCGGGCTCGGTGCCGGGCGCGTATGTCGTGAAGCTCCTCGCCTTCACGCCCGTCGCGGTCTTCGCCTTGTGGGCGGTGAACTTCACTTCGAGGTGCTGCTTGAAGCTCGGGTCCACGGCGGCGGCGAGCGCGATGGCGGCCGTGGCGAGGGCAACCACGCCGGCTGCGACTACGAAGAGAGACTTGCGCAAGGGAGTCCTCCTTGACATGAGGGATTCGGCCCGAGGATCGTGTGCGGCGGGCTCCTCATCGTTATACCGCTAACCCGTTCGCCACGTGGAGGTTGCGCGCGGCGCCGCGCGGCACACACAGTCGCCTCACACTGGTCCGTACGGTTCGGCCACGGGGCCGAGGGGCGCAGCGCTCTAACGCGAACCACAAGTTTTCGCTCGCGCGACCGTTTCGGTGCTCGGGTGGCCGCGAACTCCTGTACGTCGGTCCACCGCGTTGCAGGAATCCCGGCTCAGAGTCGATAGGAGGAGCGATGGCCCTTCCCACCATGAACTACGTCGAGCCGCCCGACGTGCCGGAGGGCATGACCCTCGCGGCATACCGGGTCGCGCGCGCTGCCCCGGCCCGCCCCCGCCGGCGCCTCGTCCGCTCGCGCCGCCGGACGGTCGTCGAGCCGCGCCAGTCCCCGCGCGCCCCGCGGCCCTAGCGGGCGCGTCGAGAGAACGGCGGCCTCAGCGGAGAACGGCGGCCTCAGCGCTTGCCAGCGCTGCCAAGCTGCTGCGGCGAGGACCAGTGCGTGGGCGCCGGCTGGAGCGCCTTCCCGCGCGCGGATCGCATGGGCTTCGCGTCGGGTCGCGCGGTCTGCGCGTGGGGGCCCGAACGCGCGTCCGCGGCGCGAGCACCGGCGCCGCTCGTGCAGTCGGGGAAGAACCCGGCCGCTCCCCAAGCGTTGTCCGACCATCTGTTGGAGTCGCAGTTGCCGTCGCCGTCGAACAGGTCGTGCGAGCCGCTGTCGTTGACGTCGTTACCGGTGGAGGCGTTCCGCGCGATCCGGTTGGCGCTGCCCCAGATGCTGATGCCGTTGTCACCGTTGGCGCTGATGGCGCTGCCTCTGATGACGTTCTCGTCGCTCAGGACGTTCACGCCGTCCCCGCTGTTGCCGCTCAGCCGGTTGCCTTGGACCAGGTCTTGGGTCTGGTGGATGGCGGTCAAGAGGTTCTGCACGCCGATCCCGTTGCCGGGCGGGTTCCCGACGCTGCCGTCGGGCCGGAACCCGTTGCGGGTCGAGCGGTTGCGCCGGATGGTGGCGCTGGTGTTGCTGAGGTTGGAGATCCCGGCGCTCACGTTGTCGCTCACGACGTTGTCGACGATGTCGTTGCCGTCGAGCGACGCGCCGCGGCGGGGGTCGTCGGGCTCGAGGAAGGCGTTGACGATGATGCCGACCCCGAGGCCGTCGTAGCCTTGGCCTCGCTCGAGGTCGGTGGTCTCCTTCACGGTGTTGTCCTGGAGGGTGTTGTCGTTGGAGTCGAGCCCGAGCACCCCGATTCCGTCGAATGGGCCGTTCCGGACCACGCGGTTGCCGGCGATCCGGTTCTTGGAGGAGTGGACGGCCACGATCCCGTCGCCGAGGTTCGAGCCGAGGTCGCCTCCGTTGAGATTGTGGTGCACGTCGAGGTTCTTGATCGTGTTCCGCGAGCCGAAGTCGATCAGGACGCCGGCGTCGAAGCCCGATACGGAGCCTCGGCGGCGGCCGCCGATCACCTTCACCCCGCGCACCCCGAGGAGGTGGATGCCGGCGAAGTCGCCGTAGCGGGGACGCCGGGCGCCGAGCACCTTGTGGCCGTGCAGGTTGAGCGTGATGTGGCTCTTGGTCACCAGGATGCCGTCGCCCTTGCAGGGCCCGATGTCCCTGGTCAGGGTCGTGTCCTTGGTGGCGGTCAAGCAGGGCCGGGCGGGGGGCTTGAGCGTCCTGGGGTCGAGCGCCCCTACCTTGTCGGTGCTGGTGAACCAGAGCCTGCCGTCGCGGCCGGTCGTGATGTCGTAGGGGGAGCTGGCCGAGGGTGGGAGGTGGATCTCCGTGACGGCGCCGCTGGGGGTGATCCGGGCGATCCGGTTGGAGAAGCTCTCGGTGAACCAGAGGTTGCCGTCGGGGCCGGCGGTGATGTCCCACGGACCGCCATTGGAGTTAGGCACCGGGAACTCGGTGATCGCTCCCGTAGCGGGGTCCACGCGGCCTATCCGGTCGCCGAAGGGCTCGGTGAACCACAGCTTGCGGTCGGGGCCTGCGGTGATGTCTTGGCCGCTGGCGCCGCTGGGGATGTCGAGCTCGCTCACCTCGCCGGAGGGGGTCATCTTCCGGATCTTGGCCGCGTTGACGTCCGTGAACCAGAGGTTGTGGTCGGCGCCCAGGGCGAGGTCGCTGGGGCTGGCCGTCACGGGGAGCATCCTCAGCGCGCCGGTGGCGGCGCCGGCGATCCCGATCTTGCCCGGGCTGAACTGCGTGAATGAGACGTTCTCGCCCGGGCCGCTCGTGATCCCGCCGAGGCCCACATAGCACTCGGGGCACGCCTCGTTGACCGGGATCGGGTAGTCGCTGAGCGTGCCCGACGTGGTCAGCTTGTGGATGACTCCCGCGTTGGCGTCGGTGAACCACAGGTTGCGGTCGGGACCGGTGGTGATCTCGTTCGGCGCGGCCCTCGAGAGCGGGAACTCCTTGATCGTGCCTCCGGGCGTGAGGCGCGCCACGTTGTTGTTGGTCGCAGCAACCCAGATGTTGCCGTCGGGGCCTTTCGCAATGCCCAGAAGGGACGGATTGTCGGCCAAGGAGAAGGTCTGGATCGTGGCCGTCCATACGGGCGAGAACTCGGGTGGGGCCGTGGCACTCTGGGCACTCGGCGCAACGGTGACCAGGACGGCCGTTACGAGCGCGGCGACCAGTGTCGGCCGCCAGCCGACACCGAGAGACGGACGAGCAGACCGCTCCGTCGCCGGTTCCCTCACGATTCCCCGGCGATCGACCGTTGGGTACCCGTACGCCTCCTTCGGGCATCGGGCATCCACCCCATCGTCGCGAGTCTGGCTGGGTTACAGCCCGGTGTCAACCTTCTTCGCCGGCAGTGCTGGAGCCTGCGGGTCAGGCGTTTGGAGAAACGGCGGGCTTGCGCTACCGGCGCGTTGCCCGACGCCAGGGCGCGGAACCACTTGGTCTAGACGCGTCCCCCGGCCAGGCGGCGGATGTCGTGGGCGAGGCCCTCCGGCGTCAGCTGGCTCACGGGAAAGCCCACGCGCTGGCGCCCAGAGCGGTCGAGCACGACGACCTCGGCGCTGTGCTCGAAGCCTCGGTCCTGGGGCTGGATACCGTAGGCGCGCCAGACCGGCGTGAGCTGCGCCCGTGTTCCCAGGAGAAAGCGCAAGCGGCCGGCGACGTGCTGGCGGGCGAGGAAGCGGCGAGCCCGCGCCGGGCTGTCCCCGGCGGGGTCCACGCTCACCGCTAGTGCCGGGACGTCGCCGCCCACGCGATCGAGGGCCCCGCGGATCTGCTGGGCGGTCACCGGACAGGTGTCCCGGCACGTCGAGTAGAGGAAGGTGAGCACGACGACGCGTCCGCGGTAGTCGGCGAGCGCGGCGGGACGACCATCCTGGTCGCGCAGCCGGAACGGCTTCACCGGGATGCCGGGCGGCCGGAGCGCCCCGGCGAAGCCCGTCGACGGCGGCGTGACGATGCGCGCCGGGCGCATGAGCACGACGAGAGCGAGGAGGGCGATCGCCCCCGCGACGAGGGCGGCGAGCCCGAGGCGCAGCCGAACCGGCACCCGCACAGGGTACGGGTCGTATCGATGGTTGGTTCCACGACCCTCGCGTCCGTCTGCACGCGTCTCGCGGCGCCGGATCGCCACGGTCCGAAGGGGTCCGTGGCTCTGCCACTGTCCCCCTTCGGTCCGCGCCGCCCGGCATCCACGATCCACGCGCATCTGACCACGCGGCTCGTGGAACCAACCATCTACGGCTCGATCAGCCCGCGGCGGATGGCGTAGCGGACCAGCTCGACGCGGTCGCGCATCCCGAGCTTGCGCAGCACGTTCCCGCGATGGGACTCGACCGTCTTCTCCGACACGTGCAGGATGGCGGCGATCTGCGCGTTCGTGTGTGCCTCGGCGATGAGCTTGACCACCTCCTCCTCGCGCGGCGTCAGCGCCGCGACGGGGCCCGTGCGGTCCCCGGCGATCCAGGCGCGGATGATGGAGCGCTCGGCGGCATTGGTCAGGAACGGCTCGCCGCGCCCCACCGCGTGAACGGCGGCGACGAGATCCTGGTCCGCCTCGCGCTTGAGCACGTAGCCCGACGCGCCCGCCCGCAGCGCCTCGTACAGGTAGCGCTCGTCGTCGTGCATCGAGAGCATGAGCACGCTCGCCGAAGGCACGTGGGCCCTGATCTCGCGGGCGGCCTGGAGGCCCGTCATCCGTGGCATCGCGACGTCGAGGATGCAGAGGTCGGGTCGCTCGGCCTGGGCGCGCTTGAGTGCCTGCACCCCGTCCTCCGCCTCGGCCACGACCTCGAGGTCGGGTTGGCGATCGAGGAGCAGGCGCAGCCCGCTGCGCACGATGCCGTGGTCGTCGGCGACGAGGACGCGCGTGGCGCTCATCCGACCGTCAGCTCCACGCGGGTCCCGCCGCCGCGCGGCGAGTGGACGTGCAGGTCGCCGCCCGCCATGAGGGCGCGCTCGCGCATGCCGGACAGTCCGAGGCCCCCCGGGCGTCCACCGGCGCATCCCCGGCCGTCGTCCGTGACGCTCAGCTGCGTCCGCCCGGCAAAGGAGAGCTCGACTTCGACGTGGCGAGCGCCCGCGTGGCGGGCGACGTTGGAGAGGCTCTCCTGCGTGACCCGGTAGACCACGAGCTGCTGATCCGGCGTGAGAGGTGGGATGGCGCCGCGCCGGCGGAACTCGGCGGCGATGCCCGTCTGGTCGCCGAAGTCCTGGACCTGGGCGTGCAGGGCGGGGAGGAGGCCGTGGTCGTCGAGGACGGCGGGACGCAGATGGCGCGCCAGGCGCAGCAGCTCCTCCATGGCCTGATTCGCCAACCGCTGGGTCTCCCGCAACTCGCGCTCGAGCGCCGGTGGGGCGTCCTGGCTCGCCGCCTCGAGGCGCAGGAGGATTGCGGTGAGGGCCTGGTTGACCTCGTCGTGCAGGTCCTGGGCGAGCCGCTGGCGCTCGCGCTCCTGCGCGCGCACCGCGGCGGTGGCCGCTTGCCGGCGCTCCGCTTCCAGGCGCCCGAGCATGCGATCGAAGGCCACGCGGAGGCGGTCGACCTCCGCCATTCCGTTGCCGCGGGCGGGAAGGCGATCACGGGGGCGTGAGAGGTCCGCCGTCTCCATCGCCGATATGAGGCGCTCGAGCGGCACGAACCGGCGCCGCAGGAGCAGAGCGTTGCCAAGAAGGGTGCCAAGGACGGCCAGGCCGAGGACCAGGAGCTCCCGCGGACCCCGCAGGGAGCTGAGCTCGAAGTCGACGGCGAGCGTCGCGAGGAGCACCGTGGCGGCCACGAGCAGCGAGTTGACCGCCACGACCTGGGACAGGAGGGAGCGCGGCCTCACGACGTGAGATGGGGTCTGCACCCGATGTCCCCCAACAGTGCCATGGTCGATACTCCCTCCGCGCGGTTCCACGAAACGTCTTCGACAGCACGAGCGGGACCACGATTGACAGCAACAGGGCCGAGAACCGGGGCGTCCTCCACGCGGAGGGCGTCCCGCGTTCGTTTTCGGTGCGTGCGCCGCCGAGCTTTAGGCGCGGCCTGCGTCCCAATCGGGCTTCGCAAGTCGTCAACCGCTATACTTTCTGAAGCTTAGAAAGCCGACCGTGTTTGAGGAGTTTGCGATGAGTCCGTCCGGGGCGGAGCTGATCCGCCAGATCAAGTCCCAGATCCGCGAGGTCGACCCGAGCCAGGTGCGCGAGCAGCTCGGCAACGGCGCCGTCGTGGTCGACGTGCGCGAGACCGACGAGCTCGCCTCCGGGCGCGTACCGGGTGCCCAACACGTCCCGCGCGGCTACCTCGAGTCCCGCATCGAAGGCGCTGTGCCCGATCACTCGGCCCACGTCGTGCTCTACTGCGCGTCCGGCAACCGCTCGGCGCTCGCCGCCCGGACCCTGCAGGAGGACCTCGGCTACGAGAACGTCGAGTCGATGACTGGCGGGATCACGCTGTGGAAGGACCGGGGCTACGACGTCGACGTGCCCCAGCAGCTGAGCGTGGAGCAACGCGAGCGCTACTCCCGTCACCTCCTCCTCCCGGAGGTGGGCGAGGAGGGCCAGGTCAAGCTCCTGAACGCAAAGGTCCTGCTGCTCGGTGCCGGCGGGCTGGGATCGCCGGTCGCGCTCTACCTCGCCGCAGCCGGCGTCGGGACGCTCGGGATCGTCGACAACGACACCGTCGACGTCTCGAACCTCCAGCGCCAGGTCATCCACACCACCGGTCGCGTGGGCGAGTCGAAGGTGGACTCGGCGGCCGAGGCCATCGCCGCGCTGAACCCCGACGTCGATGTCGTCAAGCACCCGGTCCGCATCGGCGCCGAGAACATCATGGAGATCCTGCCGGGCTACGACATCGTCGTGGACGGCCTGGACAACTTCCCCACGCGCTACCTCCTCAACGACGCCTCGGTGCGCCTGCGGATCCCGGTGGTCTCCGCCTCGATCCTCGGCTTCGACGGGCAGCTCTCGGTCTTCAAGCCCTACGACGGCCCGTGCTACCGCTGCCTCTTTCCCCAGCCGCCACCCGTCGACCTCGCCCCTTCGTGCGGCGCGAACGGCGTGCTGGGCGTGCTGCCGGGCACGATGGGGCTGCTCCAGGCGACGGAGGTCGTCAAGCTCGTCCTGGGCGAGGGCGAGCCGCTCGTCGGCCGCCTCCTGCTCTACGAGGCGCTCGGCGCGACCTTCACCGAGCTCAAGGTCAAGCGCGATCCCGACTGCCCGATCTGCTCGCGGGAGCCCGGGGAGATCTCGGACGAGGAGATGGGCGTCTTCCCGGACTACGAGGCGTTCTGCGCGGCGGCCGGATGATCTCCGGCCCGTTCGCTCCCGTCGCCGCCGGTCGTATGCCGGCGGTGTGGTAATCCTTCGCCCGATGGCGACGGTTCGCATCCCACCCGTCCTGCGCCCCTCGGTGGGCGGCGAGAAGGAGGTCAGCGCCACCGGGGCCTCGGTCGGTGAAATCCTGCGCTCCGTGGCCGAGCAGCACCCCGCGACCCAAGGCCAGCTCTTCTCGGGGGAGGGCGAGCTCAACCGCTACGTCAACGTCTACCTGAACGACGAGGACGTCCGGGTGCTCGACGGCCTCGACACCTCGGTGCAGGATTCCGACACGGTGGTGATCCTGCCGGCGATGGCCGGCGGACGCTGACGGCCTCGACGCCTCGGTGCATGGGTCCCGAGACTGGCGGGCCAGGCGGCGAAGTCGGGGCGCTGCTGACGGCGTCCGGGTCGACTTCTCAGTCAGCGCGGAGCGCGACCGTGCGAATCGGGCAGCGCGACGCTGTGGATGTCCTCCCGCGTCGCGACTCCGAGCACGGCTGCGTCCGACGTCGCGATCGCCTCATCGGAGCCAGGGGCGCCGAGCAGCACGCAATCGGCAAGCGAAAGCGGGCACTGCTCGCGGTGGTAGTGCCGCGTGCGTAGCGCAGCCGCGCGCCATGCGATCGCGGCGTCGACCGCGACGACCCTCAGTGCGTCCCCCTCGAGCCCCTCGATCACCCCTCGCGCGCGCCCGAGGTCGATGCCGTGGCGTCGCCCGAGGACGTCGGCGGCTTCGGCCAGGTTGATGGCGGTCACGGCGGCGTCGCCTCGCCGGAGGAGCATCTCGACCTCCGCCGCCGCCGGCTCATCGCCGATCAGCGCGGTCAGGCACGATGCGTCCAGGAAGATCACCGGCGCTCGTGCGCGGGTGGCCCGTCCCACTTGCGGTCCTCGGCCTCCTGCTCCTCGACGCGTCCCCGGCGCCGGCCCTCGTCGCCCGAAAGTTCGCGCATCTCGTCCGCGAACGCCCCTCGTGCCGCGGCGATCGGGTCGTCCGGTGCGGGGCGGATGACCAGATGGTCGCCGTGGTCCTCGGCGACGATCGTGTTGGTCCTCCAGCGCTTGCGCACGGCCGCCGGGACGGAGACCTGACCACCGCGCGATATCGCAAGGCGACGTCCCATGACCATGAGAGACTAGCATGAGCTCCTCGCTCATCTCGGCGGCAACCTCCAGCCGTAGACGTCGGGCGCGTGCCACGGGGCGACCGGACGGGGGACCAGGAGCCGTCGCTACACTCTTTGAAGTCATGGCCCTCGAGCGCCTCGAGAACAAGCCGTGCGGCGGTCGCTATGGGGACATCGTCCAGGCGATCGGCAACACGCCGCTCGTCGAGCTGAAGCGCCTCTCGCCCAAGCCGGGCGTGCGCATCTGGGCGAAGCTCGAGTCCCACAACCCCACGGGCTCGGTGAAGGATCGCGTCGGACGCGCGCTGATCGAGGACGCGGAGGAGAAGGGCGCGATCTCGCCGGGCCAGACGATCCTCGAGCCGACCTCGGGCAACACCGGGATCTCGCTGGCCATGATCTGCTCGCGCAAGGGCTACGCGCTGCGGGTCGTCATGCCCGACAACGTGACGCCCGAGCGCACGCAGCTTCTGCGCATGTACGGCGCCGACATCGTCTTCTCGGAGGGCGCGAAGGGGTCGAACGGCGCGGTCGAGCTGGCCATGGACATGGCCGAGTCCGACGCGTCCTACTACATGCCCTACCAGTACGGGAACGAGGCGAACCCGCTGGCCCACTACCAGGGCACGGGACCGGAGATCCTCGAGGAGCTCGACGAGGTCGCCGTCTTCGTCGCGGGCCTGGGGACGGGCGGGACGCTGATGGGCGTCGGGCGCCGCCTCAAGGAGGAGTCCGAGGACGTGCGCATCGTGGCCGCCGAGCCCATGCAGGGTGAGCCCGTCCAGGGACTGCGCTCGCTCGAGGACGGGTTCATCCCCCCGATCATCGACCTCAACATGCTCGACCGGAAGATCGTCGTCTCCAACCACGACGCGATCGTGTGGACGCGGAAGCTCCTGGACGAGGAGGGCATCTTCGCCGGGGTCTCCTCGGGGGCGATCGCGCGGGTCGCGGTGCGCATCGCGGGCGAGCTCGACGAGGGCAACGTCGTCTTCATGGTCTGCGACGACGGCTGGCGCTACCTGACCTCGGGGGTCTACACGAAGCCCGTCGAGGAGGTCGAGAACCTCGACTCGACGGTCTGGTGGTAGCGCCGCGGCGCGGGGCGCGCCGCGCCGATGATCCGCGGGCGCGGGGCCGGCGCATACCGTCTGCAGTGCCATGTCCCGTCCTTGCCCCGTTGGAGCCGGGCCACCACCTGTGGTCTGGCGCCTTCTCGCGCCCCCGCGCGCGATGCCCGGGACGTTCGAGGGCCGTGAGGACGGTGACCTGATGCAACGCGTCCTTCGTCTCGTCACGGTGGCCGGCGCCGCGGGAGCCCTCACCCTCGCCGGCTGCGGCAGCAAGGACTCGAACACGGGCGGTGGAAGCTCGACGCCGGCGGCCGGCTCCGGATCGGCCTCCGGCCCGGCGCCCGCGACGGCGTCAGTGAAGATCGCCGACTTCAAGTACGCGCCGCCCGAGGTCACGGTCAAGTCGGGGGGCAAGGTCACGTTCGCCAACACCGACTCGGCCGAGCACACCGCGACGGCGGAGGACGGAAGCTCCTTCGACTCCGGCACCCTCACCACCGGCAAGTCGAAGGCCGTGACCTTCGCCAAGCCGGGCATCTACAAGTACACCTGCTCCTTCCATGCATTCATGCATGGGCAGATCACCGTCAAGTAAGGAGACCCCACATGTTCGGGCCCCAGATCGGACCCCTCGAGATCGTCCTCGTCCTCGTCGTCGCCCTCATCGTGCTCGGGCCCAAGCGCCTGCCTGAGGCGGGCCGCTCGATCGGCCGGGGCATGCGTGAGTTCAAGGACTCGATCACCGGCTCCAAGAAGGACGACGAGGACGAGGACCTGGCCTCGCTGGCCAAGTAGGGCGATCTCGGGACGGCGCCCGGCGCCGTCCCGAGGGGCTGCGACGGCTGACGCCCGTACCGACAGGGGCCTTGCTAGCCTCGGCCTCGATGGAGCTGGACCGCGAGCTCTACGACCAGATCGTCGCCCACGCACGGGCCGACGCGCCGAACGAATGCTGTGGCATGGTCGCGGTCCGGGACGGTCGGGCGATCGAGGTGTTCCGGGCGGCGAACGCCGCGGCGAGCCCCCTGCGCTACGAGGTCGACCCCCAGGACCAGTACCGCATCGAGATGGCCATCGACGACGCCGGGTGGGAGCTCGGGGCGATCTACCACTCGCACACCCGCAGCGATCCCTATCCGTCTCAGACGGACATCAACCTCGCGTTCCATCCGGACGTGCTCTACCTCATCATCGGGCTCGCCGGAGGTGAGCCGGAGCTGCGCGCGTTCCGCATCCGCGACGGACAGGTGGCGGACGCCGTCGTCGGGCTGGTCTAGGTCTACCCGCATGGCTGCCGAGCCGCTCGTGTGCCCGCGCTGCGCCACCACGAACGGGCTCGACGAGCGCTTCTGCCCAGCGTGCGGGATGCCGCTCGTCCATCCCGGCGACACGGGGACCGCGCGGCCCATCACCGCGCGGCACGAGCGGGCGCGCAAGGTCAAGGCGCAGTACACGGAGGGGCAGCTCGTCTGCGCCGCCGGCGCGCGCAACCAGGCCGAGGCGGAGCTCATCCAGGGCATGCTGCTCGAGGAGGGCGTCCCGAGCCTGTTGAGACGCACGGCCGGGTTCGACGTGCCCGACTACCTGGCGGGCGGGCCACGCGACGTCGTGGTCCCGGCCTCCGGCCTCGCGGCCGCGCGCGAGGTCCTGCTCCAGGCCGAGCTCGTCGACGAGCATCCCACCGGGGCAGGGCCCGTGTCGCCCTGGCGGCTCATGGCCGGACTGCTCGCCGGACTGGCGCTGGTCGCGGTGGTGGCCTGGTTGGGGACCGAAGTGCTCGTCTGAGAGACGACGGACCGGGCCGAGCGACGCCCGTCTGCCCGCGAGCCTCTGGGCTTGACTCGCCCATGGGGAGCTGAGAGCCTCTCGGCATCATCGAGCGAGGGCAGTCGTGAGCGTCTCGATCCCTGGGTTCCGTCCGCCCGGCGCGCCGACCGCTGCCCTCGCTCTGGCGTGCGCGACGTTCATCGCCGGTCTCGCGCCCGCCGTGGCGAGTGGCGAGCTGCGCGTCACGTGCGTCTCGGAGCGAGCCCGTCCACAATGCGTTCATGCTCGAGCCCTCAACTCGCCGATCCAGGTCTCCATCGCGCCGCGGGGACGCAACGTCTACATCGCGGGCAAGGCGCTGATCAGCCTCGCTCGCAAGCCCGGGAGCGGGGCCGTCCGCCAGCTCGCCGCGACCAAGGGGTGCATCACGCCCAGCCCCGCTGCGGCGCGCGCGCAGCGCTGCCGCCTCCAGCACGGACTCGGGTGGATGGGCCCGATCGCTACAACGCCCGACGGTCGGTTCGTGTACGTGGGCTCGGCACGCCCGGCCGGGATTCATGCCTTCCGACGTAACCGCCACACCGGCGTCCTGCAGCGCGTCGCCGGCGGCGCCGGCTGCCTCGCGCCCGCGCGCCGACGGGGGTGCGGGGTCGCCCGCGCGATCGGGTCGCCCGGCAGCCTCGCCGTCAGCCGCGACAACCGCTTCCTGTATGTGACGTCCGTCGATGACTCGGCCGTGGCGGTGTTCTCGCGCAACCGCACCACGGGCGCGCTGCATCAGCTTCGGGGCACCGCGGGTTGCGTCGCCGAGGTCGGGCGAGGCCCGGCGTCGTGCGCGACGGCAAGGGGCATCAGCTTTGCGCAGGCGATTGCCCTGAGCCCGAACGGGCGCCAGGTCTACGTCGTGGGCGGCACTTCGACCGACCTCGAGGCGACGGGTGATGGATCTGTCGCTGTGTTCTCGCGCAGCGCGCGCAGCGGTGGGCTCAGGCAGCTCTCCGGCTCCGCGGGCTGCGTCGTGCCCCTCGGCGGTGGGCGCCCTGAGGACGCGCCCTGCACGCCGGCCGCTCGCGGCCTCGGCGCGACCGCCCTCTACTCGGTCGCGGTCAGCCGCGACGGGCGCAACGTCTACGCCAACGGCTGGTCCGCGGACCGCGGCGTGGGCTTCGCCTACGGCGACGTCGTCACGTTCTCTCGCTCCGCCGCGGATGGCTCGTTGACCCAGCCGTCGGACCCGGCAGCCTGCTTTGGGCACGTGCCCGGCTGCAAGCCGGCGGCAGTCGGCGGCCTCGGCGGCGTCGCCGTGGCTCCGACCGGCCGGTTCGTGTTCGCCACGGGCGACAGCACCCTCGCCGCGTTCAACCGTGTCGCCTCGACGGGGCTGCTCTCGGTGCGTCGCATCGTGCGCAACAGGAAGCTGCTCAGCGAAGTCGGAGCTCCGGCGGTGACCCCCGACGCACGCGACGTCTTCGTGCCCTCGACGACCGTCGGCGGCGCCGCCCCCGGCACCTCCCCGCTGGGCTTCGACGTGGCCATCTTCCGAGGCTTGTGAGCGCCGGTGGAGATCCGGTCCGCGCCTCGGGGAGTCAACGGCTGCCGGCCACCGGCCTCCCCAGGTGGCTGCGCCAGGCGTCGGCGGTCCGGTCGAGCGGCCGCCCGCGGAACGCTTGGACGAGCGACTCCCGCGGGCCGGCGGGCTGCAGGCGGGAGACGAGGCGCACGACGGCGGCGATCCCCTCCTCGCGCGCGAGCAGGTCGAGCACGCTGCCGCCGAGCAGTGAGGCGTCGCGCAGGGAGGGCGGGAAGTCGGGCCGGCTGCCCTCGCGCAGCCGCCGGGCGATCGCCGGTCGTGCGTACGGCGTCTGGCCCCCGAGGAACTGGGCGGCGCCTTCGAAGAGCCACGCCCAGCGTAGGGCTCGCGCCGCCCGCGCCGGTGTGTAGGGCGGAGGGAGCGCCGGGTTGTTCGCCGCGATGACGATGCGCGCGTAGAGGGCGTCCGTCGTGAGCGCGAGCATCTCTTGCGAGCCCGGCACGCCCGAGGCGCGCTCGGCCAGCGCGCTCGGGGCGAGTGCGTGAAGCTCCCGCGACCCGGCCCACCCCACTAGGTAGCGCCGGGCGGCGGGGGCGACGAGAAGCCGGGCCGCGGGCAGGAGCGGATGCGCCAGTGCGAGCAGCGTGCCACGCGGGTGCAGCACGACGGTGACGTCGGCGACCGTCCGCGGGAAGAGCTCGTCGAGGTGCTCGCGCGTGCGCTCGAGCGACTCGAGCACGCGGGCGGCATCGTCGGTCTGATCGGACTCGTGGCGCGCGCGGAACGATGGCGAGACGGACTCGACCCAGGCCACGCGCCCGGAGGCTACCGGCGATCCACGGCCTCGTGCTCGAGATCGAGCTCGGTGCGCACGCCTCGGCGGGCGAGCACCGCCCGGGCGGCCTCGAGCGACTCCGCGTCCTTCACCGCCCGGGCGAGTCGGGCCGCGGAGGCGAGCGTCGCGTGGGGCTCGAGGAAGAACGTGAGGGCGCCGAGCGCCGAGCGCTCCACCGTGCGGCGTCCGCCGCGGATGGGCATCGGGCCGACCGCGCCGCGCGCGCAGGCGAGGGCCTGGGCGCTCGCCTCGGTGGGCACCGCGGCGACGGCGCCCGCGAGCCGGTCCCGCGCGCGCCCGCCGAGCGGGAGCGCGCCGAGAAGGCCGCCCGCCTGCGCCACCTCGGCGAGGCGCGTGAGCACCTCGGCGGGCGTGAGCTCGCCGTCGCACCCCAGCCCGAAGATCGCCGCGAGCACGGGCACGCGCTCGGCCAGCCGCGGCGCGGCGGCCAGCAGCACGGCGTCGCAGAGCGGGCTCGCGAGGCCCGGCTCGTCGCCGTGGGCCAGCGCGTCGCCGCCGACGTCGAGCATGACGATCAGGTCGCAGTCGAGCTGCGCGGCGGTGGTGGCGAGGGCGTCGGCGAGCACCGCCGGGCCCCGGTGCGGGTCGACGAGAAGCGTAGGCTCGCCGAGATGGGCCGACATCCGGGCCTCCGCAAAGGAGAAGCCGCCCGGGCCGCGCGTGTCGGGACCCGCGAGGGCGGTGGCGGCGCTGAGCGGGTCGGCGCCGACGAGCTCGTCGAGGCGCCGGGGGCCGGGGAGCGGGTCGATGGGCAGCCGCTCCCAGGTGATCCCGCCGAGCACGGTCTCGGCGCCGCGCTCCCGGGCGAGCTCCGCCGCCGCGAGGGCGCCGACGACGTCACCGCCGCCGCCGATGCCGAGGCATAGAACGCGCCGCGCCGCGCGCAGCGCGTGCTCGGCGCGCGGAGCTCCCGGGGCGCGGGCGGCGCTCAGACGAGCGCCGGCGCGTTCCCGGTCGCGATGCCGGCGATCTCCTCCGCGGCGCGGTCGAACTCCTCGTTCGAGAGCACGGGAGTGCCTTCGAAGGGAAGGTCCCGGGAGATCTCGAGCCACGAGCGGCACCCGCCGTACTCGTCGCGAACCTTCACCGTCACCGGCCGCGGGATGCGATAGGTGCGCAGGAGGATGACGTGGAGGGGATGCCGGCGCTTCCACGCGAGCCGCTTCTCCGCGTAGTCCGCCGTCCACACGTAGAAGGGGGAGAGGGCGTCGACGCAGCGGCGGTCGTTCACCGTCCAGTGGCCCGCCACCTCCGCCCACGCGCGGATCCGAACGCGGTCGGGTTGGGGGAGGTCGCCGTCCGTGGTCAGCGCGTGCAGCGGCGGGTCGCCGTCGGACCACACCCCCTCCTCGAGCGCTCGTCCCAGCTCGGGCTGGTGCGACTCGCGCACGAGGTCGGTGCGCTGGTGGTCGAAGGTCGGGTAGAGGAAGAACCGCTCGTGGTCGAGCTTGAAGTGCTTCCCGGACTCGCGGATGCCGCCCTTGCGCAGGGTGACGAGCTGCTCGCCCTCGGCGAGTGCCCGTACGGTGACGGCCCATTCTTTGAAAGCAATCGGCATAGCTGTATTGGACGTGGTTGCTGGCGGACGGGGCCCGCAGCGGCACGTGCTTCGCGCGGCCAACGCGGGAGCGGCGATTCTATGCGCTGGCGACGGAATCCCCAAACTTCCCTGCAATTTCGCGCCGTTGTCGGCCGATTCCGCGCGGCGTCCCGCTGCCGGGCGACCTGACCGGCCCCGGCGCTTCGGCGTATATGCTCGGACGGCGGTGCGCACGAGCCCTCCGATCCGGACCCGGCTTCCGCGCGGGGCGCTGCCCGCGGCGCTCGTCCTCACGTGCATGCTTCTGGCGCCCGCCGTCGCGCGCGCGGGGACGGCCGAGGTGCGCACCTTCACCGCCGGCCGCAGCAGCGGGACCTTCGCCTACGTCTTCTATACGGCGGCGGCCGCTGAGCGCAACGTCGTCGTGGCCTCGCGCGAGACGCCCGCCGCTGGCGGGCGGATGGTCGGCGTCCTCCGGGACGCGGCGGGAGTGACGGCGGGGGCGGGCTGCGTCCAAGTCGACCCGGCGTCGGTCCGCTGCCAGATCGGCACGACCACCCCGGGGGACGCGCCGGTATCCCCGGCCCCCGAGTCGTTCGTCCTCTGCCTGGGCGACGGAAACGATCGGGCGCGCGTCGCTCCCGCGCCCGGCCTGGCGGCGTCCATCGACGGCGGGAGCGGCGACGACGTGCTCACGGGCGGCCCAGGCGGGGGCCAGATCGACGAGGAGACGCCGAGCCTGAACGGCAACCGCCTGCGCGGCGGCCCGGGCGCCGACGTCCTCACCGGCGGGGCGCACGACGACCTCTTCGACGGCGGCGCGAGCCCCGACGGCGCCGACGTCATGCGCGGACTCGGCGGGACCGACGAGGTCTCCTACGCCGGGCGCCGCCGCGCCGTGCGCGTCGACCTTCGCGGCGACCGGCACGCCGGGGCCCGGGGCGAGGGCGACCGGATCGGCGCGGACCTGGAGTCCGCCACCGGCGGGAAGGGCGCCGACGTCTTGGGGGGCAACGCGCGCGCCAACGTGCTCGAGGGCGGGCTCGGACACGACGTGCTGCGCGGCGGGGACGGAAACGACGAGCTCATCGCCGGGGCCGGGGACCCGATGCAAGGGTCCTTCTACCTCCAGACCGGCGACCGCTCGTCGAACGTGCTCGTGGGCGGCCATGGGGCGGACGAGCTCGTGGGCAACGCCGGCCCCGACCGGCTCGACCCCGGGCCGGGCGAGGACGCGGTCTTCGCCGCCGCGGGTCGCGACCTCGTGCTTGCCCGGGACCGCTCCCACGACGAAATCGACTGCGCCCGCGGGCGCGACCGGGCGCTGCTCGACGGGCTCGACTGGGCGCAGGACTGCGAGCGGGTGGCCCGTCGAGGCCTCCCGCGGGTCACGCTGGTGGGGTCGACCGACCTCCTGACCGGGGGCGGGCGGGTCGTCCAGCTCAACCTCGGGTGCCCCTCCGACCTCGGCCGCCGGTGCACCGTGACCGTGGCGATCGTGCGGGCCGGGCGCACGCTCGCGCGGGGCCGCCTCGTCCTGCACAGCGGAACCGCCGAGCGGGAGATTCCCCTGAACGCGGCGGGCCGGGCCGAGGTGATCTCGCGCGGAACCGTTCGCGCGCAGGTCGTGCTCGTAACGCGCGAGCCTCGCGGGCGCCGGGCGGCCTACCGGCACGCGGTCACCGTCGAGCGTTAGGTTAGCGCCGCTGGGCCGCCGACCCCGTCGCTCGTCAGCCATGCCCGCCCCCGCCCGGCGTCTCGATGCGCAGGCGTTGGCCGGGCTCGAGCCGGCCGCTCGCCTTGGCGGGGAGCTCCGCGCCGTCGAGGAGGTTGCGTCCCGGCGCGCCGGCCCCGCCGCCCTCCGCGCCCCGCGGAGCGTGACGGCGGCGCTCGGTGATGAGCGAGTAGGACATGGGGGCGAGGGCCTCGAGCTCGCGGACCACGCCGTCGCCGCCCCGGTGCCGGCCCTCACCCCCTGAGCCGCGGCGCAGCGCGTAGGTCCTCACGCGCAGCGGGAACTCGAGCTCGAGCGCCTCCGCCGGCGTGTTGAGCGTGTTGCTCATGGCCACGTGGACGCCGCTCGGCCCGTCGGCGTCCGCGCACGCGCCCTGGCCGCCGCCGAGCGTCTCGTAGTAGGTGAAGTCCTCGGCGCCGAGCGTGACGTTGTTCATGGTGCCCTGGCCGAGGGCGCGTCCGAACGCGGCGAGGACGAGGTCGGCGACGCGGGAGGACGTCTCGACGTTGCCGCCCACCACCGCGGCGGGCGCCTGGGCGTTGAGGAGGGTCCCCTCGGGCACGCGCACCTCGATCGGCCGGTAGGCGCCCGCCGAGGGCGGGATGTCGGGGTCGGTGAGGACGCGCACCGCGAAGTAGCAGGCCGAGCGCGTCACGGCGAGGGGGCAGTTCAGGTTGCCGGGATCCTGGTCGGCGCTGCCCGAGAAGTCGAGCACCAGCCGGTCGCCCTCGATGGTGGCGGCGAGGCGGAGCTCGAGGTCGCCCCCGGCGGCCTCGAGCACGTCGTGGGCCTCGCGCGTCCCGTCGGGCTCCTCGCCGAGACGCGCGCGCGTCCGGCGCTCGGCGTAGTCGAGCACCTCCGCGGTGGCGTCGCGCAGGTGCTCGACCCCGTTGCGCTCGGCGAGCTCGACGAGCCGCCGCGCGCCCGTCCGGTTGGCCGCGAGCTGGGCGCGCAGGTCGGCGCGCCGCTGCGTCGGCTGGCGCATCTCGCGCGTCAGGCACTCGAGGGCGCGGTCGTCCAGGACCTGGGGCGAGATGACCACGCCCTCCTCCCCGAGCGAGGTGGAGTCGGCGGGCATGGACCCGGGCGTCGGACCGCCCACGTCGGCGTGGTGGGCCCGGCTGGCGGCGAACCCGAGGAGCTCCACGCCGGCGAAGACGGGCGTGATCACCGTGATGTCCGGCAGGTGCGTGCCGCCGCGGTAGGGGTCGTTGAGGATCCAGGAGCGGTCGGGGGCGTGGTCCTCGTCGCGCACGGCGGCGACCGCGGCCGGCATCGCGCCCAGGTGGACGGGGATGTGCTCGGCCTGCATCACCATCTCGCCCGCGACGTCGAAGAGCGCGGTGGAGGCGTCGCGGCGCTCCTTGATGTTCGCCGAGTGTGCGGAGCGGATGAGGACCGCGCCCATCTGCTCGCACGCGGCGCGCAGCGCGCCGGTGACGACCTGGAGCTCGATGGGGTCGAGCCGCGTCACGCCGCGCCATCCTGCGTGCGCGTCAGCTGCACGGCTCCGCTGCCGTCGACCTCGGCGCGCCAGCCCGGCGGCACGACGACCGTGGCCTCGGCCAGCTCGAAGATCGCCGGCCCGGTCAGGGCGAGCCCGGCTGCGGGGGCGCCGGTCAGGACCGTCGCCTCGTGCTCCTCGCCGTCGAAGACGGCGGTGCGCGCGCGGCGCTCGGCCTCCTCCCGGTGCTCCGCGTCGGCGAGCTCGACGTCGGGCCCGGGTCGCGTCGCGGTCACGCGGACGGTGACGAGCTCGATGTCCTGCTCGGGGTCGCGGTAGCCGTAGCGCTCCTCGTGCTCGGCCTCGAATGCCGCCCGCAGGGCATCCGGCGTCGGCCGGGCGCGGACGGTGAGCTCGAATGCCTGCCCGCGGTAGCGCACGTCGTACTCCACCCGGTCCTCCGCGTCGGGCTCGCCGAGGGCGGCGTGGGCGGCCTCCGTCAGCGCCTCGACGTCGGCCTCGATCGCCTCCGCGCTCAGCTCCTCACCGGTGCGCAGCACGCTGCGCTGCGCGTCGCGCCGGCGCGGGGAGACGACGAGGCCGAGCGCGGCCAGGACGCCCGAGGCGCGGGGGCACACCACGCGGTCCATCGAGAGCTCGGCGGCGATCTGCGCGGCGTGGAGCGGCCCGGCGCCACCGAAGGCGAGCAGCGCGTAGCCGCGCGGGTCGACGCCGCGCTCGACGGTCATGACCCGCAGGGCACGGACCATCTCCGCGTTCGCCACGCGCACGATGCCCTCGGCGCAGGCGACGGGCTCGAGCTCGAGCGCGCGCGCGAGCTGGTCGACGGCCCGCTCGGCCGCGTCGAGCTCGAGCGCGACGCCTCCGGCCAGCGGCGCGGCGGCGTCGAGGTAGCCCAGGACGAGGTTCGCGTCGGTGACCGTGGGCTCCTCCCCGCCGCGTCCGTAGCACGCCGGGCCCGGGTCGGCGCCCGCCGAGCGCGGACCGACCCGCAGGGCGCCGCCCGGGTCGCGCCAGGCGATGGAGCCGCCGCCGGCGCCGACGGTGTGGACGTCGAGCATGGGGAGGGCGAGCGGCCGCCCGCCGACCTCGCGCCCGACGGTCTCCCGCACGCGCCCGCTCTCCACGACGCAGACGTCGCACGACGTGCCGCCCATGTCGAAGCACAGCGCGTCCTGCACCCCGGCGGCGGTGGCCGCATAGGCCGCTCCGGCCGCGCCGGCGGCGGGCCCCGAGAGCACCGTCCACGCGGCGTGCCCGGCGGCCGACTCGACGTCGATGAGCCCGCCGTTGGACTGCATGATCGAGGGCTCGGGCAGGTCGGCGTCGCGGGCTCGCTCCACTAGGCGGCGCAGGTAGCCGGCGAGCAGCGGCGAGAGGGCGGCGTCGACCTCGGTCGAGGCCGCGCGCTCGTACTCGCGGAAGGTGCCCGTCACCTCGTGCGAGAGCGAGACGTGGACCTCCGGCAGCGCCTCGCGCAGCAGCTCGCCGAGGCGACGCTCGTGCTCGGGGTGGCGGTAGGCGTGGAGCGAGAGGACCGCCACGGCCTCGGGCGCGGCCTGCGCCACGCGTTCGCACAGGGCGCGCGCGGCGTCGTCCTCGAGGGGCCGGAGCGGCCCGTCGGGGGTCATGCGCTCGGGCGCTCCGAAGCGCAGCTCGTCCGGGACGAGCGGGGCGGGGTGGGCGGCACAGAGCCGGTAGAGGTCGGCACGCGCCTGGCGGCCGAGCGCGACCACGTCCTCGAAGCCCTCGGTGGCCACGAGCGCGGTCCGCGCGCCGCGCCCCTCGAGGAGCGCGTTCGTGGCCACCGTCATCCCGTGCGCGAAGCGCTCGACCTCGCCGCCCACACGCCCGGCCCGCTCGAGCGCGGCGCGCACCGCGTTCATGACGCCCTCGGACTGGTCGAGCGGCGTGCTCGGGGCCTTCGCGGTGACCAGGCGGCCGTCGAGGGCGAGGACGGCGTCGGTGAAGGTGCCGCCGACGTCGACGCCGAGGAGCATGGGCGGGAGGGTAGAGACCGACACAGGGAGGCGTTCTCCCCGGTGCGGCGGGTGGCCGCACCGTCGCCCCACCGGCGGGCGGGCGACGTAGCCCGACGCCGTGTGCGTCGCTCCCGGGCCGTGCCCATGCTAGCGTTGATAGCATCTAGGACGGATCGAGATGGGCGCGCTGAGCATCCGAAATCTGGACGATGACGTGAAAGCGCGGCTGCGCACCAGAGCGGCCAGCCACGGTCGGTCCATGGAGTCCGAGGTTCGCGCGATCCTGGCGGACGCCGTCAGCGACCCCGAGACCTCCGACGGCCTGTTTCAGTCGATGCTCGATCGCTTTGGTGAGATCGGCGGAACCGAGCTCGACCTCCCGCCGCGACGAACGCCGGTGAGGGCCGCCGATCTCAGTTCGTGATCATCGTCGACACCAACGTGGCCTCCGAGCTCATGCAGCCGTCTCCCGCGTTGGCGGTGCGCGACTGGGTGCGTGCTCGCGACGGCCGAGAGCTGTTTACGACGTCGATAACGCTCTCCGAGATCCGCTACGGCATAGAGCGACTCCCTGATGGGCGTCGCAAAGAGCTCGTGAGGACCACCGCGGAGGATCTCTTCGCCGCGTTCGCGCACCAGATCCTGCCGTTCGATGCCGCCGCCGCGGCGCACTACGCCGGGATCGTGTCCCGTCGAGAGAGCATCGGGATCCCGATCGACGGATTCGATGCGCAGATCGCGTCCATCTGCCGTACTTGCGCCGCGACGCTGGCCACACGCAACGTTGAGGACTTCCGAGACACCCAGGTCGACCTGATCAACCCATGGACCGCCGCCCGACCCTCCGGGTCAGGATAGGCGATAGAGACCGAAGGCCTCACGCCGCCAGCGGCGGCAGCACCTCTTCCGTCTCGGCCAGGTGCTGATGCGACGGGCAGTAGCCGTTGTGGGGCAGCGGCATCCGCTGACACGGCGTGCCCTTGCGGGTCGTCGCGCGGCACTGGAGGGGGTTCCCGTCGAGGTCGTATCCGTTGGTCGGGTGGCGCCGGAGGAACTCGTCCGCGAAGGCGACGTAGCGCTGGACGACCTGCAGGACGCGGTGCTGGGTCGACATGGGGAAGAAGACGCGGATGTCGGCGAACAGCGTGCGCGCGGGATGGGCGAAGTAGTGGCGGTCGGTGGCGAGCCGCTCGACGGCCGCCTCGCAGGCGTGCAGGACACGCGCGTGGTTGGCACCCGGCTCCGATCCCGCGCGGTCCTCGACGATGGCGTCGGCGAGCTCCCGGTAGATGGCCCGGCTAAAGCGGTACATGCGGCTCCTGATCCGTCCGTGTGCTCGTCACTCGTGGTCTCCCGGGCGCGCGTGAGTCTCTTCGCGCTCTGCGAAGTCCAGAACACACCGTCTGTTAACTACGGGTTAAGGCGCTAGCCCGATCAGGATGCACGTCGAGCTGCGGTCGGATCCCGGCCCGCTGCGCCGGACGATGGTCGATCGTGAGCGATGGAGCGTGCCGACGCTCGCTCTGCCCGGGACGCGCCCGCGGGCGCCACCGCCGACGACTCACGCTCTCGGAGGCCGAGCGCCTGCGGAAGAGCGATGTAGCTGCTACGTTCGACGGTATGACGCTACATACTCGCGGTTACGAGGTGGGGGTCCGGGAGCTTCACGATCGCTTGAGCGAGCATCTCGAGCGTGTCGAGCGGGGGGCCGAGGTCGTTGTCACACGGCGCGGCCGGCCGATCGCCCGGCTGTCTGCGCACGATGGCGAGGATCCCCTGGAGGATCTCGTGCGACGCGGTCTCGTCACGCCGCCGACCCGACCGCGTCGGACGTTGAGGGAGCGCGTGAGGGCAAGCGGCTCGGTCTCTGACCTCGTCGCCGAGCAGCGCCGCTGATCCTCTACTTCGACACCTCGGCGCTCATCAAGCTCGTAATCGTCGAGGAGGGCTCTGAGCTGGTCGCCGCCTTGTGGGACACGCGACGCGGCGCGGCGTCCAGCATCCTGTCCTATCCGGAAGGGCGCGCGGCTCTAGCGGCAGCGCACCGCCGGGGGCGGCTGAGCGCGGAAGGGCACAGCCGGGCGCGAGAGGAGTTCGAGTCGCTACAGAGCGAGCTGCTGCTGGTTGGGATCGACGCGCCGCTCGGACGCCAAGCAGGACAGCTCGCCGAGGACCTCGGGCTGCGCGGCTACGACGCGGTCCACCTCGCCAGCGCGCTTGCTCTCGGCACCGCCGCCACGGTCATAAGCTGGGATCGCGATCTGAGGCGCGCCGCGGCGCTGAGCGGATGCGCCGTCGCTCCTGCCGGCTGACCGCGAACGCGGCGACACCGCGCCATCAGCGCTCGTAGAGCAACGCTCACTTGGCCGCTGTGTGATGCGACGAGGGTCCCATGATCCCGTAGTGCCTCAAGCCGCGGTCAGCGCCATTCGGCGATCGCCGGCGGCGCGCCGGGAGCGACTACGACATGCCGGTGCTCGAGCGCCGGATCCGTCGCCGGGAAGTCGCTGCGCTGATGTGCGCCGCGGCTCTCCTCGCGAGCGAGCGCGCTCAGCGCGACGAGCCGCGCCAACGGATGTGGAGCGTCGAGAAGGGCGCGCAGGCCTCGGGCCTCGCGCTCGAGGCCGGCGTGGCGCCACAGGGCGGCGCGCATGGCCGGGGTCGGCGCCGCTCCCGCCGCCGCGCGCCACTCGCACGAGGATGACGGGGCCGAGGGCGGCTCGTCGAGCGCGGCGAGCGCGGCGCGTCGGCCGAAGACGAAGCATTCGCTCAGCGAGTTCGAGGCCAGCCGGTTCGCGCCGTGGAGCCCGGTGCACGCGCATTCGCCCACCGCGTAGAGACCCGGGACCGACGTGCGCCCCTCGCGGTCGGTGACGATGCCGCCCATTACGTAGTGCGCGGCAGGCGCGACGGGGACGAGGTCGCGCACCGGGTCGATGCCGACCTCACGCAGGACCTCGACTACGTTCGGGAAGAGCGCCGGCTCGACCTCCCGCATGTCGAGAGACACGGCGCTCGAGCCTTCGTGCGCGATCCGCTGCCCGATCGCCCGCGCGACCTCGTCGCGCGGCGCGAGCTCGTCGACGAAGCGCTCCCCGGCCGCGTCGAGCAGGCGCGCGCCCTCGCCGCGGACGGCTTCGGTGACGAGGAAGCCGTCCCCCCGGCCGGGGAGGGCGAGGGCGGTGGGATGGAACTGGACGAGCTCGAGGTCCGCCAGCGCCGCTCCGGCGGCGTGTGCCAGCAGCATCCCACCACCGACCGCGCCGGCGGGGTTCGTGGTGCGTGCCCACAGCGCCGCGGCGCCTCCCGTGGCCAGGATCACGGCTCGGGCGCGGAGCGCGAGGCCGCCGGCGCGAAGCCCGGTGCAGCGGTCCTCGAAGCGAATGAGCGCGTCGGCATGCGCTCCCTCGTGAACGGCGATCCCGGCGTGCTCGGCGACGAGGGCCGAGAGCGCTCGCGTCACCCGGCGCCCGGTGGCGCTCCCGCCCGCGTGGGCGACCCGCCGCGCCGAGTGCCCGCCCTCGAGTCCGAGGGAGAGGTGGCCGCGCCGGTCCGCGTCGAAGCGCACCCCCCGCGCCTGCAAATCGGCGACGATGGCCGGGGCCTCGTCGACGAGGCGGCGGGCCGCGCTCTGGCGCACCAGGCCGCGGCCGGCCCGCATGGTGTCGGCCAGGTGCCGGTCCGGGCTGTCGTCGCCCGCCAGCGCCGCGGCCAGGCCGCCCTGCGCCCAGTAGCTCGAGGACTCGGCCAGTGGGGTGGCCGACACGAGCGCGACGCGTGCGCCCGCGTCGGCCGCGCAGAGCGCCGCGTAGAGACCGGCCGCACCGGCGCCGACCACGGCGAGGTCGGCGTCGTGGGAGGGGGGACTGGCCATGGCGGAGGGCCTCCGGTCTACGGTACCGCCATGGGGGCGCCCGTCCTCTTCCGCCATCCCTCCTCGCTCGAGCACGACCCCGGCCCCCATCCCGAGGCCGCGGAGCGGCTCGTGGCCATCGAGCGCGAGCTCGCGAGCCGGGACTGGCTCGGCTGGGAGCGCTGCGAGTCCCCGGCGGTCGAGCGCCCCGTGCTCGAGCGCGTGCATCCGCGGGAGCAGGTCGAGGCCGTCGAGGCGCTCTGCGCCCGCGGCGGCGGGGCGATCGACATGGACACCGTGGTGAGCGAGCGCTCCTTCGAGGCCGCACTGCACGGGAGCGGTGGCACGGTGGCCATGGTCGACCTCCTGCTCGCCGGCGAGGCACCGGCGGGCTTCAGCGCCCACCGGCCGCCGGGCCACCACGCGACGCCCAAGCGCGCCATGGGCTTCTGCGTGTTCGACCACGTCGCCGTCGCCGCCCGTCACGCCGTCGCGTCCGGGGCCGTCGAGCGGGTGGTCATCCTCGACTGGGACGTCCATCACGGCAACGGGACCCAGAACGTGTTCGAGGAGGACCCGGCGGTGCTCTTCGTCTCGATCCACCAGTCGCCCCTCTATCCGGGGACGGGTGGCGCGAGCGAGATCGGCGAGGGAGCGGGGGAGGGCTTCACGGTGAACCTGCCGGTGCCGGCGGGCTCGGGCGACGAGACGTGGGTCTCGCTCGTGCAGCACGTGGTCGTGCCCCTGGCGCTCGCCCACGAGCCGCAGCTCATCCTGCTCTCGGCGGGGTACGACGCCCACCGCGCCGACCCGCTCGCCGGCTGCCGGATGACCGAGGAGGGGTTCGCGACGATGGCGGGCGCCGTGCGCCGGCTGGGCGCGGAGCTCGGTGGGGTGCCCGTCGGGGCGGTGCTCGAGGGCGGCTACGAGCCGGGCGCACTGGCGCGATCGGTCGCGGCGACCCTCGAGGTGCTCGGCGCGCCCGAGCCTCCCGCCGCGAGCGACGTCGCGGTCGCTGCGCTCGCCCGCGAGGCGCGCGAGCGCCTCGCGGCGTCGTGGCCCGGGCTGCCGGCGCTCTGAGGCCGAGGCAAGAACTGCCGGCTAGCCGCGCGGCGCCTCCGCGGTGAGCGCCGCCCACGCGACGGCGACTCGCTCGGCCATGCGCTCGGCCGAGAAGAGGGCGGCGCGCGCGCGCCCATGGACGCGGGGGTCCGGATCCGCGACGTGGGGCGCGAGCGCGGCACGCCAGGCTTCCGGCTCCCACGGCGCGCAGAGCGCTCCCGGGATGCCGGCGAGCGCGACCGGCGCGATGCCCACGGGCGTGCTGAGGACGGGGACGTCGCAGGCGAGCGCCTCGAGGGCGGCGAGCCCGAACCCCTCGCGCTCGGAGGGTATGAGCACGGCGTTGGCCGCGTTGACCCACAGGGGCACCGCGCCCGGCTCGACCGATCCGAGCGTGAGGAGCTCGGTCTCCCCGGCCACCGCGCGGGCCCGGTCGCAGCGCTTCTCGGCGCGGGCGGGGTCGGCGGGGAAGAGCAGGTAGGGACGGTCGGGATCGAGCCCGAGGCGCCAGCGCGCGTCGGCACGCGACATGGGGCGGAAGCGCTCGAGGTCGACGCCGCACGGGAGTACCCCGACCCGGCGGCGCCGGCCCGCGCCGGGCAGGCGGCGGCCGAGCGCGGCCGAGACGGTGGCGGGGAGGGTGACCAGCGGGAGGGCCGCGCGGGTCACCGGTCCCGAGCGCGGGTGGGCGAGGTCGGTTCCGTGGAGCGTCACGACATGGCGCGGACCGCGCACGGCGAGCGCCGGCCACGCGCTCAGGCCGAAGTGTGCGTGGACCACGTCGAAGCGCTCCTGCCCCGAGCGGCGGGCGAGCGCCCGCGCGGCGCGCACGTAGGCCCGCCCGCCCGGCGCGAAGGCGAAGAGCTCGACCTCGACGCCGTCGAGCCGGCGCAGCGCGTCGACCTGGTCGCGCACGAAGGAGCCGAGCGCCGGGCGCGCGGGCGACGGGTACATGTTCGTGACGACCAGCGCGCGCACGCGGCGGTGAGCCTACGACGCACTCGCGGCGTGCGAGGCCCGTGTCGCCTCGGCGCCCCTTTCGACACGAAGCGACGCTAGCTCCGTCACGCCCCTCGCCGGAGACTCCGATCGACGCTCCCGCCGTGTGGCGGGAAGCGAAGCGCCCACCACGTCGTCGGAGGTCGAGATGGTCTACATGCTGATGGGTCGGATCCACGCGATCGGACTCGGCCGCGGCGAGCGCGGTCAGGGGACGGTCGAGTACGTCGCCCTGATCCTGCTCGTCGCCGCGGTGCTGGCCGGCGTCGTCGCCGCCACCCGCGGGCACCGCTTCGGTGCCACGGGGATCGCGGAGGCGATCGTCAAGCAGATCAAGAGCGCCATGGAGTCCGTGCACTGAGGTGGCTCCGGGCGGCGCTGCGGTCGGGACCTCAGGCCCGGCCGCGGTGCCGCGCGGCGCGGCGGTCGTGGTCTCAGGCCCGGCCGCGGTGCCGCGCGGCGCACCGCGCGCACGTCCCGGTCACCGTCAGCTCCCCGCGCTGGGGAACGAAGCCGGTGCGGCGCGCCGCCCGCAGGGCGGGCCCGGCGTCGACTCGGGTCGCGAGGTCCTCGACGCCGCCGCACGTCGTGCAGACCGCGTGCTGGTGCGGCTCGCTCCGCGGCTCGTAGAGCGTCGGCCCCCCGGGACGCGCGAGGCGACGGACGAGCCCGAGCTCGTCGAAGAGCTCGAGCGTGGCGTAGATCGTTGGTGCCGACACGTGCGGCAGCCGCTCGCTCACGGCCTCGAGCACGTCCTCGGCGGTCACGTGGCGGTCGAGCTCGCCGAGCGCGGCGTGGATGACCAGCCGCTGCGGCGTCACCCGCTGCCCGCGTGCGCGCAGGGTCGCGGAGAGCTCGGCCGCGGGATCAGTGGCTGGGGATGGCGTCGCCATGGGCGTTAGGGTACCCTATTCTAACTGATTTGCTATAACTTGCCCCGTGCCCGAGCAGGCCACCGCCCTCCTCGAGCGCTGGCGGTCGGCGGACGACCGCTCGCGCCTGCTGCAGGTCATCCAGCCGGGGCTGGTCGGCCTCATCGACGGCACGGTCTCGACCCTGGCGCCGATCTTCGCCTCCGCCTACCTCGCCGGCTCCCGGGCGGCGCTGCTCGTGGGCATCGCCTCGGCGCTCGGCGCGGCGATCAGCATGGGCCTCTCGGAGAGCCTGTCCGACGACGGCGCGCTCACCGGCCGGGGCAGCTCCCTCGTGCGGGGGCTCATCACCGGCCTGGCCACCTTCGTGGGCGGCAGCCTGCACGCGCTGCCCTTCCTCATCCAGGACGTGCACCAGGCGCTTCCCGTGGCCTACGCGGTGGTCGCCGTCGAGCTGCTCACCATCGCCTGGGTGCGCAAGCGCTTCCAGAACGTCTCGCTGCACTCCTCGCTCATCCAGGTCACGCTCGGCGGGGCCGCGGTCGCGTTCGTCGGGTTCGCGGTTGGTCACGCGTAGCCGCGAAACGGGCGGACGGTCAGGCGCAGCCCTCCACGTAGTCGATCTCGGGCTTGCGGCCCGTGCTGATGTCGAGGATGCGCCCGCGCTCGGTGAGGAAGGTGAGCTTGCGCGCACCGAAGCGGAGCTCGTAGATCCTGCCCGTGCGCGAGTAGGGCGCTCGCACTACCACGAGTCGACTCCCGTAGGCTCGCCGCAGCCGGGCCACGTCGTCCCCGACCCGCACGCCGCTCCGGGTGGCGATCCCGCGCCGGTCGACGTAGATGCGTCGGATGCGACCGTCCGTGAGCAGGAGCGAGACGCCGTAGCGGCGCGGGGACAGCTGCGCGCTCTGGCACCCTGGGCTCACCTCGCCTGAGAAGACGTGGATGCTGCGCCCGGCCGCCCGGCGGGCCTGCGCGGCGGTCATGCCGATTCGTATCGGCCCTACACCGGCGGTGGTGATTCGCGAGCGCGAGGTGAGGGCGGCACCGGCCGGAGCCGCGGACACGGCGACGAGCATTGCCGCGAGCAGGAGGCCGAGGGCCGGCAGGCGAACCAGAGGACGGCGGCGGGCGCGGCGGCGGTCACTCGCTGACGAGGACGGACGGTGCGCACTCGCGGGGCCGAACACGCGCGGATCATCCCACGCCGGCCGAGCACTCGCCATCGCGGAAAGGGGGCGCCCGCCGCGCGCGCCCGCCGTTCTCAGCCCGCGGCCGCGACCGCCCGCTCCATCTCGGCACCCGGATCCTCGAGCACGGCGCCGTGGCCGACCGCGAGGCGCGACGGGCTCAGGGCGTGCAGCGCCCGCCCGCTCTGCGCGGCCGTGGGCTTGTGCCAGGTGGCCAGTGCCGGGAAGGGGAAGAGCGGGCGGACGACGCCCGAGACGGCGATCCCGCCCAGGGTCTGGTAGGCGTCGCCTGCGATGAGCGTGCGGTCGCGCGTGTCGAGGAAGGCGACGTGCCCCGGCGTATGGCCCGGCGAGGCGACGACCTCGAGCGAACCGACGCGCTCACCCGGCTCGAGCCGGCGGTCGGGCGTCGTGGCGACCTTGGGATAGCCGCCCCGGGCCTTGCCGGGCTCGCCCCCGTCCAGGGACTTGTCCCCCGTCAGGAAGCGGGCATCGCGGACGCTGATCCCGACCTCGGCTCCGGGCAGCGCGTCGTGGAGCGCGTCGAGGGAGCCGACGTGGTCGCCGTGCGCGTGGGTGAGGAGGATGCGCACGATCGGTGCGCCGAGGTCGCGTGCGGCGGAGAGGATGGCGGACGCGCTGCGAGCGATCGTCGTGTCGACGAGCGTGAGGCCGTCGTCCTCGCGCACCAGGTACGCGTTGACCGCGCCGAGACGCGTGAGCTTGACGAGGTGCGCGCCGTGGGTGGTGACCTTGAGCGCCATGCGATCCACACTAGCGGCCACCTGTCGACGCGCGCCCGCCGGCCGCCTGCTGGCGGCCCGCTCTGCGACCATGCGCCCGGTGACCACCGCCCCGGACCCGCGCCGCGCCCTGCCCGTCGCGGTCTTCGACTCCGGGGTCGGCGGGCTGACGGTCCTCCATGAGCTGCTCGTCTCCCTCCCGCACGAGGACTTCCTCTACCTCGGCGACACCGCCCGGTTTCCCTACGGCGAGCGCACCCCCGACGAGCTGCGTGCCTTCGTCCTCGAGATCGCGGACCAGCTGCTCGGCCGGGGCGCGAAGCTCCTCGTCGTCGCGTGCAACTCCGCCACCGCGGCGGCGCTCCCCGACCTGGAGGCCTACGTGGACGGGTCCGGGCACCCCGTGGACGTCGTCGGTGTCGTGGCGCCCGAGTCCCAGCTCGCCGTGGAGGAGACCCGGTCGGGGCGTGTCGGACTGCTCGCCACTCCGGCCACCGTGGCCAGCGGCGCCTACCCGCGCGCGGTTCACGCGGCCGACCCGCACGTGGAGCTCCTGAGCGTCGCCTGCCCGGACCTGGCGCCCATCATCCAGGGTGGCTTCCCCTTCGACGAGCGCGTCGTGGACACCGTCCGCGGCTACGTCGCGCCGCTCCGCGCGGCGCGCGTCGACACCGTCATCCTTGGCTGCACCCACTATCCGCTGGTGGCGCCGATGCTCCAGCGCATGCTCGGGCGCGACGTGCGCCTCGTGAGCGCGGGCGCCGCCGTGGCCCGCCGCGTCGAGCACGCCCTGGCGGTTCGGGGTCTCGAGCGCCCCGCGCTCGAGGAGGGGGACTACGCCTTCCTGTGCACGGGCGACGTCGAGGCGTTCCGCGCCCTGGGGACGCGCTTCCTCCAGATGCCCCTGGGCTCGGTCGCGCATGTGGAGCTCGGCGCGCGGGTGCCGGCGTGAGCGCCGCTCGGAGCTACGGCCGAACGCCCGACGCGCTGCGGCCCGTGGCGATCGAGCCCGGGTTCGTACGCTCGGCCACCGGCTCCGCGCTCATGGCGATGGGGGAGACGCGCGTCATATGCACGGCGTCGGTCGAGGAGAGCGTCCCGCGCTGGATGAAGGGGAAGGGCCGGGGGTGGGTCACCGCGGAGTACGGGATGCTTCCCGCCTCGACGGGACAGCGCAAGCAGCGCGACGTGACGAGGGGACGTCCCGACGGGCGCACGGTGGAGATCCAGCGGCTCGTCGGGCGCGCGGTGAGGGGCGTCGTGGACTTCGAGGCGCTCGGCGAGCGGACCGTGTGGCTGGACTGCGACGTGCTCGAGGCCGACGGGGGGACGCGCTGCGCGGCGATCACGGGCGCGCAGGTCGCGCTCGAGCTCGCCTGCGCGCGGCTCGTGGCCGAGGGCCGGCTCGCGCGCGCGCCGCTCACGGGCTCGGTGGCCGCGGTCTCGTGCGGAATCGTCGAGGGCGTCCCGCTCCTCGACCTCGACTACGCCGAGGACTCCACCGCCGAGGTCGACGCGAACGTCGTCATGACCGGTGACGGCGGGCTCGTCGAGGTCCAGGCCACCGCCGAGCGCACGCCCCTCTCCCGCGCGCATCTCGACGAGCTGCTCGTGCTCGCCGAGGGGGGCATCGTCGCGCTGCGCACCGCTCAGGACGCCGCCGTCCAGCGGGGCCGCGAGCGGACGGCCGCCTGACCCGGTCCGCGTCGTAATGGTCCATCCCGACGAACCGCTGGTGGGCTCGCTCGTCGTCGCCACCCGCAACCCCCACAAGCTCGGCGAGCTCGCCCGGCTGCTGCCCGGAATCACGCTCGTCCCGCTTCCCCGCGAGGTCGAGCTTCCGCCGGAGACCGGGGAGACCTTCGCCGCCAACGCCCTCCTCAAGGCGCGCGCGGCGGCGCGCGCGACGGGGCGCCCGGCGATCGCCGACGACTCCGGGATCGAGTCCGCGGCGCTCGGCGGTCGGCCCGGCGTCCGGTCGGCCCGCTTCGCCGGCGAGGGCGCCTCCGACGCGGAGAACCTGGCCAAGCTGCTCGACGAGGCGCCCGCCGGCAGTGAGCTCGCCTACGTGGCCGCGCTCGCCTACGTCGATCCCGAGCGCGGAGTGGAGCGCGTCTTCGAAGGTCTCTGCACCGGCTCGCTGGCCGCCGAGCCCCGCGGGAACGGCGGATTCGGCTACGACCCCGCGTTCCTGCCCGGCGACGGGGCCGCCTCGGCCCGGCGCACCATGGCCGAGCTCGCCGCCGCCGAGAAGGACGCGATCAGCCATCGGGGACGCGCCGCCCGGGCGCTCGAGGCATGGCTGGCGCCCTGACGCGTCAGGTCGTCCCGTTCGGCTCCGGCGAGGATCCCCCGGCCAAGCGCCGCGCCGCGTCGGTCTCGATCGTCTCGAACTCCTCGCTCATCCTCCTCAAGGTCGTCGCCGGGACGATCACGGGGTCGGTGGCGATCCTCACCGAGGCGATCCACTCGAGCATCGACCTGATCGCCTCGGTCGTGGCCTACGTCTCGGTCCGCAAGGCCGACGAGCCCGCCGACGCGGACCACCGCTACGGGCACGCGAAGATCGAGAACCTGGCCGCTGCCATCGAGGGCATGCTCATCCTCGTCGGCTCGGCGGTCATCGTCTACGAGGCGGTCCGGCGGCTGATCGGGCACGGGCGGGTCGGGTCGCTGGGGTTCGGCATCGGCGTCGTCGCCTTCTCGGGGGTGGCGAACCTGGCCGTCTCGGCCTACATCTCCCGGTCGGCCCGGGAGACCGAGTCCCCGGCGCTCGAGGGCGACGCCGCCCACCTGCGCACGGACGCGCTCACCTCGTTCGGAGTGCTCGTCGGCCTCGTCCTCGTCCAGACCACGGGCGAGAGCTGGCTCGACCCCGCCGTGGCGCTCGTCGTCGCCGGGCCGATCGTCGTCTCCGGCGTGCGCATCCTGTCCCGCTCCTCCCGGGCGCTGGTCGACGAGGCGCTGCCCGAGCATGAGCAGGAGGTGATCCGCGACGCCGTCGAGGCGTTCGGCTGGGCCGGCGTCCTCGCTTACCACCAGCTGCGCACGCGCCGCGCGGGATCGCGCCGCTACGTCGACCTCCACGTCCAGTTCCGCTCCGGGACGACGCTCGAGGACGCCCACGCGACCGCCCATGCGATGCAGGACGCGATCGCGCGGCGCCTCGGCGGCGTCGACATCCTCATCCACCTCGAGCCCGAGGACCGGGTGCGACCCGGAACCGAGCTTCCGGAGGTCAACGAAGGTTGATCGCCGCCGAGAGCGCGACGGCCACGGCGACGGCGGCGTACCCCTGATAGCCGGCGAGCAGGAGCAGGAGGGCCGTGAGGAGACAGGCCACCACGGTGACGAGCCAGGCGATGCGGGACAGGCGCAAGCGCCGTATTCTCGCGCTCGACCATGGTGGCTGCTCTCACGCCGGAGCTTGCGCTCGAGTATCTCGGCCAGCTCTCGACCGACATCCGCGCCGCGGTCGTGCTCGACGCCGGCGGTGAGCGCCTGGCGGGCGACCCCGCGATCGCCGAGTCCGCGCGGGCGCTGCTCGCCGCCGCGGGGGCCGACCAGGCCGAGGTGGTGACGCCGCGGGGAGCCGTGTTCGCGGCGCGTTCGGAGCGCTTCTCCCTGGCCGTCGTGACGGGTCGCTTCGCCCTGGCGGCGCTCGTGCGCTACGACGTGGGACGCGTCCTGCTCGACCTCGAGCCGGCGGCGGCATGAAGCGCCGGCCGTCTCCGCTGCGGCGCACGGGGGCGGGCGTCGACCGGGTCGGCGACGCCCTCGCCCGGCGCTCCGCGCGGCGGGTGCAGCTCCGGCTCTACGATCGGCGTGGGCAGGGCCAGCCGGTCGACCCGGAGAGCGCGCAGGGCGCGGCGATGCTCGCGGCGGCGCGCGAGATGCTCGACGCGGCGCCGCGCCGGGCCGGGCGGTGAGCCCCGCCGCCCGGTGAGCCCCGCCGGGCACGTGGCCCTGCCCGCAACGTGCGGCTTTCGCCCGGCGCGAGCCGGCGGCGCGGGCGTGAAGCCCGGTGGGGCGGGGAAGAAACGACCCCTCGCGTCCGTCGGCGCTGGTAGCGTCGCCATTCCCGACTCTCGAAGGAGGAGCCAGTGACCAAGTCCGAGTTCGTCGACCAGGTCGCCGACCGCGCCAGTCTCAGCAAGAAGGACGCCGGCGATGCCGTCGACGCGGTGATCGATACGATCGAGGAGACCCTCAAGCGTGGCAGCGAGGTGACCTTCTCCGGCTTCGGAAAGTTCCACGTCGCCGAGCGCGGCGCCCGTGAGGGCCGCAACCCGAGCACCGGCGAGAAGATCCAGATCGCCGCCTCTCGCGTCCCGCGCTTCACGGCCGGCTCCGGGCTCAAGAAGGCCGTCAAGAAGTAGCCGGCGGGTCTCGCGCCCGCCGGCGTTGCCCGCGCCCGCCCGGGTCGAGGTGTTCGGTGACCGGGTCGCCGCCCGGGTCGCCGCCCGCCGCTCCCAGCTCGTCCTGGGCCTCGACCCCCATCCGGCGCAGCTGTGGCCGGAGGCGGTGGAGGGCAACGCCGGGACCGACGCCGCGAGCCCCGCCGAGCGTGCCGCGGCCGCGGTGGCGGCCCATTGTGCCCTCCTCATCGACGCAGCGGGCGAGGCATGCGTCGCGGTCAAGCTCCAGGTGGCGTGCTTCGAGCGCCTGGGGGCCGCGGGTTGGTCGGCGCTCGGCACGACGGTCGAGCGCGCGCGCGCGGCCGGCCTCCTGGTGATCGCCGACGCGAAGCGCGGAGACGTCGACGTCTCCGCGTCCGCCTACGGGCAGGCGTTCTTCGGCCGCCAGGAGACGCCCTTCGGCATCCTGCCGAGCCTCGGAGCCGATGCGCTGACCGTCAACCCGCTGCTGGGGGCCGACGCGCTGGCGCCGCTCGTGGCCGCCGCGCGCGGGGCGGGGGGCGGGCTCTTCGTGCTCGTGCGCACCTCGAACCCCGGGGCCGCCGAGGTCCAGGACGCGCCCCTCGTCGCGGGGGGAACCGTAAGCGAGCGCCTGGCCGGTCTCGTCGCCAAGGCCGGCCGGGACGGGTTGGGGGCGTCCGGGCTCGCCGACGTCGGCGCCGTGGTGGGCGCGACGGCTCCGGCCGCGTTGTTCGGCCTGCGCGCGCTCATGCCCCACGCCGTGCTCCTGCTCCCCGGCGTCGGGGCCCAGGGCGGACGCGTCGAGAACCTCGCGCCGGCCTGGGCGCCCGGCCCGGCGAGCGCGCTGGTGACGGTCTCCCGCGGGATCGCCGGGGCTCACGAGCGGGGGGGCGGCGCCCCGGCGGGGGCGGCGCGGGCCGCGGCGGAGGCGCTCCGCGAGGCGACCTGGAGGGTTGCGGGCGGGTAGCAGCCCGCGGCTATCATCGGCCGGAATGGGACATCACCGTTCAGCACGCCTCCTCGCGCCACTCGCGCTCGTCGTCCCGCCGGCGCCGCACGCCGCTCTGGTCCTGAAGCTCAGGCCGTGAGCTGGGCCGGCGCGGCCCTCGCCGCGGCCGTCACGCTCCTCGCGCTCGGGCCGGCGCCCGCCCGGGCGGCGGTTCCGCCGCCGCGTGGCGTCGGAGCGCCCGCCGCGATCCTCGTCGAGGCCTCCACCGGCGAGGTCGTCGCCGCCCGCCGCGCCGACGAGCGCCGGCCCATCGCGAGCACAACGAAGCTCATGACCGCGCTCGTGACCTTCGAGCGCGCGCGGCTCGACGCGGTCTTCCGGGCACCGCCCTACTCGGGCAGCGCCGCCGAGTCCCGGCTCGGCCTGCGCACCGGTGAGCGGATGCGCGTTCGCGACCTCCTGCGCGCCCTGCTGCTGCCCAGCGCGAACGACGCGGCGGCGACGCTCGCCGCCGGGGTCGGCGGGTCGCGGGCCGCCTTCGTCGGGCTCATGAACCGCCGGGCGCGCGAGCTCGGCCTGCGCCGTACGCACTACACGAACCCCGTCGGCCTGGACGCGCCGGGCAACTACTCCTCGGCGAGCGACCTCGTGCGGCTCGCGCGCGTCGCGCTGCGCCGTCCCTTCTTCTCACGGACCGTGAACCTCCGCCGGACCACCCTCTCATCGGGCGACCACCCGCGCGCCGTCTTCAACCGCGACACCCTGCTGGGCTCGGTCCCCTGGATCGACGGCGTCAAGACGGGCCACACGCAGGCGGCGGGCTACGTGCTCGTGGGGTCGGGCACGCGCCACGGCCTCACGTTCCTGAGCGCGGTGCTCGGGACGCCGAGCGAGGCGGCGCGCGACGCCGACACGCTCGCGCTGCTGCGCTTCGGGTTCGCCCACTACGCGCCCATGCGCCTCGCGCGCCGCGGCCAGATGCTCGCGCGGCGAGGCGTGCGCGACCGCCCCGGCGTCCGCGTCGCGGTGGTCGCGCGTTCCTCGCTCGTGCGGGTCCTCCCGCGCTCGGCCGCGGTTCGCCGCGTCGTCGAGCTGCCCGTGGAGCTGCGCGGCCCGCGCCCGCGCGGCGCGCGGGTGGGAACCCTCGTCCTCCGGGCCGGCGGGCGCGTGGCCGGTCGGGTGGCGCTCGTGACCGCGCGCGACGTCCCCGCGGCGGGCGGCGCGTCCGCGCTCGGGCGCCTGCTGGGCTGGCCCGCTACGCTCCTTCCCATCGTGGTGATCCTCGGGGGTCTGGGCGTCGGGCTCGCCCGCCGCCGCCGCCGGCAGCGACGGCGCGAGGAGCGACGCCGGCGGCGAGCGCGGATCGAGAGCGCGGCGTGATCATCACCGTGACGCTCAACGCGGCGATCGACAAGACGCTCGAGGTGCCGAACTTCCGGGCCGGGCGCCGTCACCGATCGATCGAACAGGCGACCATGGCCGGCGGCAAGGGCGTCAACGTGGCCCGCGCGATCAAGCGCCTCGGTCAGCCGGTGGTGGCCACCGGCCTCGCCGGCGGCGCGACGGGGACCCGGATCGTCGAGGCCCTGACCGAGGAGTCGATCCTCAACGACTTCGTGCGCATCGGCGAGGAGTCGCGGACCAACACCGCCGTGCTCGATCCCACCACCGGGGGGCAGACGGAGGTCAAC
>JBBQEV010000018.1:0-51628 GCA_038321325.1 Solirubrobacterales bacterium
GGGGCGACCATCCCGTTGATCACGCCGACCTCGTAGCTGGTCGGGAGGATGTCGGCGAGGAAGAGGACCTGCTCGTCGGTCAGCTCGTCCGGCACCTTGTAGACCGAGGTGTCGGCGAACGGGACGCGGGCGTACTCGGCCTGCAGCCCGTCGATCGTGTGCCCGAAGATCCAGCCGCCGCCGCCGAGGCACTGCCCGTAACGGCCCTCCTTGCAATAGCGGCAGCGCCCGCAGGCGCTCACGCACGACAGGAGCACGCGGTCGTCGACGGCGACCGTGCCGACGCTCGCCCCGAGCTCGACGACCGTGCCCACCGCCTCGTGGCCGAGCACGGTGCCCGGGGTCGTCTCCGGCACGTCGCCCTTGAGGATGTGCAGGTCGGTGCCGCAGATCGTCGAGCTGTCGATCCGCACGACGATGTCGGTGGGGTCGATGATCGTCGGGTCGTCGACGGTGTCCCAGCCGCGCTGTCCGGGACCGTGGTACACGAGAGCCTTCATCTGCGCCTCCTACGTCGGGTGATGGTGACGTCAGGCTCCCAGCGTGCTCCCTGCCTGCCATCCGTAGCAACGGCCCTGGCTCGCGCGGGAACTACGGAGAGGCCAGGGCCGCGAGCAGCAGCACGCCCGCCTCGGCCATCGCCGTCGATCAGGCCGGTGTCTGCGCCCGCGGGAGCCGCAGGCGCTTGAGCGCGACGGCGTTGACCGCCACGATGATGCTGGAGCCCGCCATCGAGATGGCGGCGACCTCCGGGGCGAGCACGAGGCCGAGGGGCGCGAAGACCCCGGCGGCGATCGGGAGGGCCAGCGAGTTGTAGCCGACCGCCCACCAGAGGTTCTGGTGCATCTTGCGCACCGTCCCGCGGCTGATCGCGATAGCGATCGCCACGTCGAGCGGATCGGAGCGCATCAGCACGACGTCGGCGGTCTCGACGGCGACGTCGGTGCCGGCGCCGATCGCGATCCCGACGTCGGCCTGTGCGAGTGCGGGCGCGTCGTTGACGCCATCGCCGACCATCGCCACCTTGCGGCCCTCGGCTTGCAGCGCGGCGACCTTGGCCGCCTTGTCCGCCGGGAGCACCTCGGCCAGGACCTCGTCGATCCCGAGCTCCGTGGCGATGCGCTGCGCGGTGGCCTGGCCGTCGCCGGAGAGCATGACCGGCCGCACGCCGAGCGCCTTGAGCGCTGCGATGGCCTCCGCCGCCGTCTCGCGCGTGGCGTCCGCGACGGCGATCACCGCCGCCGCCTCGCCGTCGAGGGCGACGAGCACGGTCGTGCGCCCTTCGCCGGCCAGCTCGGCGGCGCGCGCGGCCAAAACGTCGAAACGCACCCCCTCACGCTCCATCAGGCGCTGGTTGCCGACGACGAGGCGCCGTCCCTCGACAACCGCTAGCGCGCCGTGCCCGGGGACCGCCTCGAACGACTCGGGCTGCGGGAGGGCGAGCGACCGCGCCTGGGCCGCGTTGACCACCGCCTCGGCCAGCGGGTGCTCGCTCTCGCGCTCGGCCGCCGCCACGAGGCGCAGCACGTCGTCCTCGGCGACCCCGTCGGTCGTGACGATCGCGACGACCTCCGGCTCACCGCGCGTCAGCGTGCCGGTCTTGTCGAGCACGACGGTGTCGAGCGTGGCCGCCTGCTCCAGCGCCAGCGCGTGCTTGAACAGGACGCCCCGCCCGGCGCCGAGCCCGGTGCCGACCATGATCGCCGTGGGGGTCGCCAGCCCGAGCGCGTCGGGGCAGGTGACGACGACGACCGTGATCGCGAACAGCAACGCCGTCTCGAGGTCGCGGCCCACGACGAGGTACCAGACGGCGAAGGTCGCGATCCCGCCCGCGAGAGCGACGAGCACGAGCCAGAAGGCGGCGCGATCGGCCAGCCGCTGCCCGGGGGCCTTCGAGCTCTGGGCCTCCTGGACGAGCTTGACGATCTGCGCGAGGGCCGTGTCGGCTCCGACCGCCGTGGCCCGGGCGCGCAGCGTGCCGTTCTTGTTGATCGTCGCCCCGATGAGCTGGTCTCCCGGGCCCTTGTGGACCGGCAGGCTCTCGCCCGTGACGGTCGACTCGTCGACGTCGCTCTCCCCCTCCTCGACGGCGGCGTCGACGGGGAGCTTGGAGCCGGGACGGACGAGCAGGAGATCTCCGACGAGCACCTCGGACGTCGGCACCTCGACCGGCTCGCCGTCGCGCAGCACGACCGCCTTCGGCGGAGCGAGGTCGAGCAGGGTGCGGATCGCGTCGTTGGCGCCGCCGCGCGCGCGCATCTCGAACCAGTGGCCGAGCAGCACGAACGTCGCGAGCATCGCCGCCGCGTCGTAGAAGACGTCGCCGGTGATCAGGAACGTCGCCGCGAGCGAGTAGATCCACGCCGTGCCGACGGCGACGGCGACGAGCACCATCATGTCCAGCGTCCGTGCCCGCAGCGCCGCCAGCGCGCCGACGAAGAAGATCGACGAGGCGTACAGCACGATCGGCAGGCTCAGGATCAGCAGCCAGACGTCGCGGTCGACGCCGAACGGCGTGGCGATCTCGCTCCCGAGCACCGTCGTGCCCACCGTCGACCACAGCAGCGTGGGAACCGTGAACACGAGCGCGACCAGGAAGCGGTCGCGCATGTCGCGCGCCATCGCCGCCATCGACATGCCGGCGTGCCCGCCGTCCCCGTGGCCGTGGGCGTCCTCGGCGCGTTGCGACGCCGCGAAGTCGTGTGGGCGCTCAGATCCCTCCTGCGCTTGCGGGTCGCACACGTGCCCGGGCACGGACTGACCGGCGCAGTGGTAGCCGCCACTCTTCCACCCACCGCCGCAGCTCTTCGACGGAGGTCTGGTTGCGATCGAAGGTCACCGTCGCCGTCTGCGCGACCGGATTGGCGTCGACCGCGACGACGCCCGGCCGATGCGTCAGGGCGCCCTCGACGATCGCCTTCTCACCCGCGTAGAGCAGCCCGCCGACGTGGAGGACCGTGGTCGCCTCGCGGTCGCCGGCGACCGACGCCGGACGCTCAGCGAGCGCCACGATCGGGCCCGCCCGGACGCATCATCATCCACATCATCCCGCCCATCATCGCCCCGCAGAGGAGCAGCAGGAAGGCGAGGGAGCCCGCTCCGCTCCAGAGCAGGATCGCGCCGGCGACGAGGAGCACGGCACAGAACAGCATGTGGCTCGACTTCATGAGGAGCCTCGCTTTCGGTTGTGGGTGGCTCCGACGGTAAGCGCCGGAGATCGGCCTCACGTCCGTGGGAACACACACCGCGGGTGCGGGTTCCTACGGATCTGCGAGGAGCGGGGCGTTCGCGTGCGGGTTTCCACGGAGCAACGCCCGCGCGAATCCCGGATGCCGCGGCGAGGCGTCCCCGTCACGATCGACCTCATGCTCGCCGCGAACGCCACGCTGGAAGCGCCGCCCCGGGCGGGGACCGCCGTCCTGCGCGTCAGTGACGTCGGCAAGGCCTTTCACCGCGGTATCTGGCCCCTGCGCCGCTCGGTGCAGGTGCTCAGCGGCGCGACGCTCGAGGTGCGGCGCGGCGAGCTGGTGGGTCTGGTCGGTGAGAACGGGTCGGGCAAGAGCACACTAATGCAGATCGTGGTCGGGCTGCTGGATCGAGACAGCGGCAGCGTGGAGCAGCCCGAGCGTTTGGGCTACTGCCCGCAGCAGGCGATGCTGTGGGACAAGCTGACCGTCGATGAGCACTTCGCGCTGTTCGCCCGCGCGTACGGGATGGACGAGGACGCCCGGCGGCGGGCCGCGGGCGAGATGCTGGAGGAGCTGCAGTTCGAGCGCTACCGCGGCTACCGGGTCGAGGCACTCTCCGGCGGCACGCGCCAGAAGCTCAACCTCGCCCTGGCGCTGATGCACCGGCCGCAGCTGCTGCTGCTCGACGAGCCCTACTCGGGCTTCGACTGGGAGACCTACCTGCGCTTCTGGGAGATGTCCGAGCGTCGCCGGGACGCCGGGATGGGCATCCTGATCGTCTCTCACCTCCTGTCCGAGCGCGACCGTCTCGATCGCATCTACACGCTGCGCGCAGGCAGAACGGTCGAGGAATGAGCGCCCTGACGGTTCTCGGGCCGAGCTTTGTCCGTGAGCATCTGCGGACCCGGCTCACGCTCGTGCTGATGGTCGCGATCCCCGTCTTCTTCGTCTTGATCTTCGCGAGCGTGCTCGGTGAGTTCTCCAGCGCCCTGGGCGGAAGCCTCGCCGGGCAGGCGGCGACCGCGATCAGCGCCGGGTGGGCCGCCGCGTTCCTGTCCGGGGCGCTCGCCTTCTTCGAGGTAGTGTCGTCGCGCGGCGCCGACCGCCGCCTGGCCCTCGCCGGCCTGGGCGCCGGCCGCGTAGCGCTGGGCCGGATCGTGGCGGCGCTGAGCCTCGCGGTGGTGGTCAGCGCCGTCGCCTTCTTGACCTTGGTGTTGCGCAGCGGCATCGAGCATCCCCTTCACGCGATGGTGGCGATCCTCGCCTTCGCGATGATCTACATCGGCATCGGCGCGCTGATCGGGGCCTTCGTCTCCGGTCCCCTGGAGGGCTCGCTGCTCGTGGTGCTCGTCTTCAGCGCCGATGTGTTCACCGGCCCGGCGATGACCAGCGGCGACGGGCTGCTGGCCAAGCTGACCCCGACCCGCAAGGCCGCTGATCTGCTCGTCGCCGCCGGTGGCGGCCAGGGGTCTCCCGCCGGGGACTGGATCGCAGTCGCCGCCGTGGCGCTCGGCTTCCTCGGCGTCGCGCTCGCGGCGTTCTGGTTCACCGCACGGGCGAGGGTCTGACGATGGCCGGGCGCACGGCCACGGCTACTGCGATGGCGTTCACCGACCAGCGCCGCCGGCCGCTGCTGGCGGTCCTGCTCGTCGTCGTCCCCGCCTACGTCATCACGTTCTCCATCGTCACCACGCTGGCCACACCGCGGCGGATCGGCCTCCCGGGCGATCTCGCCGTGACCGTCACCCTGAAAGAGCTTCACGGCGCCGTGATGGCCGGCGACGTGATCGCCTTCGTCGCCGCGCTGTGCGGCGTGTTCGTCATGCAGGCCGCCCTTCAGGGCGACCGGCGACTCGTGATCGCGGGCTTTCGCCCCATCGAGACGGTCATCGCCCGCTTCATCGTCCTCGCCGCCGTGATCGCCGTCGTGGTGACCGTGGCGATGCTCGTCACCGCGGCGAGCTTCAGCCCGGCGTCGTGGCCCCCGTTCGCCGCGGCCGCACTGCTCACGGGCCTGATCTACGGTGCGCTCGGCGCCCTCGCCGGAGCGCTTCTCGACAAGCTCGCCGCCACGTACCTGATGCTCTTCACGGCGCTCACGGACCTCGGCATCGCCCAGAACCCCATGTTCGGCGACGGCTCCCCGCGCTCGTGGGCCACGCTCCTTCCCGGCTATGGGCCCGGACGATTGATGGTCGACGGCGCGTTCTCGTCCGGCTTCCGCGCCGCAGGGCCGCTGGTGATCGCGCTCGGCTGGACCGTGGCGCTCACGATCACGGTGGGGTACGTCCTGCGCCGCGCCGTGGGGACGCGAGCGTGACCGACGCGCGATCCCGCGCCCTGACGCGCCGCGAGCGTTAGGATGCGCGCATCATGGATGCTGCCAGCGCCCAGCCGCCCCGGGCCTTCGCGGGCCTGCGGACGGGCGCGGCCGGCGTACGGGCGTGGCCCGCCCGGCGCTGGCTCGTCGCGCTGTCGGTGACGATGGCGGCGGCGTTGGTCATCGGCGTCCCGACGGGCGTCGTGCCCACGTCCTTCTACACACGCATGACGACCGTGACCTGGTGGGACTACCCGGTCTGGGCACTCTCCGCGGTGCTGGTCGGCCTGACCGCGGCCACCTACGTGCGTATCGCCGGCCCCGAGCGGGAGGTCCCCGACCGCTCGCCGAGGACGGCAGGAGCCACCCTGCTCTCGACGTTTGCGGTCGGCTGCCCGATCTGCAACAAGCTCATCGTCGCGCTGATCGGCGTCGGCGGCGCGGTGAGCTACTGGGCTCCGCTCCAGCCGATCCTCGGCGTGTTGAGCGTCGGACTGCTCGGCACGGGCCTGGCGCTGCGCCTGAGCGGCAGCGTGGTCTGCCGGACGCCGGCCCCGGCCTGATCCCTCCGGGCTGAGCTAGCCCGCGTCAGCCAGGCGGTCGGCGGCGGTTGTCGTGGCCTTGAAGGCGGCTTGGAGCAGGTCGTTGGCCCCTGCGGCAGCAAAAACGCCGATGACGGCTTTACCGGCCAGCGGCGAGGCGGCGCTCAGGCTCGCCAGCCCGAGCGCCGACCAAGAGCCCACGCAGCGTGAGCAGGTGAGCAGTTCGCCGATGACGTACCGCATGCCGGCGCCCTTGGGCTGCCCGCCATGATCGTCGGCGGTGTCGCTCACGAAGGGTTCTCGGATCGGGTGTGCGATGCGTTCGTGCGCGATGGCGTCGGCGACCGCGAAGGTGGCCAGTGCGAGCAGAACCGCGTCGAGAGCAGTTTCGGTGGGTGCCTGCCCGCGGCGCACGGCGGCTCTTGCGTGAAGCCCGACGGCCCCGGTGAAGACGCTCATGACGACGGCGTAGTCGCTCGTCTTGGCACGCGACACCCTCGGCGGGTCGGTGGGGCTCATACGCGTGAGGCTACTTCACGGATCCCGCCGTCTGAGGCGCTTGGCGGCGCTTCGAGGTCGGTGGATGAGAGCGAGTGGGCTCCCGGATCGCCAACCGTAGGAACTCCGCGCTCGACCGCGTAGAGCCTGATCAGACCAGACGCGCGCTCATCGTCCGCGCTCTGCCGTCAGCAGCTCGAGCGAGCCCCAGACCGTCCGCAGTCGATGGGTGAGTCGGACGTCGGCGAAGCCGGCCTGCGCGATGAGACCGGGCAGGCGACCGGCCCGGTGGTCCTCCAGCTCCTCGACGGCACCGAGACGACGGCGGACCACCGGGCCGGTCGGGCGGCGCGCCCCAGTCTGCGACGTGCAGCCGGCCGCCGGGCGCCAGCGCGCGGCGCGCGTCGCGCAGGGCGGCGAGCTTGCCGGCGGTGGTGAGGTGGTGCAGCAGCAGCGAGCAGATCACCCGGTCGACGCACCCGTCGCCGACGGGCAGTTCGGCGGCCAGACCCCGCGTCCACTCGACGGTGCCGGCGCCCGGCTTACGGCGGGCACGATCGAGCACGGCGTGGTCGCCGTCGACGGCGATCACGCGGGCGTCGGGGCGGTACGCCGCCAGCGCGGCTCGCGCATGGTGAGCACGACGCCGATGTCGTAGACGCCGGTCAGCCAGTCCCGGCCCGCGGCGGGAACGTAGCGATCGGCGCCGCTCGCGCCGCCACCGCCTCGGTCGGCCCGCACCGTGACAGCGTTTGTGCCGTAGAGCTGCGGCCGCACCCCGCTACCCACGTCGCCGCCGCTGGCGCCGGAGGTAGAGCTCGGCGTCGGCGCGCGCGAGGAGATCGCCGGACGTCTCGCCCACCCGCAGCTCGGCGAGCCCCACGGTCACCGAGGCCGTCTCGGGACCTTCCTCGAGGGCGGCGTCGACGAGCGCGAGGCGCTGCTGCGCCGCCGTCAGATCGAGGCCCGCCAGCGCGCAGACGAACTCGTCGCCGCCGTAGCGGACGACCAGGTCGTGGGAGCGGAGCACCCCGCGGAGGGCGCCGGCGACCACGACGAGCGTCCGGTCGCCGGCGGCGTGCCCGCGCGCGTCGTTGACGGCCTTGAGGCCATCGACGTCGACGAAGGCCAGGACCAGCGACTGCTGCGAGCGTGCGGCCCGGCCCAGCTCGCGCTCCAGCTCTACCAATCCCGGGCCCCGGAGATACGTTCCCGTCAGCGCATCGTGGGATGAGGACTCGCGGTCGGTCGCCGACACGCCACGGTCGGCGAGTGCCGTGTCACGGTCCTGCTCGGCGCTCACCCGCTCCCCGGCGCCCGCGTCGCGGTCGGCCAGCGCCGTGTCCCGGTCGCGCTCGGCGTCCGCGCGCTGCCCGGCGCCCGCGTCGCGGTCCGCCGTCGCCGTGTCCCGGTCGCGCTCGGCCTCCGCGCGCTCATCGGCGCCCGCGCCGCGGTCGGCGAGCGCCGAGCCCCGGTCACGCTCGGCCTCCTCACGTTCCCGAGCGCCGGCGCCGCGGTCGGCCTGCGCCAAATCACGGTCGGCGTTGGCCTCCGCGCGCTCGCCGGCCCCCGCCCCGCGATCCTCGAAGGCGCGCCGGCGATCCTCGGCGGCGTACCTCCGCGCCAGCGTGGCCCCGCGGTGCGAGACCGGGGAGGCGGCTGCGCCGCTCTCCCCCTCAGCCTGCTCGGCCACGCGGTCGCGGTGCTCGGCGGCCCGGTCGCGCCGCTCCGCCGCCGCGTCGCGCTGCTGCGCGACCCCGTCACGCCGCTCGCCGACCTGGTCACGCCGGTCTCCCGCGAGGTCACGCCGCTCGCCCGCCGCATCACGCCGCTCCCCGGCGGCGTCGCGTCGACCGCCGGCGGTGTCGCGCCGCTGCGCTCCCTCGTCGCGCTCGCCGGCGGCGACATCGCGCCGGCCGCCGGCCCGGTCGCGTCGATCGCCGGCCTCGTCACGACGACCACCCGCGACGTCGCGCTCGTCCCCCGCCAGGTCGCGACGCTCGCCCGCCAAGTCCCTCTGGCCGCCGGCCTCGTCACGCTCGTCGCCCGCCCGGTCGCGGGCGCCGGACCGATCCCTATCGGGCACGGCGCCCGATCCTCGGGGCACTGGGAGATCGGGGTGACGCATCGGGTCGGAGGTCCGCGCAACGCGTCATGACCCACAGCTTGGTGCATGGGTCGTCGTCACCGCCCTGCGACCCGCGTCCCGACGCTCGCGATCACTTTCACGGCGTCCCGAGAAGGGCAAGCGGAATCGGGGTGAGCACACGCGGAGCAACTACGGATGACGACCGTGGACTTCACCGGATGCCCGCCGCGGGCGATGTCCCTAGCGTGGCGTCATGTACGCGAACGTCGACGCCGCAGCGTCCCGCACCGCCCGTCCCTAGCCCGAGCCGATGACCTTCGGGGTGCTGGCGTTGATCGTGCTCGCCGGCCTTTCGGGTCCGCTGCTCGGCGCCGGCCGCCGCGTCTTCGCCCCGGTCGTGGTCGGCGAGATCCTCGCCGGGGTGGCCCTCGGGCGCACCGGCCTGCATGCGGTGGACCCGACAGACCCGACCGTGCGGTTCCTCAGCGACGTGGGCTTCGTGATGTTGATGTTCACCGTCGGCGCGCACATCCCGTTGCGCGACCCGCGGCTGCCCGCGTCGATGCGCAGCGGCGCGGTCGCCGCGGGCATCGTCCTGGTGCTCGCGCCGCTCGGCGGGATCGTCGCCGCGTGGTTCGCCGGCACCGGCGACGCGGCGATCTACGCCGTCATCCTCGGCTCCGGCTCGGCTGCCGTCGTCGTGCCGATGCTCACCGAGGCGCGCCTGGCCGGCCCGGAGGCCCTGAAGGTCATCGGGCAGGTCACGATCGCCGACATCGTCACGATCCTCGCGATCCCGCTGGTGCTCCGGCCGGACCGGGTGGTGAACGCGGCGGCCGGGGGCGCGCTGGTGGCCCTCGGTGCCGCCGCGGTGTACGCCGGCTCCCGCCGGCTCTACCCGGCGGGCTGGGTGCGTCGCCTGCGCAAGCGTTCGAAGCGTCGCCGGTGGGCGCTCGACCTGCGCCTGTCCCTCCTGGTCCTGTTCACCTTGTCGTGGCTCGCGGAGAAGAGCGGGACCAGCGTGCTCGTCGCGGGGTTCGGCACCGGTCTGCTCGTGGCGGCCCTCGGTGGCCCCAAGCGCCTGTTCAGGGAGATCCGCGGCCTGGCCGACGGGTTCTTCGTCCCGCTGTTCTTCGTCGTCCTCGGCGCGCGTCTGCAGCTCGGTGCGCTGATCGACCATCCGTCGCTGCTGCGCCTGACCCTCGCCCTGGTCGTGCTCAACGTCGCCGTCCACCTGCTCGCCGCCCGGCTGAGCGGCCAGCGCGCGCCGGCCGCCTACGTGGCGACGGCGCAGCTCGGCGTCCCGGCCGCCGTCGTCGCGCTCGGCCTCCAAGCGGGGGTCCTCACCAGCGCACAGGGTGCGGCGATCATCACCGCCGCGCTCGTCAGCCTCGCCGTCGCGGCGCTGGGCGCCACCTTGCTCGCCCGCCAGACCGGGGAGGGGGCGGACGGGCGGACGGTCGCCGCACCGGCAGGCGCGGACGATCGACGCTCAGCCGCCCCGGGTCCGTAGAAAGCACGGCGATCTCGACGTCATCCTGCGGATGGCAGCCGCCCAGAGCCGGGCGAGACTTGACGCGATGCTCTCCACCCGATCGTCCCCGACGGAGCACGACCAGCCGTCGCCGGCGCCCGACGCCCGTCCCGGCACGCCCTGGCGGCTCGCCGAGGCGGCGCGCAGCCCGGTCGCCGCGGCCCTCGACCGGCTCGGAAGCGCCCAGGCGGGGCTCTCGGCGGCCGAGGCCGGCACGCGGCTCGCGGCGGTGGGGGCCAACGTCATCCACCAGCGGCGGACCACGGCGCTGGACATCCTCGTCCGCCAGCTCCGCAACCCGCTGCTCCTGCTCCTGCTGTCGGCCGCGGTGGTCTCCGCGCTGACCGGCGACCCGAAGGACGCCGCGATCATCGCGGCGATCGTGGCGCTGAGCGTCGGGCTCGGCTTCTTCAACGAGTTCCGCTCGGCGCAGGCGCTGGCCGCCCTGCACGAGGACATCCGCTACGAGGCGCTGGCCTGGCGCGACGGGTCTGGCGTGCGGGTCGACGTCGCCGACCTCGTGCCGGGCGACGTCGTCGGGCTCGGGGTGGGCGACGTCGTGCCCGCCGATCTGCGGCTGATCGCCGCGGACGGCCTCGAGTGCGACGAGTCGGTGCTCACCGGCGAGGCGCAGCCCGCCGCGAAGTCCGTCGCCCCCGCCGGCGAGAGCGACTCATCGGTCGACCTGCCGAGCTGCGCGTTCATGGGGACGATCGTGCAGCAGGGCTCGGGCCGCGGCGTCGTCGTGGCGACGGGCTCGCGGACCGCGTTCGGCGGGATCGCGGCGGCCCTCGGAGAGCGCTCCGCCGACACGGCCTTCCAGGTCGGCCTGCGGTCGTTCTCGGCGCTGCTGGTCAAGGTGGCGGCGGTGCTGACCGTCTCGATCTTCGTCATCAACGTCGCGCTCGAGCGCCCGCTCATCGACGCGCTGCTGTTCAGCCTCGCGATCGCGATCGGCATCACCCCGCAGCTCCTGCCGGCGATCGTCTCCGTGAGCCTGTCGAGCGGGTCGCGCGCCCTGGCCCGGGAGCGGGTGCTCGTCAAGCGGCTGGTCACCATCGAGGACCTCGGCAACATGCAGCTGCTGTTCACCGACAAGACCGGGACGCTGACCGAGGGGGCGATCACGTTCGCCCACGCGCTCGACGCGGCGGGCGACGAGGCCACGGCGCCGCTGGCGCTCGGGCTCCTGTGCAACGAGGCGACGGTGGGCGCGGGCGGCGTCGCCGGCGGCAACGCGCTCGACCGGGCGCTGCACGCGGCCGACGCCGCCGGCGCGCTGCGTGCGTCGGCCACGCAGCGCCGGCTCGGCATCCTGCCGTTCGACCACGACCGCCAGCTCGTGAGCGTCGTAGTGGAGGATCCGGGCGGCGGGCACCTCCTGATCACCAAGGGCTCCCCGGAGGCCGTGCTCGCGCGGTGCGTCGACGTGCCGGCCGAGAGCGCCGGCGTCCTGGAGCGCCTCTTCGGCGATGGGGCGCGCGTGGTCGCCATCGCGACGCGCGCGGTCGACGCGGCGACGCCCCCGACCGCGGCCGACGAGCGCGATCTGCGCCTGGCCGGCTTTTTGACCTTCGTCGACCGGCCGAAGGCGGACGCGGGCGCGTCGATCGCGCGCCTGAACCGCCTCGGGGTGGAGGTCAAGATCATCACGGGCGACAACGGCAAGGTCACCGAGAAGCTCTGCCGCGACCTGGGCGTCCACGTCGCGGCAGTGATGACCGGCAGCGAGCTCGAGCGGCTCGACGACGACGCGCTCGCCGCGGCGCTCCCGCGCACGACGGTGTTCTCGCGCGTAGGCCCCGAGCAGAAGGCGCGCATCGTCAAGGTCGCGCGCCGCGGGCACGTGGACGTCGCGTTCCTCGGCGACGGCGTCAACGATGCGGTCGCCCTGCACGCCGCCGACGTGGGCATCTCGGTGGAGAGCGCCACCGACGTGGCCAAGGACGCCGCCGACATCGTCCTGCTCGACAAGGACCTCGGCGTGCTGGCCACCGGGGTGACCGAGGGGCGGCGGATCTTCGCCAACACGATGAAGTACGTGCTGATGGCGACCTCTTCGAACTTCGGCAACATGGCAAGCGCGGCGGGCGCCTCGCTCTTCCTCTCGTTCCTGCCCATGCTGCCGTCGCAGATCCTGCTCAACAACCTGCTCTACGACGTGGGCCAGCTCACGATCCCCGGCGACCGCGTCGACGAGGAGGTGCTCGCCCGCCCCGCGGCCTGGGACATCGCCTTCGTCCGCCGCTTCATGATGACCTTCGGCCCGGTCAGCTCCGTCTTCGACTTCGCGACGTTCTTCGTGATGCTCCAGGTGCTCCACGCCAGCCAGGGCGAGTTCCGCACGGGGTGGTTCGTGGAGTCGCTGGCGACGCAGACGCTGGTCATCTTCGTGATCCGGACGCGGCGCCTGCCGTTCTTCCGCAGCACCCCGAGCCGGACGATGCTCATCCTGCCGCTCGTCTGCGCGTCGATCGGCGCCGTGCTCCCGTTCACCCCCCTCGCGTCCGCCCTCGGGTTCACCCCGCTCCCGGTCGCGTTCTTCTTGATCCTGCTGGGCTTCATCGTCGCCTACCTCGTGCTCGCCGAAGCCGTCAAGGCCCGCTTCTACGCCCACGAGGCGCAGCTCGGCGACCGCCCGCGCCCGGAGCACGATCGCCACCACCGCCACGTCCACCGCCGCGCCGCGCGCTTCCACCGCACCCGCGGCCCGCACGCGACCGCCTGATCGCCGGCGACTCTGCGCGCTGGACAGCGATCAGGGCTCGAGCAGCCGGTGCACCTGTCGGCTGATCTCGAGGTCCTCGCGGGCGGCGACGACGAGCGTGCGCACGCGGGCGCCGGCGCCGCTGACGTCGCGGTCACCGCCGCCGTCGGCGTTGCCGCGGGGGTCGACGGCGACCCCGAGGAAACCGAGGCCGTCGGCCGCCTGCGCGCGGACCGCCGCGGCGTGCTCTCCGACGCCACCGCAGAAGACGAGCGCGTCGAGGCCGTCCATCGCGGCGGCCATCGCGGCGATCCCCGCGCGCAGATGGTGGCCGTAGACCGCGAGCGCCAGAGTCGCCCGCGGGTCCCCCTCGTCGGCCGAGCGCAGGACCGCGCGCATGTCGGCGTCGCCCGCGAGCGCCAGCAGCCCGGACTCGTGCTCGAGCGCTTCGGCCATCTCGTGCTCGCGCAGCCCCGTGTGCTCCAGCAGCCACAACAGCAGCCCGGGGTCGACGCTGCCCGCCCGCGTCGCCATGACCAGCCCGTCGAGCGGCGTGAACCCCATCGTCGTGTCGACGGAGCGCCCGCCGTGCACCGCGGCCAGCGAGGCGCCGCCGCCGAGGTGGCAGGTGACGAGCCGCAGCCCGGCGAGCGGCCGGCCGAGCAGCTCGGCCGCGGCGCGCGCCGCGGAGGCGTGGGCGAGCCCGTGGAAGCCGTACCGGCGCAGGCCCCAGCGCTCGCGCCACGCCAGCGGCAGCGCGTAGGTGTGCGCCGCCGCCGGCAGGTCTGCGTGGAAGGCGGTGTCGAAGCAGGCGACGGCCGGGACGTCGCCGAGCACCCCGCTGACGGTCGCCAGCGCCGCGAGCGACTTGGGTTGGTGCAGCGGGGCGAGCGCGGAGAGCTCGGTCAGCCCGCGCACCACGTCCGCGTCGATGAGCACGGGCTCGCGGTAGCGCTCGCCCCCGTGCACGATGCGGTGCCCGGCCGCGTCGACGCCTCCCAGGCGGGACACCGCACGGACGACCTCGTCCGCGGGGATCTCCGAGCGCGCGGCGGACAGCTGCTGCTCGGCGACGCGCTCCTCGCCGTCGAGCACGCTGAGCTTCAGGCTGCTCGATCCGGCGTTGACGACGAGGACGCGCAACCGCGCTCTTTTCAGGCCCGGAGGGGGATCGCCGGGGTGGAGCGCCGCCGCATCACCCGGGCGCCACGCCGTTGGTCGCCGGCTCGAGTGTGAGATCGCCGTCGCACGCGGGTGGCGGGGTGGGAAGCGGAGCGCCCGCGGCCTTGACCTCGCGGCTGAGGAAGGTCCCGAGCTCCCCGATCGTGCTCATCAGCGGCGCCGGGAACACGATCGTGGAGTTCTTGTCCACGCCGATCTCGACCATGGTCTGCAGGTTGCGCAGCTGCAGCGCGAGCGGGTGGGCCATCATCACGTCGGAGGCGCGCCCGAGCTCACCGGCGGCGAGCGCCTCGCCCTCGGCGGCGATGATCTTCGCGCGCTTCTCGCGCTCGGCCTCGGCCTGCCGCGCCATCGCGCGCTGCATGCTCTCGGGAAGCTGGATGTCCTTGAGCTCGACGACGGTGACCTTCACGCCCCACTCCTCGGTCTGGACGTCGAGGATCTCACGGATGTGCTTGTTGATCACGTCGGTCTCCGACAGCGTCTCGTCGAGCGTGTGGCGCCCGACGACCGCCCGCAACGTGGTCTGCGCGATCTGGTTGATCGCGGCGGACACGTTCTCGATCGCCACGACCGAGCGGATCGCGTCGTCGACGCGGTAGTAGGCGACCGCCGAGACATCGATGCTCACGTTGTCGCGGGTGATGACCCGCTGGGACAGGATCGGCATCGTCACGATCCGCAGCGAGGCCCGGTACACGCGATCGATCAGCGGGATGATGAAGATCAGCCCTGGGCCGCGCGCACCGTCCTTGACGCGACCGAGCCGGAACTGCACGCCGCGCTCGTACTGCTTGAGGACGCGGACCGAGAGCGAGAGACCGATGAGGATGGCGAGCGCGAGCCCACCGAGGAGAAAGAGGAGCATCTTCCGAGCGTCCCACCGGCCGGCCGCGCTGCCATCCGTACAGAGCGGACGTTGCGCGCGGAGAACTACCGACGCTGCGCGCGCCACGAGCAGTCTGGCGGCCCCGCGATGGGTCGTCATCCGGGCCCGCGGCCTGCCCGAACCAGGCCACCGCGATCTAGTTGGGAGGCAGATCGGCGTGGGCCTTGAGGACCTTCTTGTCGAAGGTCGCCAGGCGCACATCGGTCTGGCCGCGAGATTCGAGGAGGATCGCGGTGGCCAGGGCGTAGGCGTCGGGGAGCCTGAGGTTTCGTCTTCGCCCGCACGGCGGCCGCGCGCTCCGCCATCGCCACATCGACGGTGGCGACGGTGATCGAGAAGTTCGTCAGCACCGCCTTGATCTGCTCCTGCTTGCCCTCGCGCAGCGGCGCGATGAGCAGCTCGGAGTAGTTGACCGCGCTGATCCAACGCTCGGTCTGTGGCTGAGTGGCGTCGCGCATCCAGACGATCGCGTCGGCGTGGTGGGCGTCGTCGGGGTTCATGAACCCGATCAGGACGTCGGAGTCCGAGACGACTACTCCCATTCGCCGCGCAGCTCCTCGAGATAGTTTTCGCGGTAGACACCGGGCAGGCTGCCGGCGTACTTGGCGACCAGGGCGTCGGTCTGGATGATCTCGATGCGCCCCGGACCCGAGCTGACGACCTGAACGTCATCGCCGGAGGAGAACCCGGCGGCCCGCATCGCTTCGACCGGCAACGTCAGCTGGTTCTTGGATGAGATCACGCTCATTCCTTTACCCTCGCTGATGCTCGTAAAGGAGCAAAGGCGGCAGCGTGATGCACGCCCGGACCAATCCCCGGGCGCCCCATCAATTCAAGACAGCGTGAAGCCCGTGGCGCGCCTGCGGGGGTTCGGCGCGTCGGGGCCGCCGGGATGTCCGTTGATCGGGTTGGCTTCGGGTCCGAGGCCGGGGTGGAACAGCGCATCGAGCAACTGGGCGTCGATGTTCGTCGCGCAGTGTCGGCGGTACCACTGGCGACGGTCGGAGTCCTCGGCGGGGGGCTGTGCGTTGAGCCATTCCTCGGTCGCGTAGTCCACCAGCACGCCGAGCGCTTCGCGGCATCGCTCAGGGAGCACGTCTCCGCGGGCGCGGTCGACCTGCCTCTGGGAGATGACCACGAAGGCCTCCCGCATCTCGCGCTCCTTGTCCGTGTCGGCCTCGTCGTAGCGGCGTTGCGCGCCGCGAAGCCGCTGCTCTTGGCGGCTGAGCTGCTCCTGCCCCGCGGGGAGCTCGCTTGCCCAATGCGCGCCGAGAGCCCGGAGGGCTTGCGCGCGAAGGAGGTCGGGGTGGATGTCGAGCGCTTGCATGAGGCGGGCGCCCACGTGCTCCGTCTCGCGTGCGAGACCGAGCGCGATGTGCTCGGTGCCGACGTCGTCGTGCTCGAGCCAGCGCGCATCATCCAAGGCGAGCTCGAACACTTTGCGAGCGCTCACGGCGAACGGAAGCAGCGAGGCGGAGGTCTCCTCGGCCTGACCGACGCTTGCGGCGACCTGCTGGCGCACCCGGTCGACCGCGAGGCCGAGCGCGTCGAGCCCCGCCCCGGCGGCGTCCCCCTGCTCGCGCAGCAGGCCGAGCAGGAGGTGCTCGCTCCCGATGTGGCCATGCCCGAGGACGCGCGCCTCCTCCTGGGCGAGAACGACGACCTCGGCCGCGCGTGCGGTGAAGCGCTCGAAGAACCCAGAGCCGGATTGTCCGGTCACCCTCGACACCTCGCGAACGACCGCGACGCGGATCGCATCCGGACCGCCGGCCCGGGCGAACAGGATGCGGGCGCCGAGCCCCTCGCCCCGCCGCGCCAGACCGAGCAACACGTGCTCCGGGTTGACCGGACCGCCGGACGAGCGCGCCTCTTCTCCTGCGAGCTCGAGCACCTGCCGGGCGTGCTCGGCGAGCGCGATCGGCCCACTGGGCGCCCCGTCGGCGCCGCCGGTCGTCCCGGTCACCGCCTCGCGCGTCTCCCCGGAAGTGATCCCGAGCGACTCGAGCACCCGGAAGGCGACGCTGTGCTGATCGCGCAGGAGCGCGAGCAGGAGATGCTCGGTCCCGACCTGCCCGTGATCGAGTCGGCGCGCCTCGTGCTCCGCGAGCGCCACGACCTCCCGGGCGGCCACCGAGAAGCCCTCGTAGTCGCCGTGGCCCGCTTCGATCTCGGCGAGAACCCGCCCGCGGATCGCCTGGGGCTCTCCCCCCAGATCCCGCACGACGCCGAGGGCGACCCCATCGCGGTAACCCAGGAGCGCGAGCAGGACGTGCGCGGTACCGACCTGCTCGTGCCCGAGCGCCTCGGCTTCGGTCTGCGCCGCACCGTCGACGCCGATCGCCTCGGCGTTGCGATCGAGCCGACCGGACGGCTCAACGCCCGAACCGCCCATCTGGCCCACGCGCTCACGGACCCGCTCGACGGTGACGCCGCACGAATCCAGGACACGAGCGGCTTGCCCCTGCGATTCACCGAGCAGCGCGAGCAAGATGTGTTCGCCACCGACACAGTCGTACCCCAGCGCGCGCGCCTCGTCGGTCGCATCGAAGAACAGAGCGCGCTTGGCGCGGCTCGTGAACCACATCCGACTCGCGCCCGAGGCCCCCGTCGCCCGGTTCAGCGCGGTCTCCAGCTCCTCTGCGCCCATGCCACCAAGGATGCCCCACGACGGACCGCATGCACAACCACAGCAGTCCCTTGCTGCGGGGAACTACGCATCGGGTCGCGGGGGCTCCCGCGCCGACGGCGCACCGCCTACGGATGGCGCGCGCAGGCTCGTCCATCAGGCTCGGCGCATGGCTTCCACGACTCCCACGACCCAGGACGGCGATGCGTATGTGGCATGACACGAGTTGGATGTGGCTCGCGATGGTGGTGTTCTGGGGGCTGGTCGCGTGGATCGTCTATGCGGCCTTCGCGTCGCGTCGCGACGATGCCCCGACCGGTTCCCCACCCTCCGCGAGCGAGGTGCTCGACCGGCGCTACGCGAGCGGCGAGCTCTCCTCCGAGGACTACCGGGAGCGCCGCGACGTGCTCGCGCACGCCCACCCCGCGCCCGATCGTGAGCCGGCCGGCGCCGGCGATCGGCCCTGAGATGTCGCCGACGCCGCTGATCGTCTCCGCGGTGCACCTCAGCCGGACCTTCGGGGAGGGCGAGGCGGCCGTCGACGCGCTCGTCGACGTCTCGGTCGACTTCCCGACCGGCGGCTTCACCGCCATCATGGGGGCCTCCGGCTCGGGCAAGTCGACGCTGATGCACCTGCTCGCGGGCCTCGACCGGCCGACCTCGGGCACCGTCGCCGTCGACGGGACCAACCTTTCCAGCCTCGATGACGGCGAGCTCACGCGGCTGCGTCGCGACCGGCTCGGCTTCATCTTCCAGGGCTTCAATCTCGTCGCGGTCCTGAACGCGCAGGAGAACATCCTGCTCCCGGTCACGCTCGCCGGGCACGAGCCCGACCGCGCGTGGTTCGAGCAGCTCGTCACGACGGTCGGGATCGGTGATCGCCTGACGCACCGGCCCTCCGAGCTGTCCGGCGGCCAGCAGCAGCGCGTCGCGGTGGCCCGGGCGCTGATCCATAAGCCGGCAGTCGTCTTCGCCGACGAGCCGACCGGCAACCTCGACTCCAAGGCGTCCGCGGAGGTGCTCGTGCTCCTGCGCCGCGCGGCCGACGAGTTCGGGCAGACCATCGTGATGGTCACCCACGACGCCCACGCCGCCGCCTACGCCGACCGGCTGGTCGTGATGGCCGACGGGAGGATCGTCCGCGACGAGCAGGCCGGGGACACCGAAGCCGTGCTCGAGCTCATGAAGACGGTCTGAGCAGCATGAACCGCCTCGCCTTCCGCGGCCTGCTCGAGCGCAAGGCGCGGACCGCGTACACCCTCCTGGCCGTCGTGCTCGGCGTCGCGCTCATCGCCGGGACTTTCGTCCTGACCGACACGATCTCGGTGTCCTTCGACCGGCTCGTGGCGACCTCGGGCGAGAACGTCGACGTCAAGGTCGTCTCGCGGAACAAGGACAGCACGTTCGGCAGCTCCGCCGCCGCGACGACCATCCCCGCCAGCGTCGCCGACCAGGTGCGTGGAGTGGACGGCGTGGCCGCGTCGGCCGGCGCCTTCTCGAGCCTGTCGGTGACGATGGTCGACGACCGCGGCCGGCGCGTCGGCCCGACCAAGGGCGCGCCGACGCTCGCCTTCTCGGCCGTGGACGCGCGCTTCGACCCCTTCGAGTACGCGGGCCGCGCACCGCGCGCCGACGGCGAGGTCGCCATCTCCAAGCAGACGGCGCAGGACGCCGGGCTCGCGATCGGGGACCGGATCCGGGTGCAGGGGACGCGGGAGGTCCGCGCCTACCGTCTGGTGGGCCTGACGACCTTCGCCGGAGCAAGCTCCCTCGGCGGTGCGGTGTTCGCCGTGCTGACCCTCCCGGACGTGCAGGCCCTGGCCGACCAGCCCGCGCGGCTCACCGAGATCGACGTGCAGGCCGCGCCGGGCGTGACGCAGGCCGAGCTCCAGGGCCGCGTGGCGGCCGCCCTCGGGACGGGCGTGCTCGTGCGGACCGGAGCCCAGGACGCAGAGCAGACGTCGAAGGACCTCTCTCAGGTCCTGAAGTACCTGAGGCTCGGCCTGCTGGTGTTCGGGCTGGTCGCGCTGCTGGTCGGCTCCTTCGTGATCTTCAACACCTTCACCATCACCGTCGCCCAGCGCACGCGGGAGTTCGGGATGCTGCGCACGATCGGCGCCTCACGCCGTCAGGTGCTGTGGGCGGTCGTGCTCGAAGCGCTCGCGATCGGCCTGGTCGGCTCCGTGCTCGGCCTGCTCGCCGGGATCGGGCTCGCGCCGCTGCTGTCGGGCCTGCTCGGCAGTGTCGGCTTCGGCCTGCCGACCTCGACGCTCGTGGTCGCGGTGCGCACCGTGGCGGTCGCGGTCGGTCTCGGCACGGTCGTGACCTTGCTGTCCACGCTCATCCCCGCGTTCCGGGCCACGCGCGTCTCGCCGGTCGAGGCGATGCGCCACGGCGTGACGCGCGCGTCGAAGGTCCGCCGCCGGTGGACGCTCGCCCTCCAGGGCGGGGTGGCCGCGCTAGGCGTGACGCTCATGCTGGTCGGGCTCCTCGGCGGCCTGGCGACCTCGTCGGCGCTCACCCTGCTCGGGATCGGAGCGGTGCTCGTGTTCGTCGGGGTCGGGCTGCTCTCGCCCCTGCTCGTCGCCCCGCTGGCCGCCGCGATCGGGCGGCCGCTCGTGGCCACGGGCGGCGTGGCGGCGCGGATCGCCCGCGGCAACGCCGTGCGCTCGCCCGGCCGCACCGCGGGGACGGCCTCGGCGCTGATGGTCGGCGTGGCGCTGGTCGCGTTCGTGGCGATCTTCGTCAACGGCTTCAAGGCCTCGTTCTCCGGGGCCTTCGAGAAGGCGGTGGTGGCGGACTTCGTGATCGTCGACCGCTCCGGGCTCACGCCTGAGGCGGTCGCGCCCGCCGCCGCACGGCTTCCGGGCGTCGCCGCCGCGACCAATCTCCGCATCGGCGAGGGGCGCCTCGCCTCCGGCAAGAAGGTCAGCCTCTCCGGCCTGGACCCGCAGCAGGCGCCGAAGGTCATCCGGATCGACTGGGCCGACGGCTCCGACGACGCGCTGCAAGCCCTGCGACCGCAGGACGCGATGCTCGAGAAGGGCTGGGCGCAGGATCACCACCGCGGCGTCGGCTCGAGCTTCACGCTGCGCACCCTCGAGCGCGAGCCGGTGCGGCTGACCGTCCGCGGGACCTACGAGGATCGCGGCAAGCTGCTCAGCGACGTCGTCGTGCCGGACAGGACGCTGCGCGACCGCTTCGGGGCGCGCACCGTGGGCGCCGCGCTCGTCGCGGTGGCCCCGGGAGCGTCGAAGCCGCAGGTGCGCGAAGCGCTCACCGGGCTGCTGGCGCGCTCCTTCCCGACCCTGGAGCCGCAGAGCCGAGAGGAGTTCATCGACGCGCAGGTCGGCTCGGTCAACCAGATCCTCTACGTGTTCTACGCGCTGCTGGCGCTGTCGGTGATCATCGCCCTCTTCGGGATCGTCAACACCCTCGCGCTCTCGGTCTACGAGCGCACGCGCGAGCTCGGGCTGCTGCGCGCGGTCGGCGCCTCCCGACGGCAGATCCGCCGGATCGTGCGCGGCGAAGCGATGATCACCGCTGTCATGGGCGCCGTGCTCGGGGTCGCCATCGGCGTCCTCTTCGGGGTCCTCGTCTCGAGACCGCTAGGCAGCGAGGGCTTCGTCCTCGCCCTGCCGTACGCGACGCTCGCCGTCCTGCTCGTCCTCGGGGCACTGGCCGGCGTCCTCGCCGCCGTCCTCCCGGCGCGCCAAGCCAGCCGGGTCGACGTCCTGGAGGCGCTCACCCACCAGTAGCGCCGCGGCGCTGACCGGTCCCGGGCAAGCCGCGAACCCAACCCCAGCGACACGAAGACCACCTGTGAGACCAAGAACCCGCGATCACCTCCCCCACGCTGCTCCTCGTGACCGCCCTGGCCTTGGCCTCGGCGCCCGCCGCGGATGCTGCCAGCTTCGCGGCGCCGGGGACGGTGGTCTGATGTGACCGCGTCCGTCGCGGCGCCCGCAAAGAGGTCGGTCTGACCTCGGAGTCGTCGGCCTGACCCGTACGTGCCGCGGGCGACGAAGCCCCTGGGTCGATCTGCCCGAACTGCGCAAGGCGCGGGGCCTTCTTCACGCCGCCGGCGATAGCGGACTACCTGGCCGCCTGGGCTGTCGGCAACGACCCGAACGCTCGGGTGCTCAACCCACCTGCGGTGAGGCCGTCTTCCTCTTGGCGACGGCGAAGGCGGCGCGCGTCTCGACGCTTGACGACGTCCTGCTTCGCATCGCCACGGAGCTCAACCCAGCGCGTAGGGCCGGAAGGTAACCCGCCGGCCGCCGTCGTGCCCGACGACAGGGCAGTTGACGTCTCGAAGCTGGCCGGCGAGCCTGACGGCGCCAGCGGTAAGGTTCCTTCACGTGGCGCTGAAGAACAGCTCGACGGGCGAGCGGACCCAAGACGATCTTCTGCTCCAGAAGATCCCGAACGGAACGGTCGCCTATCGAATGGTGCGCAACGACCCTCCCACGGAGGACGACTTCAAGTCCCACTACGAGCTCGACGTGCTTCCCAACCCGACGAAGCACTACAAGGCGTATGCCTTCTTCGGAGTGTCGTTCTTTCTCGATCCCGCAAAGGCAGACCGTCTCGTCGCTACTGCGCACAAACGCGGAGACGACGCATGGAACGCGGGGGTCACGTTGAAGTCCGGATTCGGGCTCTACGGCACCTACAACGCGAAGACCACTCATCTAGAGGTCTTCGGCTTTCCTGATGACCTGCTCGAACTAGCCGATAGCTGAAGCAGCTCTAGAACTTGCATGCGGGGGTACCATCCACTTGTGTCCTACGAAGTCGTCAGCGCACTCTCGTGGAACGTCCTCGGAACGTTCGAGGACGAAGCTGCGGCTCAAGCAGCCGTCGTATCGAGCATCGATGACGGCAACGCGACCCCGCACGATCTGGTCGTCTACGTGTCGAACGACGACGGCAGCCCGGCGAACGAGCTGGCAGACGGCGAGCTGGCGGCCTGGGCTGGCCTGGCTCAAGCCGTCTAAGGACGTCGCAGGAGCGCGGCACCCGGGGAGGTGGTGGAGACGATGCGGGAAGCCTGCGGTCTCGACCGAATCGCCCACGGTGAACTGACACTCCTCCCCGCGCCAAGCCGAACCGTCGAGGACCACGTCGTTCGCCTTCATCTCGCGCAAGGACCGCCCGTCACCCGCCGGGCTCCGCGGCGAGGATCGTGGCCTCGAAGAACGGCCGGTAGCGCGGGGTCCCGAACCACCAGCCGACGCTGATCTCACTGGGCAGCACGACGTCGCCGAAGCGGCGCTCGGCGCGGACGGTCCCGCCGAAGGGGATGTACCCGAAGCGCTTCTGGCCGGCGTTGCCCCAGCGCATGACGCAGACGTCGCGCACGGCGCCCGTCGCGGTGATGGTCATCGTGATCTCGGGCTGCTCGGGAGGTGCGGCGAGGCGCGCGACGATGCGGTCGTCGGCCCCGGCCCGCCAGTCCGCGTCACCTCCGGGCAGGAAGGTGCCCGGCACCCAGAGGCGCTCGACGACGGCCCGCCCCGCGGCCGCCCGCGCGGTGTCCTCGCCGTCTGCGTGCATGAAGCGCCACCGGCCCAGCACCTTGCCCTCCGTGCCGCCGACGCCGGGGGCGTAGGAGTCGACGACACGCAGGACCTTGAACGGGCCCCACCCGGCACGGGCCCGCCACGAGAACGCGCTCTCGGTGATCTCCTGCTCGGCAGTGAACGACAGCCACCGGCCCACATCGATGCGCCCGGCCATCCGCAAGCGCACCCCCGTGCGGATCTCGCTGCCCTCCGCGATCGCGTGCGTCAGGTAGCGCCGGACCGGCTCGTCGAGCCCGGCGAGTGACCTGGGGTCGAAACGCTGGATCGGGGCAGCAGCGGCCGTGATGGTCATCCGACCAGCGTGGCGTCGCGCCCGCTCCGTGGCATCCGTTCTGCGCCGCGCCGTCGTGCGGGAAGCTACGGACGCTCGGGCCGGTGTCGCGTGATGGAGTCGTCACCCGATGGAGACCCTCGACCTCGGCAAACCCTTGCCCGCCCCGGCTGATCCGGAGGTGGCGGCGGACGACCTGTACTAGCTGCCCCTCGGGGCGGAGATCCCGCCCGCCTGATCCACCGACCCCGCGCGGGGCGCGGCGGCGTGTGCGGTCGGCACCACGCGAAGGCCGGCCGGTATGGTGACCCGCGCAGCAGCGGCGTGGTCAGCCGTCTGGCGAGTCCCGAGCGAGGAGGAGCAGCGTGCAGAAGCCCAGGAGGCGGGAGCTGCTCGTGGCCAAGGGCTGGATCCAGGCCGCGGCGCTGGTGATCCTCTTCGGCTTCTTCGTCCTCGGGCTTCTCGCCTACCGCACCTACCAGGCCAAGCCGCCCACGCCGCAGCGCGTGGTCGACCCGCAGGGAAGGACGCTCTACACCGCCGGCGACATCACGCAGGGCCAGCAGGTCTTCCTGCACAACGGGCTCATGGAGTACGGCTCGGTGTTCGGCCACGGCGCCTATCTCGGTCCGGACTTCACGGCGGACTACCTCCGCCGCTCAGCGGACTTCGTCAAGCGCTCCTACGGCGGCTCGCGCTCGGACTCCGCGGCCCGCCGGACGATCGAGGACTTCCGCACCAACCGCCTGGACGAGCGGACGGGCACGCTGACGCTGACCGCCCCGCAGGCGCAGGCCTACGAGCGGCTCGTCGGTCACTACTCGCGCTTCTTCTCCGAGCCGACCACCAAGAACGGGCTGCGCAGGAAGGCGATCGACGATCCCCAGGAGCTGCGCCGGCTCACCGCGTTCTTCGCCTGGACGGCGTGGGCGGGCTCGACCGAGCGACCGGGGAAGAGCTACAGCTACACCAACAACTGGCCGCCCGAGCCGCGCGTCGAGAACAAGCCGACCGCCAACGTGGTCGTCTACTCCGTGCTGTCGCTGATCGCGCTGCTCGGCGGGATCGGCGTGCTGTTCGCCGCGTTCGGGCGCTGGGGCTTCCTCGGCTGGCACGGCCGGGAGCAGGCGACGCTCTCGTTCCGCACGCCCGGGGACGTCGCCCTCACCCCCGCCCAGCGCGCGTGCGCATGGTTCTTCTTCGTGATGGCCGCGCTGTTCCTGATCCAGACGATCGTCGGCGCCTCCTCGCAGCACTACCGGGCCGAGCTCGGCGGCTTCTTCGGGTTCGACCTCGCTGCGGTCTTCCCCTACAACCTGATGCGCACCTGGCACGTGCAGCTCGCGCTGTTCTGGGTCTCGACGTCGTTCGTCGCCGCCGGCATCTTCCTCGCGCCGATGATCGCCCGGCGCGAGCCCAAGCACCAGGGCAAGCTGGCCTTCGCGCTGCTCGGGGCGCTCGTGGTCGTGGTCTCCGGGACGCTGATCGGCTCCTTCCTCGGCATCCACGGGATCCTCCAGGACGGGGCGTCGAACTGGTTCGGGCTGCAGGGCTTTGAGTACCTCGACCTGGCTCGGTTGTGGCAGGTGCTGCTGACCGTCGGGCTGTTCGGGTGGGTGTTCATGCTCTGGCGCGTCCTGCGACGACGCCTGGCCAACGAGCACCCGGGGAACATGCCGTGGCTGTTCTTCCTGGCCGCCTGCGCGATCCCTGCCTTCTACGCGGTCGGCCTGATCGCGCAGACGGGCGACCACTTCACGGTCACGGAGTTCTGGCGCTTCATGGTCGTCCACCTGTGGGTGGAGAACTTCCTGGAGCTCTTCACCACGGTGATGGTCGCCTACATGTTCGTGCTGCTCGGCGTGATCCGCGAGAAGGTCGCCCTGACCGTGATCCTCCTGGACATCATCCTCTACTCGTCCGGCGGGGTGATCGGGACGATGCACCACCTGTACTTCTCGGGCGAACCCGCGGAGCACATGGCGCTCGGCGCGTTCTTCTCGGCCGTCGAGGTCCTCCCGCTGACGTTCCTGACCGTCGAGGCGTGGAGCTTCCTGCAGCTCGGCGCCGCGCAGCACTCGCAGTCCAAGACGCCGTTCCCGCACCGCTGGGCGGTGATGTTCCTCGTCGCGGTCGGGTTCTGGAACTTCCTCGGCGCCGGGATCTTCGGCTTCCTGGTCAACCTGCCCGTGGTCTCCTACTACGAGATCGGCACGGCGCTGACCGCCAACCACGCCCACGCGGCGATGATGGGCGTCTACGGGATGCTCGCGCTCGGATTGGCCCTGTTCTGCCTGCGCTACCTGATCCCCGCCGACCGGTGGCCCGAGAAGTGGGCCAAGATCTCGTTCTGGGCGACCAACATCGGCCTGGCCTGGATGTGCTTCGCCACGCTGCTCCCGCTCGGCATCCTGCAGCTCTACGAATCGGTCGACAAGGGCTACTTCGAGGCGCGCCAGCTCAAGTTCCTCACCAACGACACGAACGCGCTCATCGAGTGGCTCCGGCTTCCCGGCGACATCGTGTTCATCGCGGGCGGAGCGATCCCGACGCTCTACATCGCCTACCTCGGCGTCCGCCACACGGTCAAGCGGACCACGCTGGAGGAGCCGGACGACATCCTCTTCACCGAGATCATCGAGCCCGGGCATCTCCCGTCGATGGACGAGGAAGAGGCCGCGGCGGCGAAGCTCACATGAGCACGGAGGTCGTCCTCGCCGCCGGCTACGGCGCGTTCCTGCTGCTGGCCGCGGCGCTGATCGAATGGCTCTCGGCCCACACCCACCGGCGCTCGCTGCGCTACCGCACCGCGGGCTTCGCCTACGACGCGCAGCACGACCACTGGCAGTGCCCCGAGGGCGAGCACCTCTGGCCGCACGAGTTCGACGCCGAGCGGCGCCTCGTCCGCTACAAGGCCAAGGCGCACGTCTGCAACGGCTGCCCCCGCAAGGACGCCTGCACGGACTCCGACACCGGGCGGGAGATCGTGCGCCCGCTCGACCCGTGGCCGCACTCCGAGGCCGGGCGCTTCCACCGCGGCCTGTCGGTGCTGCTGGTCGCGCTCGCGATCCTCGTGGTGACGGTCGGCCTGATCCGCCATCACGAGCCGTCCGAGGCGCTCCTCCTCCTGGGACTGCTCGCCGCCGCCGCCGCCATCGGCCGGTGGCTCCTGCGCGATCTGCGCGCCCACCCGGCGAACTTCCCGGCGCCAAGCGTGGCGCACGGGCTGGGCATCCCGATGACCGACGCCGCCGGGCGCCGCGCGCCCAGCCGCTGGCGCTCGCAGAACCGCACGCGGAGCGACGCGTGACGATCGTCGTGGTGGGCGTGGCGGTGCTGGCGCTGGCGGCGCTCGTGATCGCGTCGAGCGTCCGCGTGGTGCGCGAGTACGAGCGCGGCGTGGTCTTCCGGCTCGGGCGGCTGCTCCCGCCCAAGGGCCCCGGACTGCTGACGTTGCTGCCGATCATCGACCGGATGGTGCGGGTGGACCTGCGCACGGTGACCCTGACGATCCCGCCCCAGGAGGTCATCACCCGCGACAACGTGCCCGCCCGCGTCGCGGCCGTCTGCTACTTCCGCGTCGTCGACCCGGCCGCGGCGGTCACGAAGATCGAGGCCTTCGCGCCCGCCACCTCCCAGATCGCGCAGACCACCCTGCGCTCCGTGCTCGGCCGCTCGGACTTCGACCAGCTCCTCGCCGAGCGCGACCGCCTCAACGCCGACCTGCAGAAGATCATCGACGAGCAGACCGAGCCGTGGGGGATCAAGGTCTCCACCGTCGAGATCAAGGACGTCGAGATCCCCGAGGCCATGCAGCGCGCGATGGCCCGCCAGGCGGAGGCCGAGCGCGAGCGCCGCGCGAAGATCATCAACGCCGAGGGGGAGTTCCAGGCCGCGGAGAAGCTCGCCGCGGCGGCGGCCATCATCAGCCGGGAACCCAGCGCGCTCCAGCTGCGCTACCTGCAGACGCTGCTCGAGATCGGCGCCGACCAGAACTCGACCATCGTGTTCCCGCTGCCGCTCGACCTCATCGAGCCGTTCCTCGAGCGAGCGGCGCAGCGCGCCGAGCGGGACGGGCGCTGAGCGCGAACGTGTGCCGGGCGCCCGGCCCAAGCTCCACGACGGCCTCCCCGACGCCCACCCGGATCGGTTCCGCGGAGCCGTCGAGGTCGGCTTCGACGCGCAACTCCCCCTGCCCGAGGCTCACGCGGATCGACGTCCCGCGGAAGCGCATCGCGAACGTCAGGCCCTCCAGCGCGGCGGGCAGGCACGGCGCGAAGCGCAGCACCTCCCCGCCGATCTCGACGCCCGCGTAGCGCCGCTGGATCACCTCGAGCGTCCCGGCCATCACGCCGAGGTGGATGCCCTCCCGGGTCGTCCCGCCCTGGACGTCCTCGACGTCGCTGCCCAAGGCAACGAGGAAGCGTCGCCAGGACTCGTCGGGGTCCCGATCGGCGAGGACCGCGGCGTGGACGACGAGGCTGAGGGTCGACCCGTGCGAGGTCCGCCGGTCGTAGTAGTCGATCGTCCGCCGCGCGGTCTCCGGGCCGTACGCGTAGCCCAGCCGGGCGAACAGCGCTCCCAGCTCCTCCTCGGAGAAGAGGAAGAAGAGCATCACCGTGTCCGCCTGCTTGGTCAGCTGGTAGCGATCGGGATCGTCACCCTCGGCCCTGAGGATGCGGTCCAGCCGCTGCACGTTGGCGTACTTCGCGCGGTAGGCGTCCCAGTCGAGCTCCTCGAGCTGGTCGTAGCCCTCGAACTGGCTGATCACCCCGTCGGCGTGGAACGGGACGTACATGCGCCGGCTCATCGCCTCCCAGGTCGCGAGTTCCGCGTCGCCGACGCCGAGCCGGCGGCGCAGGAGCTCCCGCCGGCCGGCGGGCAGCACGTCCAGGAGCGCGGACGCCGTCCGCGCCGCCCAGGCCACCATGACGTTGGTGTAGGCGTTGTCGTCGATCCCGCCGGGCACGCGGCACGCGCCGGGATACTTCTCGTGGAACTCGTCGGGGCCCATCACCCCCTCAATGACGTACCGCTCGCGTTCGGGGTCGAAGCGGGCGATCGACGCCCAGAAGCGCATGATCTCGAGCATGATCTCCGCGCCGTACGCACCGAGGAAGTCGAGGTCCCCGGTCGCCTGGTAGTAGTTCCAGACGTTCGCGAAGATCGCCACGTTGACGTGGCGCTGGTTGCGCGACAGGTCGGGCTCCCACGCGCCCGACAGCGGGTTGAGGTGCACCGCCTGGGTCTCCTCCGAGCCGTCCGAGCCGCTCTGCCACGGGAACATCGCGCCCCGGAGGCCGTGCGCGGCCGCCGCGGCGCGCGCCTCGCCGAGCCGCCGGTAGCGGTAGCTGAGGAGGGCGCGCGTGACCGCCGGCACCCGGACGTTCAAGAACCCGAAGACGAACAGCTCGTCCCAGAACACGTGCCCGCGGTAGGCCTCGCCGTTGAGGCCCCGGGCGGGGACGCCCGCGTCGTGCTCGACGGTGTGCGCGGAGCAGACCTGGGCGACGTGCGAGACGTGCAGGCGGACGAGCCGTTGCACGTGCGCGTCACCGGGGACCACGATGTCCGATCGGCGCCACATCTCCTCCCAGGCCATCTCGTGGTGGGCGAGGGCGTCCGCGAAGTCCGGGTAGCGGGAGACCGACCGGCCGGCGTTGCCGAGCGGCTCGCTGATCGCCCGGTCGCGGGAGGTGTAGAAGGCGACGAGCTTCTCGGCCCGCACCGGCTCGCCGGCCCGGACGTCGACGCTCAGGACCTGCTGGATGTAGTCGTCCATCTGGTGCAGCTCCCGCTCCGGCGCGAGGAGCTCCCCGGCACAGAACATGCGCGTGCGGGCCGCCTCGGCGACCAGCATGTCCGACTGGCGCGTCTTGGCCTCCAGCGCGATCACCTCGAGCCCGAACGTCCGGGGGGAGACGGGATCGAGGTGACGGCCCGCGAGCGCGCGATACCGGGCGACACCCAGGTTCGTGACCCGGCCGTCCAGCGCGGACACGACCTGCAGGCGGCCCGACCAGTTCTGAGGCGTCACCGTCCACTCGATCCCCGCCTGGTGCATGTGGGCCATGCTCACGAACCGGCGGCTGTGCAGCGTCGTCTCGCGGCCGGCGCGGTCGCGGAAGCGCAGGGTGCGCGACACCAGCGCGAGGCGGGCGTCGTACTCGTGGCGGTACTCGAGCACGTCGACGTTGCCGAGGGTCACGGCGTCGTCGCCTTCGAGCCGCAGCTTGAGCACCAGCCAGTTCGGGAGGTTGACGAGATCCTCGTTGAGGACGGGCCGCCCGCCCATGATCGTCGTCTCGCGGCTGTAGCCCCCGTGGCAGTAGGTCCCGGGGTAGTGGTGGTCGTCGGCGTCCTCCCACTCCGCCGCGCCGCGCGTACAGAAGTACCCGTTGCCGGTGGAGGTGAGCGACTCGCGGACGCCCTCCGCGTCGGGCGCGAAGCCGTCGTAGGCGAGCGTGACGGCGCTCACGGGCTCAGCGCCTCGCGGCGGGCGCGGCGTCGTCGCGTCGCAGCCAAGCGCGCCGGAGCTCGTCGCTTCCCCACACGACCACGGGGAACGTCGCCAGGAGGGCGAGCTCGGGGAGCCCGAGCGCGGCCGTGGCGAAGAGGCTCTGCAGCGGGGGCAGGTAGATCAGCGCGGCGGCGAACACGAGCTCGAAGACGACTCCCCAGATCAGCAGCGGATTGGAGAAGACCCCGATCTCGCGCAGCGACGACCGGTTCGTCCGGGCCGCGAACACCGTTCCGAGCTGGCAGGCGACGATGCCGGCGAACGTCATCGTGGTGGCCGCCGTGTAGGCCTCGTGCAGCGGCGCTCCCGTGCCGGTGGCGTCGCCGGGCGACCAGCCGGCGCGCAGCAGCACGAAGAGGAACCCGCCCATGACCAGGACGGCCTCCAGCAGGCCGAGCCACAGCCACGCCCGCATCAGCATCGCGCCCGTGAGGATGCCCTTCGTGCGCGGGCGCGGCGGCCGGTCCATGAGCCCCGGCTCGGCCGGCTCGCGACCGAGGGCCAGGGCGGGCAGCGTCTCCGTCCCGAGGTCGATGGCGAGGATCATCAACGCCGTCAGCGGAAGCGGGACGTTGCCGCCCGAGAGCGCGTAGATCAGGAACGGGACCATCTCGGGTGTGGCGTGCGCGAAGATGTAGGTCACGAACTTGCCGATGTTGTCGTAGACCGTGCGCCCCTCCTTGACGGCCGCGACGATCGAGGCGAAGTCGTCGTCCTGCAGCACCATGTTGGCGGCCTCGCGCGCGACGTCCGTGCCCGAGGCGCCCATGGCAACGCCGATGTCCGCGCGGCGCAGCGCCGGCGCGTCGTTGACGCCGTCACCGGTCATCGCCACCGTGTGGCCGTCGGCGCGCAGCGCGTCGACGATGCGCAGCTTCGCCTCGGGCGAGCTGCGGGCGACGATCAGCTGCGGGGAGCTGCGCAGGAGCGCATCGAGAGCGCTGTCGCTCAGCGCGTCGAGCTCGGGGCCCGTGACGACGAGCGGGTGCGCGTCGACGATGCCCGCCTCGCGCGCGACGGCGCTCGTGGTCAGCCCGTCGTCACCGGAGATGACGATGATCCGGATCCCTGCCCGGCGGCAGTCCGCGACGGCCTCCGGGACCTCACCGCGCAACGGATCGCGCATCGCGACGAGCCCGAGGAAGCACAGGCCGGCCTCGGCCGTCGCGCGGTCGTCGGCCCGCTGCTCACCGACGTCCGGGGCAGCGCGCGTGGCGAAGCCGAGCACGCGCAGGCCGTCGGCCGCGTAGCCCTCGAACGCGGCGCGGATCACCGCGCGGTCGTCCGCGCCGAGCGGGCGTTCGTGTCCGTCGGAGGCGCGCCGCGTCGAGCACCGCGTGAGCAGCTCGAGCGGCGCTCCCTTGGCGTTGATCCGCGGCTCGCCGCCGGGCTCTGCGTCGAGGGTCGCCATGCGCTTGAGGCGGGCGTTGAAGGCGAACAGCCGACGCCGTCGGGCGTCACGCCCCGCCTGGAGCGCCGGCACGTCGACCCCGAGCTGCGCGGCGGCAAGCAGCAGGGCGCTCTCGCTCGGATCGCCGCTGCGCGACCACGCCCCGTCGCCGGTCCGCGTCAGCGTCGCGTTGTTGCAGAGCGCCGCGACGGTCAGGAGCTCGGAGATCGTGTCGCGCGCCGCCAGGGCTCCGTCGGCGATCACGGTCGTCGTCCCGTCCTGCCAGAGCGACGTCGCGGTCATGCGGCCCTCGGTCAGGGTCCCGGTCTTGTCGGTGCAGATGACGTCGGTGGAGCCGAGCGTCTCGACCGCGGTGAGCTTCTTGACCAGCGCGCGGCGCTTGGCCATGCGGCGTACCCCGACCGCCAGCGCGAGCGTGATCGTCGGGAGCAGCCCCTCGGGCACGTTGGCGACCAGCAGCCCGATCGCGAAGACCCCCGAGTCGGAGAGGCTCAGCCCGGCGATCAGATGCCCGACCACGAAGAACGTGGCGCCGAGAGCGACGGCGACCGCCGCGATGAGCTGCGCGGCGCGGTTGACCTGACGCTGCAGGGGCGACGTCTCGTCGACCACGGTCTGCGACAGGGCGGCGATCCGCCCCAGTTGCGTGTGCATGCCCGTCCCGTACACGACGGCCTGCGCGTCGCCGCCCGTGCACAGCGTTCCGGCGAAGACGAGATCCTCGGCCTCCAGCAGAGCCGCCGCGAGGTGGGAGCGGTCGGTGCTGCGCGTCACGGGCTGCGACTCGCCGTTGAGCGGCGACATGTCGACCTCGACGGCGCCGGCGATGACCCGCGCGTCGGCCGACAGCCGGTCGCCCTCGGCGAGCAGGAGCAGGTCGCCGGGGACGAGGGAGGTGGCGTCGATCTCGACGAGCGCGCCGCCCCGGCGTACGCGGGCGCGCGGCGGCAGCAGGTCGCGGAGCGCCTCGGTGGCGTGCTCGGCCTGGCGCTCCTGGGCGAAGGCGAAGCCGGCGTTGAGCATGATGACGACGACGATCGCCACGGCGAGCGACAGGACCCCGGTGGCCAGCGAGAGCCCCGCGGCGACCCACAGCAGCAGGGCGAGAGGATGGATGAGCTGGTCCACGAGGCTGCGCCACCACGGCGCACCGGCGTCGCGGCGGATCTCGTTCGGCCCGATCTGCAGCAGGCGACGAGCGGCCTCGCGCTCGTCCAGTCCCGCGGTCCGGGTGTGCAGATCGGCGAGCAGGCGGGGGACGGCCTCCTCGGGATCGAGGCCGGGATCGATGAGCGTCTCTGCGGCGGGCGACGTCACGGTGGTGGGAAGCCTGCCTGCGCAGCGCTCCCCCCACATCCGGGACAACGCCGCTGGCGACTGCGGAAAAGCCGCAGGAGCGCGTGCCCCGCGGCCGGTCGACGCTGCGTGGCTGCGGATTGGCCGCAGGTGCTATCCGTGGTGACTCCTGATGACTGTCGCGCCTCCGGGCGCGACGGTGTGAAGATGTTCTCCAAGGTCCTCATCGGCATCGACGGCGGCCCCGGCGGCCGCGACGCGCTCGCGCTCGCCCGCGAGCTCGCCGCGCCCGGCGCCGAACTCGTCCTCGGGTACGTGTGGGAGAACGGCGCCGGCGTGATCTCCGCGATCACCGGAGATCCGCACCCGGCGACCGCCGGGCACGAGCTCCTGCAGGCGGCGCTCCGCACCTCCGACGTCGAAGCTTCGACCGCCGTCCGGTCGGCCTCCTCCACGGCGGCCGGCCTGCACGAGATGGCGGAGGAGATCGAAGCCGATCTGCTCGTCGTCGGGTCGCCGGGGCGCCAGGCCCGCGGGCATGCGCTCATCGCCAGCCAGGTCCGCACCGCCCTGCACGCGGCCCCGTGCGCGGTGGCGGTGGCGGTGCGCGGCTACGCGGCCGACGGCCGGGCGATCACGAAGGTCGGCGTCGGCTACGAGGAGAACGCCATCGGGGAGGGCGCCCTGGCGACGGCGCGCAGCATCGCCTCCCGGAGCCAGGCCGAGCTCGACGTGATGCTCGTGATCGCCCCGCTCCCGAGCCCGTGGATGAGCGAGCCGTACGCCTATCTCGCCGAGCTCGACGACCTCGCCAACGACAGGGTGAAGGAGGCGCAGGTCCGCCTGGAGGCGCTCGAGGACTGCACGGTGATCGTGCGTCGCGGCGAGCCGGCGCCCCGGCTGCGTGAGCTCTCGGCGGAGGTCGGCCTGCTCGTCCTGGGATCACGGGGGTACGGACCGGTTCGCCGGATGCTCCTGGGCAGCACGTCCGACGCGGTCGTCGAGGACGCCGGCTGCTCGGTCCTGGTCCTGACCCGTCCCGCCGGGCAGGAGCCGGACCCGCGCCGTGCCGGCACCGTGGTCGAGCCGGCGGCAGCGGGCGGCGTGGCTCCCTGACGCGCCCTACGGCTACACATGTGCTACGTTTGTCGCATGACTGACGTCGCAGCTCGCGACCTCCGCAACCGCACCGCCGATGTCCTGCGCCGCGTGGCGGCGGGGGAACACGTCACGATCACGTCTCGCGGCCGTCCCGTCGCGGAGCTGATCCCCGTCCGGACGGCGCGGCGCCGCCCGATCGAGCGCGCGGAGCTGGTTCGGCGCCTCGGCGTCGCCCAGGCTGATCCGGGTCTCCGCGCGGAGCTCGCGGTGCTCGCGAGCGACACGACGGACGATCTCGGTCCGATCCTTTGACGGCGCCCGCAGCGAAGGGCCTCCTGGACACGAGCGTGTTCATCGCGCTCGAATCCCATCGACCGATCGACGCCGGCCGGCTGCCCGATCAGAGCGTCGTCTGCCCGGTGACCATCGCGGAGCTGCAGGCCGGCGTTCTCGCCGCCGGTGCCGTCCACACGCGCGCACGGCGCCTCGCCACGCTCGAGTCCATCGCGGACGTCGAGGTGCTCCTGATCGACGCCCACGTTGCCGCCGAATGGGCACGGCTGCGCGTGCATCTCGCGGAGACCGGCCGGCGCGTCAACGTCAACGATCTCTGGATCGCCGCGACTGCGGCCGCGCACGGGCTGCCGCTCGTCGCGCAGGACGATGACTTCGGACCGCTCGACGGGGTCGGCGGCCTCTCGGTGATCCGCGTCTGAGCTTCCGTGAGTAGGGCCGGGTCGGGGCTGTCTTGTGGCGCTGCGGCTGGCGTTTTCGGTGTGCGACGGCGTCGGGAGCTCGGTGGCGGGGCGCGTGGTGGCCGTTGCGCTCGCGGCCCTGAGCCCGAAGGCAACCGAAGCCCTGGTCGCGCTGAGGCGCGGAGCCCGTCGGCAGTGATCGAGGCTCGCGGGGTCCGGTCGCGCTGACCGCTCGGCTGCCGGGTTGCTACTCGGGTTCGATGAGTTCGATTGCGCCGTACCCGTCGAGGGGTCGGTCGATGAAGAAGATCTCCATCGTGATGTCGGGTTCGACGTGGGCTTGGCTGAGGAAGGCGATGACGGTGCGGTCGGTGAGCTCTTCGATCATCGCTTTGTAGCGGTCGGCCATCATGCGCTGGAAATCGTGGCGCATCGCGATGACGCGCTCGGCGCCGTCGTCGTCCATGACGGTCTGCTCGAACGGGGTGAAGCCGGTGCCGCGCATGACGACGACGATGATGTCGTCCAGCGCGTAGGTCTTGGCCCTCATCGGGCCGCGGCCGTAGTGCTCGCGCAGGATGGCGACCGTCGATGTCGAGATCGCGGCCAGGAGCTTCCCGCCGGCGAGGGGGGGTGGCAATCGGGTCTCTTTCCGCGTCCGTCGAGGTCAGCGAGACCCCGGCCGTCCGTCGTCATTTTCTGGGACCGGGTCGACAGCCGTCCACGGATGGCCGTCGGGCCGTGCCTGCACGCAAGATGATAGCTCGCCCTGGCGGTCGCCTGGCGCTGTGGCTGGTGCCTATGGTTCTGGTTCGAGCACGAAGAGCTCGACTGAGGACTCCCCGAGCGTGCTGTTGCCGCTCAGGAACGAGATCACGGTGCGTTGGGTGAGGCGCTCGATGGCGGCGACGAGTTGGGGCTCGATGGCCCGTTGCAGCGCGTCGCGTTGCAGGCGGACGAGATCGGCCTTGCCTGCCGCGACGAGGGTCCGCTCGGCCGCGGTCGCGCCGTCCTCGAGCAGGCAGACAACGACATCGTGGCTGATGAACGCGCGCGACCGGGTGGCGCCGCGACCGGCGCACTCGGCCATCAGCCGGCCGATCTCGTTGGCGATCGCGGCGTTCAGCGGTCCTCCAGTGAGCCTGTCGCTGTGGGGGTCCATGGATCCCTCGATCCTCCGCTCTTGTTATTAGCTTTTCAGGAACGGGTGACCGTTGCCGGCCAGGGTAGGAAGGAGCCCAGGCGGCGCGGTGCACTGTCGAGCGTATCCGCTCGCTTCTGGGCTTTCGGCCGGTTGCGCGAACGCGGGGACGCCCGTTGCGGTGGTGGCGTGCGCGCGCTACCGTCGAAGACAGAGCGGCTCGGATGCGCGGCCACTGGTCGCGTCGCAGGGTTGCTTCGCACAGAAGCGGAACGGGCGCACGGTCACACGCTGGCCGTCTGGGCCGTTAGGTCCGTTAGCTCTCGGGCAGCGCCCGACAGCTCAAGGAGACCGCTTCCATGCAAGCAGTCGGTCAGCGCACGCCTTCGAGCTCGCCCCCGCCAACGCGCCCGAGCGCCAGGTCGCCGCCGAGATGCTCGCCCGCGTCGACCTGCACGGCTACACCGTGATCGCCGACAAAGGCTTCGCCGGCGCCGAGTTCGAAGCGCTCATGAGCGAGTTCGGCGCGATCTTCCGACGCCCTGATCGCAAAGGCGAGCAGCCGCGCTTCGGCAGCCTGGGCGCCATCCGCCAATGGATCGAATCGGTGTTCGACACGCTCAAGGGACAACTCTCCCTCGAGGACCACGGCGCCGTCACGATGCCCGGCCTGATGACCCGCATCGCCGCACGCCTGCTGGCGCTCGCCGCCGCGCTCTGGCACAACTGGAACATCGGCGACCCCGGCCGCCACCTCACCGCCTACGACCACTAAACCGCCCCAACCAACGGAATCACTCATCTAGGAGCCCGTGGTCGCTGCTGCACCCGACGCGTTCGAACAACCTGCTCGGGCCCGAGCCCGGGGACAGGGACGTCCTCGACGACGAGCGGTCGATCGAACTGCGAACGACGGCGGCCTTCATGGCCGGAACCTCGGTGGTGGGGAGCGATGGACTCCGACCGTCCCACCCTTGCCGCCGCGTGCCATCGGGGAGGGCCCCGGAACCCGCTCCGTAGTTCCCCGGGCCGGGGGACGGGCTCTCAGCGGAGCCCCGGGTTTCTGTTCCGGACGAAGAGGCGGTCGACGCGCACGAGGTCCTTGCCGGGGCGCACGACGGTGATCTTCACCGTCAGCGTCCTGCCTGCGTCGAAGCGGGGATTGTTGACGAAGGCCCGGTAGTGAGCTGCTCCGGCACGCTTGTCGACGAAGAAGCGGGCCTTCTGACCGCCGATGGTGATCGCGTGCTTGGAGGCCTTGCGATTGAGCTTGTACTCGAGGTACACGCCACCGCTGGTGGCGACGAGGAAGGGCTTGGCCGCGAAGGCGACCGTCTTGTTGGAGACGGGGTGGTCGGCGTGAGCGGCAGCAGGTGCCGCGAGCGCGCCTACGGCGACCGTGAGGCACGATACGCATCTGAATCTCATACCACGAGACTGACCAGGCTGGCGCGACAGCGCATCCGTAGTCGCCCGCTGCTGCGACGCGCCTTCCCCGCAAGCACCGTCCGGCGGGCTCAGGAACCCGGCGAGCCTGTCGCCCGCGCCACGATCACCTCGCCAACCCAGCGCTATGCGGCCCTTGGTTGCCGTGGAGGTCGTGGCCCGCAACGACCGGCTCAGTGCTGACGGCCCATGGCCACCCTCATGGACGTCGTCCGCCCCCCACCGCGGCGACCCCGGTGGCAGGGCGTCGAGCGCAAAAAGCACCGCAAGCTGCGTCCCGACCCCCGACCGCAACCGACCGTGAGCTGGCCTACGCCGGGCCAGTCATCGCGCTCGTCACCTCAGCGGGCGATCTTGACGCGCTCCCGGGGTGCTCACCGCGTTGCCGTACGAGCTGCCGGCGTGCGTCCTGGTCGGATCCTGGACGGGCGCCCGGAGCCGCCCTCCTACGCGAGATTGGCGCGGCGGACCGCTCCGGCTGCGCTCAGCCGGTGGCCACCGGCGTGTCGGCCCCCACGGTCGTGATCGGCAGGCCGAAGTGGACGAGGCGGTGCGGGAGGTCGAGGTGCAGCCAGCGCTGGGCGTGATTCGGGGCGACGGCGATGACGATCTCCTCGATCGGCTCGCTCAGGAGCGTCTCCTCGACCGCGTCCACCGGGTTGTGCCTGATCGACACCGATCCGATCACCGAGGCGCCCGTAGCCTCCTCGAGGGCCGGGATCGCCTGCTTGAGGACCGCCTCCGCCGCGGTGGCCTGGTCGTGGCGCTCGGGGTGCAGCAGGTGCCATTCGGCCGGGGCGGGGTTGGCGACGACCAGCCGGAACTGCGTCGGGCCGCGTGCGGCGCGCTCGCGGATCACCTCGAGCAGCTCGGGCGTGGCGGCGGTGCGATCGGTGATGACCAGCACCCGCGTCGGGTGAGTGGGGTCCATGGGGGCTCCTTCGGAGGCGGATGAGGCGATCGATCGACGAGATCGACCGTTGAAGGGCACCGTCCCACGCGCGGCCCCACGCGTCATCGGTCCTTCCCCGCTCACCGGCTCAGTAGTTCTACGCAGGCCAGGGAGATTCACCGCGCCCGGGGCGCGCTGGGCGTGTTCGCCTCCGCCGGCTTTCCCGCCCATTCGCCCGTCCGCCAACCTCCTGCTGACCAGCCTGGCGCTCGCCGTAGGATCCCGGGCGATCGCGGTCATCTCGACCGGTGGCGGCCACGACGGCGCCACCGGTGCCACCGCAATCCACCACCACGGCGGCGTCGTCCTGGCCACCAACTCAGGCTGGGTGCCTTCGCGAGCCGGCCGGGCGCGTCAGGTGCGACGAGACTCCCGGGGAATCCCGCAGAACTTCTGGCCGCGTCTACTGGCCCAGGCGGGTCACAGCACGAGCGAGGCGACCAGCCCGTTCGCAGCGCTGAGGGGAGCTCCGAGCATCTCGGGAGGCCCTCGTCGCCGACGACGAGCGCCAGCGGCGGGATCGACGCGATACCGCCACCGCGGCCCCACGGCGCGGCGCATCGACCTGACTCCCTGTCACCGGGCCTGATTGAGGCGCCGATCACGCCGATCGGCCAATCCGTGACGCGACATGTCGATGTCAGCACCGGCGACACCCCCGTGTCAGCACCGGCTGGCCCAGACGCGGTGCGGCAGAACCCGCGACGGAGGCACTGCGGCAAACCACTGAGCGCAGATGGGGCTTCCCCACCGATGTACGGCTCCGGCCGCGGTGGCAGGCTCGGCGCATCGCATCCCGGCCCGCCGACTCCTACCCCGCGCACCGCGAGGCCGACGTCGCGCTGCGCAGCGGCGCGTCGATCCGGTTGCGGCCGCTGCGCCCGGACGACGAGGGCGCCCTGCTCACGTTCCTGTCGGGCCTGTCGCTGGAGTCGCGGGCGTTCCGGTTCTTCTCGGGGGGCGTCGACCTTGCGGCCGCGGCACGCCAGGCCACCGACGTGGACTACGCCGGTCGCTACGGGGTGGTCGCCGTCGCGGGGGACGGCCGGACGATCCTCGCGCACGGCCTGTACGTCCGTGACGGAGCCGCCGGCGCCGAGGTCGCCTTCGCCGTGGCTGACGCGCTGCGCGGTGAGGGCATCGCCACGACCATGCTCGCCCACCTCGCCGATGCGGCGCGATCGGTGGGCATCGAGCGGTTCGTCGCCGATGTCCTCCCGGCGAACCACCGCATGGTCGACGTCTTCCGCGCGAGCGGCTTCGAGGTCACGGTCTCCGCCGATCCCGACGCGCTGATCGTCGCGATGCCGACCGAGCTCGGGGCGGGAGCGCAGCGACGCTACGACGAGCGCGACGCGGAGGCCGCGGCGGCCGCTGTCGCGCGGGTCCTGACCCCGCGGTCGGTCGCGGTGGTCGGCGCCTCGGCGCGCGCCGGCTCGGTGGGCGGCGCGATCCTGCGGAACCTGCTGGCCGCCGGCTTCACGGGCGACGTGCACGCGGTGAGCACCCGCCCCGGGGAGCTCGAGGGTCTCGTCGCGCGCCGCTCGGTGGGCGACGTCCCCGGCGAGCTGGATCTCGCGGTCATCGCCGTCCCCGCGGACGCCGTGCTCGGCGTGGCGCGCGACTGCGCGGACAAGGGCGTTCACGCGCTCGTCGTGATCTCCGCCGGCTTCGGCGAGGCCGGCGCCCGCGGCGCCGAGCGCCAGCGCGAGCTGCTCGGCGTCTGCCGCGCCGCCGGCATGCGGCTCGTGGGCCCCAACTGCCTCGGCGCGATGAACACCGACCCGGCCGTCGGCCTCAACGTGACGTTCGGTCCGGTCCCGGCGCCGCAAGGCCGCGTCGCGTTCATGTCGCAGAGCGGAGCGCTCGGCATCGCCATCGTCGACGCGATGAAGGAGGAGGGCATCGGGCTCTCGTCCTTCGTGTCGGTCGGGAACAAGGCCGATCTCTCGGGCAACGACTTCCTCGCCTACTGGGACCGCGACGAGCGCACCGACGTGATCCTGCTCTACCTCGAGTCGTTCGGCAATCCGCGCCGCTTCTCCCGCGTCGCGCGCGACGTGGCGTCGCGCAAGCCGATCGTGGCGGTGAAGGGCGGGCGCTCTGCGGTCGGGGCGCGCGCGGCAGGGTCGCACACCGGCGCGCTGCTGGCCGCGTCGGACGCGACCGTCGACGCCCTCTTCGCGCAGTCGGGCGTGATCCGCACCGACACGCTCGGCGAGCTCTTCGACGTCGCCGGGCTCCTCGCCGCGCAACCGCCGCCCGCCGGGCCGCGGGTCGGGGTCGTGACCAACGGCGGCGGCCTGGGCATCCTCTGCGCCGACGCGTGCGAGGCCGCAGGGCTCGAAGTCGTGGCGACGCCGGCCGTGGCACAGCGCGCGCTCCGCGCAGAGCTCCCCGAGGGCGCCGCGGTCGCCAACCCAATCGACCTGCTGGCCAGCGCCTCCCCCGAGCAGTTCGCGCGCGCGATCGACGTGCTGGCCTCCAGCGGTGCGGTGGACGCGATCGTCGTCCTCTACGTGCCGCCGCTCGTGACCGACCCCGAGGAGGTCGCCGTCGCGGTCCGCGCCGCCGCCGACCGGGCGCCGATCAGCGTGGTCGCCGTCTTCGCGATGCCGGAGGCGCCCCGGCCGGTCCGCGGTCTCCCCTGCTTCCGCTTCCCGGAAGACGCTGCCCGGGCGCTCGGGCGCGCCGCCCGCTACGGGGCGTGGCGGAACGCGCCGACGGGGCACGTCCCCCCGCTGGACGTCGACGACGCCGCCGCAGCGGCGATCATCGCGCGGGCGCTCGGCCGGGGCCCCGGCTGGTTGGCGCCCGAGGAGGCCGCCGCGCTCCTGGGCTGCTACGGCGTTGCCCAGCCACGCCAGGAGCTCGTGGCCGACGCCGCCGCGGCCGCCGCCCTGGCCCGGCGCTGGCGCGGCCCGATCGCGCTCAAGGGCGTCGCCGACGGGCTCGTGCATCGCAGCGACGCCGGAGCCGTCGCCACCGGCCTCAGCGGGGCGCGCACGATCGAGCGGGCTGCCGCGACCATGACGGCTCGCATGGCAGCGGCCGGCCACCTGCCGACCGGGTTCCTGGTCCAGGCGATGGCCGCCCCCGGCGTCGAGCTGCTGGTGGGCGCGGTGGCCGACCCGGCGTTCGGGCCGGTCGTCGCCGTCGCCGCGGGCGGCGTCGCGGCCGAGCTGCTGGGCGACACCGCACTGCGCCTGACGCCCCTCACCGACCGCGACGCGCACGACGTCGTGCGCGAGCTGCGGACCTTCCCGCTGCTGGCGGGCTATCGCGGCGCTCCGCCCGTGGACATCGCCGCCGTCGAGCAGACGCTGCTGCGCCTCAGCGCGCTGGTCGAAGCCCACCACGAGATCGCCGAGATCGAGTGCAACCCGCTCATCGTCTCGCCGGACGGCGCCGTCGCGGTGGACGTGCGGGCGCGGGTGGAGGTCGTCGCCGCACGCGCCCCCGAGCCCTCGCTCCGGACGACCCGCTAAGTGCTCCGATTCCGAAGTTCCGTGGCCGTATCGTACGAATCGCCGCCCTAAACGGCGGCGGCCGCCCTCGCGCCCCGGCCGATGGCCCGCAGCTCCGAGCGGACGTGGACGGCGAGCCGGTCCGGCTCACCGACGATTCCCGCGTCCGCCAGGAACCCGATCGTGACCTTCCCGGCGTAGCTGAACACGCTCACGCTCAGTCCCACGCTGCCCGAGCAGGGCGCCCACGCGAGCACGCCGCGCACCGGAGCGCCCGCGAAGGAGACGGTGCGACGAGGACCGGCGACGTTGGTCATGACCATCGTGGCCTTCGCGCTGAAGAAGTCGACGATCCGCTCCGCGACCGGCACGGGCGCCGCGCCGAGCGCCTGCAGGATCGCGTAGGACAGCGCCCCTTCGTCGGAGTCCTTGATCGCCGCCATCCGCGCGTGCACCTCACGCACCCGTCGCACCGGGTCCGCGACGCCCACCGGCAGCTCGAGCAGCACGAGGCCGAAGTGGTTGCCGAGGTCGGGCGCCAGCGGCTCGCCGACGGGGCGCAGGTTGAAGGGGACCATCGCGTGCACCGCCGCGGGGGTCTCATCCGCCTCGCGGAGGGAACGACGGACCGCGCCGGCGACCGCCGTGACAAGGACGTCATTGATCGTGGCGCCCAGTGCGTCCCCGGCGGCCTTGACCGTCGAGAGTCGCACGGGGTCGCTCCACGCGACCCGGTGCCGGATGTGCTGCTCGCCCTTGAGCGCCGACGGCGGGTCGTCGCCCGCCAGCAGCAGCTTGGCCACCGTCGCGACGTCCCCGGCCGCACGTCGCGCGAGGCCCGTCACCCGCCTGGGCCGTCGTGCCGTCTGATACCCCTCGTTGGCGACGGCGGCGGCGAGGTGCACGAGAGCCGCCGTCCGCCCGCGGTGCCCGCCGGCGGGCGCGGCACGGCCGAGAGGCTCGCCGTCGAGGTCGGTCAGCGAGAGCAACACGCGCGACAACGCGATGCCGTCGGCGATGCAGTGGTGCATGCGCACGAGCACCGCGCAGCCGCCGCCGAAGCCCTCGAGCAGGTGGACGTCCCACAGCGGCCTAGCCCGGTCGAGGGGGCGGACGACGAGATCACCGATGACCTCCTGCAGCGCCGCCCGGTCACCCGGGGCCGGCAGCCCCACGCGGTGGAGGTGGAGCTCGGGATCGAAGCCGGGATCGTCCTCCCAGTCCGGGGCCGAGAACCGGCCGCCGTCGCGCACGCGCTGACGAAAGCGCGGGAACGGCTCGACGATGCGCTCAACCAGCACGCGGCGCACACGCTCGGCGTCCAGCGGCTCGTCGAACCAGAGGACGGAGTTGATGATCATGAGGTTGGTCGGGCGGTCCATGTGCAGCCAGGCCGCATCCGCCGGCGTCATGGCGTGCCGTGTGCTCATCGCGGACGACGCTACGTGCCCCGTCCCCGCTGCGCATCGCGGTGAACTACGGCCACGAGACCGAGTGCCCTACGGATCCCGACCGCCGGGACCACAGATCGAGGCCGTCTCGCCGGCTCCGCCGGGGCCCGACCCGTAGTGAGCCCACGAAGAGGTGCGGGATTGTCCCGATGCCGCGGAGCGCCCGTTCTCCAAGACTCGACCCATGCTCGCGAACCGCCGTCTCCTCCGAGCTCTCCCGCTCGCCCTCGCCTGCCTGCTGGCTCCCACGGCGTCCGCCGGCGCCGCGCAGTGGTCGGATCCCTCGGTGGTCCTGGGCCCGGTCGTGGGCGCACCGATCGACGGCCCCGCGGTCGTGGTGCCGGCCGACGGCACCCCCCTGCTGGCCGGCGCATCCGGCGCTAGCCGGTGACCCGCGTGCGCAACGAGGCGGCCAGCGTGGCGCCGGATGATCCGTACACGTCCATCTCGCACCACGGTGAGCGCCCGGGGACGACGGCCGGCCGGGTGAGGCCCGTTCGGCGCGCCGTCCACCTCAGCCACCGGTCGAACTGGCTGCGCGCCGCGGTGCTGGGCGCCAACGACGGCATCGTCTCGACCGCGAGCCTGGTGCTCGGCGTGGCCGCGTCCGGCGCTGCGGACGCGGCGATCGTCACCGCGGGGATCGCCGGACTGGTGGCCGGGGCGCTGTCGATGGCCGCCGGGGAGTACGTCTCGGTCAGCTCCCAGCGCGACAGCGAGCAGGCCGACCTCCGCCTCGAGGCGCGCGAGCTCCGCGACGACCCGTCCGGTGAGCTGCGCGAGCTCGCCGCCATCTACGAGCGACGGGGGCTCTCGGCGGCGATGGCTCGCGAGGTGGCCGAGGCGCTGTCGCGCGGCGGAGCGCTGGCGGCCCACGCGCGCGACGAGCTCGGCCTCGACGGGCAGCGGCTCGCGCGGCCGTTCCAGGCCGCCTGGACGTCGGCGGTGTCGTTCGCGGCGGGCGCGGCGCTGCCCCTGCTCGCCATCGCGGCGACGCCCGCCGCCGTCCGGGGCGCCGCCACGGCGGGCGTGACGCTGGCGGCGCTCGGGCTGCTCGGCGCGGTCGGGGCGCGGCTGGGCGGCGCGCCGCGACGCCCCGCCGCCGTCCGCGTAGTCGCCTGGGGCGCGGTCGCGATGGCGGTCACCGCCGGCATCGGCGCGCTCGTCGGCGCGCTGGTCTGACCTGGACGTCACCGCGACTACGTAGTTTCCCGCAGCTCGATTGCGGGACCGTTCGGACGGATCACGACGCACCAGGTGAGATAACCCGATGATGACGACGATCGCCGCCGCACTCGAGCACCAGCGCCTGACGCATCGGGCCCTCCGGCTCGAGCAGGTCCTGGCGGCGCTGCGCGAGCGGCGCCGGGAGCGCAGGCTTCAGGGTGCCGTCCCCGGAGCGCTCGATGAGTCCATCGGTGACTTCACGCTCGAGTTGTCAAAGGTGCGCGAGCACCTCGACGCCACCGAGGCCGCATGACCACCGAGCTGCCGGTCACGGTCCTCCTGTCCTACGACGGGTCGGCCGACGCGCAGGCGGCGATCGTGCGCGCGGCCCGGATCATGCCGGGCGCGGCGGTCACGGTCCTGACGGTCTGGGAGCCGCTGGCCGAGATGCTCTGGCGCACCGGCTCGCTCACGGGCGGGCTCGGCTCGGCCGGCACCTACCCCGAGATGCGTCAGAGCGACGCGGCAGATCACGAGGTCGCCCTCGCGATCGCGCGCGAAGGCGCCGAGCGGGCCACGACGCTCGGGCTGGTCGCACAGCCGCGATGCGAAAGCCGGCGAGGGGGTATCGCGAACACGATCATCGCCGTGGCCGCGGAACTGGACGCGGCGGTCGTCGTGATGGGGACGCGCGGCCTGGGAGGCCTGAAGTCGCTCCTTCTGGGGAGCGTCTCACACGCTGTCGTCCAGCATGCCGAGCGCCCGGTGCTCGTCGTCCCGTCTCCTGCCGTCGCCGAGGGCCGGCGCGAGGAGCCCGTCCGCGAGGAAGCCACGGCGTGACCCTCCGCGGAGCGCCGCCGCCGTAGCCACGCCCGGACCTGCTACCGGGCGACGCGGCCGGTGCGCGCTCGGCGCTGCCAGAGCTTGTCGCACTCGACGGTGAGGTAGTAGGCGGCAGCGATCCCCAGGACGAGCAGCCACTCCCCCACGCCGAGCGCCTCGAGCCCGATGATCTCGCGCAGGGCGGGCGTGCTCACGAGCCCCACCTGAAGCGCTGCGGTCAGGCCGACCGCGACGATCAGCGCGCGGTTGGTGAAGAGCCCGAGACCACGCAGGGACACGGCCTCGGAGCGCATGGCGAAGCCGCCGGCCAGCTCGGCGAACGCGATCGAGGAGAACAAGACCGTCTGCCAGGCGTCGTTCCCGGCGTCCCAGAGGAGAAAGGCCGGGACGAGCACCAGGACGGTCAGCGCGGCTCCGCGCGTGAGGATCCGCCAGCCGTGGTCGGCACCGAGCAGGCTCGCGGCGACCGGCGTCGGTGGGCGCCCCATGACGTCCGGCTCGGGAGGCTCGACGGCCAGAGCCATCGCCGGGAGGCCGTCGGTGACCAGGTTCAGCCAGAGGATCTGCAACGGGGCGAGCGGGATCGGCATGCCGAGGAAGGGAGCGATGACCATCACGCTGACCTCCGCGACGTTGCCGCTGAGGATGTTGCGGATGAACTTGCGGATGTTGTCGAACACCACGCGGCCCTCGCGCACGGCGGCGACGACCGTCGCGAAGTTGTCGTCACGGAGCACCATGTCGGCCGCGTCCTTCGTGACGTCCGTGCCGGTGATCCCCATGGCCACCCCGATGTCCGCCTGCTCGAGCGCCGGTGCGTCGTTGACGCCGTCGCCGGTCATCGCGACGACCTGCCCCTGGCGCTGGAGGGCGCCGACGATGCGGATCTTGTGCTCGGGCGAGACCCGCGCGTAGACGGACGTCGCGCGGACGGTGGACTCGAGCTCGCGTTCGTCGAGGACCGCGAGCTCGGCGCCGGTGACCACGCTCGCGTCGTCGGTGACGATGCCGAGCTCGTGGGCGATCGCCCGGGCGGTCAGCGGGTGGTCACCCGTGATCATGATCGCGCGCACCCCCGCCGCCCGGCAGGTCGCGACGGCGTCGGCGACCCCCGGCCGTGCCGGGTCGATCATGCCTTGCATCCCGAGGAACGTGAGCCGGCGTTCGACCGCCTCGTCGGGCGGGACCCGCTCGCCTTCGCGCCAGCATCGCATCGCGACGCCGAGCACGCGGATGCCCGCGGCCGCCATCTCGTCCGCGGCGCTCTGGGTCCGCTCGCGCAGGCTCCCGTCGAGCACCACGACCCCGCCGTCCGCGTTCAGCGTCTCGCACCGCGCGAGCAGGCCGTCGACGGCGCCCTTGGTGAACGCCACCCGATCGCCGCCCGAGCCCTGGAGATCGGCGGCGTCGAGGGCTGCGCGCAGCGCGCCGGGAACGACGCCGGAGATCGAGTGGACCGTGGTCATGCGCTTGCGATCCGAATCGAACGGCAGCTCGGACTCGCGCGGGACCCCGCGCCCGAGCTCGGCCGCGCTCAGGCCGTAGTGCTCCGCGGCCGCGACGAGCGCGGTCTCGGTGGGATCTCCGAGGAGCAGTCCGTCCTCGGTCACCGTCGTGTCGTTGCACAGCGCCCCGCCGGCCAGGAGCAGCATCAGCTCCGGGCGATCGAGCGCCGCATCCACGTCGTCGTCCTCGGAGCCGACCGTCCTGCGGTCCCCGGCCACGTCCAGCACCACGACCGTCATGCGGTTCTGGGTCAGGGTGCCGGTCTTGTCGGAGCAGATGGTGGTCACCGAGCCGAGCGTCTCGACCGCGTACAGGCGACGGACGAGCGCGTCGCGAGCGAGCATGCGCTGTGCGCCGAGCGCCAGCGTGATCGTCACGACGGCGGGCAGGCTCTCCGGCACGGCGGCGACCGCGAGGCTCACCGCGGTCAGCAGCAGCGTGTCGAGCGGTGCGCCGCGCGCCAGTCCTGATGCGAACACCACCAGCACGAGCACGCCGGCGAGCAACGCCAGGCGCTTGACGAGGACGTCGAGACGCAGTTGCAACGGGGTGCGCCCGGCGTCCGCGGTGTCCAGAAGCTCGGCGATGCGCCCCAGCTCGGTGTTCATCCCCGTCGCGGTGACCAGGAGGCGACCGCGGCCCGCGGTCACGTTCGTCCCGGAGTACGCCATCGGGCCTCCTTCGGCCGGCGCCGCCGCCAGGGCCCCCGTCGCGATGTGCTTCTCCACCGGCACGGACTCCCCGGTCAACGCCGATTCGTCGACCCGCAGCCCGTGCGCCTCGACGAGGCGTCCGTCGGCCGGGACGTGGGCTCCCGCGTCGAGGAGCGCGACGTCCCCCGGGACGACCTCGCGGGCGGGGATCTCCTGCGCAGCGCCGTCCCGCAGCACCGTGGCGGTCGGGGTCGACATCGCCTGCAGCGACGCCATCGCCCGCTCGGCCCGGTACTCCTGACGGAAGCCGACCCAGGCGTTCAGGACCACGACGACGAGGATGACCACGGCCTCCGCGCCCTTGCCCATCGCCGCCGAGAGGACCCCGGCGCCGATGAGGAGCAGGAGGATCGGCGAGGTGACCTGTCCGACCAGGATCCGCCAGGGCCGAACCCCCGCCCCGGCGGTGAGCTCGTTCGGGCCGGCGCTCGTCAGGCGCGCCTGCGCCTCCGCCGCCCCGAGCCCGAGCGCCGTGTCGCCACCAGGAGCGTCCGCGAGCGGGGGCGCGCGCGACGTCAGGGAGATCGCAGTCATCGTGCCCACCAGACTGCCACGGGCCGATCGGTCCGCGGTCAGTAGAGAGCCGACGACTTCCGAGGGGAACCACCCGCTTCGCCCGCCCGCCGTCCGCAGCGGCCCGGCGGACTCGAGCACGTACCCGCGCCCCTCGTCGTGGCTGCTGATGCTCGTGAGTCGCGACGCCCTCGACGCGGCGCGAGACGGGTCGCCCGCGCTCCCCGCAGGACATTACGGGCCCGTCAGGGAGCGTATCTTTGCCACGTAGCTTGTTCGTAAGCCCTGCCCAGGCGCTCGATCGGAGGGAACCATGCGTACTCAACCGCGTCCGCGCCGCGTGCTCCACCCGGTCGTGTTCTCACTCCTGCGACCCCTTTTCACCTTCTGCTACCACCGCGACGCCTGGATCCTGGCGCTCATCGGTGACCGCGTGGGACCGGTGGTGATCGAGCGTCCGCGGACCCGCGGCAGAGCGCGACGGCCAGCGTGCCCCGAACTCCTGAGGCGAACAAGCCGGCATCAGCTTTCAGCGTAGAATCCAGTGTGTCGGTGCGATTTCACCCGGTTCCGGGCGAGCCCGCAAGGGGCGCATGAGGCCCTGACATGGGCCGAGCGCCCGTGAGCACCCACGACCTGACCGGGGATTCGTGGCGTCCAGCCCTGCTCATCGGGCCGGCCACCCGTGGCGACGCTCGAGGAGGTCGCGGTCGGCGCGGTGGATGAGGGCGCCGGCGGTGTCGCCGGTGTCGAGTTCGGCCAAGCCGGTGCGGATCGCGGCTTCTCGGCTGCGGGCCGCGAGTGCGGCGGCGACCTCGCCCAGGCGCTCGCGCGCGTCGTCGGGGGTCATGTTGGACATCGCGCACAGAAACTCGTCGCCGGCGAGACGGATGATCAGATCGAACGTGCGCAGGTGCCGCTTCAGGAGGACGACGACGAGTTTGAGCAGTTCGTCGCCGGCCTCGTGTCCTTCGCTGTCGTTGAGGCGCTTCAGGCCGACGGCGTCGACGTAGACGACCACGAGGCTGGCGTCGTTCCTGCGGCAGCGGTCGAGTTCGTGATCGAGGTCGGTCAGTCCGGCCACGCGTGTCCGCGCTCCGGTCAGCGGGTCGTTCTCGGTGACGGCCAAGGCGCGTGCCAGCGCTTCACGGTCTGAGAGCGCTCTCAGCCGGTCCCGGGCGCTCTGCTCGCGATCCGACGCCGCGGCCTCGCGGTCCGCGGCCGCGTGAACGCGGTGCTGGGCGGCTTCCGCGCGGTGCAGGGCCGCGCGTCGGCGCTGCTCGGCGGCGCGCATGACGATCTCGGCGCCGGTGACCGCGCCGTCCCCGCCAGGCGCGGCGCCGGCGTCGCGTTGAGCCATCGCGAGATCGTGCGCGGCGGCCGCGCGATCTCTGACGAGCCCGGCGAGGTCGCGGGCGTGCGCGCTGGCGTCGCGCTCGTTGGCGCTCTGCAGCCGCGCGCCGGCGGTCTGCTCGCGCTCGTGAGCGGTGCGCCGGCGGATATCGCGGCTGGCCTGATGCGCGGCGGCGTCGACGCCGTGCGCGAGGTCTCGATCGCTGGCGGCCTGGTCACGATCAGCCGCGTCCTGGTCTGCGTGCGCGCTGGTCTGGTCGCGCTCGGCGCTGCCTTGATCGGCGTCGGCGAGTGTCTGCTCGCTGTCGGCGAGCGTCTGCTCACGGTCACCAACCGTCTGCTCTTCAGCAAGCCCGCCTGCGGTCCAGGTCCGAGGGATGATGCGGAGCACGGTCACCCCGCTCGCGGTGGCGTCGCGCGCCCCGGCCGGTGCGTCGGTGAGAGAGTTGCGCGCGCCGATCGGGCAGCGCACGTGGACGACGCGCCCGCGCGAACGCGAGAAGTTGTGCTCGAAGTACACCGAGCGCCCGCACGCCGCGCAGGGGCCGAGATTCCTGCCGCGCAACGCGGCGAGCTCGTCGCGCACGGGGCCGGGAGGTTCCTGCTCACGGCGAGCGGGCGGCACTGCGGGGACGGCTCGATCAGCTCGCGGGGTCATCCCGGGCAACCTGCAGATCTGCGCGGTCGCCGTCTGGCCGATGCGCTCGCTGCGGGACGCGGGAGCGCCGGTCTCGCCGGCGCGGCGTCCGGCGAGCCGGCCGTCGCGCAGGTGGGCCCACAGCCACAGCGCGGCTCGCTGACCCGGACGGACGCGGAAAGCGCCCCGATTGCCACCCCCCCTCGCCGGCGGGAACCTCCTGGCCGCGATCTCGACCTCGACGGTCGCCATCCTGCGCGAGCACTACGGCCGCGGCCCGATGAAGGCCAAGACCTACGCCCTCGACGACATCATCGTCGTCGTCATGCGCGGCACCGGCTTCACCCCGTTCGAGCAGACCGTCATGGACGACGACGGCGCCGAGCGCGTCATCGCGATGCGCCACGACTTCCAACGCATGATGGCCGACCGCTACAAAGCGATGATCGAAGCGCTCACCGACCGCACCGTCGTCGCCTTCCTCAGCCAAGCCCACGTCGAACCCGACATCACGATGGAGATCTTCTTCATCGACCGACCCCTCGACGGGTACGGCGCGATCGAACTCATCGAACTCGAGTAGCAGCCACGCTCACCAGCTCCGCCGGCCCGCTTCCGGCGACATACGCGCGCCGCGCGTAGTTCTCCGCGACGCAGGTGCGGCACCCTGCGGACGTTTCGAAGACCCCGAGGTGCGACAACCGTTGGATGACGTCGACTGCCGTGACCGCAGACGTCCGCCCACGGCGATCCCGGGCAGTCGTCGAGCCTCACCGCGTCCTCGTCGTCGGGGGTGGGACGGCGGGCCGGGCGGCCCTGGCCGGGCTGCGCGACCTCGGCGGCGACTCCCTGGTGCTCGAGCTCCTCAGCCCGCCGCGTTCGTCACCGCGACGGCCGGATCCGATCCTCGGGGCAGCGGACGCAAATACTGGCGAGGTCGACCTGCAGGCGCTGTGCGACGACCTGGGTATCGCACTGCATCGGGGAGCCCAATCGGCCGTCGACCAGCTCACGCACCGTGCGCACCTGTCCGACGGGGACACGATCGCCTACGACGAGCTGCTGGTCGCGTCCGGGGCCGCGCCGATCGCGCCGTACGCAGGCATCCGGACGCTGGGCATCGGGGCGCTGGCGGGCCACTTCGCCGCCCTTCGCCCGGGCAAGCTCTCGGTCATCGTGCCGCCCGGCGTGGCGTGGACGTTGCCCGCGTACGAGCTGGCGCTGCTCGCGGCACACCAGCTCGCGATCGGCGTCGAGATCCTTACGGCGGAACGCCAGCCGCTCGCGCTGTTCGGCGAGCGCGCGTCGGCGATGGTGGCCGATCTCCTCGCGCGCGCCGGGGTCGACGTCCTGCCTCGCGCAGTGATTCCGCTGGGCTCCGACCTCCCGACGCTGCTCGACAACGCCATCGCCCTGCCGCTGGCGCGCGGACCGGCGGTCGGCGGGCTTCCGGCCGAAGGGGACGGCTTCCTCCCGGTGGACGCACACGGACGCGTCGTGGGCGCGACCGCCGTCCACGCAGCCGGGGACGTCACCAGCCGGGACGTGCGAGGAGGCGGGCTCGCCGCCCAGGACGGCGAGATCGCCGCGGCGGACATCGCTCGCAGCGCCGGCGCCGTGGTCGCCACGGCGACCCTGCGGGTCCTCCGCGCGACGATCACCACGAACGACGGCAGCGTCGTGCACCTGCGTCGCGCCCTGGACGGCCACGATCCCGGCAGCGCCTCACGCTGGCCCTTGCGACCGGAGACAGACGCAGATCCGTGGCGGCCCGGTCTCTGGGCTGCCGGTCTGCGTCCGTAGCTCCTACTGACGCGAACGGGCAGCCCACCCCGATGGCACGCGACGGATCGTCGACCACACTCCGGGACATGTCCGAAGAAGAGCTCCCCGCCCAACCCCTCCGGCTCGTCATCGTCGGCGGTGGGATCGCCGCGCTCGAGGCCGTGCTCGCGCTGCACGACCTCGCCGGCGACCGCCTG
>JBBQEV010000019.1:0-51579 GCA_038321325.1 Solirubrobacterales bacterium
CGCGGAGCCCACCCGCGCGCCGGGTCCGCGCCCCCGCGGCAGCGCGCCGGAGCGCCGCCCGCGCGCCCGCGCCGGGTCGCCGAGCGCGAGCACGGCGGAGCCGAGCGTCAGCGCGAGGGCGAACGCGATCGCGATTCCGGCGACGATCAGCAGCCCGAAGCCGCGGACCATGGGCACCGGGGAGAGCAGGAGCACGAGAAAGCCCGCCGAGGTGGCCGCCGCGGCCGTGAGCACCGTCGGCGCGCCCCGGCGCGCGACCTCCGCGACCGCGCGCGCGACCCCGCGCTCCTCAGGCTCCTGCTCCTCCTGCACCCGCGCCTGCAGCTGGATCGCGTAGTCGACCGCCAGGCCGATCAGCACGGGGAGCACCGCGATCGTCGCGATCGTCAGCGGTGCGCCGAGCAGCGCGAGCAGCCCGAACGTCATCCCCGTCGCGATGACGGCGATCGCGAGCGGGAGCAGCCGCATCCGCGTGCGGAAGACCGCGCCGAGCACGAGCGCCATGACCAGCAGCGCGCCGGCGAGCAGCACGCCGATGCCCCTGGAGATCGAGTCGGTCAGGTCGGAGACCACGACGGGCGCGCCCGTCACGACGTAGCGGCCCCGGCCGTTCGGGAGGTTCCAGCTCGGCATCGCGACCGCGGCGCGGATGAGCCGGATGGCCTCCTTGCGCTCCGCGGTCGTGAGGTCGGGCCGCAGGCGCATCTGGATGAGCGCGGCGTCCTTGCCCGGGAAGAGGTATGCGAAGCGCGCCTTCGGCGTGCCCGCGGGCTTGGAGGCGTCGAAGACGAGCTGGGAGACGAAGGCGGGGTCGTTGACCTGCGGGATCGCGGTGATCCCGTACCGCAGCGCGAGGCGGAGGTAGGTCTGCGCGAACGCGTCGTCGACGCCCTGCGCGGCCGCGGCCGCCGCGCGCCGCTGCTGGGCCGTGGTCGCGCCCCGGCCCCGGGCGAGCGTGCGCGCGGCCGCCGAGGCGCGGCCGGCCTGCGCCTTCGCCGCGGCCTGCTGGCGGCCGAACTCGTCCTGGATCTGGTTCACCGACGTGTTGATGAAGGTCCCCGGCCCGAAGACGACCTTCGCCGGCCGCAGGGCCGCGAGCCCCGCGCACGGCCCGGACGGCCCGCCCACGGGCGCCGCCCCGCGCGGGGCCGCGCCCGCCAGGCAGCCCTCCAGGGCGATCAGCCGCGACAGGTCGGAGGTCAGCGCGCTCTGGGTCGCGGGCTGGCGGACGAGCACGTACACCGCGTTGTCGCCGAAGCGCTCGGCGTACCGCGCCGACGCCCGGTACTCCGAGGTCCCCGTGCCGACGAGCGTGTCCGGCGAGGTCTGCGGCTCCAGGCGCACGACGGCCAGCACGCCGCCCGCGAGCGCCACGGCCACCGTCACCAGCACGACGAGCAGCGGGCGCCGGGTGGCGAAGGCCGTCAGCGAGGCGAGGATCCGCGACACGGCAGCAGTGTGACTCGTCGGGCGCGGCGCGGCGGCGGTCTCGGGCGCCGGTGCCGCGCTCCCGTGTCGAGAAGGCGGATCCGGCTGCTCCGCGACCGCTTCCGCCTTCTCTGGGCCAGGATGCCCTCACATGGGGGCGCTGGGAGGTGGACGGCCCCGTCGACGACCGCTGATCATCAGAACGGGTTGCGCACCCGCACGGAGGCGAACACCTGACCGTCGGAGAGATCCTCGCTGAGCAGTTCCGCGCACCCAGCGCGTGCGGCGGCCTCGACGATCGCGGCGTCGAAGATCGAGAGCTGATGGCGCTCCGCCGTCGCCGCAGCGGCCAGCACGAGCTCTCGATCGGCCGTGACCACCGGAAACAGAGCGACCGCGGCGACTGCCGCGCGCCCCTCGCCGCGGGTCATGCCGAGCTTGCGCGTGCAGACGGTGAACAGCTCGAGCAGCACCTGCGTGGAGACGACGATCGAACGCCGGCGGGCCTCGATGAGCTCTGCCGCCCGAGATCGCTTGCCCTTGTCGCTGATGTCGAGCGCGTAGGCGAAGACGTTGGTGTCGACGAAGACCTTCTCGTCAGCCACGATGATCGCTGCGCTCGGCGTGCAGCTCGTCCCGGGTCCAGCTGCGTCCGGCGGGGCCGCTGCGTGCGGTGCTCGCGCGGGCGATCTGCAGGAACGCGTCGGCCGCTCGGTCCCCGGCATCGTCGCCCGCGTAGCGCGCAAGCTCCTCGCGGAGGATCGCGTTCACCGAGGTGCCCTGCCCGACCGCCCGGACCCGGGCGCGCCGAAGGAGCTCGTCATCGACGGCGATGGTGAGGTTGGCCACGAGATCAGTGTAACACGGGATCAGTGTGAACATTTCACCCGGTGACGTGAGCTGTCGCGCGCCGGGGCGCTGAGGCGTCACCCATCGTCTGTCTCGGCTGTGTCCGGCGATGCCTCGCTCGTCGAGAGCGCCGCACGCCGTGCGCGGTCGACCTCTTCGGTCAGCCGCTCGGTCGTCACGTCGTAGGCCAGCAGCCCGTCCTCGTGCCCCAGCCCGAGCAGAAGATGCTCGGGGCCGACCTCGGTGCGGTCGCGCGACAGCGCCGCAGCGGTCGCGCGTCCGAGGACCATCCTGGCCTCGACGGCGAGGGGTAGCGCGTAGCCCGTGAGCTTCGTGCCCGCGCGCTCGCGCGTCTCCACCGACGCGCGGACGCGCTCCGCGGTGACGCCGAGCGATTCGAGAACCCGACTCGCGAGCGTTCCCGGGTCGGACAACAGCCCGAGCAGGAGATGCTCGGGCCAGACGTAACCGTGTGAGGAGGTTCGTGCCGCCTCCTGCGCGGCGGCGAGCACTCGCCGGCCCGCTTCGCCCAGCGGACGCTCACGCAACGACATGAGCAGATCAGGCGTGAGTGATCGCCACCGGCCATGCACGGCGTCGTCGCCGGGCAGCAGGCGACGCAGCGGCTCGTCGCCGAGGCCTGCCGCGTCGTCCATGACCTCGGAGGCAGCGAAGACCGGCGCGCCGAGCCGAGCCGCGAGGTTCAACGCGTCGCTGGGCCGCGCGTCGACCTCCTGCGTCCCGCCGGCGACCGCGATGACCACCGTCGCGAAGAACGTGCGCTCGCGCAGGCTCTCGATCACGACGCGCTCCACGCGGACGCCGCCGGCGCGCAGCAGCTCGGCGGTGAGGTCCGGCCCCATCGGTCGGGACAGCTTGCGCCCACTCCTCGCGAGGACGAGCGAGGCGCCCTCGGGCGCGCCGATCCAGATCGCCAGGATCCGCTCGCCCTCGTGCTCCTTGAGGAGCACGACTCGCATGGTCTCGCGCGGGGACTGCGGCCCCGACGCCCCGACGGCGTCGACGGGCGCCAGCATCACCACGTCCTGCACATCGACTTCGATCATCGTCATCGCCTCCACCGCGTCGAGGTAGTCCTCGGCCGAGGGCTCGGCCGAGCGTTGCAGCGCTTCGAGGATCTGGTGCAGGCGCTCGCGCAGCCGCTGCTGCTGTGCGAGGTCGCGCTCGACCTGCTCGAGGTGGCGCCGGACGGTCTCGAGCAGGCCGGCACCACCATCGTCGAGCAGCGACGCGATCTCGTCCAGCCGCAGCCCGAGTCGCCGCAGCGCGAGGATCCGGTAGAGCCGGCGGACGTCGCCCGGGTCGTAGCCGCGGTGTCCGCCCGAGGTGCGCTGCGACGGGACCAGCAGCCCGATCGCGTCGTAGTGATGGAGAGCGCGCACCGTCAGTCCGGTGGCCCCGGCGAGCTCACCCACCCTCCATTGCCGGTCGCCTTCTGCACTCACGGGCGCCACGCTAAGCCCTCACGTTACGTCAGGTGCAAGCAGTCCGCGGCGCCGAGCGTCACGGGAGGCCGCGATCGTCGAGGGCGTCCGCCTTCCCGCGAGCTCCCGAAGCCCGACGGGCGGACTGGCGGCGGCGGATGCGCCCCCAGAGGATCGGGTGGCACGCGGAGGCGTTGGAGCCGAGCAGGAGGAGGTGGTCGGCGTGCTCGATGTCTGAGTAGGACGCGGGGGGACCGTCGGCGCCGAGCGCGCCGTGGTAGCCCGCGGGTGCGCGGGTCGGCGCTCACGCTTCCGCGCCTGCGCCGCGGGTCGCCGAGCGCCCATGGGCGTCCAGGGGGTGGGCGCTCATGGGCGTTCGAGCCTCGTGGGTCGCGGCGAGGCGGAGCCAGAGCGCGCCGTCGCGCTCCTCGACCTCGTGGAGGGCGACCGCGTCGGGGCCGCCGATCGGCAGGCCCGTCCCGAGGTCGAAGCGGCGGTTGTGCAGCGGGCAGGTGACGCAGCGGTCGTCGACGATCCCGTCGCCGAACGGGCCGCCGGCGTGCGGGCACGCGGCGTCCGTGGCCGCCCAGCCGTCCGGGAGCCGGAAGACCGCGACGCGCCGCCCGCCGGCGGCGACGCTGCGGCCCTCGAGCAGCGGCACGTCGTCGGCCGCTCCGATCCGCGTCCAGCCGCCGGGCGAGGCGCCGTCCGCAGCCCGAGCAGCCGGGCAGGCCCTCCTCGCGCACGAGGTCGCCCACCGCCTCGCGCGGGCGGCGTGGCGTCTCCCCGAAGTGGCTCGCGCCCGGCCAAGCGAGCGGGTGTGCGCGCGAGAAGGCCGATCCGGTCGCCCCACGACCGCTTCCGCCTTCTCGCGGCGTCGGACGCCGGAAGAACGCCGGCGCCGAGCCGGGCGGGGAACGCAGGGGAGTCGCCACGCCGCCCGCCCCGCCTCCAAGTCGCCGCGCCCGCCCGCGCCGACCGACACGCCGGCCCCGCGGCCCGCCGACTGCCCTACTCCATGCCCAGCGGCCCCTGCGACTCGCCGGACAGGAACTGGCGCACGAACGCGTTGTCGGAGTTGAAGAGCTCCTCGGCGGGGCCCGACTCGACGATCTTGCCCTTCCACAGGACCGAGATGTGCTCGGCGACGCGGCGCGCGGTCATGATGTCGTGCGTGATCAGGGTGAACGCGGGCATCGGCCCGCCGCTCGCCTTGCGCTCGTTCATGACGTCCTCGTGGATCTCCTGGATGAGCTCGCCCAGCAGCGCGGTGCGCACGGGGTCGAGTCCGGAGTCCGGCTCGTCGAAGAGGACGATGTCCGGATCGAGCACGAGCGCCCGTGCGAAGCCCGCGCGCTTGCGCATGCCGCCCGAGAGCTCGTTGGGCATCTTGTCGCCGGCGGCGTCGAGGCCGACCTCGGCCAGCCGGCGGGTGACGATGTCGCCGATCTCGTCCTCGCTCTTGTCCGTGTGCTGGCGCAGCGGGAAGCAGACGTTGTCAAAGACGTTCATCGAGCCGAACAGCGCGCCGTCCTGGAAGAGGACGCCGAACTTCTTGCGCATCTCGAAGAGCTCGTCGTCGAGCATGTTCGGGACCGACTCGCCGTGCACGAGCACGTCGCCCTCGTCGGGGTAGAGCAGGCCGACCATGTGCTTGATGCACACCGACTTCCCGGTGCCCGAGGGCCCGAGGATCATCGAGATCTTCCCCTCGGGCAGGCCGAGGTCGAGGCCCCGGAGGATCTTGTTGCGCCCGAACGCCTTATGCACGTCGATGAACTCGACGGCGTCCGGCATCCCCGACGGCCGCTTGAGTCCGGTGTGCCAGCGGTACTCGTCGCCCGTGGTGCCGGGGACCTGCGGCTCGTTGACGACCGAGACGCGCGAGGGGTCCTCCGGAGCGTGGCCGTCGCCGCTCGTGGCGGGCTCGTCGTCCTGCGGCCTACGCGGGATCTGCGGCACGGCTCAACCTCCGATCGGCGCACGCGGGTTGGCGCCCCAGAAGAGCTGGGTGCCGAGCATCCCGATGAGGTGCACGAGGACGATGTTCAGGACCATGGACTTCGCGGTCGCGGTCCCCACCCCGACCGGACCACCGCCCGCGTTGTAGCCGTAGTAGCAGCCGACGAGCACGATGACCGTGGCCATCGACATGCCCTTGAGGACGCTGTAGAGCAGATCGGGAGGGTTCTGGAACATCCAGAAGATGAGGAAGAAGCCACCGCTGGAGACCTCCCCGATCTGCTGCACGACCGCCAGGTAGCTCGCGAAGAACCCGGCACCGACCGCGGCGACGTACATGAAGGGCAGCACGAGCCAGGCGGCGAGCAGGCGCGTCGCGCAGAGGAAGACCATCGAGTCGATGCCCATGACCTCGAGCGCGTCGATCTCGTCGGAGATCCGCATGGAGCCAAGCTCGGCGACGATGCCCGTCCCGACCTTCGCGGCCATCATGTAGCCGAAGGCGTAGGGGACGAGCTCGCGCAGGTCGCACCAGGCCGAGAAGACCCCGGCGTAGGCCGGCGCACCGACGGAGCGGTTGAAGTAGGCGCCCTCGATGCCGCACTGCAGGCCGATGATGAACACCAGGCCCCAGATCACGAGCGTCGAGGAGAGGATGAGGATGCCGCACTGGCGCAGCGCCTCGCCGAAGAACCTAAAGACGCGCAGGCCGTAGACCTGCCCGACGATCCGGCCGCAGAACTTCGTGATCTCGCCGAGGGTGGCGAGGAGCTCCTTGGGCAGCGCGAGCATCAGCGCAGCTGCGTGATCTCGGGGTGGGTGGCCAGCAGCGTCTGGGTGAAGACGTAGTTGAAGGCGAAGACGCCGAGGAAGGAGATGACGACGGCCTGGTTGACCGCGCGCCCGACCCCCTCCGCGCCGCCGGAGGCCGTCATCCCCTTGTAGCAGCAGACGATCGCGATGATCGCGCCGAACAGGGTCGTCTTGAGCACCGACCCCCAGAGGTCGGTGACCGACGCGTTCGTGAAGAAGGTCGCCCAGAACCCGCCGAGCGGCGCGTGGTAGACCAGCGTGGCGAGGATCCCGCCGAAGATGCCGAAGAGCAGCGCGTAGATGTTGAACAGCCCCGTGACGAGCATGAGCGCGAGGAAGCGCGGCACCACGAGGTTCTTCACGGGGTCGACGCCGAGCACCTGCAGGGCGTCGAGCTCCTCCCGGATCTTGCGGGCCCCGAGGTCGGCGGTGATCGCCGTCCCGGCGACGCCGGCGAGCACGATGGCGGTCACGAACGGCGCGAACTCGCGGATCGAGGCGAGGACGAAGAACCCGCCGAGCCGGTCGAGCGCCCCGAAGAGCACGAGGAAGTTCGCGGCCTGCAGCCCCGGGGCCCCGTACCCGAAGGCCACGGTGGAGACCAGCAGCGGAAACCAGCACAGCCGCAGGGCGAACAGGAACTGCGAGACGAACTCGCCGCCGTACGGGTACGGCGGGCGCAGGGCCGACACGAAGGTCTTACCCGTCAGGATCATCATGTCCCCGACCTCTTCGAGCAGGTTCTTCGTCGGGAGGAACGCTCTATCGGCGACGTTGCGGACCACGGGTCAGACCTCTCTCGGCGGGAGCCCTGCACCGGAAGGCACGGCACCCGCGGCTCACTGTATGCAACTGGTCACACGCCTGCCAAGCCGCAACCGGGAGCGGCGAGTGACCGGTCGGCGCTCGTGACGCCAGGTGGTACCGTCGCCCCCGGATGAAGGGGCGTCGCGCCGTGACCATGACCCTCGCCGCGGCCGCGCTCGCCTCCTGTGGCGGCGGAGAGCGGCAGGACGCCGGGGAGCGGGCCGGGACCTATACCGTCGAGGTCACCGAGGCGTCGTTTCCCGCCGCGCAGCGGCTGGCCCAGCAGGCGCAGATGCGCATCGCGGTCAAGAACACGGGCGCGGACGCCCTGCCGGACGTCGCGGTCACCGTCAACTCCTTCTCGCGCCGGTCCGAGCAGACCGGCCTGTCCGACGCGGAGCGCCCGATCTGGATCGTCGACCGGTCCCCGGGCGGCGGCACCACGGCCCTGCCGGACACCTGGGCGCTGGCGGCCCTCGCCCCCGGCGCGACGCGGACCTTCCGCTGGACCCTGACGCCGGTAGAGGCGGGCTCCTTCCGCGTGAAGTACAAGGTCGGGGCGGGGCTCGACGACACGACGCGGACGCGCGGCGCCAAGGGCGCGCCGTCGGTGGCGGGCACCTTCGCAGTGCGCGTGGGCCGCAGGCCCTCGGCCGCGCGGGTCGACCCGGAGACGGGCGCGGTCGAGCGCGTCAAGGGATAGGGAAGCCGCCGAGGCCGCACCGGGCCGCGGCCGCGAGGGGTCGCCGCCTCCCGTCACGCGAGCTCACGGTACGACGCCACGCGGTGGCTCGCCAACCCAACGTGCAGGGCCCGGCCCGCGCGCGGCCGCCCGGTCCCCGGGGTTGGCCAGGCGGCAGCGCGCGAGTGACAGGCAGCCGCACCCGATGCACTCGGTCAGCCCGTCCCTGAGCCGCTCGAGCTCGGCGATCCGCTGGTCGATCCGCGCGCCCCACGTGCCCGAGAGCCGCGACCAGTCCGCGCGGGTCGGCGCGCGATCGGGCGGGAGCTTGGAGAGCTCCGTGCCGATCTCCTCGAGCGACAGCCCGACGCGCTGGGCGAACACGACGAAGGCGATCCGCCGCAGGACGCGGCGCGGATAGCGACGGTGCCCCGAGCCGGCACGCTCGGAGCTGATGAGGCCGCGCGCCTCGTAGAAGCGCAGCGCCGACGCGGCCACGCCACTGCGCTGCGCGACGTCGCCGATCGTCATCAGGTCGGACATCGGCCGAGCGAACCACACTCGCCCCTTGACTTCAAGTGCACTTGAGCTTGTAGCGTCGCCGCTGCAATCGTTCCCGTTCGGAGGAGGAGATGTCGATGAGCCCGCCCCAGACCCCGCGCGAGCAGATCACCCAGGCGGTCTCCGCCTGGGCCGGAGTCGAGGCGGGTGGTCCGGGGAGCCGCGGCGAGTTCGCCTTCAAGCTCGGGCGCCGTGAGCTCGGGCACCTGCACGGCGACCGCGTCCTCCACGCGGGATTCCCCAAGGTGGTCTGGCACACGCTCTACGAGCAGGGCCGGATCGACTACCACCCGGTCTTCCCCGGGGAGGCCGGCTTCGCCGCCCGCCGGATCGAGACCGACGACGACGTCCGTGACGTGATCGCGCTGCTCCGCCTCAACTACGACCGCGTGATCGAGCGCCACGGCCTTCCCGGCGGCGAGTCGCCGGCGCGGGCCTGAGCCGAGCCCAGCTCAGGCCGGCATGCGCTCCGCGAAGCGCGGCAGCCCGTCGTCGGGCAGCGGCTCCCAGGGCGCGGCGTAGGTGACGAACTGGTGCGCACTCGGGCGCACGCCGGGGTCGCCGTCGATCGCGCCGAGGCGCACCGCGACGATCTCGCCGTCGTCCGGACTGCGGACGACGAGCGCCGAACCGCACGCGCCGCAGTAGCCCTTCTCCATGCCGCCCTCGGGCGCCCAGCCCCGGACGTGCTCCTCGCCGGCCACGAACGCGAACGAGCCCGGCTCGATGCGCGCGGACGCCGACGCGGCGGTGCCCGAGCGGCGTTGGCAGCGGGTGCAGTGGCAGTAGGCGGCCCGCAGCAGCGGGGCGGCGATCTCGAAGCGCACCGCACCGCAGCCGCAGCCGCCCGTGAGAGAAGGGCTCATGCGCCCGAGTCTAAGCCTGGCGCACGTCGCGTTCGGGGCCCGTCAGCCGATGCCCCAGTTCGGGTTGGGCTGCCCGTCGCTCGGGTTGGGCTGCGGCGCATCGGGCGGCGGCTTGGTCGCCGTCCCCGTGGACTTGTGCGGCGCGAGGCCGATGCGCACGACGTGCCACCCGTCGCCGCGCTCGGTCACCGTCCAGGTCGCGCTGGGCTCGGCGGCCCGGCGCCGCTCGGCCTCGACCTCGGCTTCCTCGCGTGTCATGGCCGGATGCTACTCGCGCCAGGTGCGAGCGAAGGAGCTCCGTTGGCCTCAGGGATCGGAGAAGGTCGCGTGACTCCCGACGCGGCGCCAGCGGATCGCGGGCTCGCCGTCGATCTCGACCCATTCGAACGTCGCTCGCGCGTCGGGGACCGGCGAAGCTCCACGTCGTCTCCCGTATCCGGCTTCGCTGCACCGCCGCGCGCGGCGCGGCGCACGTTCGTCGTCTCCGAGCCGACAATCGTGCGGCGACCCGTCCGCGACCGCCCCCCACCCCCGCTACTTCGGCAGCCGCGGGGCGATGATCCGGTAGGCCTTGAGGCCGAGCCCGAGGCGCTCGCGATCCTCGGAGAGCATCGGGTCGAGCGACGTCAGCTCCTTCACGCGCTCCAGCCGGTAGGCCACGGTGTGGCGGTGGGCGTAGATCGCCGCCGCCGTCGCGTTCATGTTGCAGTTCTGCTCGAGGTAGGACTCGAGCGTCCCTACGAGGTCGGTGCGGTACTGGTCGTCGTAGCGCACGATCGGCGCCACGGTGTCCTCGTAGAAGGAGCGGACCTCCTCGGGATGGGAGGCCAGGACGCGGAAGAGCAGCCGGTAGGTGCCCGTCCCGATGTCCTTGAGGTGGGCGTCCCCGGCGCCCCCGTCGGACTGGCGCAGGACGTCGAGGACGAGCTCGGCCTCCTGCATCGCGCGCCCGAACTCGCCGGGGTCGGCGTAGAAGCTCGACAGCCCGACGGTGCCGTGCTGGCGCAGGCGCTCGGCCAGGCGGCGGGCCCGCGCGAGCGTCTCCTCCGGTGCGGCGTCGCCGCCCGCGGCCGGGAGGATCGCGTAGATGCGGTCCTCCATGTGCTGGGCCAGCGCGCCGGGGTACTCCCCGCCGATGAGGGCCACGACGTGGCGCGGGCGGTCGGTCTTGAGCTCGGCGCACAGCACGACGGCCCCCCGCGCCAAGTCGCAGCCCAGGCGCCCGGCCCGACGGACGACCTCGCGCGGCTCGAGGTCCGGGCGCGAGCGCAGGTCCTCGAGGAACGAGCCGCGGAGGTTCTGCTCGACCTCCTCCTTGGCCTCCTCGATGGCGACCTCGGTCAGCGAGGCGACGGCCGCAAGGTGCAGGTACTCCGCGGCGTCGGCGTCCGGTGGGTCGGGACCGGCCAGCGACACGACGATGCCGACGACCTCGTCGCCGGAGGCGATCGGGATCTCGAGCGCGAGGCCCTTGGGCACCTGCGAGGGGCGGTCGGACACGCGGTCGCCGGCGTACCGGCGCACGTCCTCGAGCACCCCCTCGTCGGGAAGCGGCGCGGGGCCGCCGGCCATCGCCGCCGATCCCAGCCGCGGGATCACGATGACCACCGCGGCGCCGGCCGCGTCGGCGGCCATGCGGGCGACGTGCTCGAGGCCGTCGCCGCCGAGCACGGCGTCGACCATGCGCAGGTGGATGGCCCGCAGGCGCTCGACGAGGCCGGTGGGGCTCTGCGCTCGGTCAGGGTCGGGGGCGGGCATGGCGGGCACGGTCGATCCTCCTTCGGGCGTGAGGCGGGCGGGAACGGCGGTGGGCACCGGGAGGGGCGCCGCGCGGCACCCCTCGTCGCGGGCGGGTGCCGCTAGGCGGCGGCCGGGTCGGGATGCGCCTGGAGGATCTCCTCTCCGGCCTCGCCCGTCCGCACCCGGTAGGCGTCGTCGACGGGGATCACGAACACCTTGCCGTCACCCACCGCCCCGGTGCGGCCGTGCTTGAGGATCGTGTCGACGATCGACTGCACGTCGCGTTCGGCGACGACGCACTCCAGCTTGACCTTCGGGCGGAGGTAGTTCGTCAGCTCCGCGCCGCGGTAGCGCTCCGTGATGCCCTTCTGGCGGCCCGAGCCCTTGACCTCGCTGATGGTCAGCGAGGGGAACCCGAGCGCCAGGAGCTCCATGCGGATCGGCTCGAAGGCCTCATGCCGGATGTACGCCTCGATCTTCTTCATGCCGGGACCTCCTCCTTACTGGCGGGGGCCACCGACCCGAGGGCCGGGGCCGTAGGCATCGCACCGTATCCCACGAGCTCCGGGGCAGGGATGAACTGCTCGGGGTAGCCGTACATCCCGTGCTCGGAGATGTCCAGGCCCGCGTCCTCCTCGTCCTCGGAGACCCGCAGTCCGTAGGTCTTCTTGATCATCCAGAAGGTCGCGTAGCTCATCGTGAACACGAAGGTGAACGCCACCGTGATGCCGGCCGCCTGGGCGACGAGCTGGGCGAAGCTGCCCGAGTAGAGCAGCCCGCCCGCCGGGTCCCCGAACGCGTTGTACTGCGCCAGGCGCGGCGCCGTGAAGATGCCGCAGGACAGCGTCCCCCAGATGCCGCACAGGCCGTGCGCGGTGAGCGCGCCGACGGGATCGTCGAGCTTCTTGTCGATCGCGTACACGCCCAGCGGCACGATGAAGCCGGCGATGAGGCCGATGATCGGCGCCGCCCACACCTCGACGTAGCCCGACGGAGCCGTGATCGCGACCAGCGCCCCGATCGCGCCGTTGCCGGCCATGCCGATGTCGATCGACTTCGTCTTGAGCGCCGCCATGAAGATCGCGCCCAGGACGCCGGCCGCCGCCGCGAGGTTCGTCGTGATGATGATCTCCGGGAAGCGACCGTCGAGGCCGCCCAGCGCGGTGCCGCCGTTGAAGCCGAACCAGCCGAACCACAGGATCAGCACGCCGAGCCCGAACAGCGGCATGTTGTGCCCGGGGATCGCCCGCGGCTTGCCGTCGGGCCCGTACTTGCCCTTGCGCGGCCCGAGGAGCAGCAGCGCGGCCAGCGCGCCGGTGGCGCCGATGAGGTGGACCGCCGTCGAGCCCGCGAAGTCCTGCATCCCGACGAAGCCGATGTCCTTCCAGATGCCCACCGGCACCTGCAGGAAGCCGCCGCCGAAGACCCAGTGGGCGCCGAGCGGGTAGATCAGCCCGGCGAAGATGACCGCGTAGATGATGTAGACGCCGAACTTGATGCGCTCCAGGGTCGTGCCCCAGACGATCGCCAGCGAGACGGCGCAGAAGACGAACTGGAAGAAGAACTTCGCCTCGACGGTCACGTCGAAGATGCCGAGGACGGGGAAGGCGGCCTGCGAGCCGTTGCCGGGGACGAGGACCGACCCGTCGGGATTCAGGATCGCCGCGTGGCCGGCGAAGTCCCGCAGGAAGAAGCCGTCGGAGCCGAACAGGCCTCCGAGCCCGCTCTTCTCCGCGCCGAAGGCGATCGCGAACCCGGTCGCCCAGAACATCAGCGCGGCGATCGAGAAGTTCGTGAGGATCTTCGCGACGATCGTGCCCGCGTTCTTGCCCCGCGAGAAGCCGATCTCGAGGAACAGGAAGCCGATCTGCATCAGCATGACCATCATCCCGGCGAGCATCACCCACAGGGTGTTGATGCCGGTGCTCTCGTCGATGACGAATGTGTTGGCGTCCGTATCGGGTATGGCCAGCGCGGTGGCGGGCAGGATGAGCGCTACCAGCAGGCCGGCCAGCAGGCCCTTGGTCGCCACGGAACGTCGCATTGATCCTCCTGGGGGTAAGTTGCGACTCGCACTCTGCTCAAGGGCGCCCGGGCGCACCTTGTCCCGGTGTCGAAAGATCCGCGCGGCGCCTTCGCCACGTGGGCCGGATCGCCTGAGCCGGCTGTCCTCCACGGCGGCGAAGGACGCCGAGAGCACTTTGGACGCACGTACAATCCGCGCGCGCCGCCGCCGTGAGAGGGTGCCGGGAGTGCCGGCTCGCGCGCGGCCCTAGTCGTCGCGCGCTCAATTCCAGGAGGACTCGAACCCGATGCCCAAGCGTCAGCAGAACGTCTACGCCGCCCAGTGGAGCTCGAACGGCGGAGCGCTCGGTGCGCCCGACCTCACCGACCCCGGAGCATCGCCCTTCGGCGAGAACGTCTTCCACCTCGCCGCGCAGCGCCAGCGCCTGCCCAAGCACGTCTTCAAGGCGCTGAGCAACACCCTCGCGCGGTCGCAGACGATGGACGCGACCACGGCCGACGCCGTCGCGCTGGCGATGAAGGAGTGGGCGATGGAGAAGGGCGCCACCCACTACACCCACTGGTTCCAGCCGCTGACGGGCCTGACGGCCGAGAAGCACGACTCCTTCTACAGCCCGACCGACGAGGGCACGGCGCTGGCGGAGTTCTCCGGCAAGGAGCTCATCCGGGGCGAGCCCGACGCGTCGTCCTTCCCGACGGGCGGCATCCGCGCGACGTTCGAGGCGCGGGGCTACACGGCGTGGGACCCGACCTCGCCGGCGTTCATCCTCGAGAACCCCAACGGGACCCTGCTCTGCATCCCGACGGCCTTCGTGTCGTGGACGGGCGAGGCGCTGGACACCAAGATCCCGCTCCTGCGCTCGATGGACGCGCTCTCCGGCAGCGCGGTGAAGGCGCTCGTGCTGCTCGGGGGCACGGAGGCCAAGCACGTGTACACCACGGTGGGCGCCGAGCAGGAGTACTTCCTCGTCGACGAGCAGTACTACTTCGAGCGCTCTGACCTCTACACGACGGGCCGCACGCTCTTCGGCGTCAAGCCGCCCAAGGGCCACGAGCTCGACGAGCACTACTTCGGCTCGATCCCCGAGCGCGTCCTGGCCTACATGCTCGAGGCCGAGCAGGAGCTCGCGAAGCTCGGGGTGCCGATCAAGACCCGCCACAACGAGGTCGCGCCGGCCCAGTACGAGATCGCGCCGATCTTCGAGAACTCGAACGTCGGCTGCGACCACCAGCAGCTGACGATGCAGATCCTGCAGAACGTCGCGCGCCGCTACGGCCTGGTCTGCCTGCTGCACGAGAAGCCGTTCGCGGGGGTCAACGGCTCGGGCAAGCACAACAACTGGTCGATGGGGACCGACACGGGCGACAACCTCCTCGACCCGGGCGACACCCCGGCCGAGAACGCGCAGTTCCTGTTCTTCTGCTCGGCGGTGATCCGCGCGGTCAACAAGCACCAGGCGCTGCTGCGCGCCTCGGTGGCCAACGTCGGCCAGGACCACCGCCTCGGGGCCAACGAGGCACCGCCGGCGATCATCTCGATCTTCCTCGGCGCCGAGCTCGAGGACGCCTTCGAGCGGATCGTCACCGGCGAGGGGGTCGCCACGAAGTCCGGCGAGCTCACGCTCGGCACCGACGTGCTGCCCCGGCTGCCGATGGACTCCGGGGACCGCAACCGCACCTCCCCGTTCGCCTTCACCGGCAACAAGTTCGAGTTCCGCGCCCCCGGCTCGAGCATGGCGCTCGGCTTCCCGAACGCGGTGCTGAACACGATCGTCGCCGAGGCGATCGACGAGCTGGCCAGCGCGGTCGAGTCCAAGCTCGACGGCGACGTCTTCGCCGCCGTCAGCGAGGTCGTCAAGACGGTCTGGGCGGAGAACAAGCAGATCGTCTTCAACGGCGACGGCTACTCCGAGGAGTGGCACCAGGAGGCCGAGCGCCGCGGGCTGATCAACCTGCGCACGACGCCCGAGGCGCTGCCGAGCATCGTCTCGGAGTCCACGATCAAGGCGTTCGGGGACTACGGCGTACTCTCCGAGCGCGAGCTGCACTCGCGCTATGAGGTCTGGACCGAGCAGTACGCGACCAAGCTCAACATCGAGTCCGAGACCGCCGCCCGCATCGCCCGCACGCAGATCCTGCCGGCGGCGCTGCGGCACGCCGAGCTCCTCGACGACGCCGGCGAGGGAGCCGGCGTCGCGCGGCTCAAGACGGAGCTTTCCGGCCTCGTCGACGAGCTCGTCGACGCGATCTTCGCCCTCGAGGACGTCAACGAGGATCCCGGCAAGGCGGGCATCGACCTGGCCGAGTACATGCGCGACGTGGTCGTCCCGGCCATGGATGCGGTCCGGGCGCCTGCCGACCGCCTCGAGCGCGTCGTGGCCGACGACCTCTGGCCGCTGCCGAAGTACTCCGAGATGCTGTTCATCAAGTAGCAGGCTCGGCTCCAGCCTGCTGCGCCCGGAAGCCCGGCGATCGTGGGCGTCCGGCGTCGGCGTCCTGGCCTGCCCGCGAACTGCCGATGGCAGGACGGATTGGCATCATGCGCGTCCAAGGCGGCGCTTCCGACGACGATCCACTCTGTTCGACTCTCCGCGTAGATTTACGACGAGGTACGTCCCGTCGGCCTTCTGGTTCAGGTCCTCGCTTCCAGAGTCTTGGCTGGTGCGCCGACACGAACGACCACGCGATCGCGTCCACCGTGACGGCCACGGCCCACGCGCGTCCCGCACGGGTTCTCACGTATGGAATAGTCGCGTCATGGACCCCAGCGAGCAGTTCCGGGCCGCCCTCGTCCAGGCGGGCCTGGAGGCGCACGCCGACGCGCTGCTGGCCGCAGCGCTGCCCTCGGTCCGCCTGCGTGCGGTGGGGCCGGGCCCGCCCGCCGTCGCCTACCGCAGCACGCCCGTCCAGGTGCTCGGCCCGGAGGCGGGCGTCGTCGCGATCGCCGGGAGCGACCATCACACGCTGGCGCTGCGGGACGACGGGTCGGTGCTGGCCTGGGGCACCAACGAGACCGGGACCCTGGGCGACGGAACGCGGACGGACCGCGCCTCGCCGGCCCCCATCCCCGGGTTGTCCGGCGTCGTCGCGATCACCGCCAGCCTGGCCCTGCGCGCCGACGGCTCGGTGCTCGTGTGGGGTGACCATCCCGGGGACCGGCACAACGGCTGGACGAAGACCCAGCGACGCCGCCCGGTGCCCGTCGAAGGGCTTGACGGTCCGGTCTACGCCATCACCGGCAGTCACGCGACGTTGGAGGACGGAACCGTGGTGATGGTGGATACGGGGCGGCCCGTCCCGGTGCCGGCACGCAGCGCCGACGACCCGTTCCCGGTCGACGACCGCGCAGCGCCGACGGTGGCCACCGTCGCGGGCTACCGCCACAATCTGGGCCTCACCGATGCGGGCGACGTTCTCGCCTGGGAAGACCGTCCGTACGGGCCAGCGGACGATCCCGACGTCATCCGGCGGCGCACCCCGACCCCAGTGGCGGGCCTGGACGACGGCACTGCGGTCGCCGTCGCCGCGGGCTTCAGCCACAGCTTCGCGCTCAACGTCGACGGCGCGGTGCTCGCGTGGGGCTCGAACTCCTTCGGCGATCTGGGCGACGGCACCACGGCCAACCGCAGCAGCCCGGTTTCGGTGACGGGCCTGCCGCCGGCCCAGGCGATCGTCCCCGGCGCGGCGCTCACCCGCGACGGCGCCGTCTACGCGTGGGGCGGTCCGCTGCCGCCCGACACCGCCGAGCTGGACGCGGCGCTGCCGATCGGCGCCAGCAAGCTCGGGGGCTGCCCGGACCTGCCCGCGGGCACGCCCTGGCCGAGCCGCAACGAGCGGCCGATGGCGTTCGTCGCCCAGATCGACCTCGCCGACATCGCGCCGCTGGCCGACGGCGAGCTGCCGCCCGGCGGGCTGCTGTCGTTCTTCTCGCTGTTCATCGACTGGGGCTTCGGCGGGTCCGAGGCCGGCCGCGTCATCCACACGCCGGCACCCGCGACCCTGACCCGGATCGCCCTGCCCGCCGGGCTGCCCGCTCACGAGCGCTTCGCCCCCGCTCGCCTGGAGGCCGAGCGCGAGCTGACGGGCGTGCACTGGGAGTCGCCGCAGCTCGAGCGCCTCGGCCTCTCCTGGGAACAGGCCAACGACTACGGTGAGGCCACCGGACAGGAGGACGACAGCGCTCAGCACCGGATGCTCGGGCATCCCCAGATCGTCCAGAACGATCCCCGCGAGGACGGCGACGACCTCTGCCTGCTACTCCAGGTCGACTCGGACTCCCCGCGCGGGATGGAGTTCGGCGACCTCGGCCGGCTGTACTACTGGCTTGACCGTCCGAGCCTGAAGGCGGGGCATCTGGACCGCTGCGTCTTCGACTTCCAGCAGACCTGACGCGCCCGCTTACGATGGTTGCCCGCGAGCAGGGCGGTCAGATCGTCGCCGCCAGCCCCTCAGGGGTGATCCTGACAGGACGTGGTGATCGCCTTCGTCCGCGCCCCATCCGACGACCGCGGCGCGCGCAGCTCGCAAGCGCGTCACGCCGATTCGAGCACTTCGCGCTCGTCGAGCGAGTTGGGCCCGGCAACGGCATGGGGTGCTCCCGGCGTCACACCTCCAGATCGGTGGTCAGCGTCTGCACGCGGTCGCGCAGCTCGCGGACGTCGCCCACGAGCTCGGCCTCGCCGGACGCCTTGCTCTGCACGGCGAGGCCGACGAGGCGGGCGTGGACGGTGCGCAGCGAGGCGTTGACCTGCTCCATCTCGCCGTAGGCGCTCTTCCACATCGTGTCGAGGCGGTTCAGCTCGTCCTCCTGGGCGCGGAGGGCGGCGACGGTCGTCTGGTCGCCGGCGCGGCCGTACTCCCGGATCCGGGCGTGCAGGCCGTTGAAGTCCTGCTTGGAGAGGTAGGTGTGGAGACTCTGGGCGCGCCCGGCGGCGCCCTCCAGTGCGGTGACGAGCTGTGCGACCTCCTCCCGGACGTCGGCGAAGGAGAGGTCGGAGTCCTCGATCGTGCGGACGATCTGCGCCTGCTCGGCGCGGGCGGCCTTCACCTGGGCGCGGATCTGGGGGGTGAACGTGCCGGCGTCCTTCCCGCCGGCACCGAGCGTGCCGCGGCCGCGCCCGTAGGCACGGTTGCCCACGCGCTCGGCTTCGTGCTCGTCGAGGAAGGTCATGCTCGCCAAGGCGACGTAGGCGATCAGGGCGACGACGAGCAGCCACGTGATTCCGAGCACGATCGCGGCGACCGCGACCCCGGCGCCGACGGCGACCGTGACCGGCTTGGTCAGCGCGTTGACCGCCAGGGCCCGTTGCAGCTCGCCGCGGGACGGGGGGCGGCGGGCCGGGGGCTGCGACTGGCTGGCCACCTCAGAAGAACGACGAGATCGAGAGGTAGACGCTCTCGATCTGCTTGGGATCACCGGTGAAGGCCTTGCCGCCGGACGCCTGGGCCACGGCCTCCAGGGCGGACTTGTTGGCCTCGCGCCCGTAGGCGATCGTGTAGACCCGGACGGTCGCGCCCTCGCTGCGGGCCTGGGCGTCCAGCGTGCGGACCAGCGCCGAGGGCGAGGTCCGGGAGGCCGTGTCGGCGCCGTCGGTCAGCAGGACCACCGCGTTGATCCGCGTGGGGTCGTGGAGCGCCTGGACCTTCTTGACCGCCGCGGCGGCCGCGTCGAGCCACGCCGTCTCCCCGCCCGGCAGCAGGTCGCGGACCGTGGACTCGAGCTTCGCCTTCCCCGACGCGAAGGGCGTGACCGGCAACCCCGGGAAGACCTTGTCGTTGAAGAAGACGAGGCCGACCCGGTCCCGCGGGGAGAGCTGGCCGAAGAACGCCCGCAGCCCCTCCTTGGCCTGGTCGAGCTTGGCCTCCTCGCTCATCGAGCCCGACACGTCGACGGCGAGGATCACGTTGGCCGGCTTGCGGTCCTCGCGCCAGGCCGCCTTGACCCGGGCGAGCACGTCCGGCTGGGGCAGCGACAGCACACGGGTGGGCTGCGCCGGGTCCGCCCCGTGGGCCGCGTCGATCGGAGCCTGCGCCTTGGCGTCCGGATCACCGGGCCGGAAGCCGGCCTGCGCGGCCACTTGCGGCGTGACGCGCTCGGTGAGGAACTTCACGAACGCACCCGCCGCCTCCTTCAGCGCCGGGGTCACCCACGGCGCCGCCGGCACGATCAGCGGGTTGTCGGAGAAGAACGTCCCCTCCGACGGGTAGATCGCCACGAGCTTGGTGGCCTTGCCGCGCGTGCGGTTGAAGTCGACGAGCGTCGCCTCCTCCATCGCGACGGCGCTCGCGTACGCGGGCCCGTAGCGCTTGAGCTGCTCGGCGAAGAAGAGCGTCGTGTCGCCGTAGTGGACGATCGAGCGCTCGATCGCCCGGATCTCCTTGCGGACCTTGGCACGCTCGACGTCCGCGACCGTCAGCCCCTCGCGCTTGGCGGTGGCCGAGTAGTACTCGGCCGCGACCGCGCTGAGGCCCGACGTCGAGAAGTCCGGGTTCGTGTGGCCGAGGCGGAAGGTCCCGTACTCCGGGCGCCCCAGCTTGGCCAGGCCCTGAGGGTCCTGCGCGAGTTCGAGCACCTTCTTGAAGCCGACCTTCTGCTTCGGGTAGCCGAGCGCACGCGCCAGCGGCTCCCACATCGCGATGACCAGCGGGGTGCGCGCGATCGACGGGTTCTCGTCGGACACGTACGGCTTGTCGGCCTCGAAGTTCAGCAGGCGCCCCCACAGCGACGAGGCCGGCGACCAGATCGCCGGCTTCAGGGTCCCCTTGGCGATGCGCCGCTCAGCGTCCCCGGACGAGACGACCTCGCCCTTGACGAACACAGTCCGTCCGCCGACCTGGATCCGCTGCGCGTTGTAGGCCTTGATCTGGGCGGCGACCAGCGGCTCCTTCTCCGGAGAGTAGGCGAAGTCGACGACGAGCGCCCCGGGCGAGGGCGCGGCCTGCGCGCCGCCCGTGGTCGACGCGCCGGGGTCGCGCTCGACCGCGTCTTGGCCACCGCGGCCCGCGAGAAGCGCGACGACGACCGCGACGGTGGCCAGCGCGATGACGGCAATGCGGCCTCGGGACACGCGCCAGAGCGTACCGGCGGGGGTGGCCGGGACCGCATCGGGCGACGAGACGACCGGGGGCCCCGCACGTGCGGGGCCCCCGGATCCTTCTCGTGATGCGCCGGTCGTGCTAGCCGCGCCTGAGCTTCTTGGAGCCCCTCGCGGTGCAGACCTTCGTGCTCGTGGAGCGCTGGGAGACGACGGCGTAGACGCCCTTCTTCCCGCGGGTGCCCTTCGAACGGGCCAGCGTGTAGGTCCCGTTCCCCTTGGTGAACGTCTTGCGGATCGTCTTGCCGCTGCGCTTCAGCGAGACGCGGCGGCCCGACTTGCAGCCTGCCCCGGACGACGAGACCCGTCCCGAGTACCGGGTGCGGCTCTTGATCTTGAACGAGATGCTCGAGCGGAACTTCGCCCGCTTGACCGGCGGGGGCGGCGGCGGCGGAGTGGTTCCCGTCGGCTGCGTGGTCGTGGGCGTCGCCTGCTCGGTCGCGCTGCTCACCGAGCCGATCGGGTTCGGCCGTGTGGTCCGGTCGGTCAGCACACCCGCGTTGACCTCGAAGGCCACCGCAGCCCCCAACGTCGTCGGGAAGATGACGTTGTAGTTGTTGCCGTCGGCGGCGACATTGCTCGATCCGGTCTGGACGCTGCCGTCCGCGGCGACACCCCGGAAGGCCGTCGGCGCGGGCAGCGCGCCTTCGGAGTTGACCGCCTCGTCGAACCGGTAGGTCACCGTGCGCGACCCGGCGTCGATCGCGACGCCGAGCAGATCGGGGCCGTTCGTGAAGCCCGGCGCCGATCGCGGCGTGCTCGTGTTGGCCTGAGAGATGATGCTTCCGGTGTTGCTCGCGCTCTGGACCGCGCCGGCACCGGCGAAGATGCGCACGACGTTGTCCGCGTCACGCGCGACCTCGGCCGGGAACGTCACGTTCACCGAGTTGTCGCCGTTCGAGCTGACCCCGGTGGCCGGGAAGCCCGTGCCGATGTCCGTCACGGCGAAGAACCGCGGCGCCAACGGGGTGTTGACCGTCTCGGAGAACGTCACCTTGTACGTGCTCGCCGAGCTCGGGGCCGCTCCGGTGACGCGCGGACGCGCGGTGTTGCTCCCGAAGATGCCCTGCGCGGAGCCGGTGACGCCACCGACCGTCATCGGACGGTCCTGGACCGCGCCGAAGTTCGACGTGTAGACCTGGTTGCCGTTCTTCGTGTTGAACGTGCCGTAGTTGATGCGGATCGACTTGCCCGTCGGGTTCGGCGTGTCCACGCTGACCCCGGGGACCGGCGTGCCCGAGTTGTCGAAGACGATGAAGTTCGCGGCGTTGTAGGCCACGGCGGGGTTCGGGTTCAGGGGCTCGTCGTAGGTGTAGAGCACCGAGTAGTTGTTGGCGCCCTGGATGTCCGGCTCGGCGGCGACGAGGTCCGGGCCGGTGGTGGCGCCGGCGGCGGGGACGACCGCGCTGCCCTCGAGGGGCTCGCTGGCGTAGTTGTTGGCGACCGTGCCCGTGTTGCTCACGGCGCCGGGGCGCACGACGCCCGTGGTGCCCTGGGACAGGTCGGCTCCGTCGGAGAAGTCGGCCAGGACGCAGTTGTCCGCGTCGGTCGAGCGGCTCACGCTCGTGGGCGTGAAGGACTTGGCCGAGTCGTAGCCCTGGATGCCGTACGCGGCGGCGGGGCCGGCGTTGGCGACGCTCTGGTCGAAGCAGTACAGGGCCCGCTCCGAATCGGCCTCGGTGAGGTTCAGCCGGACGATCTTCACCGAACGGAGGTCCGGTGCGTTCGTGGTGGGGGGCAGGCCGTTGCCGACGCCCGGGATGTGTGCGTCGGCGCCTGTGATGGACGCCCCGACGACGGCGACGGCGGCGACTCCCATGATCGTCCGCCTCCCCGCCCTTTTGGTGATGCGCAAAACGTCTCCTCCTCATTGTTGACCCCCGCGCCGCCTGCATGCGGCGTGCTGGTCCTACCCTTCTGTCGACCTCCCAACTCACCGGTGGGCGAGAAGTTCCGGCGCGTTTGAACTCGCACGTCGGCGTGCCGCACTCGCCGTGACGTGCTTGCGCGGCACCGTCATAACCTTCTCACACTCGTGTCAAGGTTGCCCCCGCCGCTGGTACTCTGCCGCGATGCGCGACTTCCTTCAGGCCACGCGCGAGCGCGTCGTCGTCTTCGACGGCGGCATGGGCGCGACCCTCGAGCAGTTCGACCTGTCCCTCGAAACGGACTACCGCCTGCCCGGGCGCGCGCACGAGGCGCTCGTGCTCAACCGCCCCGACGTCATCGAAGGGGTGCACGCCTCGATGGTCGAGGCCGGCGCGGAGGTCGTGGAGACCGACACGTTCCAGGCCTCGCGGCTCAAGCTCGGGGAGTGGGGCCTGGCCGAGCACACGCTGGAGATCAACCAGCGGGCCGGCGAGATCGCGCGCAAGGCGGTCGGCGAGCAGCGCTTCGTCGCCGGCTCGATCGGCCCCACCGGCTTCCTGCCCGCCTCCGAGGAGCCGTCGCTCGGCCAGGTCCGCTTCCGCGAGCTCGTCGAGGTCTTCCGCGAGCAGGCCCATGGGCTGCTGCTCGGCGGCGTCGACCTGCTCATCATCGAGACCGCACAGGACATCCTCGAGGTCAAGGCCGCCATCTTCGGCGCGCGGGAGGCGTTCACCGAGACCGGCCGCCGGGTCCCGATCCAGACCTCGGTCTCTCTGCTGCCCAACGGTGGCAAGATGCTGCTCGGGACGGACATCGCCTCCGTCCTGACGACCCTCACCGCGCTCAAGGTCGACGTCATCGGCCTCAACTGCTCGACCGGGCCCGAGGACATGCGCGACGCCGTCCGCTACCTCGGCGAGCACGCGACGGTCCCGGTCCACTGCATCCCGAACGCCGGGCTGCCTTTGCAGGGGCCCGACGGCGAAACGATCTTCCCGGAGGAGCCCGGGCCGCTGGCCGAGGTGCTCGGCGACTTCGTCGACCGCTACGGCGTCTCGATCGTCGGCGGCTGCTGCGGCACGACGCCGGACCACATCGCGGCGATGGCCGAACGCTGCCGCAGCGACACGACGTTCACGCCGCGCTGGCTCGACCGCCGGCCGCTGCCCTGGATCTCCTCGATGATCTCCGCCGGCCCACTCGTGCAGGAGCCGCGGCCGACGATCGTCGGCGAGCGCGTCAACTCCCAAGGGTCGCGTAAGGCCAAGGAGCTGCTCCTGGCCGACGACTACGACGGCCTGCTGCAGATCGCCGAGGACCAGGTCGAGGGCGGCGCGCACGTCCTCGACCTCTGCGTGGCCCTCACGGAGCGTGAGGACGAGGCCGAGCAGATGCGGACCGTCGCCAAGAAGGTCTCGCTCTCGCAGGCCGTCCCGATCCAGATCGACTCGACCGAGCCTGACGTGCTCGCCGAGACGCTAGACCAGATCCCGGGTCGCGCGATCGTCAACTCGGTGAACCTCGAGGCGGGGCGGCAGAAGATGGACCGCGTGGTGCCGATGGCCATCGAGCACGGCGCCGCGGTCATCGCGCTGACCATCGACGAGGTCGGGATGGCCAAGACGACCGAGCGTAAAGTCGAGATCGCCCGGCGGATCCACGACATCTGCGTCTCCGAGCACGGCCTCGAGACCGAGATGCTGATCTTCGACGTCCTCACGTTCACCCTCACCACGGGCGACGAGGAGTGGCGCCCGTCCGCCGTCGAGACGATCAAGGGCATCCGCGACGTGAAGGCGGCGCTCCCCGGCGTCAAGACCTCACTCGGGGTCTCGAACGTGTCATTTGGGGTCGGGCAACCCGCCCGCGCAGTGTTGAATTCGGTCTTCCTCTACCACTGCGTCGAGGCCGGCCTCGACCAGGCGATGGTCAACCCGAACCACATCACGCCCTATTCGGAGATCTCCGAGGAGGAGCGCGCGCTCGCCGACGACCTCGTCTACGACCGCCGCGAGGACGCGCTGCAGCGCTTCATCGAGCACTTCGAGTCGCGCGGCGCCGAGGCCGAGGTCGAGAAGGCCGATCCCACCGCTGAGATGACGCCCGAGGAGGCGCTGCACTTCCACATCCTGCGCCGCCACAAGGACGGCGTGGAGGACTGGATCGACAAGTCGGTCGAGAAGATCGGCGCGGTCCCGACGCTCAATGGGGTCCTGCTGCCGGCGATGAAGGAGGTCGGCGACAAGTTCGGCGCCGGCGAGTTGATCCTCCCCTTCGTGCTGCAGAGTGCAGAGGTGATGAAGAAGGCCGTCGCGCGCCTGGAGAACTACCTCGAGCGCACCGCGGACTACACGAAGGGCACCGTCGTCCTGGCCACGGTCTTCGGCGACGTCCACGACATCGGCAAGTCGCTCGTGAACACGATCCTCACGAACAACGGCTACACGGTGGTCGACCTCGGCAAGCAGGTCCCGGTCGGGACGATCCTCGACGCGGCCAAGGAGCACGACGCGACCGCGATCGGCCTGAGCGCACTTCTCGTGTCGACGTCGAAGCAGATGCCGCTCGCGATCAAGGAGCTGCACCAGCAGGAGCTGCCCTACCCCGTGCTGATCGGCGGTGCGGCGATCAACCGCGACTTCGGCCTGCGCGTCCTCTTCCCGGACGGACGCGAGAGCGACGACGTCTACTCCCCCGGGGTCTTCTACTGCAAGGACGCCTTCGAGGGGCTCGGGATCATGGACAAGCTCGTCGAGCCCGAAGAGCGCACCAAGCTCGTCGAGGGGGTACGTGGCCGTGCGTTCAAGCTCCGCGAGAAGGGGCCCGAGCCCGAGCTCGGGGACACCACCGACGCATCGGTCCGCTCGACCGCGGTGACCGACAACCCCATTCCGGAGCCGCCGTTCTGGGGCGTGCGCGAGGTGCCCGTGAACCTTGATGAGGTATACCCGCACCTCGACACGCACGTGCTCTTCAAGCTCCACTGGGGCGGGCGCGGCGTCAAGGGCGAGGCCTGGCGCGAGCTCGTGGAGGGAACCGACGAGGAGGAGGGCTTCCTCCCCCGCCTGGAGCGCATGTGGCGTGACCAGGACTACCTGCGCCCACGGGCGAAGGTCGGCTACTTCCCCTGCAACGCCGACGGCAACGAGCTCGTGATCTACGCGCCGGAGGACCACGAGACCGAGCTCGAGCGGCTCGTCTTCCCGCGCCAGCCCAAGCACGACCGCATCTGCATCACCGACTTCTACCGCCCGTTGAACGGCTCCGGCCCGTCCGCGCGCGACGTCTGCATGCTCCAGGTCGTCACGGCCGGCGACCGGGTCACCGAGGTCATGGCCGCGCTGGAGCAGGAGGGCGAGTACGCCGAGCAGCTCTACACGCACGGCCTCGGCGTCCAGACCGCGGAGGGCATGGCCGAGTGGATGCACGCGCGCGTGCGGTCGGAGCTCGGCATCGAGCGCGGCCAGGGCCGGCGCTGGAGCTGGGGGTACCCGGCCTGCCCGGACCAGAGCGAGCACGAGAAGGTCTGGCGCCTGCTCGACGCGCCGTCGATCGGCATGCGCCTGTCCGGCGGGTACGCCGTCGAGCCCGAGCAGTCGACCGCCGCCATCCTCACCCACCACCCCCAGGCCGTGTACTTCGGGATGAAGTCGGGCTTCATCCCGAAGGGCACGGTGGAGGACGAGGTGATCGCCGGCACCGAGCGCGATCCGCGCAAGCAGGCCCTCCCGCCCGAGGACTTCGCGGAGGGATCGGGCGCCGAGCAGCCCGGGCAGGCCGAGGTGGCGGAGGCGTAGCGGTCGGTCGACGCCCTCGCCGGATGGCCGCGAGGCGCCGCACGAGGTAGCGTCTCGCCCCGTGCGGGTGCTCTCGATCGACGGCGGCGGGATCCGCGGCATCATCCCGGCGCTCGTGCTCGCCGAGATCGAGGCCCGGACGGGACGGCGCATCGCCGAGCTCTTCGACCTCGTCGCCGGCACGTCGACCGGCGGGATCCTGGCCTGCGCGCTGACGCGACCGGGAGCGCTGCCCGCGGCCGAGCTGGTGGCCCTTTACCGCACCGAGGGGCCGAAGATCTTCCACCGCTCGCTCGGGCAGCGGGTGCGCTCGGCCGAGGGGCTGCTCGAGGAGAAGTACGACGACACGGCCCTCGTGGACGCCATCAAGCGCTACCTCGGTGACGGTCGCCTGTCCGACGCGACCACCAGGGTCCTGATCACCGCCTACGACCTCGAAGGGCGCGCGCCGCACTTCTTCAAGAGCTGGCGCCGCGATCTCGACGGACGCCTCACGGCCGTGGCCCGCGCGACCGCTGCGGCGCCGACCTACTTCGAGCCCATCGCGGTCGGCGCACGGTCGCTCGTCGACGGCGGCGTGTTCGCGACGAACCCCGCGATGTGCGCCTACGCCGAGGCCGTCAGGCTGGACGGCGCCGCGCCGCGCTTCGTCCTCTCGCTCGGCACCGGAAGCCAGACGCGGCCCATCCACCAGGCCGACGCCGCGGGCTGGGGGCTTCTGGAGTGGGTCCGCCCCGTCATCGACGTGGTCTTCGACGGGGTGTCGGACACCGTCGAGTACCAGCTCGGCCAGCTGATGGCGGCCGGATCCGTCGTCCGGCTGCAGACCCAGCTCGACAAGGCCTCCGACGCGCTGGACGACGCGAGCGAGCGCAACCTCGCGCTGCTGGAGGAGCAGGCACGCGAGCTCATCGCCCGATCCGACGCGGAGATCGACGCCGCCTGCGCGGCGATCACCGCCTGACGCGGCGAGGCGACCCGGCGGCGCCGGGGGCCGCGGGATCGACCAGCGCGACCTTCTGCGCGCGCGGGAGCCGCTTGATGCGCGCCTCCTCCCGCATCGCCGTCGCGCGGTCGGGCTGCGGCAGCGCGAGCGCCAGGGCGACGGGCAGGCGCGAGCGCGTGTAGCGCGAGGCGGTGCCCGCCTCGTGGGCGGCGACGCGCTTGGCCAAGTCGTTCGTCCAGCCCGTGTACAGCGAGCCGTCCGCGCAGCGCAGGAGGTAGACCCAGGCGTCCGGCATCTCGCGGTGCAGCCTACGGCGGCCGTGGATACACCGGATTTCCCATCGGATTCGTATAGTTCGCTCACCGTGAAGGCCGTCGACGTCCACCAGCACCTCTGGCCCGAGGAGGTCCTGCTGAGCCTCGAGCGGCGGACCGCGGCGCCCCGGGCGCGATGGGGCTCCGGGGGGTGGACCGTCGAGCTCCGGGGCGAGCCGGATTTCCTCGTCGATCCCGCCGAGCACGACGTCGGTGCCCGCGCGACGGCCGTCGCCGAGGCCGGCCTCGACCGGGCGCTGGTGGCGCTCTCCTCCCCCGTGGGCATCGAGGCGCTGCCCGCCGACGAGGCGGCCGCGCCCCTCGCGGCCTGGCTGCGCTCGGCCTCCGCGCTTCCCGCGGCGCTCGGGTGGTGGGCCGCGCTGCCGCTGGCCGCCCCGGCCGACGAGCTGGTGGCCGCCGCCGACGTCGCGCTCGACGCAGGCGCCGCCGGCGTGGTCGTCGGTGCCGGGGCACTCGCCTCGCCCGCGGGCCTGGAGCGCCTCGGGCCGCTCCTGGACCGGCTGCAAGATCGCCTCGCGCCGCTGTTCGCGCATCCCGGGCCGGCGCCGTGGACCCCCGGCGCGCCGGCGGTCGCCGCGGCGTGGTGGGCGCCGGCGACCGGCTACGTCGGCGAGCTGCACGCGGCGTGGCACGCGTGGGCGGGCTGGGGGCGCGAGGCGCACCCGCGGCTCCACGTCGTCTGGGCCGCCCTGGCGGGCCTGGCTCCGCTGCACGCCGAGCGCACCGCGCTGCGCGGCGGCCCGGCGTCCGCGCCCGACCCGCTCGCCTTCTACGACACCTCCGGGTACGGCCCGCGCGCGCTGCGCTGGATGGCCTGCGCGGTGGGTACGAGCCAGCTCGTCCACGGCACCGACGCCCCGGTGGTCGCCGCCGACCCGGGCGAGCCGCTCGGCACCGACGCGCACCAGGCCTTCCGCACCGACAACGTCGCTCGGCTGCTCGGCACGGCGCGGGTCGCGGCCTGAGGGCCCGCGCGCGCGGGGACGTCGCACGGCGCGCCGGTCGTGCGCCCGATCCGGGAGCCTCCGGTCGTCCCCGGCCGCACGCCGGACCGTCGTGAGCAGCCGCCACCGGCGAGGACCGGCGAGGACCGGCGAGGACCGGCGAGGACCGGCGAGGCGGGCTACGCCGGCTGCGTCTGCGAGTGGGCGCCGTCGGGGAGGGGCGGCAGCTCGACCGGCGCGTAGTGCATCGTGCGCAGCCGCACGTCCTTCCAGCTCAGCCCCTCCTTGACGAGCGCCGGGGCGCCCATGAGCACCGCGGTGGTGATCTCGACGGCCTGCAGGACGATGCCGTAGCCGAGCGCGTCGGCGCTCGAGACGCCGTAGGCCCCGGAGAGGATCGCCACGCAGGCGGCTTGAAAGACCCCGAGGTTCGACGGCGTCGCGGGCAGCACCGCGGTCACGTTGACGGCGAAGAGCACCGCGGCCGCGGCCCCGAGGCCCGCGGTCTGGTCGACGCCGAAGGCGACGAGCAGCACGTAGCACGACAGCCACTGCAGAACCCAGGCGAACAGCTGCGCCGCGGTCGCCGTGGCCGCCAGCCGGGGGCGCCTGAAGACGACCAGGCCTCCCCGGACCTGGGCCAGCGCGGCGCGGGCGCGGCGCACCCAGCGCCCCGGGCGCGAGCCCCGCAGGAGGGCGGGGGCCGCGACGACGAGCGCCAGCACGGCGATCGGCGCGGCGGCGAACAGCGCGAGGTCCGAGTGGTGGCCGTCGAAGTAGCTCGAGGTGGCGAACATCGTCACGCCGAGGATCACCAGGGCGAGGATGTTCAGCAGCGTCTGGGAGACGAGCGTGCCGAGCACGACGGGCAGCGTCTCCCGTGGCCGGCCGACGCGCCGCGCGACGATCATCGCGCGCGCGGGCTCGCCGAGGCGGGCCGGGAGCGTCGCGGACATGAGCACGCCGATCGTCGTGCCCTGGAAGGCGTCGCGGCGCTTGACGCCGGCTCCGGGCAGGGCGGCGCGCAGGATCGCGTGCCACGCCAGGGCGCGGACGGCCATCGACGCGCCCATGATCCCCAGCGCGAGCAGGACCCACGAGGGGCTGGAGGTGACCAGCGACGCCGCGATCCGGTCCAGGCCGATGCGGTTGAGCGCCACGGCTCCCCCGGCGGTCGCGCCCACCGCGGCGACGCCCAGCGCGACCTTGCGCGCCAGCGCGCGGCCCGGGCGGGCGCCGGGCAGCGCGGGCTCCAGCGAGGCGAGGCGGGCCGGCGGGCGGCGCGGCTCCAGGTCGGCGGCCAGCGCGCCGACGCGGACGGCCAGCCGGCGCGGCGCGGCCGTCGCGGTCCCGACGGCCAGCGCGCGCTCGTAGGTGTCGAGGACCTCCCCGGCGACGGTCGGCCACGCGTAGCGCTGCGCGCTGATCGCGGCCTCACGGCCGAGGGCGAGGTGGCGGTCGGGGCGCAGCGCGAGGTCGCGGAGGGTCGCGGCCAGCGCGGTGGCGTCCCCGCGGCCGACGAGCAGCCCGTCGGTGGCGTGGCGCACGACGTCGCGGTAGCCGGCGATGTCGCTGGCGACGACCGGCGTCCCGGCCGCGAAGGCCTCGGTGAGGACCATCCCGAAGCTCTCCCCGCCGAGCGACGGCGCGCACAGCGCGTCGGCGTGCCGCATCTCGTGGAGCTTGGTCGCGTCGTCGACGCGCCCGAGGGCGCGGACGCCCTGCGGGTCCTCGAGCACCTGAGCGACGTCCTGCGGCGTGGCGCCGATCAGCGTCAGCGTCGCGGGGACCTGGGAGCGCAGCGCCTCGAAGGCGCGCAGCAGGACCGGCAGCCCCTTGCGCTCGACGGCCTGCCCGACGAAGAGCAGCCGCAGCGTCGGGTCCGACGCGGCGCGCGGCGGGCGCCGCGCGAGGATCTCCTCCGGCGTCCCGGGGACGTCGACCCCGTTCGGGATCACGCGGTAGTGCCCGCCGTAGAACCGCCGGCCCGTCCAGGCCGCAGCCTCCGAGACGGCGATGCGGCCCTTGAGGTGGTTCAGCCGCCGGCGGGCGCCGAGGACCACCGCGAGATTGTTGGAGAACCGGTTCTCCGAGAAGCAGTGGAAGGTGCCGACGAGCGGCGCGGGGCTGGAGGCGAGGACGTCCCAGCCGATCACGGGCGCGACGGGCTCGTGGACGTGGACGACGTCGAAGCGCTCGGCCGCCAGCGCCCGGCGCAGCTCCGACAGCGGCGCGGCCGGCGGCGCGCAGTTCGAGACCGCGCCGTTGGCGGGGAAGCCGACCGTGCGCCCGAGCGGGCGCAGGTAGTCCGGGATCTCCCGCGCCTCGGGGGCGTGGCCGTGATGCATGCGTGCCGCGCGGCGGTCGGGCGGGTCGAACGGCGCGAGGACCCGCACGTCGTGGCCGGTGCGCAGGAGCTCCCCCGCGAGGGCCTCGATGTGGCGGGTCACCCCGCCGGGGTACGTCCAGGAGTATGGGGAGACCAGGGCGATGCGCACGACGTCCGAACTCTACCCGCCGGCCCGGCCGCGGTTTCTCCCCGAGCCGCAGACGCGGTTGAGCCCGCCGAGCGGTGGTGCGAGCCCGGCGTTCGACATCGGGCTCGCTCAGCGAGCCCGGATACGAACGCTGCGCGGTCCTCCCCGCCGCGGGACGCGCCCCTAGCATCCGTGGGGTGTCCGATCCCGCCCGCCGCCACTTCGTCAAGTACACGTTCCTGAAGGTCGATCCCGCCTGGCGGCGACTGCCCGCCGAGCAGCGCGCGGAGGACAAGCTCGAGTTCCTCGCGGCCTGCGAGGACTTCGGCACCGACCACCTCGTGCAGTGCTTCTCGCTGGTCGGCACGCGCGGCGACGCGGAGGTGATGCTCGTCACCGAGACCGAGAACCTCGACCGCATCCACGAGTTCCACGTCGTGCTCGCGCAGTCCGGGCTGATGAAGTGGTGCACGCAGCCGTACTCCTTCCTCGGGATGCGCAAGTCGAGTGAGTACTCCGACGAGCTGCGCACGGTCGCGCGGCCGTTCAAGGGCAAGTACCTGTTCGTCTACCCCTTCGTCAAGACCCGCGCCTGGTACGCGCTGCCCGCCGCCGAGCGCTGGGAGATCATGCAGGGGCACATCACGATGGGCCGCGAGTACCCGCAGGTGGACAACCACACCACGTACTGCTTCGGGCTGGACGACCAGGAGTTCGTGGTCGCCTTCGACACCGACGACGTCGCCGCCTTCCTCGATCTCGTGCAGCGCCTGCGCACGACGCAGGCCTCGGCCTACACGCTGCGCGACACCCCGAGCTTCACCTGCCTGCGGACCTCGGTCGAACGGGCGGTCAACGCGCTCGACGGCGAGGCCCTGAACCTCGAGGCGCTGCCGGGCTGAGCGCCGGCGCCGTCACGGCGCGCCGCAGCCCGCAGGGCGCGGGGGCGGCGCGTCGCCGCGGGCGTCGGCCCAGGCCTGCCACAGGCGCTGGGTCGGGTAGAGCGCCCGCAGGCGCGCGTCGGCGAGGCCGACGGGGTAGGCCGAGTCCTCGCGGAACGTGTACTGGAAGACGGCCTGGACATTCGGGTCGGCGGCCCAGCGCTCGAGGCGCGCGGCCTGCGCGCTGCACTGGAGGGCGAGGTCGACCGCCCCGGTCGCGCGGTCGTCACCGGAGCGCACCGCCCCCACGCCCGTCTCGGTCACCCACACCGGCAGCCCGGCGGTGCACGGGCGGGCGGCCAGCGCCGCCTCGGCCTCGGCGACCGCGTCGCGCGCGAACGGCGCGGCGGCGGGGTCGGCCGGCGAGGCGTACTCGTGCTGGCTCCAGGCGCTCGCCGCGCAGGCGACGTCGTCGGACAGGGCGCGGATGAACTCGCCCACGCCCGTGCCCTGCGCGCGCGGCTGGCGGAAGCCGGCGAGCTCGCCGAGCACGAGCATCGCGCCCGAGCCCGCGAGCTCGTCCCGCGCGGCGCCGACGAGGCGGCCGTAGACGGCCGGCGAGAGCGACGGCGAGGCCGGGGAGCACGCCAGCCGCTGCGGCGAGACGAACGCGGGATGGTTCGGCTCGTTCCACGGACTCCACCAGCGCAGCGGCACGCCCGCCTCGTCGCCGAGGGCGCGCAGCCCGCGCACCAGCGCGCGGTAGCCGTCGAGGCCCGCGTCGGAGATCGCCCGGGCGCGCGGCTCGGTCGCGCGGCGCTCGCAGCCCTGCGCGGGCACCGCCGCCCAGTCCGGGACGCCGGAGATCGAGACCATCACCTCCCAGCCGCCGCCCGCGGCGCGGCGCGCCTCGCGCACGGCCTCGAGGTCGGCCCGGAGCCCGGCGTACGCCGCGCACGGCGGCGCGCCCCGCGCGCACCCGTCCCGCAGGAGCGCGAGGTCGGCGGGCTGCGACCGGTCGGGCTGGAGCTTGGACCAGTCGACGACGAGCCGGTAGCGGTCGGGGCGCAGCGCGGCGAGCGCGTCGCGGAAGGCGCCGAAGCCGGGGGGCGCGGCGCCGGGCGCGAGGAGATGGGCGTTGGCCTCGGAGACCCCGAGCTGCAGCGGGCGCGCGGTGACCGCGGCGGGTCCGGGGCCTGCGGTGGGTCCGGTGGCTCCCGCCGCCGGCGACGCCGAGGGCGGCTCGCGCTTGGCCCCGCAACCGGCGAGCACGGTGGCCGCGAGCAGCGCGAGGGCGCACGCGCCAGGTCTGGTCGGGGCACGCCGCGGCGCGCGTGAGGGGGTGGTTCCCCGCCGGCCGGGGTAGGCCGGCGGGATGTTCTTCTTCAGCAACCGCCTCGGATGCCTCGGATCGATCGCGGTCTCGGTGCTCGCGACGGCGATCCTCCTGCTCGTCCTCAACGTGCTCTAGCCGTCGAGGCCTCGCCGCGGGGGCGACGCCTCGGCCGGCCTCCTAGACCGCGGAGACCTCTTCCTCGTCCGCGACGCGGAACGAGGAGCCGCAGCCGCAGGCGGCCACGACGTTCGGATTGACGACCTGGAAGCCGGCGCCCTGGAGCGACTCGACGTACTCGATCGTCGAGCCGTCGACGTAGGCCAGGCTCTGCGCGTCCACGAGCAGCTTGAGGCCGTGGTCGGTGAAGACCACGTCGCCGTCGCGCTGCTCGTCGAAGGCGAGCTGGTACTGAAAGCCCGAGCAGCCTCCGCCGCGCACGCCCACCCGGAGGCCGGCGGTGGCCGCCTCCGACTCCTGTGCCGCGAGGAAGTCGCGGACCTTCGTGGCCGAGTCCTCGGTGAAGACGATGCCCTTGGCGTGGAGAGTGACCTCTGTTGTGCTCATGCTTCATTAAGTGTAGCGGTCGCTACCCTTCCGTCCAGATGCCCCACGCAGACGAGTTGAAAGCACGGATCGAGGCCTCCCTTCCCGGCGCCAGCGCCGAGGTCGAGGACTGGACGGGCGGCGGCGACCACTTCCGCGCGACGGTCGCCGCACCGCAGTTCGCGGGCCTGTCGCGCATCGCCCAGCACCGCCTCGTCTACGACGTCTTCGGCGCCGAGATCGGCGGCCCGATCCACGCCCTCGCCCTCACGACCAAGATCGCGAAGTGACTTCCATGACCGAGAACCCCATCCGCGCCGCCGTCGAAGGCGCCATCGCCGACAACCACACCATCCTGTTCCTCAAGGGGACGCCCGACGCGCCCGCATGCGGCTTCTCCGCGCGCACCGTCGCCATCCTGCAGACGCTCGAGGCGCCGTTCGCGGCGGTCGACGTCCTCCCCGACCCGCGGATCCGCCAGGAGCTCAGCGCGATCTCCGAGTGGCCGACGATCCCGCAGCTCTTCGTCGACGGCGAGCTCGTCGGCGGCGCGGACATCGTCGCGGAGATGTACGAGACCGGGGAGCTCTCGGCCGTCATCGGCCTCGAGGCCTCGGGACCGATCGCCGCGGCGCCCGCCGCTGAGGTCGAGCCCAGCGCGCCGCCGCTGCAGATCGAGAACCGCATGGCGTAGGAACCGGCGCCCGGCTACCGCACCACGATCGGCAGCGAGGTCGCGCCGCTGAGCCGCAGCTCGGGGTCGCGGTAGGCCTGGCGGTCCTTCTGGGCGACGCCCTCCGCCCCGCCCGGGGGATCCCCGTCCGAGCTCGTCGACGTCCTTCCGGGCGGCAGGAACGCGGCGGTCACGCCGTCGTAGCGGTGGATCGCCGCGACGTTGGCCCGCAGCGCCGCAAGCGTCCGCGGCCCGGCCTCGCCCTCGGAGTCCTTCTCGTCCGCGCCGAGCAGCGCCCCGAGGTCGATGACGGTCTCCATCGCGTCCTGCGCACCGGAGACGTCCGCGCTCGTGCCCGTCAGCACGAGTGAGCGCCTCCCGCGCGGCATGCCGCGCGGCACCTTTATCCGCACGGTGCGGGTGATCGCCTTGCCGTCGACGCGGCGCACCTTCAGCGCGAGCGTGATCCGGTGCCCCCGACGTGCCCGGACCGGGCCGGTCGCGGAGAGCAGGAAGGCCTGGCGCAGGTCACGGCGCACGCGGAGGTAGACCTCGACGCCCGAGACCCGCAGCGGACCGAACTTGTACGCGTCGAGCTGCGAGGCCATGTCGGTGAAGTCGGCGACGAGCGGGCCGCCGACGAGGCCCTCGACCCCGCCGCCCCCGCCGACGTAGGTGTTGCAGAAGCGCAGCGGCTTCCCCGGCGCCTCCAGCAGGCCGATCTTCGCGCACAGCTCCGAGCTCTGGCGGGCAGGCACGCCGCGCAGCGCGTTGTAGGCGAGCTGGGCGATCGCGATGCCGCCGACCTGCGTGAGCGGCGAGACGCCCACGGGAAGGCCGGCCCGGGTCTCGTCGGCGATCTGCACGTCGGCGACCTGCTGGCGGGCGCTGTCCTCGTCGAGGGCGACGAGGCGCATCGGGTAGCTCGGCGGCCCGGGGCCGAGGCGCCCCGCGACGGCGCTGATGCCGTCGGAGGTGAGCGTCCCGATCGTGCGGCCGGGAGCGGCGTACTTGTACGTGGAGACGTCCGGGGTCCCGAGCGGGTTGTTGATGACGGCGTAGACGTAGGCGTCCTGGAGGAAGAGCGAGCGCCGCCCCGCGGAGTCGAGCGGGTGGCCGAACGCCCACAGGCGGTCGCCGTCGACGTAGGTGACCGTGCCGACCGCCGACGAGGTGATGTCGCCCGCGGCGAGGCCGACGGCCATCGCGGAGCCGGGCACCATCGTGGTGGCGGGGAAGGCGGCTCCCTGCGGCGCGGCGGGCGTCGCGTAGACGACGCGCTTGACCTTGCGCCCCGCGGCCTGCACCGCCGCGGCGACCTGCGGGGAGAGCCCGCCGAAGCTCAGCGGCTCGGCGATCGGCCGGGCGCGGGCCATCAGGTCGGGCCGCCGGCTTGCGCCGTCGGGCACGTCGACGGGCTCCCCGAGCACGGACTCGATGGGGGTCGCGAGCGCCGTCTTGCCGCCGAACTCGCCGATGCCCTCGGAGATCGCGCCCGCGATCTGCATGCTGCCGTCGGCGGCCGGGCAGCGGATGGGCGAACCCGAGAAGCCGGGACCGATGCCGGTCTTCTCGATCGCCGGGCCGTCGGCGCGGAAGAGGAGGTACGGCGTGCGCGCGGCGGCGTCACCGGTGACGATGTCGATGATCTCGACGTCGAACGTGCTGATCGCGACGCCCTGCACGACGGACGCCGCCTGGCAGCGCATCCCCGGCCGGACCGCGGTCAGCGGCATGATCGGCTCCCCCGCGGACGCGGCACCGGGCGCCGCCGCGAGGAGAACCAGGGCGAGCGCGGCGGGGCGGCGGAGGCGGGACACGGCGCGGGACGGTAGACGATGCTCCCGTGTCGCGATGCACCTCGCCGCCGAGGCCCCGCGCCCGTGCATCCAGCGTCGGTCGCGCGCCGTGGAGCCGTACGAGCGACGCCTCGACGTACGTCGCGCGCCGCGCTCAGACGATGCGCGAGAGCGACGCCTCGGCGCGCCGCAGCGCCGCTCCGGCCACCCGCAGCGCCAGGGGCTGGCGCGTTCCCGCCGGCCGCACCTGGAGCGGCTCGCGCTCCCGGTACCAGGCGATCGTCTGCTCGAGGCACTCCTCGTGCGGGCTGGGCGACCAGCCGAGCACGCGCTTGGCCTTCGTCGAGCGGTAGGCCCAGCGCTGCCCCATGCTCTTGAGCTCGACCTCGGACACGCCGGGGATCCCCGGCAGCGGAGAGAGCGCGCGGGCCAGCGCGATCGCCGCGGGCAGCGGGAGCGTGATCGCCGGAGGCTCGACGCCGCTGAGGCGCCCGAGGTCGGCGAAGAGCCGAGCGAGCGTGAAGTTGCGGTTGCCGAGCAGGTAGCGCTCCCCCACCTCGCCGCGCTCGTCGGCGAGCAGGTGGCCGGCGGCGACGTCGTCGACGGCGACGACGTTGATCGTCCCCTCCACGTAGGCGGGGATCTCCCGGCGCAAGAAGCGCCGCACGAGCTCCGTCGAGGAGCGGTAGACGTCGCCGCGGCCGAAGACGTAGGTCGGGTTGACCACGACGACCGGCAGCCCGCGCGCGGCGAGGCGCAGCGCCTCCCCCTCGGCCTCGCGCATCGCGTTGACGTAGGGCAGGCCGAGGCGCCCCGCGCGGAAGTGCTGCGCCTCGTCGGCGGTCCGGCTCGTGCCCGTCGCCGGGCCGACCGCGGCGAACGAGGACGTGTGGACGACCCGCTCGACGCCGGTGGCCAGCGCCTCCTCGAGCAGGTTGCGCGTGCCCTGGACGTTGACCCGGAAGTGCGTGTCGGCGCCGGCCCGCAGCGAGGTCAGCCCCGCGCAGTGGAAGAGCTTGTCGACCCCGGCGAGCGCGCGACGGACCTGACGGCGGTCGAGCAGGTCGCACTCCACGCGCTCGACCTCGAGCCCCGCGAGGTTGTCCAGCCGCGAGCGGCCGCGGACCGTGACGCGGACGTCGTCGCCCCGCTCCAGGAGGGCGCGGGTGACATGCGAGCCGACGAACCCGGGCCCGCCCGTGACGAGGGTGACGCCCACCGGCCCATCCTGTCAGGACCCGGACGGCGCGGCGCGCGCGGGTAGGGTCGGGCGATGGCCACGGTCCGGATCGTCACCGACTCCACGCACAACCTCCCGCCCGAGACCGTCGCCCGGCACGGCTTTCAGATCGTCTCGCTGTACGTCAACGAGGGGGGTTCCACGACGCGGGAGAGCGACCTCGATCTCGGCGCGTTCTACGACCGGCTGCGCACCTCCGAGGAGCTGCCGACGACCTCGCAGCCGTCGCTCGGCGACTTCCTCGCGGTCTACGAGCCGCTGCTGGACGCGGGGCACGACGTCGTGTCGGTCCACATCTCGGCCGGGGTCTCCGGGACCGTGGAGACGGCGCGCCAGGCCGCGGCCGAGGCGCAGTCCTCCCACCCTGACCGCCGCGTCGAGATCGTCGACTCGAACTCCATCGGCGGCGGCACGGCGATGCCGCTGCTGGCCGCGGACGCGGCGGCGAGCGCGGGCGCGGACTTCGACGCCGTCGTGGCGCGGGCGCAGGAGGCGCGGGCCGCCGCGCGGATCTGGTTCGCGCTCGACACGCTGGAGTACCTGCGCCGGGGAGGCCGCATCGGCGCCGCGCAGGCGTTCCTCGGCGGCGCGCTGAAGATCAAGCCGATCCTGACGGTCGACGGCATCATCACCCCGATCGAGCGGGTGCGCACGTCCGGCCGCGCGTTCGAGCGCCTCGTCGCCTACGCCTCCGAGCTCAAGGCGGCGGGCTCCGACGCCTGGATGATCCAGCACATCCAGGTCCCGGAGCGGGCCGCCGAGCTCGAGGCCCGCGTGACCGAGATCTTCGGCCACGGCCCGTTCTGCATCTCAGAGTGCGGGCCCGTCGTCGGCGTGCATTGCGGGCCGGGCCTGCTCGGCGTGGGCGGCCTCCCGGCCCGGCTGCTGGCCTAGCCACGTCGTGCCCGTAGCCCGGCGTTCGCGATCGGGCTCGCTCAGCGAGCCCGATTACTAACGCTGCGCCGGAGTCAGGCGGACGCGCGCGCCGCGTCGGCGTCCGCGTCGTCCTCCAGCGCCCGGGGCGCCTTCTGAGAGGTCGCGGCCTCGGCCTCGTCGCTGAGCGGCTCGGCCACGTCGGTGTCGGGAACATCCGGATCGGCCTCGGCGTCGGGCGGAGCGCCGCGGATGTCCCCGCGCGCCCACAGGTCGCGCACCACGATCTGGATCGCCGCCGCGACGGGGATCGCCACCAGCGCCCCGAGCACGCCGAGCAGCGCGGAGCCGACGAGGATCGAGACGATCACGAGCAGCGGCGCGACGCTCACCGCCCGCCGGTAGACGAACGGCTGCAGGACGTTGTTCTCGACCTGCTGGTAGACGAGGAAGAAGACCATCCAGACGATGAGGTCGGTCGGGAAGTCGGTGAACGCGGTGACGATCGCGATGAGCGCCCCGGCGATCGTGGCACCGATGAGCGGCACGAGGTCGAGGAAGAACATGAGCACCGCCAGCGGCACCGCGAACGGCGTGCCGAGGAGCGTCAGCACGACGAACGCGCTGACGCCCGCGAACGTCGCGATGGTCAGCGCCCCGGCGACGTAGCCCGCCGTCGACTTGTAGATGTCCTCGGCCAGCGGGCGCAGCCGCTCCTCCTGGCGCCGGCCTCCGACCCGCACGACGAACTCCACGAGGCGGCGGCCGTCGAGCAGGAGGAAGAACGTCATCGTCAGCACCGTGATCAGCTGGACCCCGGCCGCGAACACGCCGACGGTCACCGCCTGCAGCGCACCCGCCGCGTCGCCGAGGCGCGAGGGCAGCGACGAGGCCTGCTCGCTGAGCTTGCGGCTGAGGTCGTACTTGTCGTCGTACTGGCGGAACGTGGTGTTGGAGCGCAGGTCGGTGAGGTAGCCCGGCACGTCCTTGACGAGCCGGTCGACCTGCTCGACGACGGGCGGCACCACGAGCAGCCCCACGCCCACGATCGCCCCGAAGATGAGGAGGTAGACCACCAGGATCGCGCCGGCGCGCGGCAGCCGGCGTGCGAAGAAGTCCACCGCCGGGCCGAGCGCAACCGCGAGGAAGCCGGCGATGAACACGAGCAGGACCACGGACCGCACGACGTAGAGCACGTAGACGAACGCCGCGAGCGCGACAAGCGTGAAGAAGACCTTCGCGATCGTGCCCGTGGTCGGCGCGAAGGACTCAGACGGAGGGGGCGGCGGAGGCATCGGCGTGCGGAGCCTACGGCCCCGCCCGGCGGCCGGCCACACGGTGATGCATCGGCGCGTCGCTCAGCGCGTGCGGCGGAACAGGCCGCCGATGGCGGCGAGGCCCCCCGCGAGCACGAAGCCCGCGACCCCCGCGCCGATCATGATCTGCTGCTGGTGGGCGACCAGGTGCTTGCGCCAGTCGGTGGCCTCGGCCACCTCGGACTTCAGCGTGCCGATGGAGACCGCGAGCTCCTTGCGGTTCTGCTCGATCGACGCGCGGATCTCCTCGGGGCTGCGGGTGGGCATCAGCGTCTCGGTTCTGCCGCGCGGGCGTCGTTGACGGTCTGCTGGATCCGCTTGCCCTCTTCGATGGCCATCTGCGGCGTCGGCGGGGCGCCCTCCTTGAACAGGCGCGCGGCGAAGAAGCCGGCCGCGGCCGCGAAGATCAAGAAGAGCGCGGCGACGAAGAAGAAGCCCCAGAAGAAGCTCTGGTTGTTGACCGGCAGCACGTACCAGGCCAGCCAGGCCGTCCCCTGGATGATCAGCAGCAGGGCGGCGAGCACGAAGACTCCCGCGGCGGCACCGATCGCCGCGCCCTTGGCCAGCGCCTTGACCTTCACCTGCACCTCGGCCTTGGCGAGCTCGATCTCGTCCTTGATCAGGAGCTGCGTCTTCTCGGTGATCTGCTGGATCGCGGAGGCGATCGACGCGTCGTCGTCGCGCCCCGTCGGCGGCGCCTGGTAGCTCATCAGCGGAGCTTCCCGAGCTGCTTGAGCACGAGGGAGGCGAGGATCCCGCCCGCGAACGCGACGCCGACCCTGCCCTCGGGGGTCTTCGCGAACGCCTGGGCCTTGACCTTGGCCCCCGGCAGCTCGGCCTTGACCTGCTCGAGCTTGGCCTGGGCCTTGGCCTGCGCCCCCGGCAGGTCCGCCTTGACCTGCTCGAGCTTGGCCTGGGCCTTGGCCTGCGCCCCCGGCAGCTCGGCCTTGGCCTGCTCGAGCTTGGCCTGGGCCACCGCGAGCTTGTCCTGCGCCTGCGCCTGGGCCGCGGGCAGCTGTGCCTTGGCCTGCTCGAGCTTGGCCTGGGCCTGCGCGAGCTTGTCCTGCGCCTGTGCCTGGGCGGCGGGCAGCTGCGCCTTGGCCTGCTCGAGCTTGGCCTGAGCCTGCGCGAGCGGACCGGACGCGGCCGGGCCGGACGGCGGGGGCGGCGATGGTGGAGGCGGCGGGATCATGGGCTCCGGCCCGGGGAGCGGGGCGGCGCGGGGCGGCGCGGGGGCGGGCGGCGTGAACGCGAGTGGCTCCGGGGGTGGCGGCGGCGGCGTGAACGCCAGGGGCGGCGGGGAGGGCGGGGGCGGTGTGACCGCCGGGGACACCGGCACCGCGGGCTCCGACGCGGGGACCGCCGGGGCGCTGTCGGCGTCCTCGGGGCCCTCCGGCGCGGCCGATCCCGCAGGCACGTCGGCCGTGCCCTCGCCGACGGGGACCGTGGGCGTCGGGCGGGGGCGCGCGACCGTGGGGTCTTGGGCGGGGGGCGTCGGCTCCTCGGCAGCGCCCGTCGGCTCCGCGACCGGCGGCGTGGGCTCCTCGACGAGGCGCGCGGTCTCGGCGATGGGGCGCGGAGGCTCCTCGGCGGGGCGAGCGGCCGGGTGGGGCGGCCGCGGCCGTAGCACGGTCGGCTCCTCCGGACCCGCGCCGTCGGGGGTCGGCGCGTCGGGATCGTCGCTCATTCGGGGGGGTCCTCGTCGAAGGCCTTTCGCCAGATGACGGCGGCGAGCTTCGTGGTGGCCACGCTGGCCACGGCTCCCAGGGCGGCCAGCAGGCCGGACCACATCAGGCGCTTGGAGAGGTCGTTCTGCATCGCGCCGGGACCCTACCCGTTCAGGGGGTCAGCCATTCAGGCCGCCGCAGATCGTCTCCACGATGAGATCCTTGGCCTCGTCGAACTCGGCGTCGCCGATCGGCTCGTCGGCGAAGATCCACCCGGTGAGCACCTGCTCCACGGCGCCGTAGAACGCCATCGCCGCGAAGTACGGCGACACGGCGTCGCGGAACTCCCCGGTCCGCACCCCGCCCTCGACGATCTCCGCGAGCCCTGAGTAGGCGCGGCGGATCTCGGGCAGGTGGGTGCGCCCGAAGGAGTTGGCCGCGCGGGTGACCTCGACGATGATGACCTTCATCAGCTCGGGGTCGTGGCGGTAGGAGTCGACGATGAACCCCGCGACCGAGCGCAGCTTCTCGCTCGCGGCGATCTCCTGGCCGTCGACCTGCCCGATGACGTCGACCATCACGTTCCAGCGCTCGAGGAACAGGGTGTCGAGCACCTCGTCCTTCGAGCGGAAGTAGTGGTAGACGAGGCCGTAGGCGACACCCGCCTCGTCGGCGATGTCCGCGACGCGGCACTGGTTGAAGCCCCTGCGGGCGAAGACCTTCACGGCGGCGTCGAGGATGAGGCGGCGCTTGTCGGGCACGGCGGCCTTGGCGGGGGCGGCCATCAGGCTCCGGCGGCGACGGGGACGTCGGGCCAGGCGTAGGCGTCCGGGCGGCGGTGGGCGAGGGAGGGAAGGCTGGCGCGTACCGCTTCGAGGTGACCGAGATCGAGGTCGGCGAGCACGACGGCGTCCGCGTCGGCCCCGGCCCGGGCGAGCACGACGCCCCACGGGTCGACGACCATGGAGTGCCCGCCCGACCTCATCCCCGGCACGTGCTCGGAGTGCTGGTTGGCGGCCACGACGAAGCACTGGTCCTCGATCGCGCGGGCGCGCAGGAGGACCTCCCAGTGCTGGAGGGTCGTCGCCCAGGTGAACGCGGACGGCACGAGCAGGATGCGCGCGCCGCGCAGGGCGAGGATCCGGAAGAGCTCGGGGAAGCGGAGGTCGTAGCACACGGCCAGGCCGAGGCCGACGCCGTCGGCGGCCTCCGAGACGACGAGCTCGCTCCCGGGCGCCTCCTGGGCGCTCTCCTCGTAGCGCGTGCCGTCGACGGTCACGTCGAACATGTGGACCTTGCGGTACGTCGCGCGGATCCTGCCGTCGGGGCCGACGTGCACGCTGGTGTTCGCGTTGCGCCGGGCGCCCGGCACCGCCTCGGCGATCGAGCCCGCGACGAGGTCGATCCCGAGCTCTGCGGCCGTCGCGCGCGCCCAGGCGACCGCGGGGCCGTCGAGGGCCTGGGCGCCGGCCGCGAGCTCCTCCCGTCCGCCGAGGCAGCTCCACTTCTCCGGCAGCAGCACGAGCTGCGCGCCGTCGGCCGCGGCCCGGCGCACGAGCCCGTCGGCCTGCGCGAGGTTCGCCGCGAAGTCGGGCGTCGAGCACATCTGCACTGCGGCAACACGCATGGACAGCCCCTCTCCCGGGCTTGACTGACCGGTCAATCGCAGCTTAGTGCTCCGAATCCCAGCCCTTAGGTGGTCGCAGCGGCGCTCGTGGCGGCGAAGTCAGGCACCATGTCGCCCCGCCGTGCTGTTTCCCACCGTCGAGTTCGCGATCTTCTTCTCGCTGGTGCTCCCCGTCTCCTGGGCGCTCATGCCCCGGCCGCACGCCTGGAAGCCCGTTCTCCTGGTGGTCTCCTACGCGTTCTACGCGGCCGCCGACTGGAAGTTCTGCCTGCTCCTGGGGGGCATCACGGTCGGCAACCAGATCGCCGCGCGGGCGATCGAGCGCGTCGGCGGCGGCGAGACGCTCGCGGGCCGGGCGATCTGCGCGGGCGCGGTCACCGGCGACCTCGCCGTGCTGGGCATCTTCAAGTACTACAGCTTCTTCGTGGACGAGATCAACGGGACGCTGGCCACCGCCGGCCTCGGGTTGCCGCTGCCGCTGGCGACGATCGCGCTGCCGATCGGCGTGTCGTTCTTCACCTTCCAGGCGATCTCCTACGTCGTCGACGTCAAGCGCGGCACCATCGCGCCGGCGCCGCTCCTGGACGTCGGCCTGTACCTGAGCTTCTTCCCGCACCTCGTGGCCGGCCCGATCGTCCGCGCCCGCGAGTTCCTGCCGCAGCTCGAGAAGCCGCGCGACCCGCAGAAGGTCGCGGTCGGGGCCGGGGTCGTCCTGATCGCGGTCGGCCTGATCAAGAAGGTGGCGGTCGCCGACGTCCTGGCGCGTCAGGTCGTCGACCCGGTCTTCGCGGTCCCTGAGGCCTACTCCTCGCCCGACATCCTGCTCGCCCTGTACGGCTACTCGGCCCAGGTGTACTGCGACTTCAGCGGCTACACCGACATCGCGATCGGCCTCGCGCTGCTCCTGGGCGTGGTCTTCCCGCAGAACTTCGACCGCCCGTACTGCGCCCGGACCGTCGGCGAGTTCTGGCGGCGCTGGCACATGACGCTCTCGCGCTTCGTGCGCGACTTCCTCTTCATCCCGATGGGGGGAAGCCGCCACGGCCGCTCCAGGACGATGCGCAACCTCGTGATCGCGTTCACCCTCGTCGGGCTGTGGCACGGCGCGGCGTGGGGCTTCGTGCTGTTCGGCCTGGCCCACGGCCTCTACATGGCGATCGAGTCGCAGCTGCGCGGGCGGTGGCCGCGCTTCCCGGGGTGGGCCCGCTGGCTGGTGACCTACCACTTCCTGGTGCTGGCCTTCGTGCTCTTCCGCGCACCGGACCTCGACGTGGCCCGAAACGTGGTCACCCGGCTCGCCGACTCCGGGCCGGCCACCCTCTGGGCGCCGCTGCCCGTGCTGCTCACGCTGGCCGTCGTCGGCGCCCAGCTCCTGCCCCCGCGACCGCTGGAAGCGCTGCGCGAGCGGGTCGAGGGGGCCTCGGTCGGGGTGCTCGCCCCCGCCCTCGTCGTCATCATCCTGCTGGTCGCCGCGACGATCCCGTCGCAGGGCGTCCCGCCGTTCATCTACTTCGCGTTCTAGTGGCCGCCGAACCCCTCCCCAACTCCGACAGCGACCCGCGCGCCCGCGGGACCGCGCGGCAGGCCGTCCTGCTCGTGCTCCTGACCGGGCTGGGCCTGATCGTCTTCGCCGGCGACTCGGTCCGCAACGCCGGCGAGAAGCTCGACGACGGGCCGATCAAGACGGCGGTGCTGGCCGTCGGGCACCCGGCGGGCTGGGTCGCCGACGCGCTGCCGTTCGCCCCGATCGCCGACGAGGTCACCGGCTGGCTGTCCACCGACGAGGACCTGAGCAGCGCCGGCGGCGGCTTCGACGCGCCCGCCGGGACGACCGGCGCGACGGGCGCGGAGACCGCGCGCATCCCGCCCGCCGCGTTCGCCGCCCGGCGCGAGCCGCTGCGCTCGCTGCTGGTCACCGGCGACTCCATGTCCCAGCCGCTGGACGCCGTCCTCGCCCGGCGCACCGCCGACGTCGGCGTGATGACGCGGCGTGACGCGAAGGTCGGCACCGGGATCTCGAAGACCGGCCTGGTCGACTGGGGGCGCCTGGCGACCAAGCAGATCGCCGAGCGCCGCGCGGACGCGGTGATCGTCTTCCTCGGCGCCAACGAGGGCTTCCCGATGCCGATCGGCGGCCGGCAGGTCGCGTGCTGCTCGCCGGCCTGGGCGGCCGAGTACGCGACCCGGACGCGCGCCGTGATCGACGCCTACCGCCGCGGCGGCGCCAAGCGGATCTACTGGCTCACGCTGCCCGCGCCGCGCGAGGCCGCGCGGGCCAAGATCACCGGGGTGGTCAACGACGCGATCCGCGTGGCCGCCGCCGGCTTCGGCGCGCCCGTGCAGATCGTCGACGCCGCCGAGCTCTTCTCGCCCGGCTTCCGCTACCGCGACACGCTGGCGGTCGGCGGGCGTGAGCGGCTCGTGCGCGACCCCGACGGCGTCCACCTCAACGAGCGGGGCGCCGAGGTGCTGGCCGACCGGCTCGTCCAGCGGCTCGGGCGCGACTTCACGGTGGGACGGTGAGCGGGCGCGGGCCAGCGTTTGATATCGCGCTCGCTCAGCGCGCCCAGACGCGAACGCTGCGCGGTCGCCCGACCTGCGCCGAGCGACGACGAGCGCACTCGTCAGGTCACGAGCTGCGGATGTCCTGAGCCAGGCGCTCGGCCTTCGCCTTGGCGTCGGCGAACTGCTTCTGCGCGGCCGCCTGGGCCATGCGCGCGCTGCGCGCGGTCTCCTGTGCGTGTCCCTCCGCCTGCCCGGCGGCCTCGGTGATGTAGCGCTCGAACGCCTCCCGGTCGAGACCGCCCGTGCTCTCGGCCCAGGCCCGCACCTGCCGGCGGCCGACCTGGATGCCCTTCCACCCGCGGTCGGGCACCGCGGCCTCCGTCGCGGCGACGACGGCGACGAGCGCGACGCGCTCGTGGATCGGCGAGTCGTCGGTGAACGGCACCTCGATCCAGGTGTGCCCGTCGGCGGCCTTCTCGGCGGCGCGGCTCCAGTCGAAGGCGATCATGGGGGTCGATTCTCGCAGGCGGGAGGACGGGGCGGCTCAGCGCGGGCGCGCGGCCGCCTGCCGCTCGGCCACCCATTCGTCGATCGTGCGCCACCAGCCGAAGAGCCAGTCGATCCGCTCGTCGCGATCGGCCGGGATCTCGTCGGCCCCGGCGAGCCAGAGCCGCAGCTCGACGGTCTGCTCGGCGGGCAGGAGGCGCCACAGCTCGCGCAGGCCCACGGGGACCCCCGCGTGGCCGACGAAGACGACGTCGGCCTGCGGAGCGGCGTCGAGCGCGGCGAACGTCCCGCCGGGCCGCGGCGCGGAGACGTGGCGCATCGCGTCGGCCTGCGCGGCCTCCTCGTGGTGTCCGGCCTGCCGGAGCCGGTCGATCCCCCGGCGACGCCGAGCCGGGGAGAAGTTCCCGCCCTCGGGGAAGATGAGCACCGCGTCGTCGTGGCCCACGTCGCGGGTCATGGCGGCGATCTCGACCTCGGTGTCGCCGCCGCGCGGGTCGACGAAGCGGGTCGGCAGTCGCCGGCCGAGGACGTCAATGAGCGGATCCATCCGCAGCGCCTCGTGGAGGACGATCCGCGGCCGGCGATGGTGTCGGCAGAGCAGCTCGTGGAGGACCAGGAGCGAGTCGCCCTCCCCCGCGTGACGGCTCAGCACGATCACGGGGTTCCGCCGCGCCGAGAGCGTCGCCTCCGCCGCCTCGGACCCGGTCGTCCGCACCTCGACGCGCGCGAACCGGGCGACCGCCCGGTAGACCCCGCCGACGAACCAGCCCAGCACGCTGTAGTGGGCGCGCTGCGTGCGGGCCGAGTCGGCGTGGAGGCCGAAGCCGCCGGCGATCCACAGGCCCAGGCACGCGACGCTGGAGGCCAGGTGCCGGAGCGCGAAGGCGACCGTGATCGCCACGGCCCGCAGCGGGCGCGAGCCACCGCCCAGCGGCGCCGCCAGCACCGCGACGACGCCGAGCACCGGTGCGCAGACGACGACCGCGGCCTCGACGAGGAAGACGACCGGCGCGACGACGAGCCGGCGCACCGGGGTGGGCGCGACGACCGTCACGACGCCCCGAGCCCGCGCTGCTTTAGATAGCGGGCGGACGCCGCGTGGGCGCGCGCGATGCGGTCCGCGACGTTCGAGGTGTCGCGGTAGCGCCACTGCGAGCGATCTGAGTACCGCGGCGGATCGGACTGGCCGGTCGGCATCACGTGGACGTCGAAGCCCTCGGGGAGCGCGGCGAGATCCCCGAGGAACCGGTGCCGGCGGGCGATCTCGAAGGCCACCAGGGCGACCTCCCACGGCCAGCGCGGAGGCTCGAGGGGCCGGTCGAGGCGCCCCACGTGCATGACGTAGATCTGCCCTGCCGCCAGCTTGACCGCGCGCCCGACGGGGATGCTGTCGACGATCCCGCCGTCGATGAAGTGCTCTCCTCCGATCTCGACGGGCGGCAGGAGCCCGGGCACCGCGGCCGAGGCCAGGACGGCCTCGACGACCGGGCCGGCGGTGAACCAGTGCTCGCTGGCGCGCTCGATGCTCGCGGCCACGCACTCAAAGCGCACCGCCAGGTCCTCGATCCGCGTGACCGGAAGGGCCCGGGCCAGAAGCCCGCGCAGCGAGGCGTTGTCGTGCAGGTGGGTGCGCGTCCGCGCGAGCGTGGTCAGGCGTCCCAGCACGGAGCCGGCGAAGATGTCGCTGGCGTCGATGTCGGCCCACACGCCGGCGAGCCGCTCGACGCCGGCCACGCTCGGATCGGCGGCGACGGCCGCGCCGTTGATGGCGCCGACGGAGGTGCCGACCACGAGGTCGGGGACGATGCCGCGCTCGAGCAGCGCGCGCAGCATGCCGACCTCGTGCGCGCCGAGCCCGCCGCCGCCTCCACCCAGGACGAAGGCGACCCCGCCGTTCTCGCCGCGTGGCCGGGTCGGGGGCGAAGCTACGTGAACTGCGTGTAGTCGTGCACCACGCGGCGCGAGCCGTCCCGGCACGTGACACGGGAGTCGTACTGCGTCGAGATGACGTTCGTGCGCCGCTCGGTGCAGCGGAAGCCCAGGACGCGCTTGCGGCAGTGGCCGTCCTTGCCGCCGTTGGCCACGCGGCACTTGTAGTAGGCCCGCACCAGGCGCTTGCCGGTGGTGCAGGAGGTCTTGGTCACCCTGAGCAGCGTGGTGTACGTCGGCCCGAGCTTGCGCTCCTGCCCGCGCACGCTGCAGGTGGCGGCCGAGGCGGCGGTGGGCACGACCGACAGAGCGAGCAGCAGGCCGGCGCAGATCAAGGCGGAGCGGAGCACGGGGCGATGATGGCATGCTTGCCCGATGCGAAGGGGAGCTTGGATCGCCGTGCTGATCGTCTGCGGCCTGCTCGCACCCATGACCGCACACGCCGGGGACCCCCCGGCGCTGCTCGGCATCAACTCCCAGCGCGGGTACATCGACCTCGGGATGCTCGCGCCGACCGGCGCGAAGGTCGACTTCTTCGAGACCGTCGACGGGCGGGCCGTCCTCATCGCCCGCGGCTCGGCCGACGCGGACGTCGAGTACCCCTCGGCGACCGTCCTGCGCGTCGCCACCTGGCGTTGCGACCGGCTCGTGCGCCGCTTCGTCGCCATCGCCACGGCGCCGGACGGCCGGCAGACCACCGCGCGCGCCGAGACGCGCACCCCCGACTGCCGCGACCGCCTGGAGGTCGTCGTCCCGCGCAGGGTCGCGCGCGGCGCGGTCCTCCCGGTCACCGTCTTCGACCGCTTCACGCTCGGCGGCACGAAGGTCACCGTGTGCGCCGGCGCGCAGGGCGCCAAGGCCCGCTGCAAGACCTTCGCACTGACCGCCTCCGCGCTCTCGGCGACGGTGCGCTTCCGGGCCGGCAAGGACGCCGTCTGGCGGGTCCGGGTGCGCCACGCGGGAGGACTGATCGAACGGGTCCTCACCGTGGGCGACGCGAAGCGACCCGTCGACGCGGCGGGCCTGCCGTCGCTGCTGATCACCGGCGACTCGCTGATCGAGGGGATCGACGCGTTCCTGAGCGACCGGCTGCAGACGGCCTTCGACGTCACGAGCGACACCCGCCCCGGCACCGGACTCGTCAAGCCCACGGCGGTCGTCTGGCCGGTGCTCGCGCGCCAGCAGGCCGCGAAGCTCAAGCCGGCGGTCACCGTGCTGTCGCTGGGGATCAACGACGGCTTCCCGATCGCCGGGGTGAAGTGCTGCGGCCCCGACTGGACCTCGGCCTACGCGAGCCGGGCACGGAGCCTCATGCGGACCTACACCCGAGGCTCGCGCGGCCGCATGCTCTGGCTGACGCTTCCGGTCCCGCGCGACCCGGACTTCGCCGTGGTCAGCCGCGCGGTGAACGTCGCCATCCGCCAGGCCGCCGCCCAGGAGGACCGCGTGACGCTGATCGACCTCGCCGAGCTCCTGACGCCCGGCGACCGCTACCGCGACGCGATGACGATCGGCGGCCGCAGCGTCCGGGTGCGCGCGGGCGACGGCGTGCACCTCTCGGTGGCCGGCGCGCGCTACGTGGCGGGCGTGATCGTGGAGACGCTGCAACGCTTCCGCCCGACCGGCTGAGCGGGGGCGCGGATGGGAGCGCTGATCGAGCACGCCGCCCTCGTGCTCGCCGTCGTCGCCCTGGGCGCGGCCGGCCTGCGGCTGGCCTCGGCGGCGGGCGCCACGGGCCTTCCCCGGCCGGTCGCGGCGGCGGTGGCCGCCGTGGCGGCGGCGGTGCTCGAGGCGCTCGCGCTCGGCCGGGCCGGGCTCGGCGGCTCGGCCCCCGCGCTCCTGATCGCCGCGCTGGCGACCTGGGGCGCGGCGCGGGTGCTGCTCCGGGTCGAGGGCGCGGGCGTCGCGGACGACCTCGGGAGCCGGTCCGCGCGGCCCGCGGACGACCTCGGGCGCTGCTGGCACACCGCGGGCCCCGCCGCGCGGGCGGCGGCCGGGGCGGCGGCGGCGCTCGCCCTCGGCTGGGTCGCCTGGCAGCTGCGCCACCCCTACGTCGGCGCCGACGGGGTGACCTACCACCTCCCGCTGGCCGCGGAGTACCTGCGCACGGGGGGCGGGGCGCTCACGCCGGTCCTGGACGGCCTGCCGGTGGAGAACTACCCCGTGACCAACGAGGTGGCGCTGAGCTGGGCCCTCGGCCTGAGCGGCTCGTGGGTGGCCGCGTCGGTGTGGGCTCCGGCGTTCGCGGTGCTGCTCGTGGCCGCGGGCCGCCTCGGCCTCGGCGAGCTGCGCGTGCCCGCGCGGACCGCATGGCTGGCCCTGGCCGCGCTCGGGACGCTCCCCGTCGTCGCCACGCAGCTCGGCGCGCCGAACACCGACGTCCCGGCGCTGACGTGGCTGGTGGTGGCCGCCGCTCTGGCTGCCGCGTCGCGCCGCAACCCCCGCCTGCTCGCCTTCGCGCTGGTGGCGGCGGGGCTGAGCTTCGGGACGAAGACCACCGGGGCCGTGGTCCTGCTGGCCGCGGTCGGCGGCGCGGCGTGGGTGGCCCGCGGCGCGCTGCGGGCGCGGGCGGGGGCGCTCGGGGCCGCGGCTCTCGCGGCGGTCGGCGTCGGTGGGATCTGGGCGCTGCGCAACACCGCGCTGCACGGCTCGCCGCTGTGGCCGCTGGTGGCCACCTCGTTCGGCGACCCGGTGCCCGCCTCGCTCGCGCCCTTCGAGGCCTCCTTCCTCTCGCATCCTCGCGCGATGCTCGACGGGCGCGTGCGGGACTACCTGGAGGTGCTCGGCGGCGGCGCGGTGCTGCTCGCGGCGGGCCTGGCCGCGCCGATGCTCGGGCGCTCGCGCGCCGCCGTCGCCGCGGGGGCGCTCGTGGCGATCACCGCATTCGCCTGGACGGTCGCGCCGTACACGGGCATCGCGAGCGACACGGCGCTTGCCGTCGGCGCGGTGCGCTACCTGCTGCCGTGCCTGGCGACGTGCTGCGTCGCGCTCTGCCTCGCGGGGCGCGACGGCGGGCCGCCGGCACGGGTCGCGGTGGACGTCGTCCTCGCCGTCGCCGTCCTCGCGTCGCTGGCGCGGACGGTGCGCTTCGGCTTCCCGCTCGTCCCCGGCGTGGGCACGGTGGCGACGCTCGTGGGGTTCGGCGCACTCGCGGGCGCCGCCACCACGCGCTTGGGGGGCCGCACAGAGCGTGAAGGCGACCCGCCGGCGGCCGGCGGTCCTCCGCGCGCAGCCAACCCGCCGCCGAAAGGCGACCCGCCGCGCGCGGCCCACCCGCCGGCCGGCGACCCGCCGCGCGCGGCCGACCCGCCGCCCGCGGGCCGGCGGCCGCTCCACCTCCTCCGGTCGGCCCTCGTCCGCCGCGCCCTCGCGGTCGTCGCCGGGGTGCTGGCGGCTGCGGGCCTGGCCCTCGGTGCCCAGGGCTACCTCACCCGCCACGTGGCGCTCGGGCTCGGCGACCGCGGCCTGCTCGCGGCCGCGCTCGCCCGGCCCGAGTACGCCGGCGGCCGCTTCCCGATCGCGATGACGCCCGTGATGAACGCGCTCCTGGCGGGCGACCGGCTCGCCCACCCCGTCACGCTGATCGAGCGCCGCACGCCGTGCGGCGAGGTCCGCCGTCGCCGCCGCGCCGGGTGGGTCGTGCTCCAGCGCCGGCCCGACACCCCGGAGTACCGCCGCCTGGCGGGCTGCCTGCGCGGAGACCGCGTCGCCTACGCCGACGCGACCTATGAGCTCCATGCCGGCTGACCCCGGCGCGCCGGCCTGCGCCTGGTGTGGCGCCGCGCTTCCCGCGGCGGCGTCCGGGGACGCGCGGGGGGACCTGATCGGCGCGGCCCCGGCGGCCGTGTCGGCCGGCGTCACGAGCGCCGGCCTCGGCTCGGGGGCGCCTCGCTCGCACCCCGCCGCGGCCCCCCCGGCGCGCCCGTGGTGCGTGGTCCGCTGCGCGGTGTGCGGCGCGGGAACCACGCAGCCGTGGCCGACCCCGGCCGAGCTCGACGCGGCCTACCCCGCGGCCTACCGGCCGGCGGCGGGCCGCTTCGGGG
>JBBQEV010000020.1:0-50092 GCA_038321325.1 Solirubrobacterales bacterium
AGATCTGCTCATCCATCCGCAACAACACGGCCACCACCGCCTCGCGGCCCTGCTCATAGATCGCCTCAGCGTCCGCGCGATCCACGCTCCATAACTTCGCGCCCGCCCACCCAACTCCTACCGACCCACTGAACGCTTACACATTCCCGCGACCAACGACCTACATCGATGGTCGGAGCCCCGGTTTTCGGCGATCGTGAGCACCTCGTGACCCGAGAGCGCGGGCACGCTCCGGTACGGCCGCCGGCGGGACAGCTGCGGCCTGAAGTGATTGGACCAGAGGGCCGTTGCAACGGCGTTGCACGGGGCCTGACGTCCGGGCGGCGCCGCTCGCCGGGCGCCCGGATCGGACCGGCCCGTCCGCCCGTTGGCGGAACGGTCACCGCTCGAGCCGGCGGGGCAACCTCCAGGGCCGCGTCGACACCCACGGGCGAGTGGTCGCCGGGCGACGCCAGGGACGCCCGTGCGCTCGCCGGCTTCATCCCGACTGCGTGGTGCTCTTCGCAGGTTGCTCGGCGATGCACGCGTGCCGCGCTCGCCAAAGCTGCCGATCGTCGACCTCGGCGGTCGCGCTGACGAACATCGTCCGGGGGCTCGTTCGCGCAAAGCCCACGATCTGATCCCGCGCAGCTCGTACCCCATCCGAGCTCGGTCCGGGCGTCATGAGCCGGAAACGATCCCGCCGCCGCGACCTCGCCCACCCGGATGCGGCGATGATCGACTGCGCGTGGAGCCGACCAGTACGCTGCGCAACGCACCTAGTGGGTCGGGTGACAGCCGCGTCCCGAGGACGACGTTTCGAGAACGGGAAGGGAAAGTGACCGAGCTTCAGGAACCGCCGGCGGCGCCCACCGCGCCGACCGCTTCTGCCCGTCGGGTCATCTTCGGCTGGGTCGGTCTGGTCGTCCTCGTCGTCAGCGCCGTCGTGGCCAGCAACACGTTCTCCGCGCGTGACCGCCTGTTCGGATCGGCGATCCCCGCGGCGACCGCCCCGGTCGCCAGCCGTGACGCGTTCGCGCCGGTCGGTGGTGCGGCGGCGGCACCGACGAAGCTGCGGTCGCAGCCGTGGTGGCAGGACGCCACGACCCTGACGGGAACCGGGGCGGCGCGCTCGGCCCCGTTCACGATCGGCGCCTCGGCCATCCAGTGGCGCGCCACCGCGAGCTGCCCTTCGGGTCGCGTCGTCGTGCGGACGCCCAAGCAGACTGAGCCGCTGATCGACGCGGCGTGCCCGCAGGGCGCCGTCGCGGAGGCGAGCGGCACGGGGCCGATGCGCCTCGACGTGAAGGCCGACGGCCCGTGGCGCGTGCAGATCGCCCAGCAGATCGACGCTCCGCTCGTCGAGCCGCCGCTGGCGGCGATGACGGCCTCCGGTGCGCGCAAGACGGCGACGGGCTCCTTCTACAACGTCGACAAGACGGGGAAGGGGACCGTCGCGATCTACCGGCAGGCCGACGGCCGCTACTCGCTGCGCCTCGACCACTTCTTCGTGAGCCCGACCACCGATCTGGAAGTGCGCCTGAGTCCGCGCGCGACCCCGCACTCCACCAAGGAGTTCACCAGCGCCCGCTCGGCGCTGGTCTCGACCATGGACGTGACCGCCGGATCGCTCAACTACAAGCTGCCGACCGGCGTCGACCCCAGCCGCTTCGGCTCGGTCGTCATCTGGTGCGCGGCGACCGCCAGTGCCTACGCCGCCGCCGGCCTGACGACCACCCGATGACGACCACGCCGTATCCCGCAGAGCTCGTCCCGAAGGCGCGGCCCCACGTCGTCCTGCGCGGGCAGTCGATCCCCGTCGTCCTGCCGAAGCTGGGCGACCCGCGGCTGAAGCTGTCGGCGACGATCATCACGCTCACGGTTCTGGGCCTGACCGTGCTGAACTTCCAGGTCTCGATCCCCCAGATCCTCATCTGCGTCCTGCTCTCCGCGGTCATCGAGATCGCCGTCACCTTCCGGCGCGACCGGCTGTTGGTGTGGCCCGCGAGCGCGATCCAGACCGGGGTGAGCATCGCCTTCATCTTTCGCGTCGGCGGCACCAGTCACGGCGACTGGTGGAGCCTGCGGGGGCTCGGGTTCTTCGCGCTCGTCGTGCTGCTGGCCCTGCTGCCGAAGTACCTGCTCCGGCGCAACGGTCGCCACGTCTTCAACCCCTCGAACATCGGGTTGACTTGGGGACTGCTGCTGATCGGGCCCAGCTACGTGTTCTCCGAGCACCTCTGGTGGGCCCCGCTCGGCGCGCCGATGGTGATCACCATGGTCGTCATCTTCGCCGGCGCCCTCTGGATCCTGCGCCAGGTGAAGATGATCGCCATGACCGCGACGTTCTTGGCGACGTTCGGCGTGCTGATCGCGATCTTCGCGGTCTCCGGGCAGCAGTACTTCGCGACGTGGCATCAAGGCCCGGTGAGCGGCTTCTTCTACTGGACGAGCATCGCGTTCTCCCCGGAACTGCTGATCTTCGTCTTCTTCATGACCACGGATCCCCAGACGGCGCCCAAGTCGTCGCGCGGCCGGATCATCTACGCCGTCGCCACCGCGACGCTGGCGGCGGGTCTGATCCTGATCCAGACGACCGAGTTCGGGATCAAGGTGGCGATCCTGTCGTCGCTGGTGGCCACGTGCGCCCTCGTCCCGACGATCGAACGGCTGGTGCGTCGCCTCGAGGAGCGACGCGAGGGGGCCGAGGTCGCGGCGCGGCCGGTGCCGTTGGCGTTCCACCGCCGGCTGCTGGCCGTCGTCCGCGATCCCGTGCTCGCGGCAGTCGTCGTGATCGCCGTTGCCGCCCCGATCAACACCGCGCTCCTCGCGGGCGACGAGTCGATCGTCCTCATCGAGCAGGGCCTCACCCCCCGCAACGTCCAGTAGCCGGGCTCGGCGTCAGCGGTCGGACACCGCGCGCCGCGACGTGCTCGAGCTGCGTTGAGGATCAGACCGAGGGCACCGAGCCGGTCCCCCATGCCTTGGCGGTGGCCGCCGTGCAACTCGCCCTTCTCACCGGGGTAGCGCCATCATCGACGCGGAATCCAACGGTTAGTGTTTGTCACCACTGACGTTCGGCGTCGGAGTCGCGGGGCGGTCCATTCCCCCGGTGCCCCCGCGGTTCACGTGTGCGCCGATGGAGCGCCCGTTTGAGCGGTGAATGGCCGCCCTCGGGCTGGCTGCGAGACGCAGATGCTCGGTGTGGAAGACGGCTTCATCGAGGAGCGCCCCGACGTGGTCGTCGTGCAGAGCGTAGATCACCTGGCGGCCGGTGCGCTGACCGACCACGAGCCCGAGATGACGCAGTAGGCGTAGTTGATGCGACGCCGCTGAGGGCTCCATCTCGACGGCGAGGGCGAGCTCGCCGACCGAGCAGGCACCCTCCCGAAGTCGACCTAGGATCCGCACGCGACTTGGGGTAGCGAGTGCTTGCATGGTGACAGCAACCGCCTCGGCGGTCTCCGAATCGATGTGTCCCGGCCCGGGCGGCTTGTCTTGCCCACCATGCGTCATGCGCCGCCGATTCTAGTCGAACGTATTTCACGGCTAGTCTGAACGGATGCTCATCAATCGGGCGGATCGCATCTACCGTCCCCGGGACGCTGTCGGAGTGCGTGACGTGCGACATCCCCGCCCGGGAGTCGAGCCCGAGAGGCGTCCTCGGGTGGGCTCAGGCGCGACGAGGCGACGACGCGCTGGAGTGGCGCGGCGCGGACTTCTGCTGCTGATGGCGGTCGGCTGGGCGCTTCCCGGCGCCGCGGCGGCCGAGCAGGCCTCCCAACCGACCTCCGTGGCGGCGGGTGGGATCGACGTGGGAACGTTCCACTCTTGCGCGCTGCTGCCGAGCAGGAGCGCGCGCTGCTGGGGCTACGGTGCCGACGGTGCGTTGGGCTACGCCAACCGGGACACGATCGGCGACGACGAGACCCCCTCGGCCGCCGGTCCGGTCGATCTCGGCGCCGGACGTACGAGCACGGCGCTGAGCGCCGGGGCAGTCCACAGCTGTGCGCGGTTGGACGACGGCGCGGTGCGCTGCTGGGGCTTCGGCGGCGACGGCCGTCTCGGGTACGCCAACACCAAGGCGATCGGCGACGACGAGGCCCCGGGGTCGGTCGGACCGGTCGACCTCGGAGTCGGGCGCACCGCGACCGCGATCAGCGCCGGGCAGGCGCACAGCTGCGCGGTGCTCGACGACGGCATGGTGCGCTGCTGGGGCTTCGGCTTTGGCGGTCGCCTCGGGTACGGCGCCACCGTCAGCGTCGGTGATGACGAGTCGCCCGGCAGTGCCGGCCCCGTCAAGCTCGGCATCGGGCGCACCGCCACGGCCGTCACGGCCGGCGGGGCTCACACGTGCGCGCTGCTCGACGACGGCACGGTGCGCTGCTGGGGCTTGGGGGCCAACGGCCAGCTCGGCTACGGTTCCACGGCCAGCGTGGGTGACGACGAGACCCCCGACACGGCCGGGCCGGTACGCCTCGGCGCGGGGCGCACGGCGGTGGCGATCACCGCCGGCGCGTTTCACACCTGCGCGCTACTGGACAACGGCGCCGTGCGCTGTTGGGGCTTCGGCGGCGAAGGGCGTCTCGGCTACGCCAACACGGACAGCATCGGCGACGACGAGACCGCCGACGCGCCAGGGACGGTCGATCTCGGGGTAGGACGCACCGCGGTCGCGATCAGCGCCGGTGACGATCACACCTGCGCCGTGCTCGACGACGGGACGGTGCGCTGCTGGGGCTTCGGCGGAGGCGGCCGGCTCGGGTATGGCAACAACGACGCCGTCGGCGACGACGAGACGCCGGGATCGGCCGGTCCGGTCGACCTCGGCGCCGGGCGCACCGCGGTGGCGATCAGCGCCGGCAGCGAGAGCACCTGCGCGCGCCTGGACAACGGCTCGGTGCGTTGCTGGGGCAACGCTGCCAACGGGCTCCTGGGCTCCTGCAGCGCCATGGCGATCGGTGACGACGAGACCCCGGGGTCGGCCGCGGTCGTCGACCTCGCCGGCCCGGGGATCGGCTGCCCGGCGGCGCCGTCACCGCCGGCGGACGTTCCCTCCGGCGCGCTGCCTGCGGCGCCGTCCGGCACCGCCGGACCGACCACGCCGCGACCGTCCCGCGGCGGTGCGCCGGCGCTCGCTCCTGACCGCATCATCATCGCGCTGGCGGCTCAAACCCGGCGGCTAGACGCCTGGCGCGCGTGCCTGCGAGGCGTCTCGGGCAAGGCCGCGGAGGATCGCCGCCAAGCCCGTCGCCTACCCGCCGCTCGGCGGGTAGGCGCCCTGCGCCGGCTCTCCCAACGCGCCGGGCGTCTCCGCCGTGTCTGTCTGCGGCGTTACGGACGCACGCCCGGCCGTGTCACGACCCTCGCGGCCCGCACGACCGGCCGTCACACGATCACGCTGACCTTCCACGCCCCGGGAACGGCGTACTCCCGGCCTCCCGCCGCGCGCAGCTACGTGGTCAAGCAGGCCCGCCAACCGCTCCGGAGCGCTCGCGACTTCGAGCGCGCCGACGCCCTGTGCGAGGGCCGCTGCGCGTTCCGGGTCACCAGGACGGGCGAGGAGATCACGCTGAAGATCACCGATCTGCGTCGCCGCACCACGTACTACTACGCGATCGCGGCGCGCGACAACGTCTCCGGACGCCCGGGACGACGCTCCACGACGGTCGAGGCGAAGACCCTCTGAGCGGAGGGCAAACAGAGGCTCAGGAGGCGGCGGCCACCTGCTTCTCGGTCTGGGCGCCGGCGATCAGCCCGCGCAGGGAGCCGGTGTACTGGATCGACAGCTGCCCCCCCTTGCGTGCCGCCGTCGGCACGGTCTCAGCCAGGCGCCAGCGCCCCGAGCGGATCGTCGCCCGGTAGTTGAGGAAGCGAACGGTCCCGCCGCCTGCGTCATAGCCCAGCCGGATCCGCACCACACCACGCGCCGAGCGCGAGATCTCTCCCGAGACCTGCAGCTGACCGGAGACGATCCGCGCCGTCTTGCGGACCAGCAGCGCCCGGTGGGCTGCCGCGCGCAACCGCACCGCGTCCGGGCGTACCCGCGCGTCACCGGAGTACGAAACGCTCAGGATCCCGGTGCTCACCCGCGACTGCGAGCCCGTCAGCCGCCGCGACAGCAGAACCGTGCCACGCGAGATGACCTTCGAGAACGAGACCGTCCGCCCCGCCGCCTGGAAGCGCAATCGCAAGCTGCCTGTCGCCAGCGCCGTCGTGCGCACCAGCACCTCCAAGCGCCCGCCACGCACCCTCGCACGCTCCACCCGCAACTTCGCAGGCACCCGCGCGGCGGCCGTCGTCGGCGGCCCGATCGGACCCGGCGGCACACCCGCGGCCGTCGTCGGCGGCCCGATCGGAGCCGGAGGGCGGCCCGGCCCCGGATCGGGCGCATCACCGCGCAAGGCGAGGACATACAGCCCGGAGTTCGTGTCGCTGACCACGACGGCGCCGTTCGCGGCGACGTCGACCCCGGTGACGTTCGCCTTGCCGGGGATCTGGTTCGTCGGATCGGCTTTGTCCGGTGGAACGAACGACGCGATCTCGGTCGGATCGGCGGTCGTGAGGTCGATGGCTCGCACCCCGTTGGCGTGACCGGCGACGAACGCCGTCGACCCGCGCGCGACCGCGTGGTGCACGGAGTACACGCCGAGATCCGGCGGAGGGAAGGCCTGCGCGGGCGGAGGTCGGTAGGCGCCGCGCAGCGTGGGCGCCGCCGGGTTCGTCACGTCGACCACCCGTAGCCCGCCCCATGAGCCCGGCTTGTCGACCAGGGCTCCCCGCAGGCTCTGGCCGCCGGGGCCGCACTCGACCGCCAGCACGGTCGGAGGTGTGGCCGGCGCCGGGCACAGCGCGTCGCGTAGGGCGGTGGCATCGGATGTGTCGATTGCGAACGTGGGGATCGTTATGCCGGCGGGGTTCCCGTCGAAGCTGAGAGCCTGGGGAATGCTGGTGTTCGTACTCGCGAGGATCACGCCTATGGCGCCATCGTCCTGAAGTCGCTTGACCGCCGTGGCCGTCGAGCCGTTCGCACCTCCGGGCCCCTGCCGGCTGGAGACTCGGCTGCGATCGCGCAGCGCGATCTTGCCCCTCACGTCTACGCCATCCGGGAAAGGCGTGCCCGGCTGGCCGAGACCGACGTAGACGACCTCGCCCGGGAGCTGACTGCCCGGCTTGCGGTAGACCTGCGCGGTGTCCTTCGGGTCGAAGAGCGTGAACATCGACTCACACGCGAACTTCGAGCCGGCGACAGAGCTCGACCCGTCGATGCGAAGACTCGACTCGGGCGCGACCCAGTCCGCCTCGCCCAAGAGCGCCAGGGAGCGTCCTCCCACCGTGGCGAAGTCGGCGTAGGCGGCGTTGCCCTCGAAGCTGCGGTCGGCTCTGGGGTACTGGTACTGGCCGAGCGTGGCCGGCGCGGCGGGGTTCGCCAGATCGACCGTGAGCAGTCCCTGGTCGAAATAGGGCAGCAACGCCCTGCTGCCGTCCGGAGAGCTTCCCACGCCCTCGGCGGCGTCAAACGGCCTGCAGCCGTTGTTCGAGTAGCCGTTTTGGCCGTTGAACCCTGCGGGCCGCTGGTCGGGTGAGGGAAACGCGTTGGGGTAGGAGCCGAGCTCGGTCGGGGCAGTCGGGTTGGTGACGTCGACGATGCGCAGGTCTCCACTGCGCGACGGGTCCGTCTGGCCGGCCGAGGAGAACGGTTGCGTCGAGAGCGAAAGCACCCTTCCGTCCGGCCGCTGGACGAGGGACACCTGATCCTGCGAGGGGCACTGATATCCGCCAGACCCCGTGGGAGGCCCGCAGCGGGTGATAGGGGTGGCCAGGTTGGCGTCCCCCTGGTACCGGCCCAGGGGCACAGGGTTGGCAGGGTCGGTGATGTTGTAGTAGGCGACGCCGCCGTTCTCGGAGGTGTCGGTGCAGCGCGCGAGCGCTACCGCCAGCAGGTCGCCGGTGAACGATGGGGTGCGCACGCGCAGCGCCGCGACGTCGTTGGCGACGATGCCGACGGCCAAGGGGATCTGCGCCGTGACGCGCGGCGCGCTCGGGGACGACACGTCGACGACCTTCACGGTCGTCGCCGGGCACGTGTACGACTGGTCGTAGAAGCTCGTATGGAGATTTCTGGCCTGCAGGATTCCCGAAGCGACGATCGCCGTGTTCCCGACCGTGGCGACCTGACCATTCAGGCCACCGCCACCAAGGTCGTTCTGACCGACCAGGTCAAGGCTCGCGGCGTCGGCGTAGCCCGGAGCGACAGCCACCGCGAGAAAAGAACAGGCAACGCAAATTCGGCTCAGACGATTCATCGGTCAGCCCCCACCATCTATCGGATGGATCGATCTGACGACGATCCCAGGTCCCATTGGATGCAACATAGCGGACTGGACAGTACAGATGAGCAGGTAAGCGGACGAGGCGCGGTGTTCTCTGCCAGATCGTGGAAACCGGCTTTGGTGGCGCGCTCAGCCGGCGTCCTTCTCGCGCATGCCGATCAGACGGGCGGAGTTGGCAATGACGGGGATCGAGGAGAGCTCGTGGAGCAGCGCGCCGGTGACGGGGTGCAAGACCTGCGCGAAGGTCAGGATGACGGCGATCGCGAGCACCCCGAGGGAGAAGACGAGGTTCTGGCGGATCGCGCGCATCGCCTGTTGGGAAAGACCGAGCAGGTGCGGGAGCTTTGAGAGGTCGTCGGAGAGCAGCGCGACCTGCGCGGTCTCCAGCGCCAGGTCGGTGCCGGTGAGGCCCATCGCCACGCCGGCGTCGGCGGCGGCCAGCGCCGGCCCGTCGTTGACACCGTCGCCGACGAACGCGACCCGGAGGCCTTGCGCCTGCAGGTCGCAGACGAGCTGCGCCTTGTCCTGTGGCAGCACTTCGGCGTGGACCTCGTCGATGCCGAGCTCGCGGGCCACGCGCTCGACGACCGCGGTCTGATCGCCGCTGACCAGGGCGGTGCGCAAGCCGAGCTCGTGCAGGCGCTGGATGGTCGCGGCGGCCTCGGGGCGTGGCTCGTCGCGCAGCTCAAGGAACGCGGCGGCGTGGCCGTCGACGGCCAGGGCGACCGTCGTGGTCAGACCGTCAGCGGAGCCTGCTTGCGTGGGGGCGGCGGGGAAGGTGATCCCGCGCTCGTGTAGCAGTTGCGGGCGGCCGAGCAGCACCTCCCGCGTGCCTGAGCGGGCGCTGACGCCGAAGCCGGGGAGCGACTGGAAGTCGTGCGGGTCGGGGATCCTTACACCCTGGTCGGTCGCGGCGCGCACGATCGCGCGGGCGAGCGGGTGCTCGGAGAACTTCTCTGCGCTGGCGGCCAGCTGCAGCAGCTCGCGTTCGGGGACGCCGTCGAGGACCTGCACGCTGACCAGGCGCGGGTGACCAGTGGTCAGGGTGCCGGTCTTGTCGAAGAGCACCACGTCGATGTTCGCCATCGCCTCCACCGCGGCCCCCTGCTTGACCAGACTGCCGCGCAGCGCTGCGTTGCCGATCGAGGCCACAAGCGCGGTCGGGGTGGCGAGCACCATCACGCACGGGCAGAAGATGATCAGCATCGTGATCGCCGGCGTGATGTCGCCGGTGACCGCCCAGAGCACCGCGGCCAGCAGGATCGCCACCGGCGTGTAGAGCTTGGCGTAGCGGTCGAGTACCCGCTCGACGGGCGCCTTCTGCTCCTCGGCCTCCACCACCATTCGGCGGATCTGCCCGAGCGTGGTCTGCTCCCCGACCCCGGTCGCGCGGACCTCGAGGGCGCCGAGAGAGGCCAGGGTGCCGGCGAACACGGAGTCGCCCGGATGCTTCTCCACCGGGACGCTCTCACCGGTGATCGCGGCCTGGTCGACCGTCGCGGCGCCACCGACGATCTCGCCGTCGACGGCGATCCGCTCACCCGGGCGTACCAGCACCACGTCGTCGAGCCGCACCTCCCCGAGGTCGACCCGGGTGTCGGCGCCGCCGCGACGGACGGTCACCTGCTCGGGCAGCAGTGCCTCGAGCGAGTCGAGGGCGCGGCTGGCGCGGGCCGCGACGAACTCCTCGAGCAGGCCGCCGAGCAGCAGCAGCACCGCGACCACCGCGGCGGCCGAGAACTGGCCGACCGCGATCGCGGCGATCGTCGCGATCGACACCGGGATGTCTGCGGTGAAGTCCCGCTCCCGGATGCCCTGCACGGCCGACCACCAGATGTACACCGAGCCGACCAGCGCAGCGGCCACGTAGAGCGGCGTGTTGGCGGCGCCATCACCGGAGGAGACCGCGCCGCCGGGGCGGTCGATGATGGCCGCGATCAGCAGCAGCGTGCTGAGCGCGGTAACCATGGTGGCGGGCTCGGCGAGGAACTCGCGGTAGCGCCCCGAGAAGGAGCGCACGCCCCGTGCGCAAGTGGCGCAGGTGCGCCCGACAGCAGAAGTACGAACAAAGGTAGACATGAGCGGATGGTCAAGCTAGCAAGAACGTCCGCACATTCGTTCAAGCAACCTGGCTCCGCACTGATTCCGCGCCGCCCACCAGGACACCCTCGAACCTGCCCCGGCCGATCCCTGGGCGCCCTGACGGCCGCTCGGTCCGCCCGTGAGATCGGCTAGAGCTATTCATCCCCTCGGGTGCGTTTAGCGGGGACGACGCACCCGACGCTACGCCGTCGGGACGGCGCGACCGCCGAAGCGGCCCTCGACCTGGCGGGCGAGCTCCGCCGCGCTGGCGGCGACGGCGATGAGGACCGAGGAGAGCTCCACGCGGTTGAGGAACTCGCCGAGAAGGTTGTGGCTCATCGTCAAGAAGCACTGCTCGGGCGCGTCGGCATCGGGCGCCATGACGACGTGGCCGAAGACCCAGGCGCCGCTCTGCTGGGCCACCCAACCCAGCAGGTCGGGGGTGATCGGCACCTCGGCGCCGATCGGCGCGTAGACGGACACGACGGTGCCCGCCTCGCCCTCGGGGCCGCGCGCGAACACGTCGATGAAGACCTCGACGCCGTCCACGCTGACGGCCAGGCCGCCGGAGGGGCTGTGGCGCACCCCGTCGAGGCCCAGGTCGGAGACGAGCACCTCGCCGACCTCCTGCTGCACCACCGCGACATCAGCCATGGACGGTTCCTACCACCGCTGCAGCGACCGCTCGCGGCACTTCCGGCGGAACCGGAAGTTCGCGGGGCACCTTGGCACCGGGGCCTCGACCCGGGACGCTCGCGCCATGGCCCACGCGAGCGACCACGCCCGAGCGCAAGGCGGCGCCCCCGCCCAGGACCCACCGCGCGTCGACGCCGGCGACTCTGCGCGCCTGCTCGAAGCCGTCCACGCGTTCCTGCGCACTCCGAGGCCGGATCTGGAGGCCGCGATGGTCATCGAGATGCGGGCCGCGAGCTACCTCGCGGTGGTGATCTACGACCCGCCACTGCCGCCGGGCGACGACGGCGGCGCGACGATTCCGGCGGGCACGACGATGCGCTTCCGCGGCCGCCTGGCCCCGGACGGCAAGCAGCTCCTGGCGGTGTACTCCGACCTGTCCGCGGTGCGCAAGGACCTGCCGGGCCATCCCGTCCGGACCACCGTGCTGACCGCCGAGCGCATGGTCACGTTCGCCCTGCACCCGCCACACGCCGGCGCGGTGCTCAACCCGGCCGGCCCCTGCCTCGAGCTGCGCGCGCCGGAGCTGCGCAAGATCGTGCCGGACCTCGTGGCCGCCGGCTGAGGTCGCGCCCTGCTCGGCGGGGTGCGCGCTGCTCGGCGGCTATCCGCGGGCGCGCAGCGCCGCCATGTGCGCCGCCGTGCGCGAGCGGCGGGCATCCTCGTACTCCAGGCCGGCGAGCAACTGCGGCCACGCGAGGAGGCGTCCTCCCCGGGAGGCACTGGCCGCCCACCGCCCCAGTATCAGCTCTGCCCCGACGTCCACCATCAGGCGGGCGTCTTGTCGTGAAAGCGCTGGCGCGCTGCCTGCCGCGAGACGCCCAGGGCGACCGCGATCTGGTTCCATGATCTGCCGTGCGCCCGGGCGACCTCGATCGCTTCGCGCAGGCGAGCCTCACCTGCGCGTGCGGCTTCGGAGATCGCTGCGATCTGGCGTAGGTCATCGGTGTGATCGACCTGGGCGGTCGCTGGATCCAGCTCGTCGGCCAGCTGCTCGAATCGTGTCGCGGCCTGCGCGATCTCGTCATCTGTGTGTCGCATCGTCATCGCCTTTCAGCCGAGGAAACGGTGGAACTTTGGTCGTAATGCCATGGCGTGGAGAACGACTGGATCGTCTCCGTCGGGGTCGAGAACGCCGATCTCCAGGAGGGCTCCGTCGCAAGCCGGCCCGATGAGCATCGTCAGCTCCTCGTCCATGACCACTCGGCGCATCGCCGAGCGAACGGCATGCCAGATGTCCACATCGGCGACGCCGTGCTTACGGGCTGGCTCACCGATCCGCACCTAGACAATGTAGCTTGTCTACTCGTGGGTGTCAAAGGGCGCGCCCGAGCCGCGTGAGATCGTGCCGGCCGACGGGGGTGCGCGCTGCTCGGCGGCTATCCGCGGGCGCGCAGCGCCGCCACGTGCGCCGCCGTGCGCGAGCGGCGGGCGTCCTCGTACTCCAGGCCCGCGAGCACCCGCGACCACGCGAGGAGGTCGTCCTCCCCGGAGGCACTGGTCGCCCATTGCCACATCAACGCGACGTCGCCGGAGCTCAGCACCGCGTTGCGCAGCCAGCCCTCGAGCTCGTCGCGCTCGCGGCGGATCCCCGGGGCCTCCGAGGACGGCAGCAGCGGGCCGGGGTAGGCCTCCAGTGCGCTGCCCACGAGCCCCTGCTCCAGCAGCGCCCGCACCCGCGCGACGTCGGAGTCCAGCGGCCAGATCAGCCGGTAGTGCTCGGTCTCCACGCACGCACCCAGGTGCTTGCGCAGGCGCGAGATCTCCACGCGGACGCTTCCCGCTCTGCCCTCCTCGCCGTAGAGCTCGGTGCTCAGCGCGTCGGCGTTGATGCCGCGCGGGTGCGCCGCGAGCAGCGCGAGCAGCTCCGCCTGGCGCGGACGCAGCGAGAGCACCCGTCCGCCGACCGTCACCATGGGCGCCCCGCGCCCCAGGACCTTCAGGTCCAGGCACGTCGCGCCGGTCCGCCGTCCGGAATCGAGCTGCGTGACCAGGAAGCCCTCGCCGTCGGAGAGCGCCTCGGCCACCGCGGGCTCCCCCGACGGCAGGACGATCGCTCCCCCCTCCGGCCGGACCTTGAGGCGGCTGGCGATCGCGGCCCCGGCGCTGGCCATCATCACCCGCCCGGAGCGCGAGACCAGCGCGCGGGCGGCGGCGCCGCCGTCCAGCAGCCCACCGTGGCGGCGGCGGATCAGGTCGTCGTGCTCGTGCATCGCCACCAGGAGGAACGTCTCGACCGCGCGGGCGGTGGCCATCACCAGGGCGAGGCCGTTCGCGTTGACCGTGCTCAGGGCCCCGGTGATGTCGATGACGCCCAGCAGGGCGCCATCCTCGGGGTCGTAGACCGGCGCCGCCGCGCAGGTCCAGCGCTGCACGCTCTCGTTGAAGTGCTCGGCGGCGAAGACCTGCACCGCGTGCCCGGCCGCCAGCGCGGTGCCGATCGCGTTCGTGCCCGCCACCGTCTCGCTCCACAGCACGCCCTCGGCGAAGTTCATGTCGTCGGCCGCGCGGCCGCGCGTGTGGTGGCTTCCGTCCACCGACAGCAGCAGGCCGTCGGCGTCGGAGACCACGGTGAGCTGGTCGGCCGCCTCACCCGCGTCGCCCAGGCAGTGGCGGACGATCGGCATCGCGGCCTGCAGCGGGTGCTCGGACCACCGCCGGCCCACTCCCGCCGCGTCCGCGACCACCGGCGCGGTCCAGCGGCCGGTCGGGTCGACGCCGGCGTCGAGCGATCGCCGCCACGAGGCGGCGATGGGCGAGCGCACGACCGGGGTTCCGGCGCCCTCGGCGCCCGTGTCCGGCGTTCCGCCCAGGAAGTCCTCCCAGGCGTCCCGGAGCTCGCGCGCGAGCTTCGTGGGGACCGTGCCGGCGTCGACCGCGATCCACGGGTTCGAGGTCGTCGCGCCCGCGACGCGCTATCGATCCACGCCGTGTCGCAGACTCGTGGTGGGCACACGTAGCATGAGTGTCCACGAGCGTACCGCGAACGCGCCCGGCTGGAAGCAGAGCCCCGGGTTCGGGTGCTGAGCGGTGGTCTCGAGCGCCGGTTCGGCCGTAGCGCCCCGCCGCGCTCAGATCACGCGACGGCCCGAGAAGGCCTTGCCGAGCGTCACCTCGTCGGCGTACTCGAGGTCGCCGCCGACGGGCAGGCCGGAGGCCAGGCGCGTCACGATCGCGTCCGGGCTGCTCGCGCGCAGGTGCGCGGCGATGTGGAGCGCGGTCGCCTCGCCGGTCGTCGTGGGGTTCGTGGCGATCACGACTTCGGTGATGCCGCCGGCTTCGACGCGCGCGAAGAGCTCGGCGAGCTTCAAGTCCTCCGGGTCGATCCCGTCGATCGGGGAGAGCGCGCCGCCGAGCACGTGATAGCGGCCGCGGTACTCGTGGGTGCGCTCCATCGGGACCACGTCGCCGGGCTCCTCGACCACGCAGATCAGCGCGAGGTCGCGGCGCTCGTCACGGCAGATCGGGCAGCGTGCCTCGTCGGCGAGGTTGAAGCAGATCTCGCACAGGCCCATCTTCGCCTTGACCTCGCGGATCGCGTCGGCCAGGCCGAGTGCGTCCTCGGCGTCCGCGCGCAGGAGGTGGAAGGCGAGGCGCTGCGCGGTCCGCTGCCCGATGCCGGGCAGCTTGCCGAGCTCGGTGATCAGCCGCTGGACGGGCGGGGCGTACAACGACGCGACCGGCTACATGCCCGGGATGCCGAGGCTGCCCAGGTCCATCCCGCCGGTGAGGCCGCCCATCTTGTTCGCGGCCAGCTCCTGCGAGGAGCGCAGGCCCTCATTGACCGCCGCGAGCACCAGGTCCTGGAGCAGCTCGGGATCGTCCGGGTCGATGGCCTCCGCCTTGATCTCGATGGCGGTGACCTGCTGGTCCCCGGTGACGGTCACCGTCACCATGCCGCCGCCCGCAGTCGCCGTGACGGTGGCGCTCTTGAGCTCCTCCTGGGCCGCGGCCATGTCGGCCTGCATCTTCTGGACCTGCTTCATCATCTGCTGCATGTTCGGCTGGGGCATCAGGGGCTGCTCTCCTCGGGGTCGGGCACGATTTCCTGGGCGTCGAACTCCTGCTTGAAGCGCTCGACCCACTCCGCCTCGGAGACGACCGCGGCCGGTGGCGCATCGGCTTCGAGCGAGGCGAGGTCGACGAGCTCGAAGGTCAGCCGGGGCTGGAAGCCGGCGAGGCTGCGGATGATCTCCGCCAGCGCGGCACGGTGGACGGGCGCGTCGGCCTGGCGGCGGAAGAACGCCTGGCCGGCGTCGTAGGCGAGGACGAGCTCGTGGCCGTCGAGCGACCGGGGAACCGCCCCGGCGATGACGCCGTGGAGCCGCTTGTCCTCCTCCCGCACGCTGTCGAGGACCGCCGGCCAGAGCTCCCGGAGCGCCGCGAGGTCCATGACGGCGGGAGGCGGGGGTTCGGCGGCGGGCGCAGGCGCCGCGCCGCTCGAGCGTGCGGCCTGGTTCGCGGTATGCGCGAATCCCGCCGCACGGTCGTCGCTCGCGTCCCCGAACGCCGCCGCGAGCGGCGAGCGCGCGGGGTCAGGCTCGGCGGCGGCCGGCACTGCGGGCTGCGGTGACGGGCTTGCGGGCGCCGGCCCGTCCTCCGGCGCCGGCGCCGCGGCTGCCGTCCGCGCAGGCTCCGGGGGCGGCGGCGCGGCAACCGTGCGCGCAGGCTCCGGCGGCGGCGGCGCGGCGATGGAGCGCGCAGGCTCCGGCGGCGGCGCGACGGCGGCGGCCGCGGCGAGCGCGCGCTCCAGGCGCTCCAGCCGGGCGAGGAGCGCCTTGGTCGAGGCGTCGACCTCGGGCGTCGCGGCCTTGACGAGCGCGAGCTCGAGCTGCGTGCGCTCGTCCGCGCCGTCCTTGGTCGCGCGCAGCCCCGCCGCGAGCAGGTCGATGAGCCGCACGACATCGGCGGCCGGCACGCGCTGGGCCTGCTCGGCCAGCCGCGCGTCGCGGTCGGGCGTCACCGAGAGCTCCCGCGGCACCGCGCCGAGCGTCTGGGTGATCAGCAGCTCGCGCGCGTGGGCCTCGAGGTCGCGGACGAACTGGGAGACGTCGCGACCGGTCTCGACGAGCCGGGCCGCCGCGCCGAGGGCGGAGCGCGCGTCGTGCGAGGCGACCGCGTCGAGGGCGCCGAAGAGGAGCTCCGCGTCGGCAACGCCGAGCACGGCGAGCACGTCGTCGGTGACGATCTCGCTGCCCGAGTAGGTGACGAGCTGCTCGAGCGTCCCGAGCGCGTCGCGGAAGGAGCCGGTGGCGTGGCGGGCCAGCAGCGCGACCGCGTCGGCGGGGATCGCGATCGACTCCCGATCGGCCACGCGCTGCACCACTCGCGCGAGCTGCTCGACGGTGGGGCGGGCGAAGTCGAAGCGATGGCAGCGATCGACGACCGTCGGGAGCACCTTGCTCGCCTCGGTCGTGGCGAGGACGAAGATCGTCGAGGGCGGCGGCTCCTCCAGCGTCTTCAGGAACGCGTTCCACGCCTGCGGCGAGAGAATGTGCGCCTCGTCGAGGATGTAGACCTTGTAGCGGCCGCTGACCGGGGCGAACGCGACGGACTCACGCAGCTCGCGGATGTCGTCGACGGAGTTGTTCGACGCCGCGTCCATCTCGATGACGTCGAGCGAGTGGGCGCTCTGGATCGAGCGGCACGAGTCGCAGCGGCCGCAGGGGCTGGTCGTGGGGCCGGGCGGCCGCGGGTCCTCCGGCACGCCCGAGCAGTTCAGGCAGGCCGCGAGGATCTTCGCCATCGACGTCTTGCCCGTGCCGCGCGAGCCCACGAAGAGGTAGGCGTGGTGGACCTTCTCCCGCTCGACGGCGTTGCGCAGCGTGCGCACGACGTGCTCCTGACCGACGACGTCGTCGAACGTGCGCGGGCGGTGGCGGCGGTACAGCGAGGGGGCGGCGGACATCGTCTGCGGCCAGTCTCGCACACCCAAGCGTGCGCTCCGTGGCCGCGCCGGCGCCCGCCCAGCGTGCGCTCCGTGGCCGCGCGAGCGCCACGCGGAGGCACCGCTCGTCCCGGGTCGCGGCCCGCCCGCCGGGTGCTCGCGTAGCCTGCGGCGCGCATGGCACGCGCCCGCTTCGCCGCGGGGATCGCGGCCCTCACGGCACTGCTCTGGGTCGTCGCGGGCCACGGCCTCGTCAACTACGACACGCTCTACACGCTGGTGTGGGGGCGCGACCTCGCCCACGGCCGGCTGCCCGACTACGGCGTGACGCTCGCGCCCACGTCGCATCCGCTCGCGACGCTCCTGGCCGTCCTCGCCGCGCCGCTGAGCGACCTGCGCTCGGGCGGCATCCACGGCGACCTGGCCGCGACGGGCGCGGTCGCGCTGGCCTTCGTCACCCTCGCGGTGCTCGGCTGGGTCGTCTACCGGCTCGGCGCGGAGTGGTTCCACCCCGCGGTCGGCGTGCTCGCGGCCGCGCTGCTGCTCACGCGGCGGCCCGTGCTGGACTTCGGCGCCCGCGCCTACGTCGACCTCCCCTACCTCGCGCTCGTGCTCGGCGCGGTCCTCGTCGAGACCCGGCGGCCCAAGGCGGGCCGGCCCGTGCTCCTGCTGCTCGCCTTGGCCGGGCTGATCCGCCCCGAGGCGTGGCTGCTCGCCGCGGCCTACCTGCTCTACACCCGCGACCTCCGCCTGCTCCCCTACGCCGCGATCGGGCCGCTCGGCTGGGCGGCCTACGACCTGCTCATCACCGGGAACCCGCTCCACTCGCTCACCGGCACGCAGGACAACGCGGAGGCGCTCGGGCGCGTCACCGGCCTCGCCAACGTGCCGGGCACCGTGCCGCGCCGGCTCGGGGAGATCCTGCGCGAGCCCGTGCTGCTCGGCGCCGCGGGCGGCGGCGTGCTCGCGCTCCTGTGGCTGCGCGAGCGCGCGCGGCTCGGCGCGGCGGTCGGCGTGCTCGCCCTGGCGGCGTTCTGCGTCCTGGCCGCCGCGGGCCTCCCGATCCTCGGGCGCTACCTGCTGCTCCCCGCCGCGATCCTGACCCTCTTCGCGGCCGCGGGAGCGCTCGGCTGGCTCGCGCTGCCGGCGGGCGACCCGCGGCGACGCCCGTGGCAGGCGTTCGGCGCGCTCGTCGCGGTGACGCTCGTCGCGTTCGCTCCCGGCCAGGTCGACCGGCTCGCCGACCTCCGCCGCGCGCTCCGCATCCAGGACGGCATCCAGGCCGACCTCGGGCGACTCGTCGCCGACGATCGGCTCCCCGCGGGCTGCACGCCCGTCACCGTCCCGAACCGGCGTCCGATCCCGCTGCTGGCGCTCTGGCTCGACCGCCCGCCGCAGGCGTTCGCCAGCGCGCAGGAAAGAGCTCCGCGGCGCGGGGTGCTGCTCCAGCCGGCCTCGCCGCAGGTCGCCGCGGACTACATCCTCGATCCCCGCGACCGCGACCGCTCCGTGCCCGCGCCGCCCGGCCGCTTCACCCGGAGCGACGCCAACGCGAGCTGGGTCCTGCTCACCGCCCGGTGCCCCTGACGCGGGGGGCTTGAGAACTGACGACCCACGTCGTGGGTCACCAGCTGCCAAGCCCCCAGGCCACGGCTGAAGGTCACGGATCGTGCACCCGGCCTCGTCGTCCCTTCTCGGTGACGCTCTCGCCGAGCGACGGCTCCGGTCCGGGCACCCCCGCTGCACACGACGAAAACCGCTTAAGGCTGCTTCCTTCCGGACCTGACCTGATTCACGGGCCGACGTTGCGCGGGACCCGGGCCATCGACACCGCCTTCGGCGCGCTGACCCCGAGGCAGGACCCCTCAACCGGGGATTCGGCCTCGCTAGAGCGGAACTGCGAGCGACAGGGCGCCGCTACTTCCCCACCTAGCACGATCCGGCAGGGAGGCTACCGGCTTCGCCGTCGCCTCGGGATTCTGGACCGTCGACTCCAGCGCTGGACGCGAGTTGCGCCGGTGAGAACACGGCCTTTTACGGTTCACAATTGGCGCGCAGAAGCGTATGGTCCGAACCCGTCCGCCCGTTCGGGGGAACGGGACGGCGACAAGCCGAACCACCCCGGCGGCGGCCTCGTCGTCGAGCGCGAAAGGGAGCCCACATGGCCATCGGATCGAAATCGACGGAGAAGCCACCTCCACCCCGGAGGAGGGGCCTGCGGACCAGCTCGACCTGGTCGCGGCCTACGGGTTTCCTAACGCGTTGACGCAGAGCCGCGTGTTCGCAGCGCGCCGCGGCGCCCGCGCTGATCCTCCGACCGGCTCCTCCTAGAGCGCGGCGCGCCGGTGCCCGGCTCCGGCGTCCCCGCCCTCGACGTCGCCCTTGGCCTGGCGACGCTGTTCGCGGTCCTCGCGCTGATCACCTCCGGGCTGGGCGAGCTGATCAACACGGCGCTGTCCAAGCGCGCGCGGCTGCTCGAGGACACCCTGCGCCGGATGCTCGACGGCAGCGGCCAGAAGGAGCAGGACGACGAGCAGCCGCGCGCGTTGCACAGCGCCGATCTGGCCGCGGAGATGCTGAGCCACCCGCTCGCCGGCAGCGAGGCGTCGTCGCGCCGGCACGAGGGCCCCGCCTACCTGCCGTCCCGCGTGTTCGCCACCGTGCTCGTGGACACGCTGCTGCCCCCTACCGCCCCGACGGAGGCGGCCAAGCCGGACCACCCGTCGCACGACATCCTCACCCAGGCGGCCGTGACGATCGAGGCCCTGCCGCTCGACTCGCCGTTGCGCGTTGGGCTCGAGACGGCCCTCAAGGACGCGCGGAGCGACCGCGACCGCTTCCAGGCCGGGATCGAGCACTGGTACGACAGCGCGATGCGCCGCCTATCGGGGGCCTACCGGCGCGAGACCAAGAAGGTGCTGTTCCTGGTCGGCCTGGCGCTCGCCGTCGGCTTCAACGCCGACGCCTACCGCGTGACGGACACGCTCTGGCACGACAGCGGCCAGCGGGCCGCGGTCGTCGCCGCGGCGACGAAGATCGCGTCCGACCGGCCCATCGCGGCGCGCACCGCGAGCTTCGCCCAGCAGCTCGAGGTGATCTCCACGACCGTCGACGCGGTCCCGCGCTTGCAGCTGCCCCTCGGCTGGAGCGCGACCGACGGCGACCCACGGAAGGTCCCGACCGACGTGTCAGCGATCCTCATCAAGGTGCTCGGACTGATCGTCACCGCGCTGGCGATCAGCCTCGGCGCCCCCTTCTGGTTCGACGTGATCGGGCGGGGGCTCAGCCTGCGCTCAAGCGGCCCGCGGCCGATCTCGGCGACGGCGGCCCCGACGAGGAACCCGAGCTGACGGGCCGCTCTCAGCGCGGATGAAAGCGGCTCTCGGAGATCCTCCCGTGCGCGCCCTTGGTGCGATCGACGACTACGACGTAGTCGAACAGCGCGCGCAGCCCACGTCGGACCACGGCTGGTCGGTCGGCGACCCCACGCGGACAGAGCCTCGCCGCGCTCATCGGGCCCGGCGCGCGTACTCGCGGCCTGGGCCGGCGTCAAAGGCCCCGAGCGCCCATCCGGCGTTCTGTCCTGTCGCCTCGGACCGCCACGCGGCGTCGATACGTGGGATCGTCCCGGGCCCACGACCCAGGAGGGTTCATGCGTTACGCGGTCGACCCCAAGCCGGGGAGTGACTTCTACCGGTGGCGGCTCGTCGCCATCAACGGCCGGACGGTCGCCGTGTCGAAGGAGTGGTTCTACTCGCAGGGCAGCGCACGAACGGCGGCGATGCGGTTCAAGTCGCGCTGCCGCACCTGGAACTACGAGGTGTACGGCGATCTGAAGGGCATCTACCGCTGGCGCGCCAAGTCCAGCGAGAACCAGATCATCGCGTTGTGCAACGGGACCTTCTCCTCGCAGTTCAGCGCGCGCAACGCGGCCAGCGACGTCCGGGACAACGGGGGCACCGCCGACGGTCCGTGATCGGATCGGGCTCCGGGGCGGGATCGCGTCTCGCATGATGAGTCTGGCCGGCCGCGCCGGTCCTATGGGGAGATGCGCGTCACGGCGAACGACGAGAGCACGCAGCGGCACGGCCTCCTGGCCGCGGCTCAGCACGGCGACGAGGACGCCTTCCGCGATCTCGTGCAGCCCTGGCGGGCGGAGCTGCACGCGCACTGCTACCGGATGCTCGCGTCGGCGGACGAGGCCGAGGACGTGGTGCAGGAGGCGCTGCTGCGGGCCTGGCGCGGGCTGCCGCGCTTCGAGGGCCGCAGCGCGGTGGGCTCGTGGCTGTACCGGATCGCCACGAACGCCTGCCTCGACGCCATCCAGCGACGGTCCCGGCGCGTGCTCCCGGCGGATGGCGCGCCGGGGCGCCCGCCCGTCGCGGGCGAGGAGCCGCCGGAGCGGTGGATCGAGCCGTACCCCGACGCGGTGCTGGAGGCGGGGCGCGCCGCGCCGGAGGCGCGCTACGAGCGGCGCGAGAGCGTCGAGCTGGCCTTCGTCGCCGCGCTGCAGCATCTCCCGCCGACCCAGCGCGCCGCGCTGCTTCTGCGGGACGTGCTCGGCCTGTCCGCCGCGGAGGCCGCCGCGACGCTGCACACGACGACCACGGCGGTCAACAGCGCGCTACAGCACGCCCGCAGGCGGCTCGAGCAGCGCCTGCCCGAGCGCAGCCAGCAGGCGACGCTGCGCTCGCTCGGTGACCGGAAGCTGCGTGATCTCGTGACGCGCTACGCGGACGCCCTCGAGGAGGGCGACGTGGCGGCGATGGTGGCGCTGCTCACCGAGGACGCGACGTGGTCGATGCCCCCGTCGGCGCGGTGCTACCGCGGCCGGGAGGAGATCGTCGCGTTCCTCGTCGCCGAGCCGTTCGCCCTGGACTGGCGACGCCTGCCCACCCGCGCGAACGGGCAGCCGGCCCTGGGCTGGTACCGCCGCGACGAGCAGCGCGGCGCCCACGTCGCGGAGGTGCTCGAGGTCCTGACGCTCCGGGGCGCCCGCATCAGCGCGGTGACGGCCTTCATCGATCGCGCGGCGTTCGCGCGCTTCGCGCTCCCGGACGAGCTGCCCGACGAGGAGGAGGCCCCGTGACCACCCCGCACGCGACGACCATGCAGGAGGAAGCGCGGCGGGCGCGGCGCGACCTCCTCGCCCGGGAGAAGGCGCTCACCCGGCTGAGCGACGAGGTGGCGCGCGAACGGCGGGAGCTGCCCCGGGTCCCCGTCGAGAAGGACTACCGCTTCGCGACGGAGGCGGGCGAGCGCACGCTGACCGAGCTGTTCGGCGGGCGCTCGCAACTGCTCGTGTACCACTTCATGTTCGGCCCCGACTGGACCGAGGGATGCCCCAGCTGCTCGCTGCTGGCCGACCACCTCGACGGCGCGATCTGGCACCTGGACGCGCGCGACGTGACGCTGCTCTGCGTCTCGCGCGCTCCGCTCGAGCGGCTCGACGCCTACCGGCGGCGGATGGGCTGGCGCTTTGCGTGGGTCTCCTCGCTGGGCAGCGCGTTCAACTTCGACTTCGGCGTCTCGTTCACCGAGGAGCAGCAGGCCACCGGTGCCGAGTACAACTTCGCGCCCATCGCGAATCCCCCCGAGGAGCTGCCGGGCATCAGCGCGTTCGTCCTCGAGGACGGCGTCGCCCACCACACCTACTCGGCCTACGGGCGCGGAGGCGACGCGCTCATCGGCGCCTACCAGCTGCTCGACCGCGCTCCGAAGGGACGCGACGAGGCCGGCCTGCCTCAGACGATGTCGTGGGTGCGCCGCCACGACGAGTACCCGCCCGCCGGCCGATGACCCCACCGACCCACACAGGAGCGCACATGGAGACCGTCCGGTCGGCCGACGGCACGACGATCGCGGTGGACCGGTCGGGTCAGGGCCCGCCGCTGATCGTCGTCGTCGGGGCGTTCTGCGACCGGTCGGGGAGCAAGCCGCTCGCCGCGCTGCTCGCCGGCCGCTACACCGTGCTCGAGTACGACCGCCGCGGCCGCGGCGACAGCGGCGACGCCGCGCGGTACGCGATCGAGCGCGAGGTCGAGGACCTCGGCGCCGTGGTCACGGCGGCCGGGGAGCCGCCGTTCGTCTACGGCCACTCCTCCGGCGGCGCGCTGGCGCTCGAGGCCGCCGCCGCCGGGGTCGCGCTGCGCAAGGTCGCCGTCTACGAGGTGCCCTACACCGGCCGCGACCCGGGGCCCGCGTTGGCCGAGGCGCTGGACGAGCTGGCGGCGTCAGGGCGGCGGGACGAGGCCGCCGAGCGCTTCCTCGCCCTCACGGGCGCGCCCCCGGAGGCCATCGCGTCGATCAAGGCGAGCCCGGGCTGGCCGAGGATGCGGGCGCTCGCGCACACCCTGTCGCGCGAGCTCGCGCTCTCCCGGGGCGGGTCGGTCCCCGCGGCGCGCTTCGCCGCCATCCGCCCGCCGACGCTCGCGCTCTCGGGCGGCGCGAGCCCGCCGTGGGCGCGCGCGGCGGCTGAGGCGATCGCCCGCGCGATCCCGGGCGCGAGCGCCCGGGAGCTCGAGGGGCAGCACCACGTCCCGGTGGACGACGTCCTCGTCTCGGTGCTTCAGGCGTTCTTCGCGGAGTGACCGACAGCGTTCGTGATCGGGCTCGCGCAGCGAGCCCACCGACCAACGGCTCGCGACCGCCGCGCCGGTCCCGGGGAAAGTTCGCTGGCGAATCGGCCTGCTTCATGCGACCATTGGCGCGGGTGCGGGTGACCGACGAGGCGAAGTGCAGGTGTCAGGAGCTTTCAGCCTGCCGCGCGGCCTTGCCCTTCGAGGGCCTCTGAGATGCGCGCTCCGGTGTCGCGCCCGCACCCACCTCGTCCGTGACGTGCGCGAGCGCAGGACCGACGAACGTCGAGATCCTGCTGCTCGCGCTGGGAGCGAGGAGCGCGTGACGGCCCAGTGCGGACCGCCGCACGCCGCTGCGCGCGACGATCGCTTACCGCGCGGCGTTCACCGCTGGCGGCGCAGCACGCGCCGGTCGTCGGGCAGGCGTTTGGTGTAGCGCGCCTGGTCGAGATGCTCGAGCAACGCCTCGGCGTACTTGCGCGAGGTCCCGAGCTCGTCGCGCAGGCGCGCGAGCGTCACCGCGCCCTCGTCCGCGATGATCGCACCGACGCGATCGGCGACGACCGCGACGGCGTCGCGGTGCGCGTAGAGGTCACGGCCGATCCGGACGGCGAGGCCCGCTCCGATCAGCTTGGGCAGATGCGCCACGGCCGCGCCCAGCTGTGAGCGCGAGAGCGGCTCGTGGCCGGCCGCGAGCAGCCGCTCAGCGAGCTCCGAGGCCTCAGGGTCGAGCGCCGGCACCGACGGGGCACCCGCGTTCGCCGCACCGGGCGGTGCGACAACGGCCGGCGGCGCGGCGGGAGAAGGCTCCGGCTCACCGCGGCGGAGGCGTTCCAGGCGGGCCAGCAGCTCAGGGCGGCGACCGTGCCGGCGGGCTCGCGGATCGAGCACCGTCCCGCCGGCGAGCGTGTCGGGCGGCGCCACGGAGCGCACGACGAGCCGGTCGCCCGCGGCGGCGAGCAGCGGCGCCTCGAGGCGCACCTGCCACAGGCCCGTGCCGAGCGCCGCCAGCCGCGCCGGCACCGCCCGCGTGCCGTGGTGCACCATGACCCGCCGCCCGTGCAGCTCGTCGCGGAGGTCCAGCGCCGCGTCGACGATCTGCGTCGCCATGACCTCCGCGGCCGGATCGGCGAGCGCATCGCCGCGGGCGACGTCACGCAGGGCGATCCCGGCGAGGTTGACGGCCACGCGCTGCCCGGCGTGCGCCCGCTCGGCCGGCGCGTCGTGCACCTGCAGCGACCGCACGCGGACGGGCCGCTGCGCGGGGAGCAGCACCAGCGTGCCGCCGACCGCCAGGGCGCCCGACCACAGCGTCCCGGTGACGACCGTGCCGGCGCCCTGAATCGTGAACGCACGGTCGATGTGCAGCACCGCCGCGCCGTCCCGGTGGCGTTCGGCGTACGGCGTCACCCGCTCCGCGGCGCGCTCCAGCGCGGCCGCGACGGTCGCCACCCCCTCGCCCGTGCGCGCCGAGCAAGCGACGACCTCGGCGCCGGGGAACAGGTCGGCGGCTTCCTCGGCGGCCTCCGCGGGGGGCGCGCGATCGCACTTGGTGATCGCGACGACGCCGTGCTCGATCCCCAGGGCCGCGAGCACCTCCGCGTGCTCGAGCGTCTGCGGCATCACGCCGTCGTCGGCGGCGACGACCATGAGGTGGAAGTCGATCCCGGTCGCCCCGGCGACCATGGTGCGCACGAAGCGCTCGTGGCCCGGCACGTCGACGACCGAGACGTGCCGCCCTCCGGGCAGCAGCAGCGGCGCGAACCCGAGCTCGATCGACATGCCGCGCGCCTTCTCCTGGGGCAGGCGGTCGGTGTCCACGCCGGTCAGCGCGCGGACGAGCGCCGTCTTGCCGTGGTCGATGTGGCCGGCGGTCCCGAGCGTCAGGGCCGCGTGCTCGGCGCTCACGGCAGGACGGCGCGCACCGCGCGCGCGACCTCGCGCGCCTCGTGGTCGGTCAGCGTGCGCGGGTCGAGCAGCAGCCGGCCGTCGTGGATCCGCCCCACGACCGCCGGATCGCCGGCCCGCAGGGCGGCGGCGAGCGCGTCGGCGCCGGCCGGACCGGGGTCGATCGCGACCGCCGGCCCGGGCAGCTCGAGCAGCGGCAGCGCGCCGCCCCCGACACGCGCCGTCGACGCGACCACCGTGCCGCCGGTCGCCGCTGCCAGCTCGCGTGCTCGCGCGCTCAGCGTCGCCTCGTCGGCCTCGAGCATCGCGAGCACGGGCAGCAAGCGGCGCGCAGCCGCCGGGTCGCGATGCAGGCCGAGGGTCGCCTCGAGCGCGGCGAGCGACAGCTTGTCGATCCGCACGGCCCGGGCGAGCGGATGGCGGCGGCACGCCGCGACCGCGTCCCGCGTCCCGACCAGCACGCCCGCCTGCGGCCCGCCGAGCAGCTTGTCGCCCGAGAACGCGGTGAGCGCGGCGCCGGCGCGGACCGACCGGCGCACCGGCGGCTCGCCGGCGAGCAGCTCGAGGTCGTCGGTGAGCACGCCGGAGCCGACGTCGTCGATCACGGGTGCGCCGAGGTCGCAGAGCTCCTCGATCCCGACCTCGGCGACGAAGCCAACGGTCCGGAAGTTCGACGGGTGCGCGCGCAGGATCGCGCCGACGCTCTCGCCCCCGGCGGCCAGCGCCGCCTCGTAGTCGGCGCGGCGCGTCCGGTTCGTCGTGCCCACCTCGACGAGCCGCGTGCCCGCGACCTCGAGGATCTCGGGGATCCGGAAGCCGCCGCCGATCTCGATCAGCTGCCCCCGCGAGACGACGATGTCGCGGCCGCCCGCCAGCGCGGCGCAGGCCAGCAGCACCGCCGCCGCGCAGTTGTTGACCGCGATGGCCGCCTGCGCGCCGGTCAGCTCGCACAGCAGCGCCTCGACGTGCGCCTGCCGCGAGCCGCGCGCTCCCGCGGCGAGGTCGAGCTCGAGGTTGCAGTAGCCGTTCGCGGCGGCCGCCACCGCGGCCTGGGCCTCGACGGCGAGCGGCGCGCGGCCGAGGTTCGTGTGGACGACGACGCCGGTCGCGTTGAGCACCCGGCGCAGCCGCGGGCGCAGGCGCGCTCGCGCGCGAGCGACGAGGTCGACGTTCGCCTCCTCGCCCGCATCGGGGCCGTTGAGCAGCTCCTCGCGCCGGGCCTGGAGCTCGGCGCGCGCGACCGCGGTCGCCAGCCGGTCGACGGAGGGCAGATCGCGCAGCCGGTCGCGGTCGCTCATACGTAACGGCGAAGGAGCCGAACCTTCCGACGCGGTTCGCCGGCCCCTGCCGGCTTTGAAGACCGGACGGGCCACCGGGGGGTCGCCGCCCGCGGCTCGCATCCGCAGCCCGCACAATGCGCGAGCGCCACCGCGTTCTCAAGCATCGGGTCGTTCGGGGCTCACGTTGTCCGAGCCTAACGCGGCTCGGCGACCGCGTCCCGGTCGCCGATCCCCGACGCGACGGGCGCCACAGCTCGATTCGGCCCTCGTGGGTCGGCGGGGGCTGACCCGGCGCGGCGACGACAAGGCCGGCGGCCTGGGCCCCGCCCGCGCGCCGGTGGTCGTAGGCGACGAACGCGGTGAGTGCGTCGCCGAGCAGAAGCGCTGACGCGAGGTGCAGAGCCAGTCCAGATAGATCACAGCCGGTCCTCGAGCTCAGCATCGAGCAGCTCCTGGTTGGCCAGCTCGCCAGCAGCGATCGGGATGGGATGCGGAGACCGCAGGCGCCCGCTCGGGCCGGTCGCCAGGGCGACGAGCTCTCCGCGCCCGGTCACTTCGACGGTCTCGCCCGCCTTGACCAGCGCGAGGTAGCGCGACGCGTTCTGCCGGAGCTCCCGGACACCGATGCGTTGCATGCTAGGTGCTACTTATCGGAGGAGCATCCCTACCGTGATGCGAGTCCGGCCGTTGAGCCCGACGATCCACCGGTCGCTCCCACGGAACGGCGAAGGAGTCGAACCTTCCAGCGCGGTCTGCCGCGCCCCGCCGGTTTTGAAGACCGGATGGGCCACCGGGCCCGGGCCGCTCCTTGTGCCGCAGCCGGAGCGGGGCGATCATCGCACGGCGATGGCGCCGGGTTCGCCGGCGACGATCTCGCCGACGACCGGACCTGGCAGCGAACGCGCGGCCTCCGGCGCGACCGCGACGAGCAGCCCGCCCGACGTCGTCGCGTCGCACACCAGGCGCCGCCGTGCCTCCTCGACCTCCGGAGCGAACGTCGTGAACGTCTCGGCGTAGTCGCGGTTGCGGCGGCTGCCGCCCGAGACGGCGTCGTCGCCCGCGAGCAGCTCGATCACGCCATCGATCGCCGGGACGGCCGCCGAGTCGATCACCGCCGCGACGCCGCTCGCGCGCCCCATCGAGTGCAGATGGCCGAGAAGCCCGAAGCCGGTGACGTCGGTCATCGCGTGCGCGCCGGACGCGCGCGCCGCGACGGATGCCGAGTCGTTGAGCGCGGTCATCGTCGCGACTCCGCGGGCGAGCAGATCATCGTCGCGCACCCCTCGCTTGCGCGCCGTCGTGATCGCGCCGACGCCGAGCGGCTTGGTCAGGACGAGCACGTCGCCGGCCTTCGCGCCCGCGTTGGAGATCATCTCGTCGGGGTGCACGGTGCCGGTGACCGACATGCCGTACTTCGGCTCCGGATCGTCGATCGAATGACCGCCGACGACCGCGATCCCGGCCGCGGCCGCGACGTCCGCGCCACCGCGCAGGATCTCGCGCAGCACGTCGCCGCCGAGCTGCTCGAGCGGAAAGGCGACGACGTTCATCGCCGCCAGCGGCACCCCGCCCATCGCGTAGACGTCCGACAGCGCGTTGGCGGCGGCGATGCGCCCGAAGTCGTAGGGGTCGTCGACGATCGGGGTGAAGAAGTCGATCGTCATCACGAGCGCGATCTCGTCGCTCAGCCTGAACACCGCGGCGTCGTCGGCGGTGTTCGAGCCGACGAGCAGCCGCGGGTCGTCGACGGCGGGCAGCCCCCGGACGATCGGCAGCAGCGCCGCGGCCGGCAGCTTGCACCCGCAGCCCGCACCGTGCGCGAGCGACGTCAGCGCGACGGGTGCCGCAGGGTTCGGCTCGCTCACGGCAGTAGGCCCGGGCGCGAGACCGGGTGGGCGTGGGGGCACATGGTTTGCAGTGGTCGTCGAGCGCCGAGAACGGCGCCACTTTAGCGGGGTCCAGTGCCGGCCCCGTTGGAGTGGACCACCGCCGGTCGACACCGATCGATCGATGCGGGAGCACCACGATGACGGACGCGCGTGACGACGCAGGAACGGGAGGTCGCACGTTTGGTGTGAATGGGGTAATAGCGATCCGCAACACATCTGTTGCATAGTGCTAGCGTTCTCTGTATTCCCCGCTCTACCTGCGGAACGTCCCCGACGCGGTCAGCGAACGTCTGGCGGCCCTCGCCGCCCGCGAAGGGATGTCAGTGTCGGCGTTCGCCGTGCGCGAGCTCACCGAGGCCTCGCGGCGGGCGGAGAACCCGGCGATCCTCGCTGCGCTGCCCGACCTCGGAATCGACGCGACGTCCGTGGTCGCCGACGTCGACGCCGGCCGCGCCGAGCGGTGATCGTGCTGGATGCCTCGGCCGCCGTACTGGGACTGCTGAGCGACGGCCCGGCCCGTCGGACCATGGCCCAGGAGACTGTGGCGATCCCGCACCTGACCGACGTCGAAGTGACGCAGGCGCTGCGCGCTCAAGTGCTTCGAGAGGCCATGACCGCCACGCAGGCGGCTGACGCGCTGGCCGCCTGGACGGGCCTGGGCCTGCGGCGCTACCCGATGGTGGCGCTGCTGCCCCGCGTCTGGGAGCTCCGCCACAACCTCTCCGCGTCCGACGCGAGCTACGTCGCCCTCGCCGAGGCCCTCGGCTGCGCCGTGGTCACCGCCGACGTCCGCCTCGCCGGCGCCCCCGGACCACGCTGCGCGATCACGACCGTCCACTGAACCCGCAGAGAGCGCGGAAGCCGCTACCGCTTGGCGCGAGCCGGAGCGCCTCGCCCGAAAGCGCACCCCGTGTCCCCGACATCTGAAAGGATCCCGATCGTGAACGCGGACGCCGGGCTGACGCGCATGGTCCACGAGGTGACCGAGCTCGACCTGGGCGAGCGCACGAGCTTCGGCGCGGGGCGCCTCACCGTCGGCGAGGAGAGCGTGCTCGACCTCCTCCGCGACCCCGCACTCGCCGAGGTCCGGCTGGGCTGCGCCTCTCCCGGCGACTCCGTGCGGATCGTCGGCGCGCTGGACGCCGTACAGCCCTGCTCGAAGGGGCCCGGCGGGGGCGGGGTGTTCCCCGGGCTGCTTGGTCCCGCGATGCCCGCGGGGCGCGGCGAGACGCACGTGTTGCGCGGCGCTGCAGTGCTGGCTGCGGGCTTCCTGCCGCGCGCGCAGGAGGCGGTCATCGACATGTCGGGGCCGGCGGCGCCGCTCTCGCCGCTCTCCGCGACGCACAACCTCGTCGTCGAGTGGACGCCCGCCGAGGACGCGGACTGGGGAGACGTCGACGCGGCGCTGCGGCGCGGGCTCGTGCGGGTCGCGGCCCACCTGGCCGAGGCGGCGCTGGACGCCGAGCCCGACGCCGTCGAGGAGCTGCCCGAGCCCGGCTCGGACGCGAACGGCAGACCGCGGGTGGGGGTCATCCTCAACCTGCAGACGCAGGGCAAGTTCAAGGACGTCTTCGTCTACGGGCGCAGCCTGTCGGGCGGCCTGCCGACCGTCATCTCGCCCGCCGAGCTCGACGACGGCGCGGTCGTCAGCGGCCAGTACGGGCATCCCGCGCTGAAGAACCCGACCTACCTGCACCAGACGCACCCGGTGGTCGCCGCCCTGCGCGCCTGCGACGAGCTGGAGCTGGCGGCGCTCGTGCTGTGCCCCGAGCCCGTCGACCAGGCGAACAAGGAGCTCGTCTCGGCGCACGCCGCGCGGCTGTGCGCGGGACTGGGGCTCGACGCGGCGATCGCGACCAAGGAGGGCGGCGGCAACGCCGACGCCGACGTCTCGCTCAAGCTCGATCGCCTCGAGGAGGAGGGGATCACCGCGGTGGGGATCCTCGCCGAGATGGCGGGGCGCGACGGGACGGGGCCGCCGTTGGTGGTCCCGCCGACCAAGGCCACCGCCCTCATCAGCACCGGGAACTACGATGAGCGGATGACGCTGCCCGCGGTCGAGCGCGCGCTGGGCCGCGACCGCGTCGCCCTGCTCGACCAGCCGTCGACCGACGAGCTCGAGCTGCCGGTCGCCGCCATCTACTGCGCGCAGAGCACGCTGGGCTGGGGCCGACTCACCTGCGCGGAGTCCGTCTGATGCGCATCGTCCACTACGTCAACCAGTTCTTCGCCGGCATCGGCGGCGAAGACTCGGCGGGCACCGGGCCCGAGCTGCGCGACGGGGCCCTCGGACCCGGGCGCAAGCTCGCCAGCCTGCTGGGCGACGAGCACGAGATCGTCGCCACCGCCATCTGCGGCGACGACTACGCGGCCTCGCACCCCGAGTTCGCCGCCGAGCTCGTCGCGGGCGCGCGTGAGCGCGGAGCCGAGATGGTCGTGGCCGGGCCCGCCTTCACCAGCGGTCGCTACGGCATGGCCTGCGCGCGGATCGCGGCGGCGGCGAGCGAGGCGGGGCTGCTCGGGCTGGCCGCGATGCATCCCGAGAACCCCGGCCTGGGCGAGGCCGCCGGCACGTCGGTCGTCGAGAGCGGCGCGGTCTCGCGCCACATGAAGGACTCGCTCGACCGTCTCGCCGCGGCGGCGCGCAAGGTGGCCGCGGGTGAGCAGCTCACCGCGCAGGACGGGCGCATCGGTCCGGTCGCGCGCACCAACCGCTTGGCGGAGCGCAGCGCGGCCGAGCGCGCGGTCGCCCTCGTGCTCACGCGGCTCGGCGGCGACCGGGAGGCCACCGAGATCCCGCTCCCCGACTTCGACTCGGTGACGCCCGCCGCCCCGATCGCCGACGCCGCCGAGGCGCTCATCGCCCTGGTGACGGAGGGCGGCTTCGTGCCCGCCGGCAACCCCGACCGGCTGGAGTCCGCGCGCGCGTCGAAGTGGGTGCGCCACTCGCTCGACGGCCTCGACTCGGCCGAGGCCGGAACGTTCGAGTCGGTGCACGGCGGCTTCTCCACCCAGTGGGCCAACGCCGATCCCAACCGGATCCTCCCCCTCGACGTCGCCCGCGAGCTGGAGCGGGAGGGCGCGATCGGGCGCCTGCACGGCGAGTACCTGGGGACGACCGGCAACGGCACCACGGTCGCCGACGCGCGCCGCTTCGGGATGGAGTGGGCCGCCGAGCTGCGCCAGCAGAACATCCAGGCCGTCATCCTCACCGCCACCTGAGGCACCGGCACGCGTTGCGGGTCAACGCTGACGAAGGAACTAGAGCGCGCAGGGATCCCCACCGCGCTGCTGTGCAATCTCGTCTCGATCGCGCGGCGCGTCGGCGCGCCGCGCATCGTGCCCACGCGCGGCATCCCCTTCCCGACGGGAGACCCGGAGCTCGGGCCCGACCAGGAGCGCGCCTGGCGCCGGCAGCTGCTCGAACGTGCGCTGCACGCCGTCGCCACGCCGGTCAGCGAGCCGACGGTCTTCGACGGCGATCCGGTTCAATAGGGAACACATGCCCCTACCGGTGATCTCGGCCGCGAGCGCGGTGCTCGCCCATGTGCCCGGCCTCTGCCGGCACGGCTCCAAGCCTTCTCGCGAGCTCGGGCGCGACCCGGAGGTCAAGGCGGCGTTCCTGGGCTCCCTGCGCACCTTCGAGCAGGCGGTGGCCTACGCGCCGCACCAGGCGTTCCTCGGGGCCGTCCACCCGCGGGAGCTGCCGGAGCGGCCGTGGGTCGGCGCCGCCCCCAACGGCGAGGGCCGCTTCGCCGGCGTCGGCGAGCTCATGCCCGAGGACGAGTTCCTCGGGCTATTGGCGGCCGTGGACGACTTCAAGCTCGTCCAGCTCGGGGCGCAGGAGGCCGGCGCGTTCGCCGAGCGGCTCGCCCGCCACCCGCTCGCCGCGCACTTCGACCTCGAGCGCGTGGCGGCCGCCGGCGGCGACGCCGAGGCGATCGCGGCCGAGCCGGGGGCCCTGGCGCTGCACCTGGGCGCCGATCGGCTGGCCGGGGCGTTCCGCCGCGGCCACGAGAGCGACGCCGCCCTGACCGCCGACGTGCTGCTCGAGAACCTCGCGGGGAAGGCGAGCGCCACGCTCGCGCTCCTGCGCCTGCTCGCCGACAACGGCATCGACCCCGACTCGATCGACTACGTCCTCGGCTCCGGTGAGGAGGCGATCGGGGACCGCTACCAGCGCGGTGGGGGCAACCTCGCCAAGACCGTCGCGGCGGCGGCGGGCTGCAGCAACGCCTCGGGCGCGGACGTCAAGAACTTCTGCGCCGCGCCGGTCCCCGCCCTGGTCATCGCGAGCAGCCTCGTCGCCTCGGGGGTCTTCCGGCGCGTCGCGGTGATCGCGGGCGGCTCGCTCCCGAAGGTGGGGATGAAGTTCCAGGGCCACCTCAAGCACGGCTTGCCGGTGCTGGAGGACGTGCTCGGCGCCTGCGCGCTGCTCGTGGAGGCCGACGACGGCCGCTCGCCGCGCGTGCGGCTGGACTCCGTGGGCGTCCATCCCGTCGCCGCCGGGTCCTCGAACCCGAAGATCATGGAGGCCCTCTCGATCGCGCCCCTCGACCGTCTCGGCCTGGGGATGCTCGACGTCGACGACTACGCCACCGAGCTGCACAACCCCGAGATCACCGAGCCCCAGGGCTCGGGCAACGTCCCCGAGCGCAACTACAAGACGCTCGCCGCCCTGGCCGTCCGCCGGGGCGACCTCGCCCGGGAGGACATCGGCGATTTCGTCGCGCAGCGGGGGATGCCCGGCTTCGCCCCCACACAGGGTCATATCGCCTCGGCGCTGTGCTACGTTCCGCACGCGCGGGCCCGGCTGATGGGCGGGGGCGCGCGGCGGGTGCAGCTGATCGCCAAGGGCAGCCTGTTCCTCGGGCGGATGTCCGAGCAGTCCGACGGCATGAGCGTGCTGCTCGAGTCCAACGAGGAAGCAGGGGAGTGAGCGGATGGGAGCGGTGAGCGAGGCGACACGCGAGAACTTCGACGAGCTTGTCGCAAGCGGCACCACGCTCGTCGACGTCTGGGGACCGGAGTGCAAGCCGTGTCTGGCGCTGAAGCCGCACGTCGAGAAGCTGGCCGCCGCGCGGGACGACCTGACGGTCGTCATGCTCGAGGCGCCCAAGGCCCGCCGGGTCTGCATCCGCCTCAAGGTCCACGCGCTCCCGACCTTCCTGCTCATGCACGACGGCGAAGAGGTGGCGCGCCTGTCGGCGTCGATGATCAGCCCGAAAGAGCTCAAGACCTGGCTCGACACGAGCCTCGAAGAGATGCGAGAGGAGGTGAGCTAGCACCCTATGTTCGAGAACAAGCAGGTCATCGTGCTCGGGGAGCGCGACGGTATCGCGGGCCCCGCGATCGCCGCATGCGTCCAAAGCGCGGGCGGAAACGTCGCCTACACATCGACCGAGTGCTTCGTTTGAACGGCCTCTGGGGCCATGGACCTGAGTAGCCAGGAAACGATCAAGCGCCTCGCTGACGAGCACGGGAGCGACCAACTGGTCGTCATCCTCGGAGCTCCGGACGCAGAGAGCGCGGAAATCGCCGCCGAGACAGTCGTGCTCGGCGATCCGACCTACGCAGGCGCATTGGCCGAGGCCCAGTTGGGTCTCTCCGTGTATCACGTACTAGAGGAAGAGTTCCGCAGCCAGGTCGCCGACGACGTCTGGGAAGACCAGATCGGCGTGATGTCCGACGTTCTCGAGGCCGAGGAGATCTCCGCGGCGGTCAAGGGCATGCGCGAGCAGAAGCCGTAGCCCGGCACGCTCAGCCTCCGCCGGTGGCTGGGCCGCGCACGTTCCGTCGGCGTCGGCCACCCGCCTTTCGGCTCGCCGACCACGGCGGAACCGTGCCCCCCGGCTGCACGCCGGGGGCACGATCGCCGCCAGCACGACGTCTTGGCCGCGTTGGTCTTGCCCTCATCGGCAATAGCGGCAGCGCGCCAGCTTTACCCGAGATGGCAGAGATCTCCTCTCTTGACGACACTCCTCCTGAGACACGTGTTGGATGACGATCGTCAATGGCTGGAGTCCCTCTACCGCGCCCACGAGCGGCGAATGCGGCGTTACGCGGTGTTCTTGGTCGGCGCCGCCGAATCCGACGACATCGTTCAAGAGGTCATACTCGACGCGTGGACCAAACGTCCGATCCGAACGGACGTTGCCCGGGGGTGGCTCCTGGCGTCGGTTCGGTTGCGGGCGCAGAACGAGTGGCGACGACGGGCCTGCGTCCGCCCCCTGGATACGCAGCACCTCTCGCAGGTGGCGTCCTTTGAGCACGGTCGCTTCGACGATCGATTGGACCTTGCCACCGTCATCGATGCCTGGCGACGGCTGAGCCCCGACGACCAGGAGCTGCTGACGCTCGGGAACGTCCTCGAGCTGTCGGGCGCCGAGATCGCACAGATCACGGAACGCTCGCGGAGCGGTGCTTACCAGGGGCTGACACGCGCCCGGGCACGTCTCACCGCACTGGTCGAGCAGGCGAGCACATGACCGATGATGGCGCGCCCGACGGCCTCTGGGACCGGCTCGACGGGTTCCTCGCCGCCGATGAGGCGAGCCGGGCCGCGGGAGAACTCGCGCAGCTCGACGCAGACGCGCTCGCCGCTGGCGCCGGCACGATCGGGCTGACCGCCCCGGACGACCGACTCGTCGCTCGCTTCAAGGCAGCGTGGTGCACTCGCCCGCTGCACGCCCTGGAGCAGTCCAAGGGGCAGCGAGGCTGGGAAAGGTTCAGTCCCTTGGAGCTTGGTCTCCTGGCGATCGACATCGTGGTCGAGCAGATGGAACTTTCCGACGGAGCTGATCCTGAAGAGGTGCGTTCCCTGCTTGCTCGAGCGGCGGGACTCCAAGTCCCGGGCGCTGAATCCGGCCTCCTCCGGGCAGTCGCCGACGGCGTTCTCGGAGCGTTGCTCGAGCCGCTGGAGGTCACCTACGGCGCGGCCGACGCCAGCGGTGCCTACGTCCGTCATCGTTGGACAGACCGGCTGATGGAGGAGATCGAGACCTTCGACGGCCGCTTCCAGCTGCGCGCTTCCCATGCGGCCGTGAACATTCTGGTGGGTGCGCTCGACCTCGACGACCTCGAGAGCGCGATGGCCGCTACCACCGCGGCACTCGAAAGCCTGATCAAGCGAGGCCGTCTCGGAGTGGCCGAGCGTCGGGCTCAGGACGCTCGCAGGTTGTCGAAGACCTACGCAGAGGACATCCGTCGGTTGGTCGCGATGACGGAGCGATCGGTCCGCTCGGTCAGCTGGGACGCCGAGCTGCGGCCGCAGCTCCAACGTGCCTACGCGCATCTCGAGGACCGAGTCAGCGCAGAAGCCGCCCTGGCTCACCGCCTCGAGGACCTTCCTCACGACCTTGTCGCCGGACCGCAGCTCGCGAGCATCTCGGACGTCGTCCAAGACTGCCTCCGACGCCACCGCGAGCTTCACGCCGCCGTCATGTCATCGCAGACGACGCTGCTCGACCGCCAAGCTGAGCAGGCGTTTCGCGCGCCGCCCGCGCTTCGACTCGTCGACCTCGACAGCGATGTCCTGCGGCCTCTGCTCGACCGATCGGTCGGCGACGCCGGACGCATCGTGTCCGGGTGCTTTGCCGGCTTCGTCACCGCGCGGCCGCCTCGCGTGCCGGGGCTCGCCGCGCTGCTGCTGCGGCTGCTTCAACCCGAGAAGGACCGTCAGCCCGCACGAGGGGAGACGATCGACGACAGTCTCCCATCTGACCTCGCGGACGAGGTCACGCGCTTCTCGGCGAAGACGATCGAGCAGGCGACCGCGATCATGGCCGGCATCGACGACGCGCCCGCATCGCTGGCGAGCCTCCTGGCGCAGACCGACGATCCGGACGTCGGACGCGTGATCGTGCTCCTCGCGGCTGCGGCGTTCGACCCGGAGCTTGTGGAAGGCGCGCTGATGTCAGTGTCCTCGGGAACTCGTCTTACGAACGGTCTGATCGGTGGAGACGACTTGACGCTTCACCGCCTGCCCAGGCTGCCGAGGCGCGAGCGCGTGACCGCGTGAGCACCACCGACGCAGCCACCCTCGTGCGATTTGCGCTCGACCGGCGCGCGTCCTCGTTCAACGACCCGGAGCACCGCGAGCTCCGGGCTCGCCTCGGCGACGAGGGATTCCGGGTCGAGGTCCATCACGTCGCCGACGGCCTGGGTCTCGAAGTCCTGTACGCGGGCCCGAGCGGCCTCCTGCTCTCCGCACGGACCGACAGCCCCTTCGCCCCACGGCTGGAGGACTATCCGCTCACCGTTCGCTCGGCGGCCGACCGGCTCTGCCACGGGCTCATCCACGTTGCGGTGGGGGCGCTCGCCTACCCCCGTGCCGATGACCTGGAGGACCGTGATCGCGTGATCCGCCTGACCGTGCACGATGTCGACGCACACCTCTGGCAGATGGCCGAACGCCGGGCCGAGGATCATGCAGGTACGGACGTTCCGGTGGCCGATCTGACGCTCGAGCCGGCGTGGGCTGCATGGAAGCGCCAGAGGCGCGCGGGACAGACACAAGACGGCCGAGCCCACCCGCGCACCACGCGACGCTGGGTGGAGGTCGCATTCGACTGGCTCGTCGAGCACGACCTCGCCCAGCGGGTCGGGGAGGAGGGCGGAGGGACCTATCGGCTCAACCGCGCCCACCGGGCGCTCGTCGCCGAGGTGACGAGCCAGCGCCTCGTCGAAGCGCTGCGACAAGCCGACGACCGGGTGGGGTGAGGATGCTCCAGCTCGCCCGCGTTCACCTGCAGGGGCTCGGCCCGCCTGACGCCCGCTTCGACCCTCTGACCCTCGACCTGCGAGAGGAGAAATCCCGCCGCCCCGGCCACAGCGTCGTATGGCTCGCGAACGGCGGGGGCAAGACGACGCTGCTACGGCTCATCTTCCACGTCCTGCGCTACTCCGATGCGCGCAAGATCGGCAAGGAGCTGCCTGGGGTGCATACGGCGCTGGCTGGACTCCTGGGTGCCAAGGACGTCGGCCACGTCGCGCTGGAGTGGCAGTGGACGGGGGCCGCACGCCGCCTCGGCGAGGAGCCCGAGCGGATCGTCACCGGCCTCGTCTGCTCGTGGCGCACCGGCCGCGAGTCTGGCGGCGCTGCCGACATCGCCCGTCACTTCTACTCGATGACGGTCCAGCCGGATCTCGGCTTCGAGGATCTCTTGGCGTCGATGGTCGAGGACGGCCGACGAGTCCCCCATCTGCGCTGGGTGGCCGCCTTGCGCGACCTCGCCAAGGAGCTGCCCGCGGCGGACATCGCTATCACCGAGCAGATCGCCCGATGGGAGTCGCACCTGCTGACGCTCGGCATCGACTCGGCGCTGTTTCGCTACCAGATCGAGATGAACCAGGGTGAGGGCGGTGCGGACGGTCTATTCGCTCATATGCGAACGCCGCGTGACGTCGTCGAGTTCCTGTTGCGTACGACCGTGGCGCCGGCGTCGCTCGACGGGCTGGACGAGGAGCTCGACGCCTACGCGGAGAAGATCGCGCGCCGCCCGACACTCGAGGCCGAACGCCGATTCGTTGAGCGCCTTGGCTTCACGCTCGACGGGCTTGCCACGGCCGCCGACGTCCACGCCGTCGCCGTGGAGGATGAGCGGCGCGCGCGTCGTGACGCGGCGCAGTTGCGCCGGGCGCTCGAGGCGGCAGCGGAGCAGTGCCGACAGGAGCTCGCACGGGTCGAGACCCAGCACGCCGCCGCGCTGGGAGAGCGCACGGTTCAGGACGGGCTGCGCAGCCAGGCCGCACGGCGGGCCGCCGGGCTCGAGCGTTGGATCGCGCAGGCCGAGCGAGACACGGCAGCAGAGGTCCGAGAGCGTGCGCGTGCGGTGCTCGCGGACGCCGAGCTGACGCAGGAGTCGTGGGCGCTGATGTCGTCGGTCAGCCGCGAGGCCGCGTCAGTCGAACGCATCGCTCTGCTCGACCGGCTGATCGCCCGCGAGCATGAGGGCCTGCAACCGCTGCGAGACGAGCTCAGCCGACACCTCGGCCGACTCTTCGCGCGGCTCGACGGCCTCCTCGCGGGCGCCGAGATCGAGCGAACCCGTCTCGTGACAGAGCGGGACGCCGCCGCTGCGGAGATGTCCGCGGCGCGGGCGGCTGTCGCCGCCGCGGAGAGCGCCCGTGACGGCGCAGAACGCCGCCGGGCGGGGGCCGAGCAGCGTGTGGACGAGTGGCGACGCCGGCTCGACCACCTGCGCTCGCGCGGGATCATGGCCCCAGAGGAACGTGTCCCGGCGGCGTTGGCTCGGCAGGCGGCAGCGGGTAGCGCCGCAGTGCAGCGCCAAGAGGACGCTGCGGCCGAGGAAGCGGCTGCGCGTGAGGCGGGGGACGTCGCCCGCGCGGCGGCCGCCGAGGCGGTGCTCTCTGCGTCACACAGCCGAGCCCTGATCGACGACCTGACGAGCTCCGCCGACGAGCTCGACCGCGAGGCCGCCGAGCTCCGCGACGCTCCACTCGTCGTCGAAGTGCTCGAGGGCCGCGCGCCGAAACTGCCTGAGGACGGTCCGCAGACCCTGGTGGCGCTGCTCGGCGAGGCCGCCGCGGCGGACCGTGAGGCGGTCCGGCTCGCGGAGCGGGGCACGTCGGACGACCGCGATCTGGCGTACGTCGCGGAGCATGGCGTTCTTCCGGCACGGCACGACAGCGCGGTGGTGGTGGAACGCCTGCGCGCGGTCGGCGTCGAGGCCGCGGGCGGAGCGGATCACGTGCGCCGCGCCATCGCCGCCGAAGCCCGCGAGGCCGCGATGGCGCGGCACCCGGGCCTGCCCGACGCCGTGGTCGTGCACTGTGTCACCGAAGAAGTCGTGGCGGCGGTCGCGTCCCTCGCGGGCGAGGTCCGTCATGCGGTGGAGATCGTTGCCGACGACCGAGCCTCCGCCCCAGCTCTCGGTGTTCGCGGCCATGACGGGACCTGGGATCGAGAAGCCGCCGCAGCCTGGGCACACGAGGCGGAGGCGCGCGCCTCCGCGCGGACACCGGAGATCGAGCGGAACCAGAAACGACGCGAGGACGCCGGGCGTATGCGCCACCGCATCGACGCTCACCTCCGTGTCTGGGACGCCGCAGCGCGCACGGCGCACGACGCCAAGCTTCGGGCCGCTCGCGAAGCCCGCGAGCGAGCGCAGGCCGAGGTCGCCGAGCAGGAGTCGATAGTGGCCTCGCAAGCCGGCGTCGTCGAGGCGGTCCGTAGCGACGGCGAACAGGCCGCGCGGGACCTCGAGAACGCGGAGAGGAACCGCGAGGAGGTCGAGGCCCTCGGGCACCTCGACGCCTCGGCCGACGCAGACCAGGCAGTGGTGACCCGCGAACGAGCCGCGGCCCGGGAGGCGCTAGATCAGGCTGAGCTCACCAGTGCGAGCGCCGAGCGCGCCGAGCAGCGGCGCGCCGAGGCCGATCGCGATCGGGAGGAGGCGAGGGTCACCGCCGATCGCTGGCGGCGCGAGGTCGCCCGCCTCGCCGCACGGAGGGAGCAGGCAGACCGCGCGCCCGCCGACGACGGTGACGCCACGTTGGAGGCGATCCTCGCGGCGGTCGACGCGCTCGACGCCGAGCTCGCGCGCCGGTCCACCTTCGACGAGCTCGCGCGCGAGCGCCAAGCGGCGCACGACGCCCTCAGGGCGGCACGGAACGAGGTTCAGGCGGCGAGTCCCGGCGTCCGGCAGCGTGCCGCCGAGCTGCTGCGCCAGCCGGGGGCCGAGGACGCTGAGCACCGGGCGCAGGGCCTCGACGCCGCCCGACGCCGCGCGGCCGCCGCACGCGAGGACGCAGCCGCCGCGATGGTGAGGCTCGGGGCCGCCGAACGGCTGCTCGCCGAGGCCAGCAGCCTGCCCGACCAGGTAGCCCCGGAGCCCTCGCCGGTTGACGCCGCGAGGGCGCGCCGACAGCTCATCGATCACGTCGACCAACAGGAGGCGGCCAGTGCTGCGCTGCGACGGGTCGAAGCGACGCTGAGGACCTTGGACCCGGAGCGGATCGAGCGCCGGCGCGTCGTCGATCGACTCATCGACATCGCCGGAGCGCTCGACGGCGACGACGCCGAAGCGAGGTTGGCCGCGCCCGACGTCAACCGGTTGACGGATCCTGAAGTGGCCATCGTCGCGCGTGACGACGCTCGCCGAGCCATCCGCGACGCCGACACGGCGTCGGCACGAACCCTCGAGGCACGCGAGCGCACGTTCGCCAAGGTGCAGGACGTCCTGCTCGATCCCGACTACGACGCAGTCGGCGGAACGCTTCGCCACGATCTCCGCCAAGCGGGAGTCGAGCGTCTCGTGAACGAGGCGGCGAGCCTTGCCGATCGCCTGCGCCAGCGCGCGGAGCTGATCGCCGACACGCTCGCCTCGCTGGCGCGCGACCGTAGCGTGGTCGCCACCACGTTGGCCAAAGAAGTCGACAGCGGCCTGCGCCTGCTGCGGCGCGTCGAGACCCGCTCACAGCTCCCCGAGGGGCTCGGTCCCTGGACGGGCCAGAGCGTCGTTCGCTTCAGCGGACTTGTACGCCCCCAAGAGTTGGCTGAGGTCGTCGCGCGTGTCGAGGCGACGCTCGATCGTCTCGTCGTCCTCGACAGCCGTCCACGTGGCGCCGACCTGCTCGTGCGTGCGGTCGTCGATCTCGTGGACTCCCCAACCCTCGACGTCAAGATCCTCAAGCCCAACGCGGGCGAGCCCGGTGTCCCGCAGCCGGTGAGCCTGCTCCCCACCTTCTCCGGGGGCCAGCGAGCGACGGTCGCCATCCTGCTCTACGCGACGCTGGCCCGCGTCCGCGCCGACGAGTTGCGCCGTCGGGGAAGCGATGTCGGAGTCGGGGTGCTCATCCTCGACAATCCCCTAGGCAAGGCGAGCGCCGGGTTCCTGGTCGAGCAGCAGCTCCGCGTCGCGGACGCCAACGCGATCCAGCTCGTCTACGCCACGGGCGTCGGGGACTTCGACGCGCTCGACCGCTTCCCGGTGCGGGCGCGGCTCCGCAACCGAGGCGTCGTCGGTCGCGCCTTGCGGCGTGTCGTCGACGAGGGGCAAGCCGAGCGCATCATGGGCGCCGCAGGCGTCGACGGCCTCGAGGCGGTTCATCACCAAGTCGACGGGCCCCCGCGTTGAGCACCGCCGAGGCGCTGCTGAACGCGCTGCGGGGAGCGGATCGCACGCAGTTCTCGATCGATGACGTGAAGGGCGCGTTCACCGGCCGGGACGTCGCGCCTCACTTGATCGCCGACACCGGGATGCGGGGAGAGCTTCTCACGGCGCTTCGCGGGCTCGCCGATCGCGGCGACGTGCGACTGAGCGCCACGCGCACCGCAGACGGGCTGCCCACCCAGGTCACGTTACTTGCACAGGGCCGGCCCGTAACACGATCACGGGCGGGTCCTGATCTGCCCCCTCTCCACCCATCGCTTGCTTCAGCGCGTCAGAGGCGTCGCACGGGATGGTCGGACCGGGACGTGGAGACGCTCGTACGGGTCAACGACTGGCTCGTCGACGAAGGTGGCCTGACCGCTCAGCGCGTGGCGCTGCGGGAGCGCGCGTGGCGGCTGTTCGGTGACGAGAAGCGCTTGGACCGCGGCCGGCTCCTCCGCGAGGGGGTTCTGACGCCCGAGATCCTTCGCGCCGACGTGACGCCGGTGCCCTTTCCGTGGGTCACCGTCGGAGGCGCGCCGTCGATCCTCTTCGTGGAGAACTCCGCGACGTTCGACTCGATCGTGCGCGTTCTCGAGTCGCATCCAAACCCCGTCTACGGCATCGTCGCCTTCGCCGGCGGCAACGGGTTCGACGGCCGGTTGGCGTTCGTGCAACGCCTCCCGACGCTCGCTCACCGCGTCCCGGTCGAGCATCTGCGCTACTTCGGCGACCTCGACCGACCCGGACTCGCGATCCCGGCGCGCGCCGCTGAACGCGCTCGTGAGCTCGGGCTTCCGCCGCTCGAACCCGATCCGGCGCTGTACCGTGCGGCCCTCGAGGCAGTGCCCCCACCCCGTCCGTACTGCGAGCAGCACGGCCCGCTCACCGGCTGGTTGCCGCCTGAGCTCGAGCGACCGATCCGGGCGCTGATCGCCGAGGGCCGGAGGGTCGCGCAAGAGGCGCTCGACCGTTCGGCGCTCTCACCCCTGCTCGACCGAGCCAGCCTGTGATGTTCACCGACGGCGGGCAAGCGCGATCAGACGACGTCGACCGCGATGTTCGAACGTCGCGTCAGATCGACCAGAAGGCTGATGTCAATGCGATCGCCGGTGAGGATCGTCACGGCGTTGACGTGACTGCGCTGCTCGGCGAGGGCGACGACCTGGGCGTCAGTGGTCGACACGATCCGTCCGCCGGATGCAAGAGCCGACGCTCGTAGAACGCCGGCGCGCGTCGCCGCCGCGACGTCGAGCGGCAAGTACATCTCGTCTTCGGCGCCGATCGCCTTGATGAGACGATCGAGAAGGGTGTCGCTTGATCGGTGCCCGGTACGAACTTCCGTGAGTACCGGAATGGGGATCAGCAGCGAGCCGTCGTATCGCTCGTGAAGGAGCCCCAGGTATCCAAGGAGCAGTTCTCGATTCGACGCCAGCGCGCTGACGCCTCCGCTGTCGAGGAGCAAGTCTCGGCGGTGGCGCCGGGTCACTCCGGCCAGTTGTCGGCCAGGCCGCGAAGCCGATCGAGCTCTGTGGTGTCGTCGGCTCCCTCGGCTACCAGCTCATCGCGAAGGCGCTGCAGTCGCTCCTGCTGCGCCGCGCGGTTACGCGGATCGTCGACCGGGTGGACGACGACAGGCCGGGCTTCCGAAAGGTCCATGGCCGACGCAATGATAGACGAGCCACCACCCCGCTTGAATCGTTCGGTCAGATCGAGGGACGTGCGAGGATGGGCACGGCTGGTTCGATCGCCTACGACGACCGGCGATCCGCTCCGATTGCTACCGGCGTGCTACCTCGACTCGTCCGTCTGGGCGTGCCGTGCAACCGACTGTCGATCTCACGCGGCAACCACGCCAGCCGCGTTATGCGGATGCGGCGCGGGGAGCCCTAACTCGCGAAGCGCGTCCAGTTGCATCGGAAGGTCGCCATGTTCGCGGCCTGCGGTGGCGAAGAGACGAGATCCGGAAGGATAGAGCGCGACTGTGCGAGAGCCCGGGACCCGGTCCGCTGCTCCTCAAGCACCCGCGCGCACTGACACCGGGACACGCAGGCGCTGTCGGACTTCCTGGTAGATCGGCAGCCCGACGCCCTGGGGCACTTCGAGCGTCACGAAGATCGCGTACGGCACGGCGGTCGTGAGCTCACCGGCATCCGCGCGGCAGGACACCACGAGCTCGATCGCAGTGTCCGGCGCGTACGGGACCGCGCGACTGCCTTCGAGGACATCGTGCTGGACCGTGCCGCGTCGGGCACCGTGCTGATCGACGTCGCCGCGCTTGACGAGATGGGCAGGCAGGCCGTCGGGATCGACCGCCAGCGCGGCGCGGCGGTAGGAGCGATGCTCGGGATTGATCGGCGTGAGCCAGGCCATGGTGACGGTCAACCGTCGTCGCTCCGTCTTCGACGCCAGACTTGGCGGTAGGGGAAAGCGGTAGGCGTGCGCTCGGCCGGCTTCGAGCCGTCCGGCGGCAAGCGCGGTGACGCGATGGTCGTCGCAGGTCAAGACGACGCCCGGCCGGCAGCGCCCGTAGCCGACCATCCGAGCAACGATGTCCCGGGGTCGTCCCACGGCCACCTCGGCCGATGCACGATCGATGGAGGCGGCGGCGGTCCCCCACCGCGCCCCGTGCACGAGCGCTGCCTTGACGAGCACGGCGTCGTACTCCGGGGCGGGAATCGCGGGTCCGTACCGCTGGCGCAAGTCGTCGAGCGCCTCCAGAAGGTGGCCCGCGTGATAGCCGGCGAGCGCTGTCGCGGGGCTCGTCCCCGTGTCATAGCTCGTTGCGCTGAGCTCGCCGGTCTGCCGGCCTGGAGCAGCGACGCGAACACCCGGAGGTCGCCGCGTCGCCGCGAGGCTGACCCGCCGCGGAGCACCCTCCATCTGGGGCTCGAGCGTGAGCCGCTGACGACCTCCGGGCAGCAGGAGATCCGGCTTGACGGCCCGTCGGACGCCGGAGCCGACGGCGCTGCAGACGTTCGGCAAGTCACCGCTTGCGATCGGCTCGAGGCGACCGTCGTCGCCGCTGAAGCCGGAGGCGTCGTCGTGGGCAGCACCGATCGTCAACGCGTTCACCGACTCCCCAGGGGAGAGGAGCCGGCGCAGACCAGCCTCGCGCTGGAGTGCGCACAGCACCTCCTGCTGAAGCGCCTCGGGACGCGCCACATCGAGATCCCGCGGCAGCTCGATGTCGCCCAGATGGTTTCCTGCCGAGACGAGGATCAGAACCTCGTACCGCGCTTGGAGCCAGTCGAGAAGGCGGGCGAGTGGGCTGATGAAGCGATCGAACTGGCTTGCGGTATCACCGACGGCAAGGACGACGACGCGAACTCCGGCAGCCACCGCGTCGCCTTCGAACATCCGCGCGACGGCCGAATGCAGCACGTCGACGGCCAGCCGATCGCGTGGCAGCTCCTCGCGACCAGCGCCACCGACCCAGTCCGGGGTCTGGTCCCGCAGGATCGGCCGGACGTAGATCGGCGTGCGTTGAGGAGGCCCGTCACCGTTGAGATCCCCGTGAAGGACCAGCGATGTCATCGCCGTCCCGTGGTTGCGATGGGCGGCGGGCGTGAGGGCTTCCCACCCATCCGGGTCGTCCGCGATGATCCGGCCGGCAAGCAGCGCGTGTCCGGCCAGCGGCACGCCATCGAGCACCGCCACGCGCGCGTCCACCGATGAGGGTCGCGGGCGGGCTGCGGCCGCAGCCGCGGGCTCGACCACCTCGCCGTCGAACGTCACCGCGGCACACTGCCCGACCGCGTGGAAGAAGCGCACGCCATCGGCCTTCAGCCACCGCACCTCGCGCTCAGCGACGACCTGCAGCAAGCGCCGCGCCGGCACCCGCGCCAACAACCCGTGGTAGCTGATCTCCACGTGAACCGTCTCGTGAACCAGCGAACCCCCGGCGCGCGTGAGATCGGCCGTGAGCTCGTCGACGACTCGCCGTCGACGCTCGGGGTCGCGGCGCAGCCACAGCTCGACCTCGAGCTCGACGAGCTCGTCGGCGAGCTCGTGAAGCTCGCGAGCCCAAACGACCATGGCGCCGGAGCGTTGGAGACGGTCGCGGTCGTCCCATGCCCGCAGCGTCTCCAGTCGGCTGAAGAGGTGACCGAACGGCGCCTTGCCGTACGGCATCTTCTCTCCCCTCTGGAACCGCTCCCACAGTCTGAGCAGTTCGTCCCAGGCCCTGCCGTCCGAGAAGACGACGTACAACTCGCGGTCGTAGCGATGGACCTTTCCCTTGTGATCTACAGCAGCGAAGTCTTCGCCGGAGTCGATACGATCCACCGCGGCCTCGAGGAGCAGCTCCAGCCCGTGCACCTTCTCGATCGCCTTGACGAAGTCCGTCAGCTCGCCCGCTACCTCGAGCACCAGCACCTGCTCTGGTGATGCCTCCGGCTGCCGAGTGGCTGCGACCCGTCTCGAGTCGAAGGCTGCCGTGAGCCGCGTGAACGCGGGGCCGAGACGCTCGAGCTGCCTAGCGGGACCTGGGCCTTCCAGCCTGGGGCGCGGCGCCTGCCTCGTGCCGCGGTCACGCCGGTCTGGAGCCCGCAGCGGCACCGCGGGAAGCTCAGGCATGCGCCTCCAGCGCGCTGACCTCTCGCCACCGCCCGAGGCGCTCGGGCAGCAGGCGCTTCAGCGACGAGCCGGGCTGCAGCACCTGCCGACGCCGGATGTCGTCGGCGAGATCCTGGAGTTGCGAGAAGCTCGCGCCGGTGGTCTTGCGGGCCAGCGTGTCGGCGGACATGCCTGACGGCTCGTCAAGCTGCGCCAGGAGCCGCTCGAACCAAGCGATGCGTGCGACCTTGCCGGGCAGCGGGAGATCGAGGCGCAGCTCGAAGCGGCGATGAACGGCACGGTCCAGCAGCTCAGGGTGATTTGATGCCGCCACCACGATCGCATGGCTCGGGACGGCGTCGACCTGCAGCAGCAGCGAGCTGACGACGCGCTTGATCTCGCCCGTCTCGTGCTCGTCGCCGCGCTCCTTGGCGACCGCGTCGAACTCGTCGAAGAACAGGACGCATCGGCGCGTCCGGGCCGCCGCGAAAACCGTTGCCAGACGGGTAGCCGTCTCGCCGAGGTAGCTGCCGACCACCTCTTCGTACCGAACCACAAGCAGCGGCAGGAGCAGCGCTTCGGCGATCGCCTCGGCAAGGGACGTCTTGCCGTTCCCCGGCGGCCCCGTCAGCAGCAGCCGGTGCCGCGGCTCCAGACCATGGGCGCGGAGCACCTCAGCGCGCTGCTGCTCCTCGATCAGCTCGTCGACGGCGACGCGCACACCCTCCGGCAGCACGAGATCCTCGCGCCGCCGGCGGGGCGTCACCATCGCAAGGCCGCTGGCACGGTCATGTGAGACCGATGCGGCCACCATCGCCGGCTGCTGGCCGAGAGCCGCCTCCAGCCGCTCCGCCACCAGATGGTGCTGCTTGTCGCGCTCCTCCGCGATCATGGACTCGACAGTGCGCCGCAGGCCATCGTCATCGCCCTGTTGAGCCGAGCGAACCAGATGAACGAGCAGGTCTGCGCGGGCCATGGCGCAAGGATGACGAAGCCACCGGCGGGAAGCGACGGGACCGATCGGACGGCCGCGGCGTCAGCTCGAATGGCTCGAGTGTCGGGAAGCTGGTTTCTTGAGTAGAACAGGTTCGTCTCCTCGTTCCGGCAGTGCCGCGCGTCCGTCGGGACGGCGCGAGGTCAAGGACGCCCCGTCCGAGTTGCCCAAGCCGACGTAGAGTGGTGACAAGTGGGCCTGAACGCCAACCACAGGGCACGTCGGTGAACGACGCATGGGTGCAGGTCACCGCCTCGGAGTACCCCTGGGAAGGCGAGGGCCTCACCTTCCTCAAGGAGCGCCTGCCCGACCACGAGCCCTACCGGGCATGGGCGAACTTCGAGTTCCTCGTCGACGGGACGATCACCGAGGCCGAGCTACATCGCCCGTCGTGACGCCGCTTCCCACCCACATCCAAGCGCATCTCGCAGCGCAGGAGCTCTCGCTCAAGCGCGCCGCCGACGATCCGGCGAAGCTCACCCGCGCCCTCGTCGAGGCGCGGGTCGACCTGAACCCCCATCAGGTCGACGCGGCACTTTTCGCGTTCAGCAATCCCCTCTCGAAGGGCGCGATCCTCGCCGACGAGGTCGGGCTCGGGAAGACCATCGAGGCGGGGCTCGTCGCCACGCAGCACTGGGCGGAGCGCCGGCGTTCCATCCTGGTGCTGTGCCCCGCCAGCCTCCGCACGCAGTGGCGAGACGAGCTCGCCGAGAAGTTCTTCCTGCCGTCGTTGATCCTCGACAGCAAGGCGCTCAAGGCCTCCGAGCGGCCGAACCCGTTCGACATTGCCTCTGACGCCGACGACGCGCGCATCGTGATCGCCTCGTACACCTTTGCGGCACGCCAACAAGAACTCCTCATGACCGTCCCGTGGAACCTCGCGATCCTCGATGAGGCGCACCGCCTCCGGAACGTCTTCAAAGGCGCGAAGATCGCGGTCAGCATCCAGCAGGCCTTGGCCAACACCCCGAAGATGCTGCTGACGGCCACGCCGCTGCAGAACTCGCTGCTCGAGCTCTACGGCCTGGTCAGCTTCATCGACGAGACGGCCTTCGGTGATGCGCGAACGTTCAGCGCGAAGTACGCGCGCGTCGGCAGGGAGGGTGAGCGATTCGACGAGCTCAAGGCGCGGCTCGAACCGCTGTGCCACCGGACGCTCCGCCGTCAGGTGGTGGAGTACGTCAGCTACACCAAGCGTCAGCCCCTGACACAGGAGTTCTGGCCCACCAAGGCAGAGCAGGAGCTCTACGACGGCGTCTCCTCCTACCTCCAGCGCGAGTCGCTCGCAGCGCTGCCAAACGCGCAGCGGGCGCTGATCACGCTCGTTCTCCGCAAGCTCCTCGCCTCATCCACGTTCGCCATCGCCGGGGCGCTCGACACGATGGTCAACCGCTTGGCGAAGGCGCTGCGCGACGGCGAGGCGGCGCTCGCCGCCGCCTCGTCTCATGGCAGCCGGCCGGCAGCCGAGTCCGACCCCGAAGAGCTCATCGACGAGCTCCTCGAAGACCATCTCGACGCGAGCGTCGACACCGAGGCGCTCGATGACGTCGTGGGAGAGGAAGGCGAACCCCTTAGTCGGCTCCAGCTCGACACGATCGCCGCCGAGATCGCCGACCTCGCCGCCTTCCGGGATCTCGCGCGGAAGATCACCGAGAACGCCAAGGGCGAAGCGTTGCTCACCGCGCTGAACACGGCGTTCGTCAAGGCGAGCGAGCTGGGCGCGGCCCGCAAGGCGGTGGTGTTCACGGAGTCCCGGCGGACCCAGGAGTACCTCGTTGGCCTCCTGCACGAGCACGGGTTCGGCGGAAAGGTCGTCCGCTTCAGCGGAACGAACAGCGACGCCGACGCGAAGCGCATCTACACCGAGTGGCGGGAGCGCCTCGCGGGCTCCGACCGGCTCACCGGCTCCCGGGCCATCGATGTGCGCGCGGCACTGGTCGATGCCTTCAAGGGCCAAGCGGAGATCATGATCGCCACCGAGGCGGCGGCCGAGGGGATCAACCTCCAGTTCTGCTCGATCGTCGTCAACTACGACCTGCCGTGGAACCCGCAGCGGGTCGAGCAGCGCATCGGGCGCTGCCATCGCTACGGCCAGCGGAACGACGTGCTCGTCGTGAACTTCCTCAACCGGGCCAACGCGGCCGATCAGCGCGTCTACGAGTTGCTCGCCGAGAAGTTCCGGCTCTTCGAGGGCGTGTTCGGGGCCAGCGACGAGGTGCTCGGCTCGATCGAGAGCGGCGTGGACATCGAGCGCCGCATCGCCGACATCTACCAGCAGGGACGCACGCACGAGCAGATTGACGAGCAGTTCGAGCAGCTCCGGCTCGAGTTCAGCGAGGAGATCGACGCCGAGATGGCGAGCACGCGGACCAAGCTGCTCGAGCACTTCGACGCGCAAGTGCACGACCGCCTGAAGGTGCGCCTCGAGGACAGCCGTACCGGCGTCGACCGTCATCAGGATCTTCTGCTCGGCGTCGTGCGCTTCGCGCTCGACGGCCGCGCGAGCTTCTCCGACGGCGAGCCTCGGTTCACGATCGACAAGATGCCCGAGGGCGTGCCGCTGGACGCGCCACGCACGTACTCCGCGGTCCGCCCCGCCGACGATGACCGCGCCCACCACCTCCGGCCGACCGATGCGCTCGCGCAATGGGCAGTTAGGGTGCGTCGATAATTAAGTTCGTGGTTTGATGGTGTAGTTCCATTCTGGGTGGAACGCGTCGCCATGGAGGTTGATCGTGTTGTAGTCCTCGTCGCTGACGCGGATCTTGGCGGGGTAGGTGCCCTCGTCTAGGCGGGC
>JBBQEV010000021.1:0-49552 GCA_038321325.1 Solirubrobacterales bacterium
GCCTGATGACCCGCATCGCCGGACGCCTGCTCGCGCTCGCCGCCGGGCTCTGGCACAACTGGAACATCGGCGATCCCGGCCGCCACCTCACCGCCTACGACCACTAAACCGCTCCAACCAACGGAATCACTCATCTAGGAGTACGGGCCGAGGAACCGCTCGCCGTCGAAGTGGATGAGGTGCTCGGCGCTGTCGGCGCACCACACCTCCGTCTCCCACGCGATGCCGTCGTCGGTCATGTAGCGACGCATCTCCGCCTTCGTCGGGAAGCAGGACACGAAGACGAGCCCGGCGCTGCACCCCGCGAAGATCTCGTTCAGCTCCGCGCGCCGCTTGCCGTCGACCGGGCCATGCGAGGAAGCGGCCTCCATGAGCACCAACCAGTTGCGGTCGGGCAGGTAGACGACGAGATCTGGGAGCTTGCCGTGCTTGTCGAGGGTCACCCCGAGCGACGCGAAGCCCTCGATGTCGAAGACGGGGTCTCGGGCCCCGGCATCGCCGACGTACAAGACCTGCCCACCGGGTGTCCACCGAGTGCAGAACTGGTCGATCATCTGCTTGATCAGCTTGTTCTGTCCGCCGGCCGTCAGGACCACTTCGGTGCCGTCCGCGAGCGTCACCGGGATCGTCGCCATCCCGCGTGTGGCGAGGTACTTGTCAGCGAGACCCGGGCTGGTTTCGCGATAGGTCTTCACGCGCTCGTCGAATCCGGCGGAGTCGTGGCTCTGAAGCAGCGCGAGCGCGGCGGACTGCACTTGGTAGCAGCTGGCGGAGGAGTTCACCGGCCGCTCGGGATCGTCGGGGTTGTAGACGACGAGGCCCGCGGCGACGAACTGGTGCAGTACCCGGCGTCGCACCATCTCGCGTTCGTACGTCTTGTCGTAGTTGCTGATCAGCCACTGGAGAATCGGGTGGACACGCCAGAGGAACCTGTCGTTGGCCTCGTCCCATGACGCCCCCGGCGGGAGATCGAGCAGCGCGAGCAGGACGAGCGCCGCCTGCTCGTTCGTCTGCTGCCTCGGGAAGCCGAGCTTCTCGAGCACGACGCGCGCCTCGTCGACCTTCTGCTGCTGCTGCGGCGTCACGCGGCCGTCGCGAACTCGGAGGCCGGTTCGCTCATGGCAGGCACGTAACGTGCGACGAGGTCGTCGAGCTCTGCCTGTCCGGGCCACGTCTGGGCGGAGAGCTCAGCGCCAAGATGCACGAGGTCCTGCACCGCGGGGTAGCGGAGCTGACGCAGATCCGTGGCGTTGATCTGCGTGTGGCCCGAGAACGACCGGACGAAGTCGTCAACGAGCGTCGTGTTGAGGTAGGCCGAGAGGCCTAGGGCGAGGAGGAGAGGAAGTCCTCGGTTGCCGCGGTGGTAGACGTTGAGGTGGTTCTCGATCGCGACCTCGTCGCCCGGCAGGTCGTCGTCGCTGCAGACCGCCGCGACGACCCGCCGACGCTCCTCCTTGGCCGAGAACCGCTTGACCAGGACGTAGGTCTCGTTCGGGAGCACAAGTGCGTCGGTCTCCACCGTTCGAAGCAGCGCGTTCGGCTTCTTGCTGTCGAGGGCGGGCCATTTGACGCGGCCGTCAACGAGGTGCCCCGGGTAGATCAGGGGGGCGGTGCCTTCCCCGGGATCCTGGCGCAGCGCGTCACGGGACCGGAAGTCGACGACGCGGCCTGTGCTCACCCGGACGTCGAGGTCGGCGAGGTCGGCGGGTAGCAGAGACATCTGCCACGCGATGGCGGTCGCGCGATCGTCTGCCGGGATGCGGACGAACATGTGGGGGTCGGCCGGATGGATGACCTCTGTCATCGGCACCTCGCGCTCCACCCGCGGATCGTCGCCCCCGCCACTCGCGGAGAGGACCACGCTCTCCACCTGGACTCCCCGTGCGCCATGGAGCACGACGTTCTCCTGCAGCACCGCGGCGTCGGCGAAGACCCTGCCGCGCTGGTCGTAGACGTGCAAGAAGTCGAGTGAGAGCCGCGCGAGGAGGAATCGACGGAACGGCTCGTGGTACGGCCCGTTGGCCCAGGAGCGCGGGATGATCACGGAGAGCTGACCTCCGTCGATGAGGAGGTCAACCGCCAGCCCAACGAAGATTGTGTAGAGGTTGCTCGCGCGCAACCCTCGGGATTCAGCGGCGACGCGCTCCGGAGCGGCGGTGTTCACCTTCTTGTAGGGCGGGTTGGCGATGACCGCGTCGAACTGCTCGGGTTGCTCGAGCAGCCATCCCGTCGCGTACTCGACGAAGCTGTTGTGGCGCACCTCATACGTGACGGCGCAACCAACCCGGGCCGCGAAGGCGACACACTCCTCTAGGCTCTCTGTCAGGTGCGGCACGAGGACATCGTCGATCTCGAAGGCGGTGATGTGCAGCTCCACCGAGGGGCAGTCCTTCATCACGCGGGCGACCACCGCTGCCGACAGCGATCCAACGCCCGCGCCCGGATCGAGCAAGCGGAACGGGCCTTCGTGCGGTAGGACGATCAAGTCGGCGAGGAAGCTGGACGCGATCTCCGGCGTGAAGAACTGGCCGAACCGTGCTCGGTGGCTGCCGGTCAGGCGGGAGGACACGTCCTGTCGGCGGAGTTCGACACGCCGGGTCAGTTCGATCGCTGCATCGTCCATGCGCCGGAGGATGGCATCCACCCCGGCGGCCGGCTCACCCCCGCCCCGCGGACCGGCAGGACCGACCGAGCGCCGGGATCGAGGACCGGGCGAGGGGTAACCCAGCTACCCCTGATGACGGGTGCAGCCGTTCGACTCGAGCGTCCCGATCACGCTCGACCGCTACGGACACCTCATGCCCGGCTCGGAGGCCGAGGCCGCCGGGCTCCTCGACGCCTACCCGGAGGCCAACGCATGACCTCGACTGTCGCGCCGACCCCGACCGGCCAGCGCCCATCGGGTTCGGCTCAGAACAGCTGGTTCTCGCCGCCGAACACCTCGGAGACGGACTCGTCGGTGAAGATCTGGCGGATCGTGTCGGTCAGGAGGTCCGCGCAGGAGAGCACCCTGATGTTCTCGGGGCCACCCGGGCGCAGCGGGATCGTGTCGGTGACCACGATCTGCTCGAAGGAGGACGCCGCGAGGTTCTCGAACGCGGCGCCCGAGAGGACAGCGTGGGTGGCGGCGGCGTAGACGTTCTCGGCCCCGGCCTCGAGCACGGCCGCGCCGGCCGCGCGCAGCGTGCCGGCGGTGTCGATGATGTCGTCGACGATCACCGCCGTCTTGCCCGCGACGTCGCCGATGATCGAGGTGATCTCGGCGACCCCCTGGGCCGGGCGCTCCTTGGTGAGGATCGCCAGGCCCGCGCCGACGCGGGAGGCGAAGTGCTTGTTCAGCTTCACCCGCCCGACGTCGGGCGCGACCACGACGATCTCCTCGAGGTGCATGTCGTTGAAGTACTGCGAGAGCATCATCGTCGCCGGGATGTGGTCGACCGGGACCTGGAAGAAGCCCTGCACCTGGCCCGCGTGGAGGTCCATGGTCAGGACGCGGTCGGCGCCGGCGGCCTCGAGCATGCGCGCGACGAGACGGGCACTGATCGGCTCGCGCGGCGCCGACTTCTTGTCCTGGCGCGAGTAGCCGAACCAGGGCATCACCGCGATCACGCGGTGCGCCGACGCGCCCACAGCGGCGTCGATCATCACCAGCAGCTCCATCAGCGCGTCGTTCGGGGTCGTGCCCGTCACGGCGTTGCCGCAGGTGGACTGGACGATGAACACCTCGGCGCCGCGGATCGACTCCTCGTAGCGGCAGTACACCTCACCCGAGGAGAAGGTCTTGAGCGTCACCGGACCGAGCTCGACGCCGAGCTTCCGGGCGATCCGGCTGGCCAGCTCCGGATTGGCCCGGCCCGAGAAGAGCATGAGCCGCTTGTCGGACTGAAAGGGCAGGCTCGTCGATGGGGCCACTTCGGCCTCGCTCAGGTCGCGGACGTTGGACAGGGAGGAGAGGTCGTCGTCACGGCGTCGGCGGCTCCGAGCGGGCAGCATAGTCCCCGATGTTGCGCTGCCGCGCGCGCGCGACGCCGAGCGCTCCGGGCGGGATGTCCTCGGTGATGACCGAGCCCGCGGCCGTCCACGCGCCGTCCCCGACGGCCACCGGAGCGACGAACGACGTGTGGACCGAGCCCTTGACGCCGGCCCCGATCGTCGTGCGGTGCTTCTCGCGGCCGTCGTAGTTCGCGGTGATCGTCCCCGCCCCGAGGTTCGTGCCCGCCCCGACGTCCGCGTCGCCGAGGTAGGACAGGTGCGGCACCTTCGCGCCCGGCCCGACGTCGGAGTTCTTCACCTCGACGAACGTGCCGACCTTCGCTCCCGCGCGCAGGACGGTGCCCGGCCGCAGGTAGGCGAACGGTCCGATCGCCACGCCGTCCTCGGCCGACGCGCCCGTCGCGTAGGAGTGCACGACGCTCACCTCGTCGCCGAGGGTCGCGTCGACGAGCGTCGTCAGCGGGCCGACGGCGCAGCCCTCCCCGACCCGGGTCGCTCCCCGCAGCGAGCAACCGGGCTCGATCCTCGTGTCCGCGCCGACGACGACGTCGGCATCGACGGTCGTGGTCGCGGGGTCGACGACGGTGACCCCGGTGCGCATGAGGCGCACGAGGATCCGCCGCTGCGCCACCGCCTGCACACGCGCGAGCTGGACGCGGTCGTTGACGCCGAGCACGAGGCCCGGGTCGTCCACCGAGTGCGCCGCGACGTGCGCGCCCTCCGCTCGGAGCGCAGGCAGGGCGTCCGGGAGGTAGTACTCGCCTTGGGAGTTGTCCGCGCCGACGCGCTCCAGAGCGCGCCCGAGCGCCGCGGCCTCGAAGCAGAAGATGCCCGTGTTGACCTCGCGGATCGCGAGTTCGCGTTCGGTAGCGTCGCCCTCCGCCTTGGTCTCCACGACCCGCAGCACACCGCCCGTCGTGTCGCGGACGACCCGGCCGTAGCCCGACGGATCGTCGAGGCGCGTGGTGACCATGGTCGCGGCCGCGCCGCTGTCGAGGTGGGACGCGACGAGCGCCTGCAGCACCTCGGCGGTGACGAGCGGCACGTCGCCGGAGAGGACGACCACCGGCAGCGCCGGGTCGAAGTGCGACGCCGCCGCGCGCACCGCTCCCCCGGTCCCGTCGGGAACCGGCTGCACCGCGAGGATCACCCCGGCGGGGAGCCGACCGTCGAGCACCCCGTCGGCGCCGCCCACGACGACGACCGTCCGCGCGCCCGCCTCGCGCGCCGCGAGCACGGGCCAGTGGACCATGGGTCGCCCGCACACGGGATGCAGGACCTTCGGGAGCTTGGACCGCATGCGGGTTCCCTGCCCGGCGGCCATCACGACGGCGGTGAACGACACGGCGAGGATCCTATGCGGCCTCCGGACGCTCCTCCTCCCCGGCCTCGAAGGCGACTGCCTCGGCGTCGCGATCGGCCGCCGCCTCTGCCTCGGCCCGCAGTCGCTGCTCCATCTGCACCCACTTGCGCACGGCGTTGCACGAGACGCCGTACTTGCGCCCGACGGCCGACCAGCTCGACGTCGCGATCTCCTCCAAGAGCTGCTCGTAGGGCGGGCGCGAAACCTTCCGAGCGGCCGGATTCGGTCCGAAACGACTCGTGCGTGAACCGCATGTACGCGAGCAGTAGCGCTGAGAGCTGAGCCTCGGACGGAACACCGCGCCGCAAAGGGCGCACGGACGCGGTTCGCGCGACGTCGGAATATTTCGCCGGCAGTGCGTCGGGAGCGTCGCGTTGCAGTTCGGGCAGACGATCCGGAGGTTTTCGAGACGGTTGTCATCGGCCACGCCGTTGACGTGATCGAGAACCAGCGACAACGGCGAGCCGCGCCATTCCTCGCCCAGGCCGCAAAGCTCGCACCGACGCGCCTTCAAGCCAGACTCGTACAGCCGCTTCTTGAGAGAACAACGGCTGTAGCGGCTGTGCTCGACGAGAATTTCTTCGAGCGGTCGCGCTGCGCGCCGAGCGTTGGCAAGACGATCGCCTCCGTGCGTGAAATGCTCGGTGGGGATGTCCCAGCGCAGAGTCCATCGCTTCGCAAGCGCGTGATTGCCGCCAGCCGGACGCAGGCCGAAGTGGCGAAGGACATCCGAGAACGAGTCGGCGGACGCGACGACATCGCGGAGTTGTTGTTCGGTCCATCGCGGCATCTGACGAACATACGTTCGTCATCGGACGGAAGCTGGGGAGGCAGGACTTGAACCCGCACCGTCCCGGACCAAAACCGGGCGTCCTATCCAATTAGACCACTCCCCAGTGGCCCTGCCGCTCAAGACTACCTCCGGGCCCGCCGCCCCCCGCGAGTAGGCTTCGCCGCTTCCCCGAACGCAAACGGAGCTCCCCCCCATGAAGCAGTTCTCCTGCGGCGCCGTCGTCCCCGGCTGCACCGCCACCTTCACCGGCCAGTCCGACGACGAGATCCTCGGCCAAGTCGCCACGCACGCCAAGGAGGACCACGACATGCAGGAGGTTCCCCCGGAGGTCGTCGACGCCGTCAAGGCGAAGATCGAGGACGTGCCGGCCTAGTCTCTGCGTACCCGGTTGGCTTCACCCGGCGCGACGGCGCCCGCCGGGGCCCGCCCCGGCGTGCCTTTCGAGCTTGGTCCCGCTGAGCGGGATCAAGCTCGAAGGCTGCCATCGCCACCAGGCACGCATCAATCTCGAGCCGCGCGGCGGACCTCCAGGGCGTGGCGCAGGTGGCGCACGAGCGCCTCGGGCGCGACGGGGTCCGAGGCCAGCGCGCGGGCGTCCGCGGGCGTCACGAGGCGGCGCTCGGCGGACAGCAGGCCGATCCCGCCGCCGCGCGCCGCGGCCTGCGCGAGCGCGTCGAAGCCCTCCCCGAGCCGGTCGAGCAGCTCCGCGTCGGGCCGGGGGAGCGCGAGCAGGAACGGCGAGCCGTCGACCGACGGCCCGTACACGCCCTCGTAGCCTTCCGCGAGGTCGTCCAGCGCGGCCGCAGCGTGCTCGGGGCCGAGGGCCGGGACGTCGCCGGCGACGAGGAGCACGGGGCCGTCGTGGTCGCGCAACGCGGCGGCCGCCATGAACGGCGACGTCGCCTCGAACGCCCGCCCGGGCGCGACGGCGGCGACCCAGCGGCGCGCACGGGCGACGAGCTCGTCGCGCAGCGCCTCCGCCGGGCCGGGACCGAGCAGCGCCTCGAGCCCGGGGTCCGCGGGGGCGCCGAGGCTGGCGAGGATCACGGCCGCCGGGCCGGGGCTCAGTCCCAGGAGAAGTGCGTGCCGGTCGGCGCGATCTCCGCCGCCGCGAGCGCGGGCAGCGTCCCCGCGAGCGCGCCGGCGAAGGTCGCGGTGCTGGCGGTCACGAGGCGGACGAGCTCGGCCATCGGCGTCGGCGCTTCGGGCTTGACGCCGTTGGCGTAGTCGGTCGCGTAGCCGAGGAGCGCGAACGGGAGCTTGGCCTCCCCCGCGAGGACGGTCTCGGGGCCCGCGGTCTGGGAGACCGCGGTGACCCCGGCGCCCATCAGCATCCGGATCTCCGCCTTCGTGTTGAAGCGCGGGCCGTCGACGTGGCCGTAGGTGCCCCCGTCGCGCACGGGGTGCCCGCGCTCGCGCGCGCCCGCCAGGAGCGCTTGGCGTAGCGGCTCGGAGAACGGCCCGTCGAAGATCCAGTGCCCGCGGCCCGGCGCGCCGGGCTCGGTGTGCAGCGTGCAGACCGAGCCGTCGGGCAGCCGGTTCTGCAGGAAGAAGAGATCGTCGAAGACGATCAGCGAGCCGAGCTCGAGCCCCGGGTCGCAGGCGCCGCAGACCGTCGCGGAGATGATCGCGTCGGCGCCCGCCGCGGCCAGGGCGGAGATGTTCGCCTGATGGGTGACCGCCGAGGAGAGCAGCGCATGGCCCTCGCGGTGGCGCGAGACGTGCAGGACTTCGGCGCCGGCGAAGGTGCCGGAGGTGACGGGAACGGTGCCGAACCGGGTCTCGACGGGGTCCGGCTCCCCGGCCTCGAGCCCCGGCAGCGCGTAGGTGCCCGAGCCGGTGATGATGCCGATGCGCATGGCGCCGATGCTACGGCGGCGGCAGGGGAGGCGCTCAGCGCCGCGGGACGCGCCCGCCGCCCGCGCCGGCCTCGGTGGCCGGGCCGCCGCGCTTGGCGATGCCGAGCACGCGCATCGCCTTCAGGCCGAGCGAGAGCTTCTCGCGGCCGTCGGTCGAGCCCACGTCGAGGCCCGACAGGTCGCGGACGCGCTCGAGGCGGTAGCGGATGGTGTGTCGGTGGGTGAACAGGCGCTGGGCGGTGCCGGCGACGTTGCCGTCCGCGTCGAGGAACGCCTCGACGGTCTTGACGAGGTCGGTCTCGTACTGGTCGTCGTAGGAGACCAGCGGCTCGACGGTCTCTGAGTAGAAACGCTGCAGCTCGGCCGGGTCCTCGCTCATGGCGGGCAGCAGCAGCCGGTACGCGCCCGTCTCCTCGAAGGCCATCAACGATCGCTCGCGGTCGCCCTCGGCGACGTTGGCGGCCAGCAACGCCTCGTTGCCCGCGCGCGCCAGGTCGGCCGGGTCGAGCGCGACCCGCGAGCGCCCGACCGCGAAGAGGTGGCCGGGCAGCCCGGCCTGCAGTTCGCGCAGCACGCCCTCGGCCGCGCGCTGGGCGGCGCCGTCGTCGCCGGAGGGCAGGAGCACGACGACCTCGGCGCCCGGGCTCTCCCCCCGGGCGGGGGACGCGGGGACGGCCACCGCGGTCGCGGCGACGGCGCGGGCGCCGCGCTCGGCCACCGCGAGCACCCGCGTGCGCCAGCCGTCCTCGACCGGCACCTGCGGATGGGCGCGCGCGACCAGCACGCTCGCCCCGGACTCGAGGTCGAGCCCGAGACCGGCCGCGCGGGCGCTGATCTCCGCCGCGTCCACCAGGGTCCGGTCGAGCACCGCGTGGACGAAGGCCGCGGCGGCCTCCTGCGAGGCGCGCACCGGCGCGCGGACCCGCTCGACCTCCGAGGCCACCAGCGTGGTGACGAGCTTGACCAGACCGTTGCCGCCGCCGCCTTCGCGGACGCGCATCCGGAGCAGCCCGACCGGCTCGTCGGCCACGCGCAGCTCGACGGTCTCGACGCCGGTGCCGTTGGCGATGAGTGAGCGCTCGTCGGCGGGGGACCGCGGCGCGCTGGCCAGCACGACCCCCGTCCGGTCGATGACCACGAGGCTCGCGCGGAGCGCGAGCGCCGCCGCGCGCACGACGTCCGGGAGCCCGGCCCCGGACTCGACGGCGTCGGTGATCGCGTCGAGCGCACCGAAGTCGGGGGCGACCGGCGTGGCCTTGGCCGGGGGCGTCATCTCCGTCCAAGTCTAGATGGCTCGTTCCGGGAGGCGCTCCCGGAACGAGCCATCTAGGGTCATCGGGCCGGTCAGCCCTGGATGCGGTCCCAGAACCACACGACCCCCGCGCCGCCGCCGACGCCGGCGAGAACGAAGGCGCCGAGCACGAAGAGCGTCAGGAAGCCGGCGGCGACGCGCTCCCACCACCGCGAGTAGGACGCGACCGCGGGCACGAGGATCAGCCCCACGTAGGCCGCGAGGGCGAGCATCCCGCAGACGACCGCGACGATGATGGTGATGGACTCGTTGGTCATCGCTCTAGCGCACAGTGTGCCGTACGTGGCCGACGAACAGGCCCGCCGCGGCGCAGACCGCGAAGCACGCGAGACCGAGTCCCGCGCCCGCGACCACGTCGGAGAAGTAGTGGACGCGGAGGTACATGCGGGTGGCCGCGACGACCACGACGAGCACGACGGAGGCCACGACGACGCCGGCGCGGGCGCCCCAGCCCGGGAGCACGCGGGCGACGGCGACGGCGATCGCCACCCAGGCCACGCTGTGCGCGACGTGCGCGCTCGGGAAGCTCGCGGTGGTCGTCTCGACGAGGCCTCCCGGCGGCCGCCCGCGGTTCTCCGCGGCGCGCACGACCTGCTCGAACGCGAGGGTGAGCGCGTACCCCGCGGCGATCACCGCGGCCTCGAGCATCTCGCGCTTGGCCGCGAGCACGCCGCAGGCGAGCACCACCGCCGCGAGCGTCACCCCGAGCAGCCCCGCATCGGTGACGACCTTGACCACCGCGGTGAGCCAGTCGGCCCGCAGCCCGTCGACGACCCGGAGCCCGCGCATGTCACCCGGGGTCACGTCGCCGGGCCCGATGACCACCGCGTAGCCCGCCACCACGTAGCCCCCGACGGCCGCGACGGCCAGCAGCGTCGTCAGCTCGAGCCCGAGGTCGCCGGGCGTGACCCGGGCCCAGGCGAAGCGCGCGGGCTGCTCGCCGCGCCGCACGAGCACCCTGAGCACCGGACCGATGACCCGGCGGCGCTCCTGGGCCTCGACCCACGTGCCGACCCGGGCCCGGTTGGCCGGCACCCGCAGGAAGCGCACGAGCGCGATGACGCCCGTCACCACGACGATCGTGCTGGCGACCGCGAGCGTCCCCGTCTTCGCGTAGTTCAGGACGGTGCCGAAGCTCTGCCAGAAGAGGAACCCGAGCAGGCAGAACGACGAGCCCCACAGCCCGGCGCCGACCACGTCGTAGGGCAGGAAGCGCCGCAGGGGCATCCCGCTCGAGCCGGCGAGGAACGGGGCGATCGCCCGGACGAGCCCGACGAAGCGGCCGAGCAGGATCGCCTTGCCGCCGTGCTTCTCGAAGAAGGCCTCGACCTTCCCCAGGCGCTCGGGCGTGATCGAGACCTTCGTGCCGTGCCGCTCGAGGAACCCGCGGCCGAGGCGGCGGCCGAGGTAGAAGCTCGTCAGGTCGCCGGCGACGGCGCAGGCCCAGACGAGGGCGATCAGCGCGACGATGTCGATCTCACCCTGCCCGGCGACCACCCCGCCGACGAGGATCGTCGTCTCCCCCGGCGCCACGAGCCCGACGAACGCCCCCGTCTCGAGGAACGCGAGGCCGCCGACGAGGAGGTACGTCCACGGCCCGAGGGTGCGGCCCAGGTCCTCCAAGAGCTTCTCCACGTTCGGGAGCGCGAAGAGCCCGAGACCGTAGAGCAGCGCCCCGACGAGCGCGATCACCCCGCCGACCAGGAGCGTGGGCTCCAGGCGGCGCCGGCGCAAGAACAGGAACGCGGCGAGCGCGGCGGCCCCGACGAGCCAGCTCGGCTTCACGTCAGCGCCCCTCCGGGGGCGGCGACGACGGGCGCGGTGAGCACGAGCCGCGGGTGGTGGCGGCGCAGGGCCTGCGCCGCGCTGCGGGCGGTGCCCGCGTCGCCGAAGAGCCCCAGCACGGTCGGCCCGGAGCCCGACACGAGCGCGTGGTCGGCGCCTTCCTCGCGCACCTGCGCGAGCGCCGCCGCGACCGAGGGCAGCAGCGAGATCGCCGCGGGGGCCAGATCGTTGACGATCAGCGCGTCCGGCAGCCTCCCGCGCCGCCCGCCGGTCGCCGCTCGCACCTCGGCCAGCCGTGCCGCGAGCTCGTCGGGAGAGCGTGCGAGGCGGAGGGCATCGAACTCGCGATAGACGGCCGGCGTCGACAGCTCGCCGTCGCTCGGGAGCACGAGGACCACGTAGCCGGGCCACACCGGCGCGAGCGCCTCGACGTGCTCCCCGGCGCCCGTGGCCAGGTAGCGGCCCGGGAGCACCTGGGCGGGGACGTCGGCGCCGAGGCCGGCCGCGATCTCGCGCAGCAGTGCAACGTCGTCGAGCCGCGCCGCGCGGGCCAGGAGCCGCAGCGCGGCCGCGGCGTCGGCGCTCCCCCCCGCCATCCCCGCGGCCACGGGGATCTGCTTGGTCACGGTGACGCGCACCGGCGACCCGTCCCAGCCGGTCCGCGCCCGGAACGCCGCGATCGCCGCGGAGACGAGGTTCGGGCCCTCCACGCCGGGGCAGCGCACCTCGTCGGCCGCGGCCGGCTCCAGCCGCAGCTCGTCGGCGAGGTCGACGGCCTGCATGACCGAGACCAGCTCGTGGCGGCCGTCGGCCGGCCGCGTGGCGCCCACGAAGAGGCAGACGTTGATCTTCGCCGGCGCGCGCTCGCTCATCGCGACAGCGCCGCGTGCAGCGCCCGGAACTCCTCGGGCGCGAGCCGCTCGGCCCGCTCGTCGGCTGGGTGGCCCAGGGCCACGAGCGCCTCGCGCGCTGCGTCGCGCAGCTCCGGCGCGGCGTGCGGGCCGAGCTGGAGCGAGCGCGCGAGCGCCTTGCGGCGATGGGCGAAGGCCTGCTGGACTAGGCGGCGCAGCGCGAGCTCCGGCGCCGGGCCGTGGCGCTCGAGCACCACGAGCACCGAGTCGACGTTCGGCACCGGGCAGAAGACGGTGCGCGCGACCTTGCGGTGCACGGAGACGTCGCAGGCGAGCTGCGCGAGGACCGACGGGACGCCGTAGGCGGGACTCCCGGGCTCCGCGGCGAAGCGGCGGCCGACCTCCTTCTGCACCATCGCGACCCAGCGCGTGACGTGGCCGAGCTCCTCGACCGTCCGCAGGATCGCGCCGGCGGCGATGCCGTAGGGGAGGTTCGCGACCACCTTCGTCGGCTCCGGGCCGAGCTTGGCGAGATCGAGCTGCATCGCGTCGCCGAGGTGGAGCGTCGCGCGGTCGCCGAACGGGTCGAGCGCGTCGCGCAGGGCGGGCTCGAGCGAGCGGTCGAGCTCGATGACGTGCGTGTGGGCGACGAGCGGCGCGAGGTGCTCGCTCAAGACGCCGAGGCCGCCGCCGATCTCCAGGACCACGTCGTCGCTCGCGAGCTGCGCGGCCCGGGCGATGACGCCGAGGATGTTCGAGTCGATGAGGAAGTTCTGCCCGAGGTCGCGCTTGGGCTTGACGCCGAACTGCTTCAGGCGCCGGAGGGTCGGCTGGGTCGGGAGCTCGGCCGCGCTCACCAGCCGTAGAGCTCCGCGGCGTTGCGCTCCACCTGCAGCTCGAGCTCGGCGTACTCGACGCCGCGCACCTCGGCGACGAAGCGGGCGGTGTGGGCGACGTAGGCCGGCTGGTTTCTCTCCTTGCGGACGGCCTGCGGCGTGAGGTACGGCGCGTCGGTCTCGACGAGCAGCCGGTCGGCGGGGACGCGGCGGGCGGCGTCGGCCAGCGCGGCGTTCTTCGGGTAGGTGACGTTTCCGGCGAACGAGAACCACCAGCCCCGCTCGACGCACTCGGCCACCCGGGTGGCCATCGAGAAGCAGTGCAGCAGGACGCGGACGCCGCCCGCGTGCTCGGCGAGGAGGCCGATCGTGGCGTCGTCGGCCGCGCGCGTGTGGACGACCAGCGGCTTGCCGAGCTCCCGCGCGAGCGCGATCTGCGCGAGGAACGCCCGCTCCTGGTCCTCGCGCGGCGCGCCGTCGCGGAAGAAGTCCAGGCCGCTCTCGCCGACCGCCGCGCACCGCAGGTGTGCCGCGAGCTCGCGCAGGTCCGCGAGCGCCGCAGCGTCGAAGCCCGCGGCGCTGTTGGGGTGGCGGCCGACGGCGGCCCAGACCTCCGGGAAGCCCTCGGCCGCCGCGAGCGCGCTGCGGTTGGCGCGCTCGTCGGTCCCGACGGTCAGCACCTTGGTCACCCCCGCCGCGCGCGCGGCCGCGACGAGCTCCTCGTTCGGCGGCGCGCACGAGTCCAGGTGCGTGTGGGAGTCGATCACGCCGGCGCGGCGTCGTGCTTGGGAAAGAGCGGCGCGAGCTTCTCCACCCGGGTGACCCCGCCCGCGCCGAAGGCCGCGCTTCCCCACGCGTCGTCGGGGGCGCCGAGCGCCTCCAGCAGCGTCGCCGCGGTCGCCGGGAGGTAGGCCGCCAGCAGCACGGTCACGGTGCGCAGTCCCTCGACGAGCGTCGCGAGCGCGACGTCGAGCCGGCCGGCGAGCGCGTCGTCCTTGGCGAGCTTCCACGGTGCCTGCTCCTCGACGTAGCGGTTCAGCCGCCGCACGCGGACCCAGATCGCCTCGAGCGCCTGCGTGAGCTCCCCCCGGTCGATGCTCGCCGCCACCGCGTCGGCCAGGCCCGCGAAGTCGTCGAAGAGGTCGAGGGTCTCGACCGCGGGGACGTTGCCGTCGCGGTACTTGACGACCATCGCGCTGACGCGGCTGGCGAGGTTGCCGAAGTCGTTGGCCAGCTCGGTCTCGTAGCGCTGCTCGAAGGCCTCCGCGCTCACCTCGCCGTCGCCGCCGAAGCGCACCTCCCGCAAGAGGAAGAAGCGCAGCGCGTCGACCCCGAAGCGCTCGATGATCGTGAACGGGTCCAGGACGTTGCCGAGCGACTTGCTCATCTTCTCCTCGTTCATCAGCAGGTAGCCGTGGACGAGCACGTGCTTGGGCACCGGGAGGCCGGCCGCCATCAGGAGCGCGGGCCAGAAGACGCAGTGGAACTTCAGGATGTCCTTGCCGACGATGTGGAAGTCCGCGGGCCAGAAGCGCTCGGTGAGATCCTCGCCGGGCTTGGCGTAGCTGAGCGCCGTGTAGTAGTTGAGCAGCGCGTCCCACCACACGTAGAAGACGTGCTCGGGGTCCCACGGGACCCGCACGCCCCACTGGAGCTTGGCCCCGCGGGAGAGCGAGACGTCGCGCAGACCCCCCTCGATGAACGCGAGCGCCTCGTTGCGGCGCTGGCTCGGCAGGACGAAGTCGGGGTGCTCCGCGTAGAGCGCCTCGAGGCGCTCCTGGAAGGCGGAGAGCTTGAAGAACCAGTTCTCCTCGCTCTCGCGCGTGAGGACGATGTGGTGGATCGGGCACTTGTCCTGATCCTCGACCTCGTTGTCGGTCTTGAAGTCCGCGCAGCGGGGGCAGTACCAGCCCTCGTAGCGGCCGAGCTCGACGAAGCCGTTGTCCTTCACGGCCTGGAGCACGGCCTGGACGCCGGCCGCGTGCTCCGGGTCGGTCGTGCGGATGAAGAAGTCGTTGGAGGCGCCGAGCCGCGGCGCGAGCGCCTTGAAGCGCTCCGCGTGGCGGTCGGCCAGCTCCTGCGGGGTCACGCCCTCGCGCTCGGCCGCCAGCGCGACGGGCTCGCCGTGCTCGTCGGTGCCCGTCAGGAAGAAGACGTCCTCGCCGCGCTGGCGGTGGTGGCGGGCCATGACGTCGGCGGCGATCGTGGTGTAGGCGTGCCCCAGGTGCGGGGCGCCGTTGACGTAGTAGATCGGCGTGGTGACGGTGAAGGACATCGCCGTCAGGAGGCTAGGCGTTCTGGGGGCCGCAGCGTGCCGCGGCCGGCCCGGCTCCTACCTCACGACGCGCGCCGTTCGTGGACGGGGTTGCTGTGGCCGAGGCGCAGGTGCTCGGTGTGGAAGACGGCCTCGTCGAGCAGCGTGGCGACGTGGTCGTCGTGGAGCGCGTAGATGACCTGGCGGCCGACGCGCTCACCGACGACCAACCCGAGGTGGCGCAGCAACCGCAGCTGATGGGAGACCGCCGAGGCCTCCATTTCGACGGCGTCGGCGAGGTCACCGACGGCGGTGGGCCCTTCGCGCAGGCACGCCAGGATCCGCACGCGGCTCGGCGTGGCCAGCGCCTGCATCGTCTGCGCGACCTGACGGGCGCCGTCGGCGCTCAGGCGGCTGGGGGTCGCGCGGCCTTTTACTTCGTGGGACATGATGCAGGATGCTAGCGTGAACGTCCGTTCATATCTTCGACACTACCTTGGAAAGGGCCGCTATGAGCGCCTCGACCGCTGGCCACGATCACGACACTCCCGCCCCGCCGCGCGCAGACGCGCACGACGACGGGCACGGGCACAGCCACGGGCTGGTCGCGCGCTCGATCGTCTCCTCGCGGGAGGGGCTCCGCGCGGTGTCGTGGAGCCTGGCGGTGCTGCTGATGACCACCGTGCTGCAGTTCGGGGTCTTCCTGCTCACCGGCTCGATCGCCCTCCTGGCCGACCTGATCCACAACTTCGGGGATGCGCTGACCGCGATCCCGCTGGGCATCGCGTTCCTGCTTCGCTCGTTCGTGGCGGAGAAGCGCGCCGGGTTCTTCGTGGTGGCGACCATCTTCGTCAGCGCCTGCGTGGCGCTGTGGCAGTCGATCCAGCGGCTCATCGACCCGCAGCCGATCGACCACCTGTGGCCGCTGGCCGCCGCCGGGCTCATCGGCTTCGTCGGCAACGAGGTGGCCGCCCAGATCCGCACCCGCGCCGGCAAGCGACTCCAGAGCCCGGCCCTGATCGCGGACGGAGCCCACGCCCGCACCGACGGGCTGGTCAGCCTCGCCGTGGTTGCCAGCGCGATCGTCGTGGCCCTCGGCTTCGACGTGGGCGACCCGATCATCGGCCTGGTCATCACCGTGGTCATCCTGCGCATCACCTGGCAGTCGTTTCGCACCGTCCAGGCCGACCCCGGCGACCCCGCCGCCGGACAGCACGGCACCGCCGACCACGACCAACCCATCCACGCCGGTGAGCACCCGCACCCCTGACGCACGAGGGGGTCCCCTCGCTCGCGCGGAGCGCGCGTTGCACCGCGATCGCCGGCAGGCGCCCGCCACCAGGGCGAACATCGCGCGCAACGCTCACGGAACCGCGGACCGCCGCGCGCGCTGGGCTCCTGCGCGCGACGCGCTCTGGCGCCTGGTCGAACCGCACCTGGCCGCCGGGGCGAGTGTCGCGGTGGTCGGCGCCGGCAACGCCGACGACCTCCCCCTCGCGCGCATCGCCGAGCGCGCGGGCAACGTCGTCCTGCTCGACCTCGACCTGCCGGCCGTCCGGGGCGCGCGCCGCCACCTGCCGCGTCCCCTGCGCCGGCGCGTCGACCTCGCCGAGCACGACGTCACCGGCGGCGCGGCAGATCACCTCGCCGCGGCGGCTTGCGACGGCCGTGCTCCCGGCCCGCCGCTCATCCCGGAGACCCCGCTGCCCGGCGCTCCCTACGACCTGGTCGTCGGCGACCTCTTCTACAGCCAGCTGCTGTACCCCGCCCTGCTCGACCTCGCCGTGCCCGCCGACCAGCGGCGCGCGTTCGAGGCCCGCCACGCCCCGGGGCTCGTCCGCGGGGCCGTCGCCCGCCTCCACGCCTCGGCCCCCCGCGGACGCGTCGTGCACCTCCACGACCCGCTGGTCTGGTCGCCGGGCCGCCCACAGCCCGTCGGGCTCGCCGAGATCCTGGACGCCGCAGGCCACGACGACGCCCTGCGCCTGGCGGCCCGCGGGCGCGGTCCGTGGGAGAGCGATCCCCGCCGCGCCCTGCGGTCGCTCCGCATCCCGATCCACGCGACCGCTCTGTGGCACTGGCCGTTCGCCCCGGGAGTCGACTACCTCACGTGCGCGACCGTCGGCGGCGCGCCGTAACCGCCGCTCAGCTTCGCCACCCCGCTGTCCTGGAGTCCGTGCAGCTCGCCACCACGTAGCGTTCGTACCTGGGCTCGCTGAGCGAGCCCGATGTCGAACGCTGAGGCCGTCCGTAGCGCTCGGCCTCGATCGTGCCCCTACTTGCGCTCGAGCAGCCCTTGGTAGAGCGCGTTGGCCGGTGCGCCGGTGAGCTCGGCGACGACCTGCGCCGCCGGGCGGGGCTTGGCCCCCGCCGCGACGAGGCGCTCGAGCGCGTCGAGCGCGGCGCCGAGGTCGGCGGCGGCCGGCGGCGGCGCGCCGACGACGAGCACCACCTCGCCGCGCGGCTCGGCCTCGGCGTAGCGCGCCGCGAGGTCCGCGGCCCGGCCGCGCACGACCTCCTCATGCAGCTTGGTCAGCTCCCGGCAGAGCGCGACGGGCCGCTCGGGATCGAGCGCCGCGAGGGCGGCGAGAGCCGCGGCGGCGCGGTGCGGCGACTCGAAGGCCACGAGCGTCTCGCGGCTCTCCGCGAGGAGCCCGCGCAGCTCGCCCGCCTTGCGCGGGAGGAAGCCGACGAAGCGCCACCGGTCCGCGGGCAGCGCGCTGGCCACGAGCGCCGTCAGCGCCGCGCTCGGCCCCGGGAGCACCTCGACCCGCTGCCCCGCGGCGACGACCTCGCGGACGAGCACGTGCCCCGGGTCGCTCACGAGCGGCATGCCCGCGTCGGTGACGAGCGCCACCGTCTCCCCCGCGACGATCCGCGCCACGAGCTCGGGCGCCCGCTGCGCCTCGTTGTGCTCGTGGTAGCTCACGAGCCGCCGCGCGGTGATCGCGTGCCGCTTGAGCAGCCCGAGCGTGTGCCGCGTGTCCTCGCAGGCGACGACGTCCGCGGCGCGCAGCGTCTGGAGCAGCCGCAGCGTCACGTCGTCGAGGTTCCCGATCGGCGTCGCGCAGACGACCAGACGGCCGCTCATCCGCCGAGCCCGTCGAGGGCGTCGAGCCCGTCGAGGGCGAGGGTCGCCGCGCCGAGCATGCCGCTCTCCGCGCCGAACCGGGCGGCCACGATCCGCGCGGCCTCCTTCGACGGCGACAGCGCGCGCTCCATGACCACCTCGCGCGCGGGCTCGAGCAGGAGCTCGCCCGCGGCGATGACCCCGCCGCCCACGACGACCACGGACGGGTTGAAGACGTTGACCAGCGAGGCGATGCCGACGCCAAGGTGCTCGCCCACCCGGCGGAGGACCGCCCGGGCGATGGGGTCGCCGTCGTGGGCGAGCTCGGTGACCAGCGCGCCGGTGATCGCGCGCCCCTCGGCCAGCGCGCGGCCGAGCGCGCCGGCGGGGTCCGCGCGGGCGGCGTCGAGCGCATCGCGGCCCAGCGCGGTCCCGCTCGCGAACGCCTCGAGGCAGCCCCGGCTGGGGCAGTTGCCCTGGCAGCGCGGGCCGTCGAGGTCGATGACCATGTGCCCGAACTCCCCGGCCGAGCCGAGCGCGCCGCGGACGAGCTTGCCGTCGACGACGATCGCGCCGCCGATGCCCGTCCCGAGCGTGAGCAGGAGCGCGTGCCGCGCGCCGCGCGCCGCGCCGAAGCGGTGCTCGGCGAGCATCGCGGTGTTCGCGTCGTTGTCGGCGAAGACGGGCAGGCCGAGGCGCTCGGCCATGATGTCGCGGAAGGCGACGTCGCGGATCGGAAGGTGGACGGTGGTGACCGCGATGCCGCGCTCGTGGTCGAACAGCGACGGGATGCCGAAGCCGACCGCGCGGACGTCGCCGACCGCCGCGCGCGCCTCCTCGACCACCGAGACCACCGCGTCGAGCACGGCCTGCAGGTCGCTCGAGGGGGCCCGCCGGTGCGCGCGGTGATGGACGTCGAGGTCAGCGTCGACGACCCCCGCGAGGAGTTTGCTCCCGCCCAGGTCGACGCCGATGACGCTGCCGCCGGCCACGTGAGGCACCATACTCAGCGCACCCGTGGCGCCCGACCCCCCCGAGCGACCCGACCCGCCCGGCCCGGCCGACCCGCCGCCGTACACGAAGTACCGCGCCGGGCGCAACCCGTTCGGCCGCGCCGAGGACCCGAGCGCCGCGCCGGAGGCCGGCGACCGCCCGTACAGCGTCCACCGCGCGGGCGCGGACGGCGAACGGCGGTGGCCCCGCCTGCCGAGGCCCGGCCGCGGCGGCCGGCGGCTCTCCCCCGGGCGCATCGCCGTGCGTGTGCTGCTCGGGCTGGTCGGCTGGATCGTGCTGAGCGGGGCCATCTTCCTGGTCTCGGCGCTCGTCCACCGCGACGACGTCGGCGGGGGCCTGGCCGCGAGCGGCTTCCCGCCCGTCAGCGCGACGACCGTGCTCGTGCTCGGCTCGGACAAGCGCCCGAAGGGCTCGGGCGAACCGGGGGCGCGCGGGGACAGCGCCCGCGCCGACTCGATCCTGCTCATGCGCATCGGCGGCGGCCACTCGTCGCGGCTGTCGATCCCGCGCGACACGGCCTTCGACATCCCCGGGCACGGCAGGAACAAGGTCAACGCGGCCTTCGCGTTCGGCGGCGCGCGCCTGATGGCCGAGACGATCCGGGCGAACCTCGGCATCGCGATCGACCACGTCGTCGAGGTGAGCTTCTCGAACTTCCCCACGCTCATCGACGCGATGGGCGGCATCGACTACACGGGCGGCTGCGTCGTCTCCAAGATCAACGGGGGCTTCAGCAACGGCGGCTTCACCCTGCGGCTCAAGAGCGGGACGACGCGCATCCACGGCAAGCAGGCCCTCGCCCTCGCGCGGACACGCAAGAACCTGTGCAACAAGCGCGAGTCCGACCTCACCCGCGCCCGCCGCCAGCAGAAGCTGTTCTCCGCGATGAAGTCCCGCCTGATCTCGCCGGGCGCGTTCGTCCGCCTCCCGTTCGTCTCGTGGGCTGCGCCGAAGTCGCTGCGCTCGGACATGGGCGGCCCGACGCTGCTCGGCCTCTTCGCCGGCCTGGCCACCTCGGGGACGCCGCCCACGCGGATCCTGCGGCCCACCGGCGCGGTGACGCTGCCCGACGGCGGCCAGGCGCTCACCGTGAGCGACGCGACCAAGCAGCGCGCGGCGGCGCGGTTCCTGGCCGGATAGCAGGCAACGGGACGGCTTCGCGGTGCCGCGTAACTCGTGGTCGCGCCTCGCGTTGAAGGCCCATGCACCGTCTCCTGCTCGCAGGGATCCTCGCCCTCCTCGGGTTTCCCGCCTCCGCCGTCGCCGACGGATCCCGCCTGAAGCCCGCCGAGATCCCTGCCACGGACCTGGCCGATGCGACCGGCGCGGTGACCCCGACCGCGGCGCTCGGCCACGTCGTCTTCTCACGTCTCGTGCCCGCCGCCAGGCGCTTCGAGCTCGTCGACTGGACGGCGGAGGGCGGGCTCCGAGTCCTGCCGGTCGGCGACCGCGCTGTGCCCTTCGACGCCGACGTGGGGCCCGGTGCGTCCGGCGGCGCCGTGCTGGCCTTCTCGCGCTGCGCGACGGACGGCAAGCTGACCTACGTGCTCCCGACCGTCGACTTCACCCGCGCGCGAGGCTGCCGCGCGTACATCCTGGACCTGGAGAGCGCGGGGGCGCGCCCGCGGCGCCTCGCGCTCGCACGCTCCTCGGGCCTGTCGCTGACGACTCCGTCCGTCCGCGGGAGATCGGTTGCCGCAGTCGCCGCGCCCTCACGGGGCTCGACGAACGCCCGCGTGCTGCTGTGGCCGCGGACGCGTGACGCTCCGCTGCGCCTACGCGGTGGCACCGCGCCGAAGTGCCCGTACCGCTCCTGCCGGGTCGCTCCGCGGACCGGCGTTGACGCGCTTGACCTCGGACCGCGCTCGGCGGCGTTCCTGTGGCGGGTCACGCAGCCGCCCTACGGCGCGGGGGACGGCATCGAGCTTCGTTCCTCCTCGGTGCGCGCCGGTGGCCCCGGTGGGCAGGTCGATCGGGCGCAGGGCTACGTGAGCGGCGCGTGCGGGTTTCGCCAGCCGCTGTCGCCGAGCGCCGGCGCCGACGGCGGCGTGGCCTTCCTCCTCGCCCAGTCTCCGTGCGAGGTGCTGCAGACGACGCTGGCTCGTCGGCGCCGGGGGTCCGACGTCCTCTCTGGCGCTCGTCCCGCCGGCGCGCTGGCCTACGGCGCGGCTTACGACGACGCGCGGGTCTTCTGGCTGCGCGGCGCGCCGCCCCGCGCCGGCGACGAGGGCGACGGCGCGCCCGTCCCGTGCGCGGAGGCCACCGCGAAATGCCGGCTCGTCGTCTCGAGTTCGCTCCCCCGGTGAGGGTGGCCGGCGCGGCACTCGGACACTAGATCCTGCGCTCGGGCGCGGTCAGCGGACCGCCGGCGTCGCCCGTGTTGACCGTCCCTCGCGGCTCGATGAGCAACACGTGGCACTCGTGGTCGGCCTTCGGGCGGGCCCCGCGGGTCATGGCAAGCGAGCGTGGTGGCCCGCCGTCGGCTTGGTCGCCTAATGCTCGATCCCTGCGGGCACGACGAACAGCTCCCCGGCCTCGAGGACGACCTCTCGGTCGCGCATCTCGATCGTGAGGCGGCCGGAGAGCACCAGGAAGCAGTCGTCGGTATCGGGATGAGTGTGCCAGACGAACTCGCCGCAGATCTTGACGACGGCCAGCTTGTTGCCGTTGTAGAGCCCGACGATGCCCGGGCGGAACGGCACGTCGAGGCGGGCGAGGGCGCTGGCGAGGTTCACCGGGCCGTCGCCCGTGGCCGTCAGGCAGCGTCCTTCTTGGCCGGCTTGTCGGCCTTCGGGGCCGGCTTGCTGTCCGACGAGGAGGAGGAGTCCGATGACGACGACGAGGACTCCGACGAGGAGCCCTTCTCGGACTTGTCGCGCTTCTCCTTGGCCTTGTCCGAGTGATCGCTGGAGCCGTTCTCGGCGGACTTCTCGAGTTCGCGGTTGCGCCGGCGGGTGCCGTAGTCGGTGTTGTGGAAGCCCGAGCCCTTGAAGTGGATCGCGGGCGCGTGCATCACCCGCGCGACGGGCACCCCGCTGTCGGGGTCGTGCGTCAACGCGTCCTCGGCGAAGCTCTGCATCACGTCGAACGTGGTGCCGTCGGGTCGGCGGTACTCGTAGATCGGCATCGCGAGACAGTCTAGCCGTGCGCTTCCTGGCACTCTCTGCCGTCGAGTGCCAACGACGGGGCCGCCGGGTAGGCTGAGCGCCATGGCCGACGACGTGGTGACCATGGACAAGATCGTCGCGCTGTGCAAGCGCCGCGGCTTCATCTTCGCCTCCTCGGAGATCTACGGCGGCATCGGCTCGACCTACGACTACGGCCACTACGGCGTCCTGCTCAAGACGAACGTCAAGAACGAGTGGTGGCGCTCGATGCTCTCCGAGCGCGACGACATCGTCGCGCTGGACTCCGCGATCCTCCAGCACCCGCGGGTGTGGGAGGCCAGCGGCCACCTCGCGGGCTTCACCGACCCGATGGTCGACTGCCGCACCTGCAAGTCCCGCTTCCGCGCCGATCACCTCACCGAGCACGCGCCCGGGCTGGCCTGCCCGCGCAAGCCGAGCAAGCTCCCCGGCGAGGGCCCGGACTGCGATCTGACCGCCGCGCGCGACTTCAACCTGATGTTCAAGACGACGGTCGGCCCCGTCGAGGAGACCGGCTCGGTGGCCTACCTGCGCCCCGAGACCGCCCAGGGCATCTTCATCAACTTCAAGAACGTGCTGCAGTTCTCGCGCAAGAAGCCGCCGTTCGGCATCGCCCAGGTCGGCAAGTCCTTCCGCAACGAGATCACCCCGGGCAACTTCATCTTCCGCACGCGCGAATTCGAGCAGATGGAGATGGAGTTCTTCGTCCCCCCCGCCGACGCACCCGCGTGGTATGAGACCTGGAAGGCGGAGCGCTTCGATTGGTATGAGCGTCTCGGCATCCGCCCGGAGAAGCTGCGCCTGCGCGAGCACGACCCCGACGAGCTCTCGCACTACTCCAGCCAGACCGCGGACGTGGAGTACCTGTTCCCGATCGGCTGGTCGGAGCTCGAGGGCATCGCCAACCGCGGGAACTTCGACCTCACCCAGCACGCCGAGTTCTCCGGCCAGACGCTCGAGTACTTCGATCAGCCGACGGGCGAGCGCTACGTCCCGCACGTGATCGAGCCCGCGGCGGGCGCCGACCGCGCGACGCTCGCGTTCTTGGCAGACGCCTACGAGGAGGAGGAGGTCGAGGGCGGGGAGCTGCGCACGGTCCTCAAGCTCCACCCGCGCCTGGCACCGGTGAAGGTCGCGGTCTTCCCGCTGCTGCGCAAGGACGGCCACCCCGAGCTCGCCCGCGAGGTCTACGCCGCGGTGCGCGGGACCTTCCAGGCCGAGTACGACGACGGCGGCGCGATCGGCAAGCGCTACCGCCGCCAGGACGAGATCGGCACGCCGTACTGCGTGACGATCGACCACCAGTCGCTCGACGACCGCACGGTCACCGTGCGTGAGCGCGACTCGCTCACGCAGGAGCGCGTCGCGATCGACGCGCTGGTCGGCCGCCTGGCCGCGCGCCTGACCGCGCCGTGGAGGTCGCCGAAGCTCGGCTGACCACGTCGGGCCGGCAGGCGACAGCGCAGCGTTCGTCATCGGACTCGCTGTGCGAGCCCATCTACGAACGCTGGTGCCTCCTCCGCCGCCTACCGCCGCGTGCAGGTCTTGTACCGGCGCACGTCGGTGACCTTCCGCCCTCCGGCGAGCGTCATCACGAGCTTGACGGTGACCACCGCGCGCGCCCGCCCCTTCAGGCTGATGCGCCGGGAGAACCTCCCGCGCCGCAGCGTCGCGACGCGCTTGCCGTCGACGAGCACGGCCGTCGAGCGCACGCGCCGGCGGTACCGCCGGCGCACGTTCACGGTGAACGCGCGGCGACTGCCGCACTGCTTGGCCGGCAGGAGCGGTGGCGCCGTCGCCTCGACGACGGGGCCGTAGGAGCCCTCGGGCGCCACGGGCAGGTGCAGGACGCCGGGGCGCGCCGGGTCGGTGACGACCTGGACGGGGCTCGGGACGTTGTTGCCGCGGTAGGCCGCGTCACCGCCCGCGACGACGAGCGCGATGCGGTGACCCTTCGCGAAGCGGTGGACGATCCCGGGCAGCTCGACGTGGATCGGCCGGGACGCGTCGGCGACGCGCACGGGCGAGATGAGCCGGTTGGCCAGGATGATCGTGCCGTCCGGCGCGAGGTCGTAGAGCTTGAAGAAGACCGCCGGCGCCGTCGCGCCCGTGCCCACCGCGACCGGGATCGACAGCCGCACGTCGACCGACGGCACGCCGACCACGTCGGTGTCCTCCACCAGCGGCGGCCCCGCGAAGGACGCGAACGTCCCCGGGAGGTCGGTGACGGGCAGGCGCTGGTCGATCGCCGAGGTCTCGGTGTAGCTCGTCGGGGCGCCGGCGGCGGTCGTGAGCAGGGAGGCCGCGCCCGGCGCCACCGCGCTCCTGGTCGCCGTCAACCCGTCGGCGCCGGTGAGGTACAGGTCGCTCGGCGGCGCCGCGGGGTAGGCGGCGGTCCGCCCGTAGGCCGGGGTGGCGTCGCCGGAGTACGCGGGCCAGTCGCGGAAGAACGTGAAGTCCAGCGCGGGCGCGGCCGGGTCGTCCTTGAGGTAGTGGTCGAACCAGGCCAGGAACTGGCGGCCCTCGTAGGTCGTCTCCGGCTTGGTCTCGTCGAGCTCGCCCGGAGCGGGCTTGGAGCGCGAGTGGCCCCAGCTCTGCCATAGGAGCTTGACGGGGACGCCGCGCGCCTTGAGGCCCTCATACGTCGCGACTGACTCCTGGAGGTTGAAGAGCGTGTCCGCCTCCCCCTGGGCGAGGAGGGTCGGGATCCTGATCTGGTCGAGGTAGGAGGCGACCGACGCGTGGCGCGCGAGGGCGAGCGTCGCGTCGTCGGGCGCGCCCGTGGCGTCCATCTGCGCCTTGGCGACGCAGGCGCGGTCGTCGAAGTTCGGGCACAGGCCGACCAGCCGCGACGGGTCGACCGCGGCGTTCGCGAGGCCTTGCTGGATGCCGACGCTGAAGAACAGCGTGACCCAGTCGAACTTCTCGACGCCGGGCGTCCGGTAGGTCACCCCGGTCGTCTGCGACGTGTTGTTCGGCGCGAGCGAGTAGCTCAGGTCGTTCCAGGTGATGATCGGCACGATCGTGTCGACGCGCGGGTCGACGCCCGCGACCGCGAACTGGATCTGGCCGCCGTAGGAGCCGCCGATCATCCCGACGCGCGGGTCGTCCGGGCGCGACTTGCCGTCCGCTCCCACCGCATCGAGGCGCACGTAGTCGACCGTCGTCTGATCGACGGCCTTGCCGCTGCCGCCGAGGAAGGAGACGAGCTGCGAGCCCGCCTTGCCGTCGACGTCGCGGTCGTCGAGCGTGATCTTGCAGCCCGAGCCGCCGAAGCCGAGGCCGGAGTAGCTGAGCACGACGTAGCCGCGCGCCGCGTAGGCGCGGGCGAGCTTGGCCTGGTCGTCCTTGGAGCCGCCGAAGCCGTTGGTCGTCAGGATCGCCGGCGCGGGGTTCGCGCGCGACGCCGAGGCCGGCTTGTAGAGGTCGCCGACGATGTCGCAGCGCACGTTGTCCGCGGGGCCCGTGACCGTGGCGAAGTGGAGCGTCTTGACCGTGAACTCCTCCGCGGCCGCGGGCCCCGCCCCGAGCGCGAGCACCGCCGTGGTGAGCGCCGCCGTGCGGCGCAGCCTCCGTGCCCCACCCATCTGCCTCATCCTCCCGATCGACCCTGGCGAGCGATGGCCTCGGCCACCGCGCGCGACATTAGCGCCGGCCGCTCAGTTGGGGTGCCGTATCCCGCCCGACGAACCCAGCCGCGCGGGCCCGAAGCCGCTCGCCGCCCCGGCGTTCGACATCGGGCTCGCCTGGCGCGCCCGGGTACGAACGCTGCGCGGGCGCCGGCCGCGTCAGGCGGGCAGTGCCGCGAGCAGCGGCTCGCTCGTGGCCACCGCGCCGACGACCCGCGCGCATGGTGATCAGGCCGGCGAGAGAACGGTCAGTCCGGCGCACCGCGCGGCTGCGCAGAGGTCCGCGTCGTAGCAGAGCAGGTCGAGCGGGCCCGCCGCGAGAGCGACGCGGCGAGCGGCGGCGAAATGGACCGCATCGAGCGCCCGCAGCGGCGGCGTCGTCGCGGTGATCTGCGCTTCGCGCAGCGTGGCCGCGTCGAGCGCGAGCAGGTCGAGGCGCTCGAGGATCGCGACGGCGTCACCGAGCCCTCGGCGACGCGCGACACACGCAAGTTCGACGGCAGCGATCGCCGAGGTCAACACGCGTCGTCCGTCGGCGAGGACCGCGGCGACGGCGGCACTCTCCACTTCGCGGACGAGAAGCTTGACCAGCGCCGACGCGTCGGCGTAGAGCAGGCTCACCGCTCGCCGCGCACCCAGTCCAGCTCGGCCGTGCCCGCCCGCGCGTCGCCACCGGGCGCGGCCACGGGCGCAGGCAGCGCGTCCCAGCGCTGCGTGCCGGCCCGCACGCCGAGCGCGCGCAAGCGCTCCGCGACGTCGTCACCAGGCACGACCAGCGCGGCTCCGCGCAGTGCCAGAGCGCGCAGGTGGCGCGCAGTCGAGGTCGTCTCGCTCGCCGGCAGCGCCGCGCGGGTGCGCAGCAGTGCCGCGTCGAGCTCTGGATCCCTGACGACCGCGATCCGCGGATGAGGAGTTGGCACCCAGCTAGTGTACCACCACGGTGCCACACCAGCCGATCCGACCACGACGACGAGGGGCGCCTTGCGGCGCCCCCCGAAGCTTCGAGCGGGTGACGCCCGCTAGGTCGTCGGCGTGCCCGGAGCCGGTGAAGGCACCGGCGTGGCCGGGGCGGTCGTGGAGGTGTAGTCGAACTCCTCCTCGGCACCGAAGAGCAGGTCGAGCAGCTTGTTGCGGACGTCGGAGGAGGCCGCGACGGCGACGCCCGCGCCCACGACGACGACGAGCAGCTTGCGCCCGAGCCCCCGCTTCTTCTTCTTGGCCGGGGCGTCGGCCAGCGCGTAGCCCACGTCCTTGAGCGCGGCGGCGGCGGTGGCGAGGTTGGCGTGGAGCTTCTTGTCCTCGAGCACGGCCTTGGACGGCGACTTGCCGGAGGCGAGGCGCTCGTAGGCGGTGCGGGCGGACTCGTAGGCGACCCGCACGTTGTCGTGCAGATCACCGTCGGTCGCGACCTTCTGGAGGTACGGGTTCGACTTCACCGCATCCACCGCTTCGGCGGCGGTGGCGCCGGCGGCGGCCGCCTTCTTCTTCTTGCTCATGGGCTTCCAGTCACCTCAGGGGAGGGGTCGAGGGCAGTGGTCCGAGCAAGCCTATACCCGTCTCACGCCGCTTCCAGCGCAACCCGCAGGACCTCGCCGATCTCCTCGACCCAGTGGAAGGTCAGCTTGGAGCGCAGCGCGGCGGGGATCTCGTCCACGTCGCCCTCGTTGCGGGCGGGAGCGACGATGCAGGAGATGCCGTAGCGCTGGGCGGCGAGGGCCTTCTCCTTGAGCCCGCCGATGGGGAGCACCAGGCCGGTGAGCGTGATCTCGCCGGTCATCGCGACCTCCTCGCGCACGCAGCGCCCGGTGAGCAGCGAGGTCAGCGCCGTGACCATCGTCACGCCCGCCGACGGCCCGTCCTTCGGGATCCCGCCCGCCGGCACGTGGATGTGCAGGTCGTGCTCGGCGAACCAATTGTCCCCGAGCGCGGGGGCGAGCTCGGTGACGTGGCCGCGGACGTAGGAGAGCGCGGCCTGCGCGCTCTCGGTCATGACCTCCCCGAGCTGGCCGGTGATGACGAGCTGCGGACCGTCGCCCCGGGTGGGCATCGCGGTCGCCTCGACGAAGAGGACGTCGCCGCCGACCGGCGTCCAGGCCAGCCCCGTCGCGACCCCGGGCTGCTGGGTGCGCCGCCGCGTCTCGGCGAAGAACCGCTGGCGCCCGAGCAGCTCGCGCGCCCGCGCCTCGCCGATGGAGGCGCGGCGGGGCTTGTCGCCGTCGGCGGTGGCGATGACGAACGCGACCTTGCGGCACACGGTGCCGATCTCGCGCTCGAGGCCACGCACGCCGGCCTCTCGCGTGTAGTCCGCGATGATCGTCTTCAGCGCCGCGTCGGAGATCGAGATCCACGACTTCTTCAGGCCGTTGCGCTCGATCTGCCGCGGGACCAGGAAGCGCTTGGCGATCTGGAGCTTGTCGTCGGCGGTGTAGCCCGCGAGCGGGATGACCTCCATGCGGTCGCGCAACGGCCCCGGGACCGAGTCGAGGGTGTTCGCCGTCGTGATGAACATGACGTTCGAGAGGTCGAACGGCACGTCGAGGTAGTGGTCGCGGAACGCGCCGTTCTGCTCGGGGTCGAGCACCTCGAGCATCGCGGAGGCCGGATCGCCACGGAAGTCCGCGCCCATCTTGTCGATCTCGTCGATCATGAACAGCGGGTTGTTGGAGCCCGCGTCACGCAGCGCCCGGATGATCGTGCCGGGCATCGCGCCGATGTAGGTTCGCCGGTGCCCGCGGATCTCCGACTCGTCGCGCACGCCGCCGGCGGAGATGCGCTCGAACTCGCGCCCGAGCGCCCGGGCGATCGAGCGCCCCAGCGAGGTCTTGCCGACGCCGGGCGGGCCGACGAAGCAGAGGATGGAGCCCCTCGCGTCCGGCTTGAGCTTGCGCACCGCGAGGAACTCGAGGATGCGCTCCTTGACCTTGACGATGTCGTAGTGGTCCTCGTCGAGCACCTCCCGCGCGTGCCCGAGGTCGAGGCGATCCTCCGTGGAGTGGTCCCAGGGCAGCGAGGCGATCCACTCCAGATAGCTGCGGATGACGCCGTGCTCGGCCGCGGCCGGCGGCAGGTGCTCGAGGCGCTGGAGCTCACGGTCGGCCTGCTTGCGCGCGTCGGCCGGGAGCTCGATCGCGTGGAGCTGCTCGCGCAGCTCGCTCGCCTCCTGGGCGGATTCGTCGAACTCCCCGAGCTCCTCCTGGATCGCCTTGAGCTGCTGGCGCAGGACGTACTCGCGCTGGCCCTTGTCGAGCTCGGACTGGACCTGCGACTGGATCTTGGAGCCGATGGAGACGACCTCGAGCTCGCGCGCGAGCGCCTTGACGAGCATGCGCAGCCGCACGCCGACGTCGGGCTCCTCGAGCAGCTCCTGCTTCTCCTCGGTCTTCAGCCGCAGCGAGCCGGCGATGAGGTAGGAGAGCGCGCTCGGGTCCTCGACGTTGGCGACCGCGATCTGCAGCTCCTCGGGGAGGTAGGGGACTTCCTCGACGATCTGGGAGAACGTGCGCAGGACGTTGCGCTGCAGGGCGACGAGCTCGGGCGACTCCTCGACGACGTCAGGCACGTCGGTGAGCGCCGCGACGAGGTAGGGCTCCTCCTGCTCCCACGCGTCCAGGTGCACGCGCTGAGCACCCTGCACGAGGATCCGCAGCGTGCCGTCGGGCACCTTGAGCATGCGCGCGACCGAGCCGACGACCCCGACCTCGTAGAGCTGCTCGGGGCCCGGCGTCTCGTCCTCGGGCTCGCGCGAGGCGACCATCACGAGCATCCGGTTGCCGGCCAGGACGTCGTTGACCAGCTGCACCGAGCGCTCCTGCCCCACGGCGAGCGGCATGAGCGTGTCGGGCAGCGGGACGGTCTCCCGGAGCGGGAGCACCGGGAGGCTCGCGGGGGTGCCGCGCGCGCCGCCGACCTCGACCTCCTGATGGCCGGAGTCGGGCAGGATCTCGATCACGAGCCCTCCCGCGTCGTGGCGTCCGAGTCGATCGGGACCTGGCGCGCGCGCCGGCCGGCCGGGGCGAGCGGCAGCTCCACCCGGAGGATCCCGTCGCGGTAGGTGGCGTGCGCCTCGTCGGCGACCACGTCGGCGCCGAGCGGGATGACGCGCCTAAACGGCCCGAAGTCGATCTCGAGCTGCTGGTAGACGCGGTCGTCGGCCTCGGCGGGGCGGCGGTGGCCGGAGAGGACGAGCTCGCGCCCCTCGATCTCCAGGCTGATCTCCGCGGGGTCGATGCCCGCGAGCTCGGCCTGGACCACGGCGCGCGCGGCGTCGGTCTCGCCCTGCTCGTAGAAGACGTCGACCGCCGGGGAGAAGCCGCCGCCGCGGCGGGCCGTCAGCCCGGGGCCGAACGCGTCGCCGAACAGCTCGTCCATCTCGCGGCGCATCCGCTCGAAGTTCGCGAACAGATCGCGCTCGGGTCGCATCGGCGGAGGTTACCCGGGAGGTGGCGACCTACCGCCTCGGCGGGGGCGCGGCGCGAGGGCTTGGCAGCTGGTGACCCACACGACGGGTCGCCGGCGGCCAAACCCCTCACACCTCGAACATCGCGCCTTCCGCCGCCACGTCCACGGGCCCCGTGAACGTGCCCGCGGCCTGGTCGCGCGCCTCGCCCTGGTCGAGCTCGTCGGAGATGTGCGTCAGCACCAGCCGCCGGGCGTCCGCGCGCTCCGCGTGGTCGCCGGCCTCGGCCGCCGTGAGGTGCCCGCGGGCGCTGCCGCGCTCGGGCCGCGGCAGCGTCGCCTCGAGCAGCAGCAGGTCGGTGCCGGAAGCGAAGGCGACGAGCTCCGGCGACGGCCCGTGGTCGGCCCCGAACGTCATGCGCCCCGACGCTCCCGCGACCTCGACCGCCTGGGTCGGCAGGAAGTGCGGGACGCGGTGGAAGCGCACCCGCAGCGGCCCGATCTCGAGCACGTCGGAGACCGCGTACTCGCGCAGGGCGAATGCGGCCTCCACGTGCTCGGCCGGCATCCCGCCGCCCGCGCAGACCTGGCGGAGGGCCTCGGTGGCGCCCGGCGGCGCGTGCAGCGCCGGCCGCGCGGGCGTGCGCGTGCCCGGCCCGCGGTCGCCCGACAGGGGCTGCTGGCGCGGCGAGTAGATCAGCGCGGAGGCGAACGGGACGAGGTCGAAGAAGTGGTCGGCGTGGAGGTGGCTGATGATCACCGCGTCGACATCGACGTAGTCTCTAGCCTGGCGCAGCTTCGCGAAGACGCCGTTGCCGCAGTCGAGCAGGAGGCGTGTGTCGCCCTCCTCGACGAGGTAACCGCTGCACGCACCGCCGGCGTCCTGCCAGGCGGGCGACTTGCCCAGAACCGTGATCCGCACCCGAACTCCCTCTCTGTGACGCCCGAACCGTATCCCGGCCTGCTCGCCGCCGCACAGGCCGGGGACTTCGATCGCGCCGCGCTCGTGCTCGGGGTGCTGCTGGTGCTCGGCGCGCTGGTCTCCGGGATCGCCCGGCGCTCGTTCCTCGCGCTGACCCCCGTCTTCGTCCTGACGGGCTTCGCGCTGGGCGAGGGCGGGCTCCAGGTCCTCGACTTCGACCCCACCAGCGGCTTCGTGGCGCAGCTCGCGTCGGTGGCGCTGATCGTGATCCTCTTCCGCGACGGCCTCGAGGTGGAGGGCGAGCTGCTGCAGAAGGCGTGGCACCTGCCGGCCCGCAAGCTCATGGTCGCGATGCCCGTGACGGCGGGGATCGTCGCGTTGGCCACGCGCGGGCTGACGGACCTGGGCTGGACGGAGTGCTTCCTGGTCGGCGCACTGCTGTCCCCGACCGACCCCGTGCTCTCCAGCGGCGTGGTGACCAACCCGCGCGTGCCGCGGATCGTGCGCCACTCGCTCAACTTGGAGTCCGGGCTCAACGACGGGCTGGCGCTCGCGCCCGTGCTCGCGCTGATCGCGGTGCTCTCCTCCGACGGCGACTTCGTGTGGTGGCGCTTCGTGCTCCAGGACATCGGGCTCGGGCTCGCGTTCGGCGTGCTGATCGGGTGGGTCGCCTCCATCCTGTTGCCGCGCGACGGTGACCAGGGAGAGGGCATCCCGCCGCACCAGCGTTCGCTCTACGCGCTGGGGGTGGCCTTCATGACCTACGGCGCGACGCTGCTTCCGCCCTCGGGCAACGGCTACGTCGCCGTGTTCGTCTGCGCGATCACCCTCGGCATTCGCCGTCCGGACATCCGCCACGACTTCGAAGCCCGCGCCGACGACGTCGTCGAGATCGTCAAGCTCGGGATCTTCGTGGTCTTCGGCTCGCTGCTCACGCTCGGCGGGCTGTTCGCCGACGGCGCCGTCGGGATCGCGCTGATCGTCGTCACGCTGCTCGTCGCGCGCCCGGTCGCGGTCGTCCTCGCGCTCGCCGGCACGGGCACGCCGCGCGCGCAGGTGGTCTTCATGGCCTGGTTCGGCCCGAAGGGCGTCGCGACGATGGCCTTCGCGCTGCTCGTGCTCGCCGCGAGCGGCGTGGCGGCGGGGGAACGGATCTTCAACCTCGCCGCGCTCGTGGTGCTCTGCTCGATCGTCGCGCACGGTCTGAGCGACACGCCCGGCGTCGGCTGGATCGCCCGGCGCTCGGCGCCGGAGGAGGCGAGCCCCGCCGCGGCCTGACGGTCGTCGCTCAGGCGCCGTGCAGCGCGGCCTGCTCCTGGGCGCTGGGGAAGGCCCACGCCGCCTGGGTGCGCCGCTCGGTGCGGAACACGAAGCGCAGCTGGGTGGGGGGGCGCAGCCCCTCCGGGGAGTCGGGGCGGAACGTGGCGCAGGGCTCGTCGAGGGCGAGCGCGCAGAGCGTGTTGCACCGGAAGTAGCACTGCTCGCACGAGACCTTCTTCACCGCGTTGCCCCGCTTCGCCATCGATTCCCTGCTCCTTCGCCGCGTCGTGAACACCCTTGGAGGCGGGCACTGAACCACACCGCCGCACGGGGCCGCAGCGCCGAAACCCGCAAAGCGCAGAGATCGTTTCCCGGCACATCGCAAATGCCGACGTTTTGTTCCTTTTGCCTGCAAATAGCGGATGTCAAGGGCCGCGGGCAAAGCATCTCGCGCTCAGTGCGGGGGATTCACCAACCGCGCAGGCGGGCGTGCGCGCCGGTGACGTCCGCGCAGCGCGCGGCGCCCACGAGGGCGAGGCTCGTGGCGGTGTCGGCGATCAGCGCGCGCAGCGCCCGCACGACCCCCTCGGGACCGCCCGCGGCGAGCGCCCACAGGTAGGGCCGCCCGACGAGCACCGCGTCGGCCCCGAGGGCCAGCGCGCGGACGACGTCGGCCCCGGAGCGGATCCCGCCGTCGACGAGCACGGGGAGCCGCCCGCCGAGCTCCGCGACGACCTCGCGCAGCGCGACCGCGGTCGGCACGACCCCGTCGAGCTGGCGCGCGCCGTGGTTGGAGACGACCACCGCGGCGGCGCCCGCCTGCTCCGCCAGCGCCGCGTCCTCCGCGGTCAGCACGCCCTTGAGCACGACGGGCAGCCCGCTCGCCTCGCGCACCCACCCCACGTCCTCCCAGGTGGGGGCCGTCCAGCCCCCGATCTGCGGCTTGGCGTCGTCGTCCTCCCACCCGCCCAGGTGCGTGGCCAGGGCGACGCCGGGCCCGAGAGCCAGCGGCCCGTGGCGCAGCTCGCGCTCCCGGCGGCCGGTCACGGGGAAGTCGATCGTCATGACCACCTGCTCGTAGCCGTGCTCGGCGGCGCGCGCGAGGATGCGCTGCACCGTGGGGCGGTCGCGGTCCATGTAGAGCTGGAACCACTTCGGCGCGGCCGTGGCCGCCGCGACGTCCGCCAGATCGGTCGTGGCTCGGGTCGATAGGCACATCACCAGGCCCGCCGCGGCCGCGGCGCGCGCGACGGCGAGCTCGCCGTCGGGGTGCAGCAGCCCCTGCATGGCCGCCGGGGCGAGGACGATCGGCGCGGCCATCCGCGCGCCGAGCACCTCCACCGACGCGTCGGCGGCGTCGAGGCCGAGCAGCTGCCGCGGGCGCAGCCACACCCGCCGCCAGGCCTCCTCGTTCTCCGCGAGGGTCAGCTCGTCCCCGGCCCCGCCGGCGACGTAGTCGTAGGCGTCGTCGGGCAGCCGCGCGCGGGCCTCGTCGTGCTGGCGGCGCAGGAGCTCCATGGGCGCGAGCGTAATGGCGCGGGCACGGGCGCCGTGCACGGCCAGCGTGGCGCCGAACGGACGACATCGCTCCATCCGGCGCCACGCTGACGGGCTGACGCCGCGAACGATCGGCGCGCCCACCACCTTCGTAGGGTCACGGAGATGTCGAACGTCCTCGTCACCGGCGCCACCGGCTTCCTCGGCGCCGCGCTGCTCCCCCGCCTGCAGGACGCGGGGCACGCCGTGCGCGCCTACGCCCGCCGCCCCGAGGCCGTGAACGGCGACGTCGAGGTGGTGGCCGGGGACGCGGTGGAGGGCACGGGGCTCGACGCGGCGCTCGACGGCATCGACGTCGCCTACTACCTCATCCACTCGATGGAGGGGTCGGGCACCGGCGAGAGCTTCGGCGCGCTCGAGCGGCGATCCGCCGAGAACTTCGCCGCCGCCGCGCAGCGCGCCGGCGTGCGCCGCGTCGTCTACCTCGGCGGCCTGGTGCCGAGCGACAAGGCCGCCTCGCGCCACCTCGGCTCGCGCCTGGCCGTGGAGGAGGTCCTGCTCGGCGGCGCCACCCCCGAGGCCGTCGCCTTCCGCGCCTCGCTCGTCGTGGGCGCGAAGTCGCGCTCGTTCCGCTTCCTCGTGCGCCTGGTCGAGCGGACGCCGGTGCTGCCGCTCCCCCCGTGGGCGGGCAACCGCACCCAGCCGATCGACGAGCGCGACGTCGTGTCCCTCATGCTCGCCGCGGCCGTCAGCGAGCGCGTGAGCGGTCCGCTGTCGATGGACATCACCGGCCCCGACGTCGTCAGCTACGCGCAGATGGTCGAGGCGATCCGCGACCACCTCCTGCTCGGCCGCCCCGCCCTGCGCGTGCCCGTCGCCCTGACCGCCGTCTCGGCGAAGGTCGCGGCCGCGATCGCCGGGGAGGACGTGGGGCTCATCGAGCCGCTCATGGAGAGCCTGGAGAGCGACCTGCTGCCGCGCGACGACGCAGCGCCGGCGTTCTTCGGGGTGCGCATGCACCGCTTCGACGCGGCCGTCGAGCACGCGCTCGGCGTCTGGGAGCGCAGCGAGGCGCTCGCGGCCCGATGACGCGCCGTCGTTGCGACGCCGGAGCGGGCGGGTAGGGCCCGGCGATGGCCGAGGTCCGCGTCAGCGTCGAGATCGACGCCCCGCCCGAGGAGGTCTTCGCGGCCGCGATGGCCCCCGAGCGCACCCCGGAGTGGGTGACGATCGTCGTCCGCGTCGAAGGCCACGACTCCGGTCCGCTGCGGGGGGGCTACGCGATGCGTCAGCGCCTCTGCCTGCGGGGGGTTCCCTTCACCGTCGCGTGGAAGCTCATCGAGCTCGACGCGCCGCACTACGCGCGCTGGGAGGGCAAGGGCCCGGCGCGCTCGAAGGCGATCATCGAGAACCGCCTGGAGGCGACCGCGGGCGGCACCCGGTTCACCTACGTCAACGACTTCAAGACGCCGCTCGGCCCGCTCGGCGCCCTGGCCGCGGGCGCGCTGATGGGCGGGCTGCCCGAGCGCGAGGCCACCACGTCACTGGCGCGGTTGAAGGCGCTCGTGGAGCGCGGACGATGACCGAGGTGCACACGTCGATCGACATCGACGCCCCACCCGAGGTCGTCTTCGACATCGCGCTCGACCCCTCGCGCCTGGGCGACTGGGTGACCATCCACCGCAAGCTGCTGTCCGTCGACCCCGGGCCGCCGCACGAGGGCATGGAGATGCAGCAGCGCATGAGCCTGCGCGGAGCCTCCTTCAGGGTGACCTGGGAGCTCGTGGCCTGCCGGCGCCCGGCCCACGCGGAGTGGAAGGGCCGCGGCCCGGCGCGCTCCAAGGCCGAGACGGAGTACACGCTCGAGCCCCTGCCCGGGGGCGGCACCCGCTTCTTGTACCGCAACGCCTTCAAGGCGCCGCTGGGCCCGCTCGGCGCGGTGGCCGGCCACGCGCTCGTCGGCGGACTCCCCGAGAAGGAGGCGCTGGCGTCGCTGGCGGCCCTAAAGCGCCTGGCGGAGTCGGTCTGAGACGGCGCGAAGGCGGCGACGGGCTCACATAAAAGCTACGAAGGCCGTCTTGCAGCGTTGACAAGCCGAGCGGTTGTGCTAACAGTAAGGCATGACGGATTTCCTGGAAGAGAAGAAGCGCGAGATCAAGTCGCGCCTCGACGAGCTCAAGCCGCTCGTCGACGAGTACCACCGCCTGCTGTCGGCCCACGACGCCCTCGACGGGGTGAAGGCGGCGGGCGCGGCCACCGGCCCGCGCCGCGCGAGCACCGCCAGGAAGTCCGGCGCCGCCCCCCGCGGGCGCGGGCGCCCGAAGGGGTCGGGCACGCGCGCCAACGAGGCGCTGGCGCTGGTCAAGAATCGCCCCGGCATCACCATCCCGGAGATCGCCGAGGCGATGAAGATCAAGCAGAACTACCTCTACCGCGTCATGCCCGATCTGCAGAAGGACGGCCTGGTGCGCAAGGAGGGGCGCGGCTGGCACACGCTCGACGCGGCCTGACGCAATCCCTCGGCTGCCGTGGGGCTCAGCCGATCAGGCCGAGCCCCTTGACCGCGTCGCGCTCCTCCTGGAGCTCGTTCACGGTGATGTCGATCTTGGCCTGCGCGAAGTCGCCGACCTCGAGGCCCTGCTCGATCGCGTAGCTGCCGCCCCCGGTCACCCGGACGGGGAAGGACGAGAAGATCCCCTCCGCCACGCCGTAGGAGCCGTCGGAGGCGACGGCCATCGAGCGCAGGCCCTCGGCGCCGAGCATCCACTCGCGCACGTGGTCGACCGCCGCGTTGGCCGCCGAGGCGGCCGAGGACGCGCCGCGCGTCGCGATGATCTCCGCCCCGCGCTTGCCGACCCTGGGCAGGTACTCGTTCTCATACCAGTCCATGTCGTCGACGGCGTCGACGGCGCGCCGGCCGCCGACCTTCGCGGTGAACAGGTCGGGGAACATCGTCGGCGAGTGGTTGCCCCAGACGACGAGGTCCTGGATGTCCGAGACGGTCACGCCGAGCTTGGTCGCGAGCATCGCGTAGGCCCGGTTCTGGTCCAGGCGCGTCATCGCCGTGAAGCGCTCCCTGGGCACGTCGGGCGCGTTGGACGCCGTGATCAGCGCGTTGGTGTTGGCCGGGTTGCCCACCACGAGCACCGAGATGTCGTCGGCGGCCGCGGCGTTGATCGCCTCGCCCTGCGGCTTGAAGATCGCGCCGTTGGCCTCCAGGAGGTCCGCGCGCTCCATGCCCTTCGAGCGCGGGCGCGCGCCGACCAGCAGTGCGACGTTGGCGCCGTCGAAGGCCTGCTTGGGGTCTGAGCTGATGTCGACGCTCTCGAGGAGCGGGAACGCGCAGTCGAAGAGCTCCATCGCGGTGCCCTCGGCGGCCTTGAGCGCGGGCTCGATCTCCAGGAGCTTGAGCTTTACCTTCTCGTCGGGGCCGAGCAGCTGCCCGGAGGCGATGCGGAACAGCAGGGCGTAGCCGATGGCGCCGGCGGCGCCGGTGACGGTGATGGTCTTGGACATGAGCGTTTCAGCGTTCCTTTTCGGTGAGGGGAGCGGCCGCTAGGCCATGGCCTGCTGGAGGTTCTCGTCGATCGCGCCGAGGAAGGCCTGCGTGGTCAGGAAGTCCTGCTCGGGCCCGATGAGCGCCGCGAGGTCCTTGGTCATCTGCCCGCCCTCGACGGTCTCGACGCAGACGCGCTCGAGAGTCTGAGCGAACTCGGTCACCGCGGGCGTGTCGTCCATCCGCCCGCGCGCGGCCAGCCCGCGCGTCCAAGCGAAGATCGAGGCGATCGGGTTCGTGGACGTCGGCTTGCCCTGCTGGTGTGCACGGAAGTGGCGCGTCACCGTGCCGTGGGCGGCCTCGGCCTCCACGGTCTTGCCGTCCGGGGTCAGCAGCACCGAGGTCATCAGGCCGAGCGAGCCGAAGCCCTGCGCGACGGTGTCTGACTGCACGTCGCCGTCGTAGTTCTTGCACGCCCACACGTAGCCACCCTCCCACTTGAGCGCTGCCGCGACCATGTCGTCGATGAGGCGGTGCTCGTAGGTGAGGCCGGCGGCGGCGAAGTCGGCCGCGAACTCGGCCGCGAAGACCTCGGCGAAGAGGTCCTTGAAGCGCCCGTCGTACTTCTTCATGATCGTGTTCTTCGTCGACAGGTACACGGGGAAGCCGCGGTCGAGGCCGTAGCGCAGTGAGGCGCGCGCGAAGTCGCGGATCGAGGCGTCGAGGTTGTACATCGCCATCGCGATGCCGGGGCCCGGGAAGTCGTAGACCTCGAGCTCGACGGGCTCCGCGCCGTCCTTGGGCGTGAAGGTCATCGTCAGCGTGCCCTCGCCGGGGACCACGAGGTCGGTCGCGCGGTACTGGTCGCCGAAGGCGTGGCGGCCGATGATGATCGGCTTCGTCCAGCCCGGGACGAGCCGCGGGACGTTCGAGATGACGATGGGCTCGCGGAAGATCACGCCGCCGAGGATGTTGCGGATCGTCCCGTTGGGCGAGCGGTACATCTCCTTGAGGCCGAACTCCTCGACCCGCGCCTCGTCCGGCGTGATCGTCGCGCACTTGACCCCGACGCCGAGCTCCTTGATCGCCTCGGCTGCCGCGACGGTGATCTGATCGGCGGACGCGTCGCGGCTCTCGATCCCCAGGTCGTAGTACCTCAGCTCGACGTCGAGGTAGGGCAGGATCAGCTCATCCTTGATGAATTGCCAGATGATCCGGGTCATCTCGTCGCCGTCAAGCTCGACGACCGGAGTGGTCACCTTGATCTTGGCCATGCGGGCTTCCTTCTTAGGTGGGTTGAGGGCGGCAGGGTATTCACCGGCCGCGCGCGCGGCGGCCCGTGACGCCGGGCCGGCCCGGCGTCACGCGGGGCGCGCCCTACGGCCCCTCGTCCTGGTTGGCGTCCGGGCCGCTGCGGGGCTCGCACTGCGGCCGCTCGGGGAAGCCCGGCCCGGTGCCGGGCATGCAGTTCGGGCTCTGCCGGGGGCCCTGGGTCGGCGACCGGCGCGTCGGCTCGGCCTCGACACCGCCCGTCTGCGGAGCGGTCGTGGGCTTCGGCGCGGTCGTCCTCGCCGGCGGGTCCGGCGCGGTCGCGCCACCGGGCTCGCCCGACCGGGTCGGCCGGGAGGTGGTGATGACGGGCGGCGGCGGGGTGGTCGTCGTCGTCGTCGGGATCGGCACCGTGGGCGTCGGCGGCGTCGTGGCCGTCGTGGTGGTGCGCGCGGGGTCGGACGCGTTCTCGTCGTCGCCGCCGCCGCAGGCGCCGAGGCCGGCCACCGCCGCCAGGGCGGCGACGGTCAGGGTGGTCCTTGGTGTCGGGATGAGCACCACCCCAGGGTGTCAACTTCGCGCCGCCAGACGTCGAGTCGTCGGGGACGCCGGGCGTAGCATCCGGCCATGGCCATCTCGCCTCCGCGCCCGCGCGCCGGCCGCGTCACCCACGAGGTCACCAACCAGGCGCCGCCGCTCGCGCCGTCGAACCTCTTCACCACCGACGCGCCGCTCGCCGAGGCGCTCGAGCGCGAGGGCGGGGGCTGGGGGCGCGAGCGCGTCGAGGCCGCCGGGGCGCGCTGGGGGTCGCCGGAGGTCCTCGAGTGGGCGGTGCAGGCCAACGAGCATCCGCCCGTCCTGCGGACCCACGACCGCTACGGCCACCGCATCGACGAGGTCGACTTCCACCCGGCGTGGCACGCGCTGATGCGGCTCTCCTCGGAGTCCGGGGTCCACGCGCTCCCGTGGACGACCGACCGCCGCGGCGCCCACGCGGTCCGCACCGCGCTCTCCCTGCTCGGCGGCCAGGTCGAGGCCGGGCACGGCTGCCCGATGACGATGACCTTCGCGGCCGTCCCGGCGCTGCGCGCGCAGCCCGAGATCGCGGCCGAGTGGGAGCCGCTGCTGACCGCGCCGCGCTACGACGGCCGGCTCGTGCCCGCCGCGGAGAAGGGCTCGGCGAAGTGCGGGATGTCGATGACCGAGAAGCAGGGCGGCTCCGACGTCCGCGCCAACACGACGACCGCGACGGCGATCGGCGGCGGCGGCGCGGGAGAGGAGTACCTCCTGCGCGGGCACAAGTGGTTCACCAGCGCACCGATGTGCGACCTGTTCCTCGTGCTCGCCCAGACCGCCGAGGGCCCGGGATGCTTCGCGGTCCCGCGCCTCCTGCCCGACGGCACGCGCAACCCGTTCCTCCTCCAGCGCCTCAAAGACAAGCTCGGCAACCGGAGCAACGCGAGCGCCGAGGTCGAGCTCGACGGCACCTGGGGACGGCTCGTCGGCGAGCCGGGCCGCGGCGTGCGGACGATCATCGAGATGGTCGGCCACACCCGCCTGGACTGCGCGATCGGCTCCGCGGCGGGGATGCGGATGGCCGTGGCGCAGGCCGTCCACCACGCCCGGCACCGCACGGCGTTCGGGCGCACGCTGGCCGACCAGCCGCTGATGGGCAACGTCCTGGCCGACCTCGCGCTGGAGAGCGAGGCCGCGACCGCGCTGGCGATGCGCCTCGCGCGGGCGTACGACGACGCCGGGACCGACGCCGGCGGCGAGGCCCAGGCGCTCAGGCGGCTCGGGACCGCCGTGGCGAAATACCACGTCTGCAAGCGTTCCGCCGGCGTCGCCGCCGAGGCGCTGGAGTGCCTGGGCGGCAACGGCTACGTCGAAGAGTCCGGGATGCCGCGCCTCTACCGGGAGGCGCCGCTGAACTCGGTGTGGGAGGGCTCGGGCAACGTCAACGCGCTCGACGTCGTGCGGACGTTGGCCCGGGAGCCGGGCACCTTCGACGCCTTCTTCGGCGAGCTCGCAGAGGCCGCGGGCGCCGACCCGCGCTACGACGCGTTCACCGCCGTGCTGCGCGCGACGTGCGCGGACCCGGAGGCCCGGGAGGTGCGCGCCCGCCGTGTCGTGGAGGACATGGCGGTCGCCTGGCAGGCCGCGCTGCTCCTGCGCCACGCCCCGCACGCGGTCGGCGACGCGTTCGTCGCCGCGCGGCTCGGCGCCGACCGCGGCCTGAGCTACGGCATGCTCCCGGCCACGACGGACTTCGCGGCGATCGTCGAGCGCGCGCTGCCGAGCGGCTGACGGGGGCGCGTCGTGCTCGTCCACCACGAGGTCAGCCCGCCGGACCCGATCGACGCGCCGCCGGTCGTCTGCCTCCACGGCTGGCCGGAGAGCGCGGGGATGTGGGACGCGACGCTCGAGGCGCTCGCCGCCGCCGGCCTGCGCGCGCTGGCTCCCGACCTGCCGGGCTACGGCGCGTCGCCGGCCCGCCGTCCGGCGACGTGGGCGATGCACCGCGACGCGTTCGAGGAGTGGCGCACGCAGCAGGGGCTCGACGTGCTCTCGCTCGTCGTCCACGACTGGGGCGGGCTCATCGGCCTGCGCTGGGCGTGCGACCATCCGGGCGCCGTCGCCGCGCTGGTCATCTCCGACACGGGGTTCTTCCCCGACGGCCGGTGGCACGGCATGGCCGAGACGATGCGCACGCCGGGCGTGGGCGAGAAGCTGCTCGCCGGCCTCACCGAGGAGGGCTTCGCCACGCTCCTGCGCTCGGTCTCGAAGGGCATGACCGACGCGGCGATCGCCTCCTGCTGGCGGGCCCTGGCCACCGAGGAGGGGCGCGCGGCCCAGCTCGAGCTCTACCGCTCGGGCGAGCTCGCCGAGCTCGAGCCTTACGCGGGCCGCCTGGCCGCCCTCGCGGTCCCCACGCTCCTGCTGTGGGGCGCGGACGACCGGTTCGCCCCCGTCGCCGGCGCGCACCGGCTGCAGGCCGAGATCCCGCACGCCGAGCTCGAGGTGATCGCGGGTACGGGGCACTTCGTCGTCGCGGACGCGCCCGCCGCCTACGCCGCGGCGGTCGCGGCGTTCCTCGCCCGCACGGGGTAGCCCCGCACCGACCCGGGCCACGCTGCCACCATGTCGGGCCATGGGCGGTGACTCCTTCCAGATCGCCCGGGTGTTCGGGATCCGCATCGGGGCGACGCCGAGCTGGTTCATCGTGCTCGCCGTCATGGTCTACGGGCTCTCGGGCTACTTCTCCGATGCGCTCGGCGGCTCCGTCGCGCAGGCCTACGGCGTCGCGGCGCTCGCGGCGGTCCTGTTCTTCCTCTCGATCCTCCTGCACGAGCTGGGCCACGCCGGGATCGCCGTACGCAACGGCATCGCGATCCACGGCATCGACCTGTGGTTCTTCGGCGGCGTCGCCAAGCTCGCCCGCGACACCGAGTCCCCGGGCGAGGAGCTGCGCATCTCCGCGGCCGGCCCGGCGGTCACGGCGCTCATCGTGGTCGCCGCGGGCGCGGCGGCCGCCGCGCTGAGCTCCCCGCAGGAGCTCCTGGACTCCGTGCGGTTCTCCGACGCCTCCGTCTCCCCCACGATCGCCCTGCTGAGCTGGCTGACGACGATCAACCTCTTCCTGCTCGCGTTCAACCTCGTGCCCGCCTTCCCCCTCGACGGCGGCCGGATCGCGCGGGCGATCGCCTGGCGGGTGACCGGCGACAAGTACCGGGGCACCCGAATCGCGGGGCGCATGGGCCAGGCGTTCGCGGTGCTCATGATCGGCGCGGGAGCCTACGTCGCCCTCGGCCGCGACCCGTTCAACGGCATCTGGTTCATGGTGCTCGGGTTCTTCCTGGGCCAGGGCGCGCGCGATGCGGTCGCGAGCGCGAACTTCTCCGAGGCGATCGAGGGCGTCACGGCCGCCGACGTCATGGACCCCCGGCCGGCGACCGTGGACGGGGCCACCCCGCTGGCCGCCGCGCGCGAGGAGCTCGAGCGCCGGGGCTGGCCGTGGTCGGCAGTGGTGGGCGCGGACGGCCGCTTCCTCGGGATCCTCGACGCGGACGCCGACGGCGAGGCCCGGACCGTCGCCGAGGCCCTCCCGGCCGGCGATCTCGACGTGTTCGCGGTGCGCCGCGCGACGCCGTTGATGACGCTCCTGGGCTCGGAGCCGCTGCGCCGGCTGGGGGCGCTCGTGGTCGTCGACGACGACGACCGGCTGCTGGGCGTGCTGACCGTCGAGCAGGTCCACCGGGCCCTGGCGGCGGCCGCGCCAGGACGCTGAAGGCCGCAAGCCGGGCCTCCCAGGCCGCCGTATACAGTCCGACAGCCCTCCAACCGTCTCGAGCGCCGAAGAACCCATGCCATCACACGACGTCCTCATCATCGGAGCGGGGCTCGCCGGCCAGCGCGCGGCCGTCGCGGCCGCCGACGCCGGGGTGTCGGTGGCGATCCTCTCCAAGGTGCATCCGGTCCGCTCGCACTCCGTAGCCGCGGCCGGCGGCATCAACGCCGCCATCTCGGTCACCGACGACTGGCGCTCGCACGCCTACGACACCGTCAAGGGCTCGGACTTCCTCGGCGACCAGGACGCGATCGAGATCATGTGCTCCGAGGCGCCCGACGAGGTCATGTACCTCGAGCACATCGGGGTCACGTTCCACCGCAACGACGACGGCGAGCTCGACCTGCGCGCCTTCGGCGGCGCCTCGGTCAAGCGCACGGCCTACGTCGCGGACATCACCGGCCAGGCGATCCTGCACGTGCTCTACGAGCAGCTCATGAAGTACCACGAGACCGTCGACCGCTACGAGGAGTGGTTCACCACCTCGCTGCTCATCGACGACGAGGGCGCCTGCACCGGCTGCGTCGCGCGCGACATCCGCACGGGCGCGGTGGAGACGTTCACCGCCAAGAACGTGATCCTCGCCTCGGGCGGCGCCGGCCAGTGCTACAAGCCGACGACCAACGCGCTGATCTGCACCGCCGACGGCATCGCGCAGGCCTACCACGTCGGCGCGCCGCTGATGGACATGGAGATGGTCCAGTACCACCCGACCACCCTGCTGGAGAACGGCTTCCTGATCACCGAGGGCGCCCGCGGGGAAGGGGCGCACCTCCTCAACGCCGACGGCGACCGCTTCATGGAGAAGTACGCGCCGAACAAGCTGGACCTCGCCTCGCGCGACGTCGTCTCGCGCGCGGAGCAGACCGAGATCAACGAGGGCCGCGGCGTCGGCGAGGACGGGTCGGGCATCTACCTCGACATCACCGTCGTCCCGCGCAAGCGCGTCCACGAGGCGCTGCGCGAGATCGTCAACATCGGCAAGGACTTCGCCGGCGTCGACATCACGAAGGAGCCGATCCTGATCCGGCCCGGCCAGCACTACATCATGGGCGGCGTGAAGACCGACGTCAACGGCGCGACGCCGATCGCCGGGCTCTACGCCGCGGGGGAGGTCGCGTGCGTCTCGGTCCACGGCGGCAACCGGCTCGGGGCGAACTCCCTGCTCGACACGCTGATCTTCGGCCGCCGCTCCGGTGAGCACGCCGCGGCGCGCGCCAAGAGCATGGCGATGCCCTCGGCCTCCGAGGAGCAGGCGCGCCGCGACGAGGGGCAGATCGCCGAGATCATCGCCCGGCCCAAGACGGGGCGCCGCATCTCCGAGATCAAGGAGGAGCTCGGCACGGTGATGAACCGCTACGTCGCCGTCTACCGCGACGAGGCCGGGCTGCAGACGGCCCTCGAGGTCGTCGAGCGGCTGATGGAGGAGGCCCAGAGCGCCTACGTCGACGACCGCGGCACCGTCTTCAATCAGGACGTGCTCGGCGCGATCGAGCTCGGGTACATGCTCACCGCGGCGGAGTGCACCGTGGTGTCCGCGATCGAGCGCAAGGAGTCGCGCGGGGCGCAGTTCCGCACGGATTTCCCCGACCGCAACGATGACGACTACCTCCAGCACATCAACACCACCAGGAACGGCGGGGACGCGCCCCAGGTCTCCTACTCTCCGGTGACGATCACCCAGTGGCAGCCCGAGGAGCGCAAGTACTAGATGGCCGAGACCCGCAAGCCCGCCCAGGACTTCACCCTGCGCATCCGCCGCTACGACCCCGACGCGGGTGAGGCGCCGTACTGGGACGAACACACAATCAACCTCGAGCCCCACCGCTCCGTCCTCGAGGGCATCTTGCAGGCCAAGGGCCGCTTCGACGGCTCGATCGGCATCCGCTGCTCCTGCCGGGCCGCGATCTGCGGCTCCTGCGGCGTACGGGTCAACGGCCAGCCCGGCCTGGCCTGCCACACGCACCTCGACGCGGCGCTGAAGTCCGCGAAGGACGGCGTCATCGAGGTCGAGCCGATGGGCAACATGCCGATCATCAAGGACCTCGTCGTCGACATGGACGCGGTCCACTGGAAGAAGATCCAGCGCGTCACGCCGTGGCTCCTGGCGCCGGACCCGCTCCCGGAGCGCGAGCACCTCGTCGACCGGGAGGCGATGGTCGACGTCACGCAGTCGATGGCCTGCATCCAGTGCGGCGCCTGCGTGTCGGACTGCCTGTCGATGGAGGTCGACCCGCTCTTCATCGGCCCGGCGGCGCTGGCCAAGGCCTACCGCTTCGTCGGCGACCCGCGCGACGTGCAGCAGTTCGAGCGCCTCAAGGACCTCGCCGAGGATCCGCACGGCATGTACGACTGCACCCACTGCTTCAAGTGCATCGAGGCCTGCCCGAAGGGCGTCGCGCCGATGAACCAGATCATGCGCCTGCGCCGCCGCGCCGGGTCCGACCATCACATCAAGGACCGCAACAACGGCTTCAACCACGAGCACGCCTTCGTCAAGAACATCCGCCGCAACGGCCTGCTGCACGAGAACGACCTGTTGACCGACTCCTTCGGCGGCAAGGCGAGCCCTGCGGCCGGCCGCTTCCTCGCGAGGTCGCTGCCGGTCATCACCCGCGCGCTGCTGCGGCGCAAGGCCACGCTCAAGGTCGCCCTCGGCCACCCGCACAAGGCGCCCAGGGACGTCAGGCGGATCTTCGACACCGTCGAGGGGCGCGAGGAGCGCTACGAGCTCAACCTGTACGTCGAGGGCTACGACGAGGACGACAGCGGTGGCCGGGAGCCCAACGTCGCCGTGGTCGCCGGCGGCGGCGAGGACGGCCAGTCGATGGCCTCCGCGCCCGGCGCCAGCCCGAAGGGAGCGTCCTGACCATGAAGGTCGCCTACTGGCCCGGCTGCGTCTCGCGCGGCTTCACCCCCGAGCTCCACGGCTCCGTCGCGGCGGTCGCCCCGCTGCTGGGCATCGAGCTCGTCGAGCTCGACCGCGCCTGCTGCACGGGCGCCGGCGTCCTCGCCGAGCACTCTCAGGAGCTCGCGGACACGCTGAACGGCCGCACGTTCGCCCTCGCGCAGCGGGAGATCGACAACGGGGCCGACCTGATGATGAACATCTGCTCGACCTGCCAGGGCGCGCAGTCGGAGAGCCAGGAGCGCCTCGACGCCAACGCGGGCTATCGCGCCCACGTCAACGAGACGCTGGCGCCCGAGGGCCTGACCTACGAGAAGGGCATCTCGAACAAGAACTTCCTCTGGCTGCTCGTCGAGGAGATCGGCCTGGAGAAGCTCACCTCGCTGGTCAAGCGCCCGCTCACCGACCTCAAGGTCGGCCCGTTCTACGGCTGCTACATCGTCCGCCCCGCGTCGCGGATCGGCATCGACGACGATCATCCGCGCGACACGTACCTGGCGCAGGTCATCGAAGCCCTCGGCGGCACCGTCATCGAGTACGCGGGCTCGCACAAGTGCTGTGGCTTCCCGATCATCACGATGAACAAGGAGGCATCGCTCAAGCAGGCCGGCCGCCACCTCGGCGACGCCGTCGATGCCGACGCCGACTGCCTCGTCACGCCCTGCCCGCTGTGCCACCTGAACCTCGACCTTCAGCAGCCGCTGGCCGAGCGCACAGTGGGTCGCGAGCTGAACATGCCCGTGCTCCACCTCCCTCAGCTGGTGGGTCTCGCCCTAGGCCTGCAGCCCAAGGAGCTCGGCATGCAGCGCCACATCGTCAAGCCGACCAGCGTCATCGACTGGAGCACCTCGGTCGTCGCCGGCGTCGGAGGCGAAGCCTCGCGCTAGAGCGCTCGTCTCGCTGCGGGTAGCTCGCGCCAGAGCGCTCGTACCCGCGGCCTCGTCGGGCGCGCGGCGTCGGCACCTAGCATGTCAGGCCGCAGCGGTGAGCTCGTCGAGGAAAGCCCGCGCGCCGGCGGCGTTGGGCCGGTCGCCCTTGGCCTCCAGGCGCTCCAGGGCCCACCGAGCGGCCTCTGCCGCCTCCTCGCGCCGGCCTGCCAGCTGCAGAGCTCCCGCGAGGGCGAGCCGGCTGTCCGCGCGCTGCGACGGAAAGTCCGTCCGGTCGGCGAACTCGATCGACTTACGCGCCCAGCGCTCCGCGGCCGCAGCGTCCCCGTCGGCCACGGCCAGCCGGGCGCGCACTGCGTTGGTCATCGCAAAGTTGATCACGTCGGCGTCCGCGCTCAGCTCCTCGGCCCCGGCAATCGCAGCCCGAGCGCCGTCGCCGTCGCCCAAGAGCGCACACACGCGTGCGAGGCAGGCCAGTGACGTCGAGCGGAAGGCACGCTCGCCCGCTGCTGTGAGCGCCGCGTCGACCCGCTCCAGGGCCGCCCGGGCCCCGGCCAAGTCCCCGCGACTGATCGCGATGTCGCAGGTGACCTGCTCGCACGCGTTCGCCAGCACGTCCATCCCAAGGGCGGTGAGCATCGCCCGCACCTGGCTCGCGGCCGCCTCGCCGTCGTCGAACCGGCCCTCCAGACGCGCGAGGTCGGCGCGCCCAAGGCTGATCATGGCCGAGACGAATGGACCCGGGCGCTCGCTCTCCATCGCGTCCAGCGCGATGCGGAGATCGTCGGCGGGCACCTCGCCGAAGATCATGGGCGCAACGATGGCGCCCCGGGCACGCGTGACGAGGGCGTCGTCGCCGGCGCGCTCCGCGTGCAGCCCGGCGAGCCTAAGGTCTTGCATGGCAGGTCCGGCCTGGGATGAGAGCCAGTGCAGCTGGAATGCGCACATATGGGCCTTCGCCTGACCCGCCTCATCGCCGGCCGCCTCGAACTGCTCGAGCAGGGCAGGCAAGCGCGCGGTGATCCAGGCGACGGACTCCTGCGGCCGGGCGAACGTCATCCATTCGGCGCGCGCGAGCGTCGCGTGGGGGCCGGCCGCAGCGTCTGCCTCGGCGATCTTCAGCAGCGCGTCGGCGTCATCGAGGCGGCCGGCGACCAGGTGCTGCTCGGCCAACTCCAGCGTGACGCGCGCGTGCAGCGGATCGCTGTCCTCCATGAGCGCGACTGCCCGCGCGAGCAGGTTGCCCGCGGCGCCGGGGTCGGTCCGGGCGCTCGCCCGCCGCCCCGCCGCGATCAGGTGCTCGCTCGCCCGACGGTCCAACGCGGCGTCCGCCTCCTGTCCGAGCTCCCGGCGGTAGCGCGCCGACTGCTCGAGATGCCAGCCCGCGATCTCGTCGAGCTCGACGAGGTCCGGCGAGGATTCCTCGAGCCAGGCCGCGAAGCGCCCGTGCAGGTCCGCGCGCGTCGCTTTGGGCAGGGCGTCGTAGGCGGCGTCGCGGATCAGCAGGTGGCGAAAGCGAAACGCATCGTCCCCGCGCACCGTCGAAGGATGGGGGCGAATGAGCTCCTTGCGCACCAGGCTCGTCAGGCGCGTCTCGATCTCTGGCGCCAGACGCTGGCCGGCGAGGGCGTGCAGCGCGAGGCGGTGGAAGACCTCGCCCTCGACGGCGCCGCGGTCGAGCACCTCACGCTCGCTGAGGCCGAGCGTCTCCAGGCGCGCGGCCAGGAGCGCCTGGATCGTCGGCGGCACCACAACGGCGCCGCCCGTGCGGGCCAGTGCGACCATCTCCTCCAGGAAGAGCGGATTGCCGGCGCTGGCCTGCACGACCCGCCGTCGCGCGGCGGCGTCCAGACCGTCGCCGAGTCCATCCAGGAGCGCCTCGCACTCTTCGACGCCCAGAGGCTCGAGCAGCACGGTCGTCGCGTTCAGCTTGCCCCCGCCCCAGCCCGGACGAGCCTCGAGCAGCTCCGGCCGCGCGACGCAGAGCAGCAGGATCGGCGCGCCGCGGGAGAGATCGGCGATGTGGTCGAGCAGGTCGAAGAGCATCGGTTCGGCCCAATGCAGGTCGTCGATGTACAAGACGACGGGCCCGTCCGCGGCGAGCTCCTCGAGCAGTCGCCGCACGTCCCAGAAGAGCTCCTCGGGCGCCGCCGCGCCGCCGCGAGAAAGCCGGTCGAGCACCGGCTTCGCGACCTCGCCGGCGGGCATGAGCGCCTCGACCAGCGGCCAGAACGTGATGCCCTCGCCGTAATGCAGGCAGCGGCCGCGCAGCACGGTGGCGCCGTCGACGTCCCCCAGCAGCTCTGCGATCAGCCGCGACTTGCCCACGCCGGCCGGGCCGAGCAGCGTGAACAGGTGACAGCCCGACTCGTCGACCGCGCGCTCGTAGGCGCGGCGCAGCAGCATGAGCTCGCGGTCGCGCCCCACCAGCGGCGTATCGAGCCGGCGCGCCACGCCCGCGGCGGCCAGATTGAGTCCCATCAGCCGGTAGGCCTGGAACGGCTCGGCCTTGCCCTTGAGCGTCAGCGGCTCCAGCGCCTCCACCTCGACCGCGTCGCGGACGAGGCCCAGCGTGTCGGGCCCGATGACGATCTCGCCCGGAAGCGCGGCCTGCTCCAGGCGCGCGGCGACGTTGATCGCGTCGCCCGTCGCCAGGCTCTCCCCT
>JBBQEV010000022.1:0-48559 GCA_038321325.1 Solirubrobacterales bacterium
CCCCCCGTCGGCCCGCCGGGGCGCCCCCCCCCCCCCCGCCGCACCTCTTCCCCCCCCCCCTGATCGCGGGGCGGGGGCTGCCCCCCCACCCGGGGTTCGGGGCCCCCCCCGACGTGGTGGAGCGGCTCGTGCACCTCGCGCGCCTGGGGGAGCTCGCCGCGCAGCACGTGCGCCGGGCGCCGCAGGCCAGCGCGCGCGACTGGGCGCGGCACATCACCGCGGTCGCCGACGCGGGGCTGCGCGAAGAGGAGGCGACGGGCACCGACGGGGACCGGTCGGGAGCGCGCGCGGGGGTCGTCGAGGTGCTCGCGCTGCACGCCGCGCGCGGGCTCGAGTTCGACCACGTGTTCGTGCTCGGGCTGCAGAGCTCGCGCATGCCCGGGACCCCGGACGCGCTCGTGACGCCCGTCCCGCGCGCGCTGCTCGACGACGACGCCGGCGGCGCGCCACGCACCACCACCCCGCGCCGAGCGCCCATGAGCGCCCACCCCCTGAGTCCTCATGGGCGCTCAGCGGAAGACGGCGCACTCTCAGACGCGCACGCGGCGCACATGCGGCGGCTGCTGCACACGGCGATGACGCGCGCGCGCCACGGGCTCGTGCTCGCCTTCGCCGCCGGCTCCGAGCGCGGCCCGCGGCAGCAGCCGTCGCCGTTCGTGGAGGAGGCGCGGACGGCGCTCGGGCTGGCGTGGGAGGACCACGAGGAGTCGCTGTTCGGTCCCGACGAGGCGCTGCACGCGACGTTCACGCAGCTGCGCGACGAGCTGCTCGGCTCGGTGACGAAGGTCGGCGGGCGCATCGGCGAGCTGCGCTTGGACACCGACCTCGACGTGTCGCACGGCGTGACGCGATACCTCGAGCTCGTCAAGCTCTCCGCGCTGCTCGACCGCCCCGCAGGGCAGTCGGTCGCCGACGCCCTCGCGGACATCAACGTGCGCCTCGTGCAGGCCGCGAGCGCGCAGCAGCGCGAGGCCTTCCAGACCAGCGGCCTGGACGACTGGCTGCTCGGCGCCGAGCGCGACGCGCGCGCCCGCGTCGTCGCGACGGCGGCGCGCGAGGAGCCGTCACTGGAGGCGTTCCTGCCGCGGCGCGGCGAGGGGCTGCTGCTGTCGGCCTCCGACATCGAGACCTACCGGTCGTGCCCGCTGAAGTACAAGTTCGCGCGGGTGTTCCGCATCCCGCAGGAGCCGACGATGAACCAGCGCTTCGGGATCCTCGTCCATCAGGTCCTCGAGCGCTGGCACGCCGCGCGCAGCGGTTCGCGGGAGGAGCTGCTGGCGCTGCTCGACACGGGCTGGCGGCGTGGCGGGTTCGGCGACTCCGAGGAGGAGCGGCAGTTCCGCGGCAAGGCGGTCGCCGCGCTGCACCGCTACTTCGAGCGCGACGCGGCCGAGCGCTCCGAGCCGGTGTGGCTCGAGAAGGCGTTCCAGTTCACGCTCGGCGCCCACGTGCTCCGCGGCCGCGTGGACCGCGTCGACCGGCTGCCCGGCGGGGGCTATGAGCTCGTGGACTACAAGACGGGGCGGCCGCGGACCCAGGCCCAGCTACGCGAGGACGTGCAGCTCTCGCTCTACGCCCTGGCCGCGAAGGAGGCGTGGGAGGTCGAGAGCACCTCGGAGGCCTACCACTACGTGCTCGACGACGAGAAGGTCCGTGTGCCCGCCGAGGAGCTCGACCGCGACTGGATCCTCGACACGGTCGCCCGGGTCGGCGACGGCATCCAGGGGCAGGGCTTCGAGCCCACCCCGAGCTACGCGGCCTGCTCGTGGTGCGACTACCGGATCGTCTGTCCCGCCGCCGAGCGGTAGCGGCGAGCCGGGCAAGCTGATTGCCTCAGAGCAGGAAGCCGAGGATCGCGACGAGGACCAGGAGCGCCGCGACCGCGAGGGTGGCGAGGGCGACCGTTCGCGTCGACGGGCCGGACGGCAGACCCGGCTCGGCGTCCGGCGCCGCGGGGAGCCCTGCCGCGGGATCGACGGCCCGCGCGGCCTCCTCGGGGACGGTGACGACGCGGCGGACGCGGCGCAGGGGGACCGGGCCGGTCTCCTCCGGCGGCGCGACGGCCTCCGTCGCGTCCTGACGCGGCACGCGCCCCGCGGCGGTGATCGCGGCGGGAAGCGGCGCCGTGGCGTCGTCGGCGACCGGCTGCTCCTCGGTCCCCGGGGCGGGGAGGGGGTGGGGCGCGGTGGGGTCGTCCCTGAGTCCGGGCGCGACGGTCGGACCCTCGGCCTCCGTGGTCGTTCCGCCCGCCGGCGGGACCGTGACGGATCGGTCGGCGAACTCGTCCGGAACGGGCGCTTCGCGGGTCCGGGGACCAGGCGCGCTCTCGGTGGGGTCCTCCTCGCGCTCGGCGAGCGCCGCACGCAGCGCCTCGAGCTCCGCCCGGGCATCCTGCTCCCGGCGCGCGCTCTCGGCCGCCCGCTCGGTCGTCGCCGCGGCCTCGTGGCTCGCCGCGTCGCGTTCCTCACGAGCGCGGGTGAGCTCCGCGGCCGCGGCGGCGTCGCGCTGCTCGGCCTCGGCGCGGGCTTCGGCCAGATCGCGCTCGAGCGCGGTCGCGGTGCGCTCGAGCGCGGCCTGCCGCTTGGCTGCGGCACGGGCGAGCTCGGCCTGGCGCTCGCTCGCGGCGCGCTCGGCCGCCGCGACCTGCTCCGTCGCGACGCGTTCTGCCTCGGCGACGCGCTCGGCGGCCGCGTGCTCGGCGTCGGCCACGCGGTCGGTCGCGGCCCGGTCCGCCGCAGCCTCGTGCTCGGCCGCAGCCCGCTCGGTGCGCTCGCGCTCCGCGGCGTGCCCGGCGCTCGCGTCCCGGCCGGCGGCGACCTCCCCGCGCAGCTCGGTCAGCTCGCGGCGCAGGAGAGCGACCTCGCCCGCGAGCGCCACGGTGCGCTCCGCGCCCTCGGCGACGTCGGGGGCGGGCAGGTCGAGAAGCAGACCACCTACGGCCAGCGCGAGCCTCGCCGCCTCGACGTCGCCGGCGGGCACGGCGAAGCTCGCGCGCAGCAGCCCGTCGTCGGCCGTGGCCTCGACGGGGACGTGCTCCGGCCGTGCGCCGCCCGCCCGCTCGACGAGGAGCCGCGGAGCGGCGGACCGCCCCGGCGCGCCCGCGAGCCGCCCCTCGATCTCGAGCAGGACCACGTCGGCGGTGATGGGCGAGACCGCGAACCGCTCGAGCTCGAAGGAGGCGCCCCGGGGACTCATCGTGCGGCGGGGTCGTCCGGCGGGCCCGCGAAGGGCTGCGTCGCCTCCGGGTCGGTGGCCCGATCGCCTCCGGCGGGCGGTTCGGGCGCGAAGCGGTCGACGACCGAGGTCTGCTCCTCGCCGCCGGGGGCGGAGGACGGCCCAGCGCCGGCCGGGCGGGAGGGAGCGGCGCCCGGGGCGGGCGCGCCGGGGGCGAACGGCTCCGCGCGGGCGGGGCCCCGTGCGCCGAAAGATTCGGCGGGGGGAGCGGGCGCCGCCGCTCCGCGCTTGTCGACGGTCGCGACGCGCCGCCGGCGCTCGCGCCCGCGGACGTCCACCGTCACGCCGATCTCCGCCGCGACGAGCGCCGCGCCCGCCAGGAGCCCGCCCGCGGCGGCGAGCGCGAGCCACGCACCGGTCTCGATCTCCCCGCCCTGCCCGGCCGGCGGCGGGTCGATCAGCTGGGAGATCACCACCACGACGGCGACGAGCGCCGCGCCGAGCAGCACGCGCGAGTCCAGGCGCCCGAACGCGGCGGCGACCGCCGCCACGGCCGCCGCGAGGAGCACGAGGTCGAGCACCTCGAAGGCCTCCCAGGCGGTGAACCGGGAGGTCAGGCTCAGCCCGTACCAGTCGAGGAAGAGCGAGACGACGAGCAGGGCGGCGGACGCCGCGACGAGCAGGGCGCCGGCGTCGATCTTTCGGTCCATGGACCGATCCTTCCCGCGTGCGACCGCCGGGAAGCGTGCCGGGAGCCAAGCCGCGGCGCGGGCAACGGCAGACCCACCCGCAGGCCCGTGGCCGGCGCGGCCCGTGGACGCCGCGAGGCCGAGTCCGTAGGCTCGCCGAGGTGCTCCTGCAACGCTCGGCGGTCATCGGCGGGACGCGCGGTGGGCGCCTGGCGACGTTGGTCGTGCTGGCGCTGCTCGGCGCGCCGGCCGCCGCGGCGCAGGCCTGCGGCACCGGAGACCACCGCGGGGCGCGCGACGCGCGGGGCGGTGAGCGACGACCGCTGGCGATCGGCGACTCCGTGCTGCTCGGTGCGCTGGGCCCGGTCGCCGCCGCCGGGCTGGAGGTCGACGCCCGCGGCTGCCGGACGTTCGGTCAGGGGCTCGCGCTGATGCGCGCGCGCCGGCACGCGAGGACGCTGCCGGCCGTCGTCGTGCTCGCCCTCGGCACCAACGGCTCGGTCCGCCGCAGCGACGTCCTCACGGCGTTGCGGATCGCCGGCCGGCGGCGCCACCTGCTGCTCGTCACCCCGCGCGAGCTCGGAGGCGGTTCGGGCTCGGACGCCCGTGTCCTGCGCGCCGTCGCGCGGCGGCATCCCCAGCGCGCGACCGTCCTGGACTGGGTGCGCTTCGCCCGCCACCGCGCCCGCAGCGGGTGGTTCGCCCCCGACGGCATCCACCTCGGCGCACCGGGCGCGCGCGGGATCGCGACGCTGCTGCGCGCCGCCGCGCACCCGCGGCTGCGCCTCGCGGGCAGCATCAGCGGAGCGCGGGAGCCGGCGACGCGCCCAGGAGGCTACCGCTGAGCGCCGCCGCCCCCGCATCCTCGGGCGCCACCCGTCCGGCTGCCCGTGCTCGGAGCCTGCTGCGCCCCGCCGTGCCGGTGCTCCTCCTAGCGCTCGCCGGCTGCGCGAAGGAGCCGCCCGCCGCGACGCCCCGTCCTCCCGCCACCGGAGCGACCGCGAGCACCGGGGCGTCGCCGTTGGGCCCCATCGAGCTCCTCCGACCGAGCGGCGACGCCGAGATCCCGGCCCGCGCCGACGCGCGCGGCGGGCTGCGCGCGACGATGCCGATCGCGGGCCGCGCCGCCCCGTACCAGACGCTCCGGGTCGTCGGGAACTGCCCCGCCAGGCCGTGCTCCGCCGTGATGCTCGCCGATCCGCAGGGGAGCTTTCGGGGCGTCCTGACCGTCACGACGACCTTCCGCTCCCCGCGCCTCCGGCTCGTCGCCCGCTACGTGAACCCCGCCGCCGCGAGCACGGCGGCGCGAAGGGTCGTGCGCCTCGAGGCCTCGGCCGTGCGGGAGGCGACCCGGCGCGCGGCGCTGCGCCGCGCCGTCTCGCGCCGCGCCCGCACCCGCGCGCGCGCCGCCCTGCAGGCCGAGATCGCTGCGGCCCGCAAGGCCGCCGACGTTCCCGCGGCCCCCGCGGTGGCTCCGCCGGGCGACCTGCTCGTGGTCGGCGACTCGCTGGCCGTCGGGACGCAGGCTCCGCTGGCGGGCCTGTTGACCGGCTGGACCATCCGCACCGACGCCCGCATCGGCCGCCCGCTGGCGGAGGGGATGGAGCGCCTGCGGGAGCTGGCCGGCCGCCGTCGGCCGGACGTCGCGGTCGTCTCGCTGTTCACCAACGACGACCCCACGGCGAGCGGCCGGCTGACGACGGCGGTCCGCGGCGCCTCCGCGCTCGCCGGCTGCACCGTCTGGCTGACGATCGTCCGGCCTCCGCTGCACGGCGTCCCCTACGACGCCGCCAACGCGGCGCTGGCGCGGGTGGCCTCCGCGCGCATCCGGATCGTCGACTGGGCCGGCGCCGTCGCCGCCCGGCCGGCCTACCTCGCGCCCGACGGCGTCCACGGCACCCCCGCGGGGTACGCCGCACGCGCGCAGCTCGTCGCCGACGCCGTCCGCTCCTGCCCGCGCGGCTGACGCTCCCGACCTCGACGAGCCCCAGCGTGGCGGCTCTTCGGCCACCGAGCTCCATCAGGCGCCAAGCTGGACCCCCTTCGACGCGCCGTCCCGCCGCGGGCGAGCCCGTGCACCGGCGCTGCCGCCGGGCGCGGTGCGCCACCATCCCGCAGCGTGCGCCGCCTCGTCCTCGCCCCGCTGCTCCTGATGGCCGCGCCGGTTCACGCCGCCGCGCAGGCGCCCGGTGCGGACTTCGGACCGGCGCCGCCGCTCGAGAGGGTCACGGCGACGACCGCGCCGCGCCTCGGCGCAATCGCGCTCGACACGCGGCGCCTGGCCGGCACCGCGGTGGTCACCGGGACGGGACCGCCCGGGGCGCGGATCGACGTGCGTGCCCCTTGCGCAGCGTGGACGTGTCACGCGGTCGCCCCGGTCCGCGCTGACCGGCGCTGGACCGCCCGGCTGCTGCTCGTGCGCCCGGCGAGACGCTCCGCGGCAGTCGTCAGCGCCGGCCTGGCCGGACAGCCGCCGATCCGCCTGCGCGCCGTGCTCGACGCCGGCTTGGCGCCCGCCGTCGAGCCCGTGGGACGCGTCGCTGCGCCCCCGGTCCTCACCGTCGTCGGCGACTCGCTCGCCCAGGGCACGCGCGCCCCGCTCGAGGCGGCGCTGCCCGGCTGGGAGGTCCGGACCGACGCGCAGCGCGGGCGGCCGCTCGCCCAGGGAATGGCGCTCGCGCCGCTCCTCAGCGCTCCGGCGCCGGCCGTCCTCGCGTTCGGGCTGTTCACCAACGACGACCCGCGCCGTGTGGACGCCCTCGAGCAGGCGGTTCGTGCGAGCGTCGTCCGCGCCGGTCTGGGCGGGTGCGCGATCTGGGCGACCGTCGTGCGGCCGAAGGTCCGGGGCCGCTCCTCCGGCGCCGCGAACGCCCGGCTGGCCGGGCTCGCGGCCGACCCGTTCGTCGGCCCCACGCTCCGGATCGTCCCGTGGGCGGCCGAGGTCGCCCGCCATCGCTCCTGGCTGGCCCGCGATCGCGTCCACGCGACGACGGTCGGCTACGCGGAACGCGCTCGGCTCTTCGCCGAAGCCGTCGCGAGCTGCCCTGGGCCGCTCAGCCGACGTAGCCGTCGCGGCGCAGCGCGCGGAGGATGACGTTCGCCGCGATCGACGCACCCGAGCGGTTGAGGTGCACCCCGTCGTCCTGGCGGTAGCGCGGGCGGAAGCGGCCGCCCGGGGTGAACGTCCGCCGGAGGTCGAGGAGCCGGACCTCGGTCTCGTCGAAGTGGCGCGCCGCCTGCTCGATCGCCGCGTTGACGCCGCGGAAGACGCGCCGGAACGTCGCGCCGCGGGGCGTCGGCAGCAGCAGCCAGTAGACGCGGCCGCGGCCCGCGCGCAGGTAGGAGCGCATCATCGTCCTCACCCGCGCCGCGTAGCCGTCGATCCACGCACCCGAGCAGCACGCCGCCACCGCGCCGCCCGGCCGCGGGAGGTTGAAGCCGTCGTTGGCGCCGATGAACATGACGGTGACGTCCGGCTTGACCGTCCGCGCCGAGCGCCTGGCGTGGGCGACCCAGTCGAGCATCGCGGGCTTCGTGATGCCGGTGGAGATGTGGGCGTCGGAGACCACGCGCGCGCCCTTCGGCTTCAGGCGCTGCGCGAGGTAGGAGTCGATGATCTGGATCATCGAGTCACCGGTGGCCAGCAGCCGGAAGCGCCCGCCCGCGCGGCGCACCAACGCGGAGGCGCTGGTGCGCTGGCCGAACGCGGTCCGCACCTGGACGCGGTAGCGCCCGGGCCGCGGAGCGGCGACTCGCACGACGCGCACCGCCTTGCCGGCGGGGAACCGCACGGGCCGACAGCGCAGCTTCGCGGCGCCGGGCGCGGCGCACAGCTCGGCGGCGTAGTCGCCGACGGTCCAGCGATCGACGAGCCGGACGGTGAGCCCGCGACCGGCGCGGCCAGCGACGCGGTCGACGGCGATCCGCCGGGTGCAGGGCGGCGTCGCGACCGTCGCCTCGACCCGCTCGGGGCTCCCGTCCGCGGCGACGGCCGACGCGACGAGGATGCGGTCCAGGCGGTCGCAGCGCCACGGGACCACGCGCTTGCGGCCACTCGCTGCGGACGCCAGCGTCACGTCGGTGACCGGGAGCTCGGAGCCGTCCGCGAGGCGCTCGGCGATCCGCACGGTCCGGCCCGGGGTCCCCTGCAGGCGGAGGCGCACCCAGCCGCGCTCCTTGACCGCCAGCTGCATCGCGAGCGGGCGCTCGGGCGGCGGCGCCGGGTCCTGGGCCCGCCCGATCCCGACATCGAGGACGAGCATCGCCGCGACTAAGAGGAGCGGCAGGACCCGGTGCCTCACGCCTTCCCGCAGCTCTCCCATGGCGCGGCAGCCTATACGGCGACGTGGCGATCGACTTGCGCCGGATCGAGGCATCGCGCATGCTGCTCCGATGGGTTTCCGTCGCCGCGCCGCCGTGATCTCGGGCCTCGGGCTAGTGCTGGCCGGCGGCGCGGTGCCGTCGGCGGCGCTCGATCGCGACGCCCGGCTCACGATGAGCGGACTGGGGCCGGTGCGGATCGGGATGACCTTCGCCGAGGTCCAGGCGGCCAACGGCGGCCGGCCCGCCGCCCAGGACGGGGGCATCGGCGACGGGAGTTGCACCACGGCGACCCTCGGCAAGAACGTCTACGGCCTGTTCACCGACGACACCCTGGCCTCGGTGACGGTGCGGACATCGCGGTACCGCACCCGGACAGGGGTCCACGTCGGCCAGAGCTCCGCGGCGGTGTATTCGCGGTACCGCAGCGTCAAGCGGTCCCGGCACACGTACATCCCTGGGGGCTCCTACCTCAAGGTGACCACGGGTCGCCGGCGCATCGTCTTCGACGTCGATGCTTCCCGGCGGATCACGCTGATCACCTCCGGACGGATCCCGGAGGTCGACTACGTCGAAGGGTGCGCCTGAGACCGAAGCGCGACACCGCGCAGCGGCCCGCCGACGTCACGCGGCCTGGATGACGCGGCGGGGCAGCGGGGTCCCGCTCGCAGTCGTAGCCGATTCGACGAGCTGGCCAGATCCGCGCCCCCGGACGGGCGAGAATCGTCGCGATGATCGACTCTCGTGCGGTGTAGCCTTGGAGACATGGCCGACACCGCCATGAAGGATCTCGAGGACTTCGCGATCACCTACCGCGACGACGAGATCGTCGTCCGACGAGCTGTTGCGGCGCTGGACGAGCGACGCGACGGTGAACCGGTAGTGCGACTCGTCCTACTGGTGCTCGACCCGGCGGGCGACACCTGGGATGTCGAGCGCGTGCGCGATCTGCGCCACGCTCTCGGTCAGCGCGCGAGCGAGCTTGAGCTGCCAGCGGTGAGCCTGACGCTCGTTCCTGTGAGCGAAGCGGAGACCGTCGACGCCTTCGCCGGGTAGGCCCGGCCCGATGCCGAGCTACCCGATCGAGCCGGACAAGCTCCTGACGGCCGCCACCCTCCTCGTGCCCACCCAACCGGGCCGTGGACGTCCGTCGTACACGGCGCATCGCCGCGGGGTGTCGACCGCGTACTACGCTGTGTTCCACGCGATCAGTGATCGCGCAGCACGACAGGTGTTCGCAACCGCGGACGACAACTTTCGCGACGGCGTCCGACGCTGGATCGCCCACGGGGACATCAGGACCGTCGCCACGTGGGTCGGCAAGCTCGACGGCACGATCGGCGGCGGCTGCCCTGCCCACATCACTGCGCTGCTGGCTCCGGGCGGGGTGGCAGCGATAGACGCCGAGACGTCCGCGATCGCCGAGGGATTCCTCGAGCTGCACGAGAAGCGAGAGCAGGCTGACTACGACCATCGCGCTGTCTTCACGCGGCCAGACACGCTGGGTCATCTTGCGCTCGCGCGACAAGTCGTCGGGCTCGTAGACGCCGTCGACAGCGACGAATCCCGGCTCTTCTTCGGCTTGGTAGCCATGCAAGCTCGCGTCACCCCCAGATAGCGACGGACGTCCCATCGGGTCGCAACGGCGCGTCAGCTCCTCCGGCCGCGTCGAAGCCACGCCAGATCCTGCTCGTCACGACGCCGCCGCTGAGCATCGCGATCGAACAGCTCGTCGGTCTTGGTCAACACAAGCGTGTATGGCCGTCCGACGCGCCGGGTCTGGTGACGCACCGCGATCTCCGCCACGTCGATCCGGGCATGGACGTGAGAACGGCGGTTCTTCGCCAGCGGCCATTCCATGCGCGACTGGGTGGGCGTCTCGAGGAACGCGCGCAGTTCGGCGCACAGCTCGCACGCGCACCCGTGAGGGAGCTCAATCGACCAGTCGTCGCTGCGACGAGCCGGGGCGGCAAGGCGCGCCTGTAGGACCGCAGAGCACTCGACCGCCACGCCGTCGAGCCCCACTGCATCCCAGCGCTCCGGCGCTGTCACCTTGAGCACCGTGATCGCGCAACCGCTGACGTCGCCGTCCCCGCACAGGACGCCGACGATGTCGTCGGACACATCCCGCGCGCCGACCAACGTCGCGCCTTCCATGATCGCCGCGATCGGATGGCCCAGGTCGGACAGCCCCTGATCGCGGCCGCTTGGCGACGTCAGCGCACGGGCCTGATCGACGCTCCTGCTGAGCCGTTTCCATGACTCCCTGACCACGGCGGCGGCGAACGCGGCTCCGGCGTCGCCGGTGCCGCGAAGCGCCAGAAGCAGCTGTCCCGACGCGGCAATCCACGTCTCCGGGCTCCCGGGCTGATGATGGTGCGATCGCCATCGGGCTGACCATCCCACCACGAGCTCGCACGCCCACTGATCGCCGTATGCCTCGACCAGCGCCGATAGCGCCGTAGCGTGGCTCGCGGCGAGCCTCTCGAGGTGAAACGGCGCCAGAAGGAGCGCAGCCACAGCCGGGTCATCGACGGCTCGTGCCGTGCGCATAGCCTTGCCGAAGAAGCCTCTCGCCTCGACGGCCGCGGCGGCTCGGCCCCAGAAAGGGTCCAGATCGCGGGCCGCCTCACGGGCGCCGGTCACGTCGCCCCGTCGTGCGCGAGCCGTCAGCTCGCTGAGCGCCCACGCCGGCGACGCCTGTGCGCGAAGCGCAAACTCGCGGCTGCGCGGCCACACGAGGACCGCTCCGCGGTGATACCAGCGGTCCAGCGTGTTGCCCCAGTTGCCCATGTAGCCCTCGTACTCCGATTGGTGCGGCTGCAGCTCGCCCGTGGGCGTGCTGGCGCAGACCTCGTCGTCGCTGATGGCGATCCCGACGGTCTCAACCCGGCCGCGACCGGGTTCGAGCCAGCTCTCGAGCGTGATCGACGACTCGATGAGGTCGTCGAGCACGTACTCGTCGGAGCCGGACGGGCTGCCGACGTCGTCGTTGCCTTCGTCCCAGTGCCGGTACCCCGATCTCCGGTACTCGTCCCGGTCGTACGCGGTCCACGTCTCGTGAACATCCGCCAGGGCGAGCGTGACGCTGCAACCCGCGCGCTCCGCGGCTGCGGCGAGCACTGCCGAGCGCCGGCCGTCGACGCCCTTCAGCCGCGACCAGTCCAGCCCGCGGCGCGTGTACTCATGGTCGAGTAGATAGACGAGGCGATCCGCGCCGGACGTGTCGAAATGCTCACTCAGACAGCTTCCGACCTCGGCGGTGAGCTCTGAGTCGACGTCGCTCGCGGGTTGGCCCGGGTCGTCTCGCAGAATCAGGTTGTAGGTGAGCGCGACCCGGTATCCGGACTTGACCGGCTTCACCTCGTGGCGGCAGTCGCTGTAGAACGCGACGAACGACAACGACTTCTTCGATCCCCGGTACCTGGCGGTCGCGCCGGCATGCTGGACCTCTAGCGCGCCACCGCTGAACGTCGACGGCAGGCTGACGACGAGCGAGGCGACCATCGCGTCGTCCTTCTCGGAGTCCTGATGCTGGACGAAGAACTGCCCGGGGGCGTAGACCAGCATCGAGTGAAGCTCCGCTGTCAGCCGGCGGCCGGACGCAATGCCGAGATCGCGACGTAGGCGATCGAGGACGGGCAGGAGCGTCTCGTTCCATCGGCGCTTGTCGATCTTCACTCGGCTCTTGGGGACCTCCCACGTGTCCCGGACGAGCCGATCCACGACGGTCTGCTCCCCGCGTCCGTAGCGCGCCTCGCGGCCGAGCAGGCAGAGCTGCCGAGCCTGCTCCTGCGACACCGGAAGGTCGATCGGCCCTACACCACGGACCTCGAGCTGCAGATCGCTGACCGCGGTCGTCAGCGACGCACTGAACGCGACCGCGCCGGCCGCCTCGACAACGAGAACGCCAAGGCGGTCGAGAACGTCGAGCGTCATCGGCGGAGAAGTGTACGCGGGGCATCGTCGGGACTGGCTCATCCTTGACAGGTGGGACCAGCGTCAAGTCGACGAGGGATTCTGCTCCCTGTCCCGTCCTCGCGGGGGTGCGCAGCGGCGACCGCGGCGAGCCGTGTCGGGCCGGCATCGGACTCATGCGAGAACGTGCAGTACGAATCGCAGTACCTGTTCTGCGTCCTCGCAGACGCCGGCCGCCGCACCAACCCCTGGGCCGCAGACGTCTACCTCCGCGCCCGCGCCCGAGGCCAGAACCACCCCCGCGCGATTCGCACCCTCGGCCGCGCCTGGACCCGCATCCTCTGGGCCTGCTGGCAGAACGACACGCCCTACGACCCCGCCCGCCACCGAGCGGCAACACGCCACACCCAAACCAGAGGTTGACACAAGACGTCTCACGCCGCCACCGCGATCACCGCTCCTGAGCGGAGTCGTCCTCTGATGCGCCGTAGTCGAACCCGTAGCCCACCTGGTCTCTGAACCAGCGCTCGAACGCCTTGAGTCGCGCTTCGATCAGCAGGCCTGTGGACTCGGAGCCCACGGGCACGGTCTCGAAAGGGCCGAGGAGCTGGGACGCGCGTACGCGCTCGGCGGTCTCGGCAGGCAGGCCGCGGAGGTCCCGAACGAGACCTACGAGCCCACCCTCCTCGACGGCGCGGGCGCGTGCCCTGTCCGCGAGCAGCGTGTTCAGGACGAGGTGGCGCGGTGGCTCGAGACCGGGGGCCGACGGAGGCTCATCGCGCAGCAGGGGCACGCCGCGCGGGTCCTCGACAGGATCTCCCGTGGCGGGGTCCAGCGCGCCGTTCATGGTCAGCGTCGTCATGAAGGCGCGCCACAGCGCTCCTCGTCGCTTACGCGTGGCTTGACGCAGGACGGCAGCAGCCACGGCGGTCGGCGCCATGGGTTCCGTGCCCGCGAGCACCCGCGTGAGCTGGTGGTACTGCTCGACCGTCACTGTGTTGCTGGCCGTCTCATAGACGAGTCCGTAGGCGCGCGTCAGATACCAGGTGACGAGGGCGCTGCGGTGCTCGTCAAGGTCGTGCTCGAGGGCGACGGCCGCCAGCGTGATGATCATCCCTCGGTAGGGGACCCACTCGCGCGTGCGGACCCCGCAGTGCTGTTGCAGGAAGCCGGCCGCACGCTCGCAGGCCATCAGCGCCTCGTCCCAGTCCTGGCGTACCGCCAGGCCCTCGAGGCCCAGCACGTCGTTCTCTCGCACGCTGCCACGCGCCTTGAGTGCAATGACCTGGATGACGGGCATTCCGTCCTCGCCGAAGAACGCCTCGATGAGCGGACGTTCGGCGCGCGCCTCGTCCCAGCGCTCGCGAAGGTTCCAGCCCGGCTCGAAGGTCTTGGCGACCATTAGGTCGAACGCGCCGAGCGTGAGGCCTCCCCGATTGACACGCTCGAAGATCCGAGCGATGGCGCCGGACTCGAGGTCCTCGGTGACCGTCACTGCTGGGATCAGGTAGCTATGGAAGGAGTCGAGACCGTGCCGGTAGGCGTCCGTGAGCAGGTCGGCTACGATCTCCCGACTCTCAGGATCGGCAGTTCTCAGCGCCCGGTCGCGCCAACCGAAGTAATCCGCCGCTGAACGAAGGGCGTAGAACGGGATCCAGTCATTCTCTACGCTGACGGGGCGATCACGGTAGCCGCTGTCCCAGGCGGGACGCTCGAAGGATCGAATCCCGTCCTCGAGCTGGTCGACCGTCGCGTCGACCGTCAAGGCTCCGGCACGGATCGCGAAGACGTAGGGCCCCGCATCGAAGATCGCGTGGTAGAGGGCTGTCAGCCGTTGCTGGCCGTCGAGGACGACGTATCGCACGCGTGACTCGTCGACGGAAGGCCCCCCATCGAACTCACGCAGGCGGTAGAAGGTCTTGCCCTTGAACTCCTGGAGCAGCAGACTGCCGGCCGGCCAGCGACGCGCGACGGTCGCCAGTAGCTGGATGACCCTCTCGTCGCCCCAATCAAAGTCGCGCTGGAACTCCGGCAGGACCATCTCTTGAACATGGATCTGTTCAAGCAGCTCTGTCAGCCGCAGCTCGGCCGTCCGCGTGCCGCTTCGTCGTGTGCTCATCCTCGCGTCCTCTCTCGACTCAGGAGCTGCCGACGCCGGGCGTTGGTGAACTGATCGGCCGCACGCCGATGACGCTTGCGTCGTCGACGAGGGCCTTAATCTGCTCGTCGACCGAGGCCGCCGTGTCCGACGGCCTAGCGAATACGAATAGCTGGCTATTCGAGCTCAGGCCGATCCGGCGCACCGCCGGTCCAACGTCAACGGCCACGGCGCGGCTCGTGCTCATCAAGCCGACCGAGGCCGTCCCGCTGTACTGCAGGACTTTCAACGTCGAGTCGCCAGCTACGCCGACTTGGTCCCACGCCGCGCACAGCTCGTCGGCCAGCGTCTTGAGTCGTCCCTCCAGGACCGAGCGCGAAACGCCCGTCCGATCGGCGACGCTCTCGAGCCCCGGGCCGTCGTAAGCCGGCACGAGCACGCGGACCTCTATCGCCTCGTCGCGGGCGCGCCGGCATAGGGGATCGAAGTCGCGGTCGACCCACTGCAGCGGATGCCAAGGCAGCACGATGACGGTCCGCGCACCCTCGAGGAGGTCGGCCGTCCGTGTGGAGTCGCTCGGGACGAGACCGCGCACTCCGGCGTCGCGCAACTGGCGGTCGACGGTTAGCAGGCCCTGCAGATCGTCAAAGACCGCACTCTTCGCCAACGGGTCGAACACGAAGTTGACGATTGCGATGGTCAGCAGCGGCCCCGCGACGGTCGCGATCGCGAGCCCGACCCCGTCGCCGATGGCCACGCTGACCGTCAGCATCGACACCGCGAGCACCGCAAGTAAGAGACCGACCTTGAAGGACGAGTCGATCAGCGCGCCCATCTTCTGAAGACTCTTCGGTCGACTCACCGGTCATGATCATCGCACGGGACATCGGTGGACGATCAGTTGTCTTGCGGGCGTTGTAACAGCGCACCTCGAGGATGCGTGAAGGTGGGACAGCCCGACCGGTTCTGGCGGTGGAGCTCTCCGACTGCGAATCGAGCGCATTCGGCGAGGCGCGACGCACCCTCGGGCGCCACGGGTACGTGGCGTACTTCCCCGCGCCGATCCCGCGCTCCATCGAGCTGCCGACGCGCACCGTCGCGTCTATAAACGATCGGCGCGAATGCTTTAGAGAGAGGCGGCGACCGTCAAGCGCGCTTGCAGGATCACCGGGCCAAGAGCAGCGTGAGCACGGGATCGACGCTGGCGTCCAGCTTCGCAGCCCTCGTGGCAAGCGGCGAGCTCGCGGCTCTCGAGGTGCGTGGCCGCGAGCTGCTCCTCGAAGACCTCGGTGCCGACGTAGCGCCCCAGGTTCAGGCTCTAGCACGCGCCTGTTCCCCGACGCCGACATGCTGTCGTTCGTCATCATCGACTACTCGGGTGCCACGGCCCTGTTAGCGGACCCGGAGACCGAAGCGCGCGCCCGTCAGGCCTCGCCCGGCCCCCGCTGGCGCAGGAACCGCTGGAACTCGCGGGCGATGACGTCGCCGCTGGGCTCCTCGGGCGCGACGGCGGCCTCCTCCTCGCGCGCGGCGGCTTCGAGCCGCTCCACGAAGGCCTGGACGTCGGGGTCCTGCGCGACGGCGGTGGAGACCTGCGCCTCGTAGCGGCCGGCGTCGGACTCGAGCTCCTGGGCGTCGACCGAGACCCCTACGAGCCCCTCGAGCTTGCGGACCAGCGCCAGCGCGGCCTTCGGGTTCGGCGCCGCCGCGACGTAGTGGGGGACGCTCGCCCACAGCGACGCGCAGGGCAGCGACGCCTCCTGGCAGGCGGCGAGCACCGCGCCGGTGATACCGGTCGGTCCCTCGTAGTTCGAGCTCTGCAGCCCGAGGCGCTCGACGAGCCCCTCGTCGGACGCGAAGCCCGTGACCGGCACCGGGCGCGTGTGTGGGACGTCGGCCAGCAGCGCCCCGAGCGTGACGACCATCTGCACGCCGAGCGCGTCGGAGAGCTCGACGATCTGCCGCATGAATGTGCGCCAGCGCAACGACGGCTCGGGGCCCATCATCAGGATGAGGTCGCGCGGCGCGCGCGGCACGCGGGCGGCGTAGATCTCCACCTCGGGCCAATCGATCTCGCGGCTCTTGCCCTCGACGAGGCGGATGCGCGGACGGGTCGCCTGGAAGTCGTAGAACTCCTCGGGGTCGATGCTGGCGAAGCGGGACGCGTTGAGCGCGGAACCGACGAACTGGAGCGCGGCCGAGGCGGCGTCGCCCGCGTCGTTCCAGCCCGTGAAGGCGCACACGAGCGCGGGTGCCCGGAGCCCGTCGGGGCGGCTCTCCCAGATCAGGGGCTGCATCCGGTCACGGTACTCCAATGGTCTGGGCGCGGCCGCCGCGCGGCACGGGCCATCATGGGCCGATGACCGACGAGGCGACGCGCGAGGAGACGACGGTGGCGACGCTCCGCGCCGGCGACGCCGTCGACGCGATCTTCGCCTGCACCCGCAAGGACCGCCTGACCACGAAGTCGGGGGCGCCGTACCTGACCCTCGAGCTCCGCGACCGCACCGGCGCGATCGGCGGCCGCGTGTTCAAGGACGCCGACCGCCTCGCGGGGCGCTTCGAGCGCGGGGAGCTCGTGCGCGTCCGCGCGACGGTCGAGCGCTTCCGGGAAGAGCTCCAGCTCGACGTCGCCAACATCGCGACCGCGCCGCCGGGCACCGCCAACCCCGCGCGCTTCCTGCCCGTCGCCTACCGCGACCTCGACGAGCTCGACGGGTTCCTCGAGCACCTCGCCGGAGAGGTCCACGATCCGGACTACGCGGCCCTCCTGGCCCACCTCCTCGGCCAGACGGAGCTCCGCGCAGCCTGGCGCCTGGCGCCCTGCGCCCCCCGCGCGGGCCACCACGCGTACCTCGGCGGCCTGCTCGAGCACACCGTGGCGGTGGGGACGCTCGCGCTGGAGGCCTGCCAGCTGCACCCGCGGCTGAACTCCGATCTGCTCATCACCGCGGCGCTCGTGCACGACCTCGGCAAGACGCGCGAGTACACCTACGGCGCGGAGATCGGGCTCTCCGACGCGGGGCGGCTGCTCGGCCACGTCGAGCTCGGGCTGCGGCTGCTGGAGGAGCACGCCTCAGGCCTCGACGCGGCGCGGCACCTCCAGCTCGCCCACTGCGTGCTCACCCACCACGGCGCCGACGCCGCACCGCACCGGCGCTTCGGCTCGCCCGAGGCGCTCGCGCTCTTCCGCGTCAACGCGCTCGACGCCGCCGTCAAGGGCGCGCTCGAGCACGGGCTCGTCTGACGCTCACCAGACCGAGCTGGCCGGCGGCAGTCAGCGTCGAGGTTCGGCGATGGACAGCCTAAGAGATTCGAGCCACATCGCCTGGATCGGCCAGAGCAGATCCGCGGCGTCGCCGAGCGAAACCCATCGCAAGGCGAAGCGAGTCACCGCCACCTCGCCGCCGGAACATTCATCCCACTCCCAGGTCTCCTCGCCGGGCGTTCTTGGCAGCTGCAGGTGAAACGCATGCTGGACTTGCTCCTTCAAGACCAGCGGGGATGCGTCCTGGTTGCGCCCGGTACCAGCACTCGCCGAGTTTGCGCACCATGACCGCATCCGTGATGCCGGACTCCTCGACGAGCTCGCGCCGCACGGCCACGTCGACCGCCTCGCCCGGCTCGACCCCTCCAGCCGGCACCTGCGTACCCGGCCCGGGGTCGCCGACGTGAACGAACACGAGAAGTCGCCCCGCCGGGTCAGTCAGATACGCAGTCGCTCGTTGGTAGCACTCCGGCGGCCAGTTCGACATGGGGAGCAGTGTCCTACACGCACATCTCGCTGCGGGTACTGGCTGGGCGACGCGATTCGGCCTCCCGGCTTGAGACTGATCTGTAATGCTCGGCCATATGAAGCGCTGGGAGGCAGTCTTCGGGAGCGTGGCGATGTGTCTGGTCGCGGCGACGCTCGGTGGATCCGTCGTCGTGTCCGCCGACGGCGCGGCGCGATCCGCGGCGAGCGTACGCGTGACCGGTCCGCGGACCTCGACCGTCGGCGAGGTGATGCGCTTTACGCTGCGTGGCAAGCGGGTCTTCCGTCACGTCGTCTCGTTCGGCGATGGCAGTCAGGTGCGCGGCCGCAAGCTGGGCGTTCGCCGCATCGCGCACCGTTACAAGCGCAGCGGGACGTTCCGCCTCCGCGTCGCCGTCCGCGACCGCCGCTCGCGTGTGCGCACGGCAGTGATTCGCGTGACGGTGCGCAAACGGATCGCGCCGCCAGCGTCCCCCGGTCCGTCCACCAGCGCGCCGCCGGCTTCGCCTGGTCCGTTCACCAGCGCAACACCGGCGTTGACCGTCGCACTCGGTTCGCGGGGCCTAGTCATGCTGCCAGGTGAGCTGGCGGCCGTGCAGCGGCTGACGGCGGTTGAAGGCGCACCGCGGGGCGTCATCGCGCTGGTTGCCGATCAGGGCGTGGCCGTGGAGGCGGACGCCGCCGCCGACCTGGGTTCGCGAACGCTGACCGTGCGTGGCTTCGGCTGCCTTCGTAGCGGCGAGTGCGACCGGGCGTTCGTCCTGACGGTGCCTCTTGCGGTGCGGGGCCTCGCGGCGCCGAACGGGCCGCTCGAGGATTTCACGGCACCGAACGCCGCACGGGCATCAGCCGCTCAGCCGCTCGCGTCCGGCGGCGCTGTGCTCCGGGACGAGATGGTCATTTCCCTGGGGACGCCGGACGAGCCCGGTGATCGCGCGCAGGCGCAGAACGCCGCGGCGGCGGTGGCGGGCGAGATCTCCGGCGGCTTCGACAACGTTGGCGTCTACGAGGTGCGCTGGCGTGGACCCCAGGATCTCGTCGCGCGGCGCGCGGCACTGGAAGGACAGGCGGGCGTGACCGACGTCAGCGAGAGCCGGCTGGGGGTGGTCTCGACGACTGCGGAGCCGAGCGACTGGGCCGACGACGGGCGGGAGGCCACGTGGCCCTTCACCACCGCCCGAGCACGCGAAGCATGGGACCTGAGCACTGGTACCGGCGTCAAAGTCGGGATCCTCGACGAGGGCACCGTTTTCGGCGGTCACGAGGATCTCGACGTTGTCAAAGACCTTGGAGGAGGAGGCCCAGGAGCCCACGCCACCCACGTCGCGGGGACCGCTTGCGCCAAGCAGAACGGCAAGGGCTTGGTCGGCTTCGCCTGGGGATGCTCGATCGTGACACGCGGCCAGGGGCCATCCGATGGCTCGGACAAGGGGCTCTTCGAAGGCGCCATCAAGCTCGCAAAGGAGCCCGGAGTCAAGGTCATCAACATCTCGATGGGCTGGAATACCCCCGGGTGTGCCAGCCCCTCAGGTCAGAGCGACGCCATCGAGGCGGCGAGCGACTACGCCGACGAGATGCGCAAGCTGATGCGCGGCGCCGTTGGCCGCGACATCGTCTGGACGGTCTCGGCGGGAAACAACTGCGCCCCCGGGGTGCCAAGTGCGTGGGGACTGAACGCCGACCTCGGGAACGTCATCGCCGTCGCGGCGACGAATGAGAGTGGGCAGCTCGCACGATTCTCGGACTTCGGCGACGAGATCGAAGTGGCAGCGCCGGGCGGCGTCCGCGTCAACGAGGGAGGACGCGAGAGCGCGATCTTCTCGACGCTCGTGAAGTCCTGCTTCGGCGTCTTCAACTGCCAGGCCTACGGCGACCGCCTCAGCAAGGACGAGATCTTCTACGGGACCTCGATGGCCGCTCCGGCGGTCGCGGGCGTCGCCGCCCTAGTGCGAGCTCGCCACCCCGAGTACGGCGCAAGCCGCGCAGCCGGCTGCATCACGGGGACGTCCGGCTTGACGACCGGCTCCGCCACGAAGCGTGACGACAACGTGCCTGCCATGCGCAACGGCGCCGATGTCCCAAGGATCGCCTTCTCGGGCTCGATCCCCCGCCTCGACGCCCGCACCGCGGTCGAGTGCCCGAGCCTCGTCTTCGACAGCGGCCCCGGCACCGGTGCCTCGACCGGTCGCCTAGGCCCACACACGTTGAGTGCCTTTGGCACAGACACTCGCGGCACCGCGAACGTCTCGGATGTCAACGACGCCGCCGGCAGGATCCTGTTCGATCCAGCCGTTGGGCACCGACGCGTACCGGGTTCGTGGGCGACGTGGAGCCACGGTTACCAAGGCGACGTCTACTTCGCTAGCGCTCCGTCGTCGGGCGACGACCCCTCCGTCGAGATCACCATGCCGACGGGCACCAAGGCGTTCGCGTTCTACGCCGAACCCAACACGTTCGCCAGCTTTACAGTGGAGGCGATTGCGAACGACGGCACCTCGTCCGAGCCGGTGGACATCCAAGGCCGATCGGGCGCACGGTTCTTCGGCTTCTACGGCGTCGGCGGTCGCACGGTCGCGAGCATCCGCGTTTCCGCGAGCGATCCGCGCGGCTTTGCCGTAGGTGAGTTCTCGATCGCGCGCTAAACACGTCGGCCGCGGCGGCGGGATTTCGCTCGCTGCAGGAGAGTGAGCTCGACCGAGCCAGACCGCGTTCCGCGGAGACAGGCTCAATCGGGGTGGTTGGTTGTGGTCGCGGTGGGAATCCCCATCCGCCATCCCCGGAGGGGCCTTGTCGCCGAGAGCCCGCGGAGCGAGCGTTCGACGTGATCGATGCTAGCTGGTCGAACCTTCCAGAATTTCCCTGACCGAGCGGTGATCAGGCCCTGAGATCGACCGCTACCGCCCCTCACTCGTCCACCGCCGGTGCTCCTCGCACGAGCCGCGCGGCGACGAAGAGCAGCAGGCCCGCGAAGGCGACCTCGATCGCGCGCTCGGGCACCGCGTTGACCACCGCCACGCCGAGCGCCGCCGACGGGATCGCGAGCGCGCCGACGAGCAGGCCGTCGCGGACGCGCACGTTGCCGTAGCGGTGCTGCTGCACGGCGCCGACGAGCGCCACGGGGATGATCGCGAGGAGCGAGGTGGCCTCCGCGTCGACCTGCGGCAGGTCGAGGAGGAGCACGAGCGCCGGTACGAACAGGGCGCCGCCGCCGATGCCGAGCAGCCCTGCCGCGACGCCCGCGACTAGGCCGATGACCGCCGCGACGATCATCCGACGAGCAGCTCGACGGCGCTGGCGGCGAGCAGCCCCGCGAACAGGAGGCGGATGGTGCGCGGCGCGATGCGCTGCTGCAGCCACGTGCCCAGGAGCACCCCGGCGACGGCCGGGAGGCCGACGAGCAGCCCCTCGGCGACGCGCACGTTGCCGTAGGCGCCGTGGGTGAGCGTCGCGGCGGTCGCGATGACCACGATGGCCGCCAGCGAGGTGCCCGCGGCCTCCCGCTCGCCGTAGGAGAGCCACAGCACCAGCAGCGGCACCATCACCACGCCACCGCCCACGCCGAACAGCCCGGAGAAGAGCCCGGCCACCGTCCCGATCGCCGCCAGCGCGAGGGTTCGGCGGCGCGGCATGACGCCATACTAGGGAGGAGATGGCCCCGGTCCCCTCGCTCGCCGACGCGCTCGCGCCGCTCCTCGCCGACCCGCGCAAGGCGGGGGTCCTGCTCGACGTGGACGGCACGCTCGCGCCCATCGTGCGCCACGCCGACGACGCCCACGTCCCGGAGCCGACGCGCATGCCGCTCATCGCGATCGCCAAGCGCTACGGCGTCGTCGCGTGCGTCAGCGGCCGGCGCGCGGCGGTGGCGCGGCGGATCGTCTCGCTCGGCTCGATCACCTATCTGGGCAACCACGGCACCGAGGTGCTGCGCGGCGGCGCCACGGAGGCCGAGGTCGACCCGGAGGTCGCGGAATGGAGCGCGCGCGTCCGCGCCTGGGCGTCCAAGGCGCAGACCGAGGAGCTCGACCGGCTCCGGGTGCGCGCCGAGGACAAGCAGGCGATCGCGGCGTTCCACTGGCGCGGCGCGCCCGACGAGGCCGCCGCCGAGGCCGCGGTGCACACGCTCGCCGACCGCGCCGAGGCGGAGGGGTTCCACACCCACTGGGGGCGCAAGGTGCTCGAAGTGCGCCCACCCGTCGCGATGGACAAGGGCCGGGGGATCGTCCGGCTGCTCGCCGACGAGGGGCTCGACGTCGCGCTCTACGTAGGCGACGACCGCACCGACCTCGACGCGTTCTCCGGCCTGCGGACGCTCGTGGAGGACGGCCGCCTGAGGCGCGCGGTGTGCGTCGGGGTGCGCTCGGACGAGACGCCGCCGGAGCTCGAGGCCGCCGCCGACCTCATGGTCGACGGGCCCGCGGGCGTGCGGGACCTGCTCGTCGCGCTCGCGTAGAGCCACGCCGTGCGCTTCGCCGACCTGCTCCGGACCACCGTGCTGCTGAGCGCCGGGGCGGCGACGGCGCTGGCCACCGCGTGCGCCGTCGGCACGGCGAACGACCCGGGCTCGAGCGTCGCGGTCCAGGCCGCGGGGTGGTGGCTCGTCGCGTCGGTAATCGGGGCGTTCCTGGGGCGCCAGGCCTCGACGACCCCGCCGATCGCCCGGGCGCTGGCGGAGTCGCGCGCGGCCACGGCGATGCCCGAGGAGCGCCCATGGCCGACGATCGTCAACCGGCTCTGGCCGCTCCTGCTCGCCACCGCGGTGTCGGGGGCGCTCGCGTTCCTCGCGCCGCAGGTGCCGGGGATCGCGGCCGGCTTCGCGATCATCTGGGCGCTCGCGTGGCGCTTCCAGGACAAGGCGGTCACCGCGGTGGAGGAGCGCGACGGCGTCACCTTCTACGTCGAGCCGACGTCCCCCTTCGCGCCGGTCAGGCTCGTGCGGATGCCGGGGCTGCGCCGTGAGGTGCCCGAGGCCGGGCGGACGCCGTAGCTTGGGCCGGATGCGCGCCCACTTCGACCCCGCCGAGACCGACCCGTCCGCGTTCTACCGGCTGCTGAACTCGGTGATCGTCCCGCGGCCGATCGCCTGGGTCTCGACGCGCTCGGCCGAGGGGGTCGACAACCTCGCGCCGCACTCGTTCTTCACCGTGGCCTGCGTGCGACCGCCCGTCGTGCAGTTCACCTCCGTCGGCCGCAAGGACTCGCTGGCCAACGCCGAGGCCACGGGCGAGTTCGTGATCTCCTTCACGCCCGAGTCGCTCTTCGAGCAGGTCAACGCGACCGGCACCGACTTCCCGCCCCAGGTCAGCGAGTTCGACGCGGTGGGGATCGAGCGGGAGGCGAGTCTCCGGGTCGCGCCCCCGCGCGTGGCCGCGTCGCCCGCGGCGCTCGAGTGCCGGCTGCACGCGACGCTCTCGTTCGGGAACTCGACCGTCGTCTTCGGGCGCGTGGTGCACGCGGTGGTCAGCGAGGACGCCCTCGAGGACGGGCGCCCGGCGGTGCGACGGCTGCGGCCGCTCTCGCGGATGGGCGCGAACGAGTGGGGCAGCCACGGGGAGATTCGTGACATCACGCGGATCCCCCACGCGCAGTGGCCGGGGCACTACGACGCGGGCTGACGCGCACGGCCGGAGGTCTGGACGACGACCCCCGAGGGGTAGGCCCGCGTGTCCGCGAGCGGCGAGGACGATGGGCTCACGCTCGTCAGAACAGGCTGGCGATACCCACGAGCGCCGGGGCGAAGACGAGGGCGGGGAGGAAGTTGCCGACCTTCAGGTCGGTGATCGCCAGCAGCTTGAGCGCGATGGCGACGATGAGCACGCCGCCCGCGCTGGAGAGCGCGGCCAGCGCCTCCGAGCCCACGGCGAGGATGTCCTCTAAGAGGCCCGCGCTCAGCGCGATCGCGCCCTGGACGACGAGGACGGAGAGCGCGGCGAACGCGACGCCGGGGCCGAGCGACGCGGCGATCGCGGCGGCGGCGAAGCCGTCGAGCACCGCCTTGGTCGCGAGGACGTCGTAGTTCCCGGTGAGGCCGTCCTGGATCGCGCCGACCACCGTGAGCGGGCCGACGCAGAACAGCAGGCTCGCGGTGAAGAACGCCTCCGAGACGGTCGACGTCCCGGAGGCGTCGCGGCCGCTCGCCGCCTGGAGGCGGTCGCCGAGCCGGGCAAGGCGCTGCTCGATGCGCAGGGCCTCGCCGGCGATGCCCCCGAGCAGGACGCCGCCGAGGACGAACAGCGTGTTGGTGTCGCGCCAGGTGAGCGCGAGCTCGACGCCGATCACCAGCGTGACCAGGCCGAGGCCGGCGAGCACCCGGTCCTGGACGCGCCGGGGCAGGCGGGCGCCGAGGAGGGTGCCGACGAGCGCGCCGAGCAGCACGGTCGCGACGTTGATCAGGGTGCCGGTCACGCGGCGCGGAGGCTAGTGGCAGGGTGTGCTGCGCGATGACCGACCTGCTCCTCGTCTGCCTCGGCTCCACCGCCGGGCTGCGCGCGGCCGAGGACGAGCTGGCGGCGTCGCTGGAGCGCGCCGGGGCCTCGGTGACCCGCGTGACCGCCCGGCCACCCCGGGCGGTGCGGACGTTCGTGGCGACCGACCTGGCGTGGGCGCGCGCGGCGCGCGGGGCGGCAATCAGCGGGATCGCCGCGTCGTCGCCGCGGGCGGTCGTGTACTCGACCACGACCGCGGCGCTGCTGTGGCCGCGCCCCGGCGCGATCCGCTTCGACGCGCTCGCCGCCGCGACCCGGCCGGGTCGCCACGGGCTCTGGCAGCGGCCCGTCGAGGCCCGCCGGCTGGCGCAGGCGCCGCTGCTCGTGCCGCAGGCGGCGTCGGCCTTCGAGGGGAGGCCGGCCCCGCACCCGGATCGCGTCGTCGTCGTCCCCGTTCCCGTGGAGCCGTCCGGCTCGGCCGACGGGCCGCGTGACGTGGCCGCGGTCACCTACGGGGCGAACTGGCGCAAGAAGGGCCTCGATCGCGTGCTGGGCGCGTGGGCGGCCGCGGCCCCGGGCGGGACGACGGGGGGAGCGGACGAGCTCGTCGTCGCGGGCGTGGACGCGGCGCTCGTGGCGCAGGCGTGGGCCGCGGGGGGCCGCGGCGGGCCGCTCCCCGCGTCGGTCCGCGTCGCCGGGCCGCTGCCGCCCGCCGACTACCGGGCGCTCCTGCGTCGCGCGCGGGTCTACGTCACCGCGCCGCGGCGCGAGGACTACGGCATCGCGCCGCTCGAGGCGCTCGCGGACGGCTGCGCGCTGGTGACCACGGCGGCGCCGGGCCCCTACGCCGCGCTCCCGCTGGCCCGGGCGCTGGACGCGAGGTTCGTCGCCGACGAGGGCACCGGCGCCGCGGGGCTCGCGGCGGCGCTCCGCGCGGCGCTCGCGGCGACCGCGCCCGACGCCCCGAAGGGTCGAGCGCCCATGAGCGCTCACCCCGCGGGTCCTCATGGGCTCTCGTCGCCGGCGGCGCTCGATTACGCCGTCCGTGCCGCCGCTGCGCTCACGCCGTTCTCCCGCGCGGCGGCCGACCGCGTCGTCGCGGAGGAGCTGCTGCCTCGCCTCCTCCGCTGACCGTGCGGTCTCCTTCGTGGATACCCGAAGGAGACCGCGAGGTCGCCGATCAGCGCTTCGCAGCTCCGGCGCGCTTGCGCAGCGGCGCGAAGTCGGCCCACGGCAGCGTGTTGGCGACGTCGGCCTTCGTCAGCCACGCGCGCCGCGCCGTCGCGATCCCCCACACGGTGATCCCGAGCGTGTTCGTGCCGTGCGCGTCGGAGTCGACGACGATGCGCACGCCGGCGTCACGCGCCGCGCGGGCGTGGAGGTCGTTCATGTCGCGGCGGTCGGGCGCGGAGTTGATCTCGAGCATCGTGCCCGTCCGCACGGCCGCGGCGATGACCTGCTCCATGTCGACGTCGTAGGGCTTGCGCGCCTCGATCTTGCGCCCCGTCGGGTGGCCGATGCAGTCGATCCACGGGTGCTCGCACGCGGTGATCAGGCGGCGCGTCGGATCGGTGCCGAAGGCGGTGTGCATCGAGCCCATCACCCAGTCGAGCTCGGCCAGGAGCTCGTCGGGGTAGTCCGGGTTCCCGTCGGTGCCGATGTTCGTCTCGGTCCCGATGAGCACCTCAATGCCGTCGAGGGAGGCGTTGACCGCGCGCACCCGCTCGATCTGGCGCCGCAGCTCGTCCGCGGGGACGTGGTTGTTGAAGCCGTGCGTCGCCGAGTGGTCGGTGATCGCGATGTACCGCAGGCCCCGGGCGCGCGCCGCCTGCGCCATCTCCTCGATCGAGTTGCGACCGTCCGAGGCCGTCGTGTGCATGTGCAGGTCCCCGAGCAGGTCGGCCTGCTCGACCAGCACGGGCACCTCGTCGGCGCTGCGGAACGCGAGCTCGCCGCGGTCCTCGCGCAGCTCGGGCGGGATCCACGGCAGCCCGAGGCGCTCGTAGACCTCGTGCTCGGTCGCGCAGCGGTGGGTCTCGCCCGTCGCGTCGTCGAGCAGCCCGTACTCGCTGACGTGCAGCCCCCGGCGGACCGCCGCCTCGCGCAGCGAGACGTTGTGGAGCTTGGAGCCCGTGAAGTGCTGCAGGAGGTTGCCGAACTGATCGGGCTCGACGACCTTCAGATCCACCGGCACGCCCGTGTGGGTCCGGGCGCGCGCGGCGTTCTGGCCGGGGATACCGCTGACCGACTCGATGACGTCGAGCGCGCCGAACGCCGCGATCAGCGCGGCCGGATCCGAGGCCGTGGCGATGATGTCGAGGTCCTTGCACGAGTCCGCGCGGCGCCGCGCGCTGCCGGCCAGCTCGACCTTCTCCGAGGCCGCGTGGGCGCGGAGCGCCGCGACGATCCCGTCGGCGATCGGCAGCACCTTGTGCAGCAGGATCCGCGGCGCGGGCCGGTCGCCGAGACCGGCGTCGAGCGCGGCGAGCACCGAGGCCTCGAACTTCGCCCCGAAGCCCTTGACGTCGCGCAGGCGCTCCGTCTCGGCCGCCTCGCGCAGCGCCGCCAGCGAGTCCAGGCCGAGCTCGTCGAAGAGCCTGCGGGCCTTCTTCGGCCCCAGGCCGGGCAGCCGCGTCATGTCCACCAGGCCGGGCGGGAACTTCGCCCGGAGCTTCTCGACCGCCGGGATCGAGCCGGTCGCCAGCAGCGCGTTGACCTTCTCCTCGAGCGTCTTGCCGATCCCCGGGAGCGTGGTGACCTTCCCCTCCCGGGTGAGCGCGGCGATCGAGCGCGGCGCCTCCCGGACGGTCTTGGCCGCGTTGCGGTAAGCGAGCACCCGGTGGATCGAGGCGCCGTCGAGCTCGTAGAGGTCCGCGAGCTCGTCGAAGAGCGCGGCGACCGCTGCGTTCGGCGGATCCGGGCGGGCGGCGGTGTCCGTCATGCGGCCCCTAGGGTACGGCCGCGATGCCCGGCGCCGCGTGGCTGATCCTCCCCACCTACGACGAGGCCGAGAACATCCAGGCGGTGGTCCGCGCGGCCGACGCCGTCCTGCGCCGCGCCGCCCCGGACGGGCACCGGATCCTCGTCGTCGACGACGACTCGCCGGACGGCACGGGCCGGATCGCCGACCGGCTCGCGGAGGAGCTCGGAGCGGTGTCGGTGCTCCACCGGGCCGAGCGCGAGGGCCTCGGGCCGGCGTATCTCGCCGGGTTCGCGTGCGCGCTCGACGAGGACGCGGCGTTCGTGATCGAGATGGACGCGGACTTCTCCCACGACCCCGCCGACCTCGCGCGGCTGCTCGACGCCGTCCGGGGCCCGGTCGACCTCGCGCTCGGCTCGCGCTACGTCCCCGGCGGCGGCGTGAGCGACTGGAGCCTCGTCCGCCGGCTGGTCTCGCGCGGCGGCTCCTGGTACGCGCGCCGCGTCCTCGGGCTCGGCGTCCGCGACGTGACCGGCGGCTTCAAGTGCTTCCGGGCGGAGGTCCTGCGCGCGGTCGACCTCCCGTCGGTCCGCTCCCACGGCTACGCCTTCCAGGTCGAGCTCACCTACCGCACGATCCGCCAGGGCTTCCGCGTGCACGAGGTGCCGATCACGTTCCGCGACCGCCGGCACGGCACGTCGAAGATGAACTGGCGGATCGCCGCGGAGGCCGTGCTCATGGTGCCGGGGCTGCGGCGCCGCGGAGGCTGACCGCGGCGGCTCCGTGGCGCCTGATGGCGCGTGGGGCTCCATCAGGCGCCACGCTGGGCCCGGCCAGCTCCGCGCCGGGCGCCTCAAGGCCGCGGGCCGGTGCGCCGATGCGTCCGCGATGCCCGCCGTCTCCGACCTCGCGCTCGTCCAGGGCCTCCAGCACACCCGCACGACGCTCGCGCGCTGGAACGCCGCGCCGTGGCCGGTCCTGAAGGACTGGCTCGTCGGCGCCTTCGCGATCACCGTCGGGCTGCTGCTCTCGGTCCTGGTCATCGGCAGCGTGATGCAGCCGGACGCCTCACGGATCTCCTTCGCCGGCCTGACCGAGCCCGCCAGCCTCGGCGCCGTCGGCGAGGTGCTCAAGCGCAACGCCCTGGTGCTCGCGCTGCACGGCTTCGCCTGCGTCGCGGGCTTCATCGCCGGCTCCTCGCTGCCCGAGCAGGCCGATCAGCACTCCGGCTTCTACCGCCGCGTCCACGACCGTGCGGGGCCGCTGGCGATCGTCTTCGTCGTCGCGGCCACGGCGTTCTCGCTGGCGACCCAGGCCTTCGCGCTCGGCGCCGGCGCGGCGACGCTGGCCCAGCAGGGCGGCATCTCCCCGGCGCTGCTGCTGCTCGGCCTGCTGCCCCACGCGCTCCCCGAGCTCCTGGCGCTGTTCCTGCCGCTCGCGGCGTGGATCGTGGCCAGCCGCCGCGGCGACTGGCACGAGCTGCTCGCCGCGACGATCGTCACCGTGACCATCGCCATCCCCGTGCTCGTGATCGCGGCGTTCGTCGAGGTCTACGTCTCTCCGCAGATCGTCCTCGCGCTGCGCGGGTAGACGGAGCGGGGAGACGTCGCTTCACTTTGTATAGTGGACGGAAACGTCCCTTCTCCCCCAGGAGCATCCCATGGGCATCGCCGTCACCGACGTCACAGACGCCAACTTCCAGGCCGAGGTCATCGAGGCCGACCAGCCGGTCCTCGTGGACTTCTGGGCGCCCTGGTGCGGGCCGTGCCGCGTCGTCGGCCCGGTGCTCGAGGAGATCGCCTCCGAGCGTGACGACCTGCGCATCGTGAAGCTGAACGTCGACGAGAACCAGCAGACCGCCGCGAAGTTCGGCGTGATGTCGATCCCGACCATGATCATCTTCAAGGCCGGGCAGCCCGCCAAGCAGATCGTCGGGGCATTCCCGAAGAAGAAGCTCATCGGCGAGATCGAGCCGGTGGTGGCGTAGCCATGGCCAGCGTCGCAGACGTCACCGACGCGAACTTCCAGGCCGAGGTCATCGAGAGCCTCGAGCCCGTCCTGGTCGACTTCTGGGCGCCGTGGTGCGGCCCGTGCCGCGCCGTGTCGCCGGTGCTCGAGCAGATCTCCGAGGAGCGCGGCCTGCGCGTGGTCAAGGTCAACGTGGACGAGAACCAGCAGACCGCCGCCCAGTTCCAGATCCTCTCGCTCCCGACGATGATCCTCTTCAAGGCGGGGCAGCCGGCGACCAAGATCATCGGCGCCTACCCCAAGAAGAAGCTCGAGGCCCAGCTCGAGCCCGCGTTGGCGTAGCGCCCGGCAGGCCGCGGGGCGGCCTGAGGTCCGCCTGCTGACCATCCGCGGGGCGGGCCGGCGAAGTAGCCCGCGTCAACCGGCTGCGGGACTCGTTCGTCTCCCACCCCGACGCGACGCCGTACACGGCGCTGACGCCCGATGTGGTGGCCTTCGGCGAGCCGAACGCGCCGATCAACGGCGCGGCGGCGCCGATGGCCCGCGCCGCGGCGACCTGGGACCTCTCCAAGGAGGACCGGGGCCCGGAGATCGCGCTCAACGAGTCGATCTGGAAGTCGATCAAGGGCCGCACGTCCCGCATGCCGCGCCCGCGGCACGAGCGCATCATCGGGACGAACGCGACCGACGAGGACGATAAGTAGGCGGCGCGAGCGCCGAGGCGGGAGCGCGCGGTCTATCTCGCACATAGCGCGAGGTAGACCGCTCGCACCGCCGTGACGGCGGCGCGATGCTGCCGTTGCGCCGATCAGCTCGTCCCCGCGGGCTCGGAGCCCTCCTCGCGCAGCGCGCGCTCCTCCGCGCGACGCGCGTCCGCGGCCTCCCGCGCGGCCGCCTCGGCCGCCACGCCCTCCGCGGGCCGTAGGCGTTGCTCGGGCCGCGCCTTGCCGCCCTCGAAGACGACGCCCTCTTCGAGCAGCTGCTCGCGCACGCGCTCCGGAGCGCCGAGCGCCGTGGGCGCGATCGTCCCGTTCGCCTTGAGCACCCGCCACGCGCCCGGGCAGTCCAGGCGCGTCAGGCGGCCGTTGAGCCCGAGCGCCTGTCGCGCGCTGCCGCCCGCGGCGGCACACACATCCGCGTAGCTCATCCAGCACCCCTCGGGGATGCCCTGCACCACCGCGACCAGCGTCTCGTCGTCCACGCGCTGCCTCCTGTCGAAATCGTTCGTCACGACTCCTAGGGCGATCAGCCGCGCGTTCGCCCCGGGCTGCGCAGTTCGGTCACGCGCGCGTGACGGAGACGTGCAACTCCTTGTCCGCGATGCGCAGACTCGCCCCACCCGCGTTCTCCCACTCCACCGTCACCGCGAGCACCTCCGCCGCGATGTAGGCCTCGTGCGCGCGCGCCGCCGCGACCAGCTCGGGGTCGCCGCCGAGCTCGAGCGCGATGCGATCGGAGACGTCGAAGCCGGCGTCCTTGCGCGCGCCCTGCACCGCGCGCACCACCTCGCGCGCGAGCATCTCGGCGCGCAGCTCCTCGTCGATCGCGAGGTCGAGCGCGACCGCGTGCGCCCCCTCGCGCTCCACCTGGTAGCCGTCGAGCGGCTGCATCTGGAGGGCGACGTCGTCCGCGGTCAGCTCGTGCTCGTGACCGTCGACGTTGACCCCGACGGTCCCGCCGTCGCGCAGGACCACCGCGACGTGCTGCGCGTCGAGCGCCTCGATCGCCGCCGCCACGAGCGGCATCCGCGGGCCGAAGCGCGGCCCGAGCGTGCGGTAGTTGGCCTTCAGCGCGTAGGAGCCGAGCTCCTCGGCGCCGGCGACGAAGCGCAGCGCCTTGACGTTGAGCTCTTCGCGGACGACCTCCGCGTGCGCCTCGATCGCCGCGCGCTCGGGCCCCGCCGCGACCACGACCGCCTCGCGCAGCGGCTGGCGCAGCTTGATCTTCGCGGCCCCTCGCGCGCTGAGTCCCATGCGCACGGTGTCTCGCGCGATCGCCATCGCGGCCAGCAGCTCCTCCCGGCGCGGCCCGGGCACCGGCCAGTCGGAGAGATGCACGGAGGCGCCGCCGCCCTCGAGCCCCTCCCAGATTTCGTCGGCGACGAACGGCGTGAACGGCGCGAGCAGCTGCGCGACGGTCAGCAGGCAGGTGCGCAGCGTCTCGAAGGCGACGGGGTCGCCGGCCCAGAAGCGCCGGCGGTTGCGGCGCACGTACCAGTTGCTCAGGTCGTCGACGAAGGCTTGGATCGCGCGCCCGGCGAAGGTCGCGTCGTACTCGTCCAGGCGCGCCGTGGCCTCGCTCACCGTCTCGCTCAGCCGCGCGAGGACCCAGCGGTCGAGCTCTGACTCCGCGCCTGCGACGGTGTCCTCCGCGGAGTAGGTCTGCAGGAACGCGTAGGTGTTCCAGAGCTGCTTGAGAAACAGCCGGACCCCCTCGCCGACGGCGTCCTCCGAGAAGCGGTAGCCGTCCCAGGGCTGCTTGGAGGTGAAGAAGTACCAGCGCAGCGCGTCCGCGCCGTAGCGGTCGATGACGCCCCACGGCTCGACGATGTTTCCCTTGGACTTCGACATCTTCTCGCCGCGCTCGTCGAGGATCAGCCCGAGGCAGACGACGTGCTCCATCGGCGCGCGGTCGAACAGCAGCGTCCCGACGGCGATCAGGGAGTAGAACCAGCCGCGCGTCTGATCGAGCGCCTCGCAGACGAAGTCCGCCGGGAACATCCGCGCGAAGCGCTCCTCGTGCTCGAAGGGCGCGTGATGTTGCGCGAAGGGCATGCATCCCGAGTCGAACCAGACGTCGATGACCTCGGGGACGCGCCGCATCGGCCCCGCGCACTGCGGACAGGCGAAGGCGACGTCGTCGACGTAGGGGCGATGCGGGTCCTCCAGGCGCACGCCGGAGAGCTCCTTGAGCTCGGCGAGACTCCCGACGCAGTGCGTGTGCCCCTCCTCGCAGCGCCAGACCGGCAGCGGCGTGCCCCAGTAGCGCTCACGGGAGAGCGCCCAGTCGACGTTGTTGCGCAGCCAGTCGCCCATGCGCCCGTGCTTGATGTGCGGCGGGTGCCAGGCGATCGCCTCGTTGGCGGCCTCGAGCTGCGCGCGCAGCTTCGACGTCTGGATGTACCAGGAGGGCTTGGCGTAGTAGAGCAGGGGCGTGCCGCAGCGCCAGCAGTGGGGGTAGGAATGCTCGTAGGGGACGGCCCTCAACAGCCGGCCGCGGGCTCGGAGCTCCTCGACGAGGTCGTGGTCTGCGTCCTTGACGAAGCGCCCGGCGTACGCGCCGATCCGCTCGTCGTAGGTCCCGTCGAGCTTCACCGGGTTGACCACGGTGAGCCCGTGCTGCAGGCCGAGCGCGTAGTCGTCCTCGCCGAAGGCGATCGCCGTGTGCACGAGGCCGGTGCCGTCCTCGGCGGTGACGAAGTCGCCGAGCAGGACCGAGTGGCCGAGCGGGCCGTACTCGCTGCCGGCGATGAAGGCGAACGGCGGCGCGTAGCGCACCCCCTCGATCGCCGCACCTGCGAAGCGATCGACGATCGTCGCGGTCTCGCCGAGCACGCGCTCCACGAGCGCCTCGGCGAGGACGAACGTCTCGTCGCCTACGCGCGCACGGACGTAGTTGAGCTCGGGGGCGACCGCGACCGCCGCGTTGGAGACGAGTGTCCACGGCGTCGTCGTCCACACGAGCAGCTCGTCCCCCGGCTCCACCGGGCCGGCCCCCTCGACGACCGCGAAGCGCACGTACACCGAGGGGTCGACGACGTCCCGATAGCCCTGCGCGACCTCGTGCGACGCCAGCGCCGTGCCGCAGCGCGGGCAGTAGGGGACCACCTTGTGGCCCTCGTAGATGAGGCCCTTGTCCCAGATCTGCTTGAGCGCCCACCAGACCGATTCGACGTAGGTCGGGTCGAGCGTGCGGTAGGCGTCGTCGAGGTCGACCCAGAAGCCGATGCGCTCGGTGAGCGTGTCCCAGTCCTCGAGGTAGGTGAAGACCGACTCGCGGCAGCGCTGGTTGAACGCCTCGATCCCGTAGGCCTCGATGTCGGTCTTGGACTTCAGGCCCAGCGCCTTCTCGACGCCGATCTCGACGGGGAGGCCGTGGGTGTCCCATCCGCCCTTGCGCGCGACGTGGAAGCCGCGCATGGTCTTGTACCGCGGGAAGATGTCCTTGAAGACGCGGGCGAGGACGTGGTGGGAGCCCGGCTTGCCGTTCGCGGTGGGCGGGCCCTCGTAGAAGACGTACTCGTCGGCGCCCTCGCGCCTGCGCAGCGACTCGGCGAAGACGTCGCGCTCGCGCCACCGCGCGAGCACCTGCTCCTCGAGCGCGGGGAAGGACTGGTTCGGGTCGACGGGTCGGCGGGCCATACGGGTCGTGCATTGTGACAACCGCCTTGCGCGCAACCTCGGCCGCCCGAGATGCGTTGCAGTGATGCCATGCGCCACCGTCGCCTCGCCCCGTCCCTCGCGCTCGTCGCGCTCCTCGTCCCCGCTGCCCCCGCCACCGCCGCGAGCTGGGGCGCCGACCGCGCCCAGACCCGCGCCGGGACCGTCGCGGCGGTCCACGCCGCCGCCGGCAACGGCGACCGCGTCGCGCTGAGCTGGTCGCGCCGGCTCGGGAGGACCCAGCGCGCGGAGCTGCGCCTCGGCCGCGCGCGCAGCGGGCTCAGCGGTCCCGCGCTCGTGCTCGACAGCTCGAGCAGCTCGGTCGAGGCGCCCGTGACCACCTACGTGCGCGACGGAGCGTTCGCCGCCGTCTGGCGGCGCTACCTGCGGCCCAACCAGCGCCTGCGGATGCGGACCGTCGACCGCAACGGGCGCGGGGGGCCGACGATCAACGTGACCACCACGGGCGAGTCGGCCTACGACCCTGCGTGGGTCTCGGGGCCGGTCCCCGCGCTGCTCTGGTCGCGGCTTACGCGCGCCGACGCGCTTGAGCTCGCCCCTACGGGCCCGCGCGGCGTGCGGCTCCCGGTGAGCCCCCGCTCCGAGCCCGGCGCGGCCACCGACCCCGACGGTCTCGCGACGGTGTCTTGGGTGGACCAGGGGCGGGTCCTCGTCTCCGACCGCGGACCCAGCGGCTTCGGGCCGCCGCTGACCCTCGCCACCGGCGAGGTGAACCTCACGCGCACGGTCCGCCTGCCGGGCGGCGCGACGCTCGTCCTCTGGCGCGAGAGCACGGACCTCATGGTCGCCGCGCGGCCCGCGGGCGGCAGCTTCGGGCCCGCCCGCCGGGTGCTCGCGAGCACGACGGACGCCGCACAGGTCGTGGTGACCCGCACCAGTGAGGTGCTCGTCGTCGCGCCGACCGGCGACAGCTCCCTCGTCGGGGAGCTCCAGCTCGCGCGCCTCGGCCCCGACGGCGCCTCGCTCGGGCCGACGCTGTCGCTCGGCCGCGGCCGCCGCGCGCAGCTCGCCGCCGACGGCACGGGCAGCGCGTTCGTCGCCTGGATCGGCGAGAGCTCCGCCCGGGCGATCACCGCGCGGCGCATCGCCAACGGCGGCATCCTCGGCGCGCCGCGGCCGCTCGCCGCCCGCTCGGACCTCTCGAGCACCCCGCAGATCGCGGCCACCCGCGAGGGCGGGGCCGTCCTCGCCTGGATCGCCGGCGGCGACGTGCACGCGCGGACCTACCGGCCGTAGGCGGGCTTCGCCGTCTTCGAGCTTCGTCCCGCTCAGCCCGATCATCCTCGAACGCTGCTGCGAGATGTCGTCGCTCGCCCCAAACGGACCGCGGACGACCATCCGCGCGACCCCCGGGCCGCTCAGCCCGCGACGCGCAGGCGCCCGCGCCGGGCGGCGGGAGCGACCTCCGGGACGTCCGCGGCGACGCCGCGGGCCTCCATCAGCGCGAGCACGGCGTCGCGCGCGGCGCGCAGTCCGGGGCCGACGCGCGGGACCGTCGTGCTGCCGCTCAGCGCGCCGCGGAAGTCGCACACCGCCACGCGCTCCCCCCGGGCGCGGCGCGACGCGAAGACCGCGCGGCCGACGGCGTCGAGCGCCGCGCCGCGACCGCCGAGCACCACGAGCACCGGGTCGAGCACGGTGACGGCGCGCTGCAGGCGCGCCGGGTCGAGCGCGACGGGGAGCACGAGCACGCGCACTCCGGCGCGCCGCAGCCCGAGCTCCAGGCCCGCGACGTGGAGCACGTCGGGGCCGCCGGCATCGAGCACGAGCACGCCGTCGGGACGAGACGCGGGCGGCGCGAGCCGGCGCTGGGCGGCGATCCAGCCCGCGGCCCAGCGGCGACCGAGCGCGTGCTCGGGCGACTGCTCGTCGAGGCCGTCGACGCCCGCCAGGACCAGCTCTTCGACGACCGCCTCCAAGCCGGTCGCGGCCAGCGCCGCCGCGGCGACGCGGTCGGCGGCGTCCTCGTCGAAGGCGGTCAGCGCGGCGCGCAGCCGCCGGCACGACGGTGGCGCGGGGTCGCCCGCCCGACCGCGTGCGAGCTCGACGGCCGAGGCGGCGTGGCCGGTCTCGGCGTAGGCGTCGCGCAGCGCCTCGACCTCCGCGCGCGCGTAGAGGCGATGGCCGCCCGCCGAGCGGCGCGGCGCGGGGAACCCGTACCGCCGCTCCCACGTCCGCAACGTGCTCGGGCTGATGCCGAGCACCTCGGCGGCGGTGGCGGTGCGAAGTCCCACGCCGACAGCATCGACGCCGCGCGAAGCCGCCGCAACACGTGCATCTCGCATGGCATCGCGCACGCCGGCGTGCACCGGGAAGGAGGTCGGGCACGGGCCCCGACGACCCGCCGCGAGGGCGCGACGCCGAACTCAGCCGGGTTCGGCGACGCGCGATGCCGCACTACACCCCGTCGGCATCCCCGGGCTCGGTCGCGGTCTGCTTGATCGCGTCCTGCACCTGGAAGTCGTTCGGTGCCTGCTGCTGAAGACCCGCCAAGCCCTCGCCGTCTTCCTCCTGCTCGTCGGCTGCTACCGAGGGCATCTCGGTCCCGGCGCCCCCCGAAGCCTCGTCGACGGTGAATGCCGGCTTATCTTGCGGAGAGTCCCTGGGAGAATCGTCCATCTGGTTCCTTTCGCTGGGTGTTCGAGTCACCTACCCGCGCGCCCAAGGCGCTACGCCAACGCGAGAGGCGCTTGTATCGTTCGCCCATGGCCCGCCTCGCCCCCGCCGTCGCCGCGCTCACGCTCGCCGCGACGGCCTGCGGCGATCCGGCCGCGACGCCGCTCGCCGACGGGTGCACCGCGGGCCCGGACGGCATCGTCGAGGCGCTCAAGACCGCTCCCGGAGCGGTCGTGCTCGAGGACGGGACGCCGCTCTCACGGTGCGTCGCCGGCGGCACCGACGAGGCGGAGTTGCAGACCGTCGGCATCGCCTTCTCCCACGCCGGCGAGAAGCTGCGCGAGTCGGCGAAGACCGACCCGCGGGCCGCGCTGCGGCTCGGCTACCTCGTCGGGGCGACACGGAAGGGCGCGGCGCGCACGAACGGCGTGATGGCCGAGCTGGTGCGCCGCATCGAGGTCGCCGCCGGGCGGACGTCGGAGGACGCGACGCCCGCGGCGCAGCGGGCGCTCGAGGAGGGTCTCGCGGCTGGGGCCGCACGCGGGTGAAGCTGCGCCTGTGGCACGCGACGGACGGCACCCGCGTCGCCTACCGCGAGGCCGGCGCGGGGCCCGCGCTCGTGCTGCTGCACTCCGCGCTGCTGACCCACCGCGAGTGGGAGCCCGCGGTGGAGCACCTCACGCACCGCTTCCGCCTGATCCTGCCGGACCTCCCGCTGCACGGCGACTCCGAGGACCGCCCGCGCCACCCGTACACCCTCGCGTGGTACGTCGAGGTGATGAGCGCGTTCTGCGCGGCGACCGCGGGGGCACGTCCCCTCGTCGGCGGGCACGGCATGGGCGCCGAGATCCTCCTGCACGCCGCGACCTCCGGGCGGCTGGATCCCGCGCGGCTCGTGCTCACCCCGACGCGGCTGCACGGCGTGGCCGGGCACGAGCGGCGGCGCCGCGCCTGGCGGCTGGCCGCGCGCGGCGGCGCGGTCCCGGGGCTCGACCGCGCACTGACGCACGCGGCGCTCCTGGCGTTCCGCCCGGCCTCGGGGGAGCGGCTCTCCGCGCGGGCGAACCCTGCGGCGCGCGACCTCGTCCGCCACGCCGGCGCCGACGTCGGCGGCAACGCCGACCTCGCCCGCTGCTGGGCCCGCCAGGCCCGCCGCTGGCCGGCGGGACCCACGCCGGAGCTGCCCGACGGGTACGCCGCGCTGGACTGCCCCGTGCTCCTCCTGTGGGCCGACAGCGACCGCCTGCATCCGCTCGCCACCGCCGAGGAGGCGCTCGCTCGGCTTCCCCACGGACACCTCCGCGTGCTTCCCGGAGCCGGGTACCTCATCGCCTACGACGACCCCGTGGGCCTCGCCCGCGAGCTCATCGCGTTCTGCGGCTGATCGCGCCGCGGCGGAGCGACGTCGCGGGTGCGTCTCGAGCGCTGGTGTCAATCGCCTCCTAGCGACCGGTGAGGACGACCCGGCGGCGCAGCGTCTTCGCCGCCCCGGCCTCCGGGCGGACGGTCGCCTCGAGGCGCAGCAGCGCTCGGCGCCGAGCCGTCAGGCGCCGGGCCAGCGCCGCGGGCACCCGGAGCGTCGTGATCGTGCGCCCGGCGCCCGCGCGGCGGAGCGTCACCGTGCCCACGGTGGCGCCGGGGCGGCCGAGCCGCTTGGCCGTCGCCGCGTCCACGCGGAGCGCGACGCGCGCGGTGCAGGCCGCGCTGCAGCGCAGGCGGAAGCGCAGCCCGCGCGCGCGGAGGGTGCCGCGCCGCGTGCGATCGGCGGCGAGCGAGGCCGAAAACGACGACGCCGGGGCGGCGGACGGCGACGCGGGCCGCGCGGGGGCCGGCGCGGGCATCGAGACCCTCACCGTCTTGGTCGCCGCGTCGTAGGTCTGCGCCGGCGTGGTGTCGGCGCCCGGCGCCGCGTCGGCCACCGCGGTGGGCGCGTTGGCGCGGATGAACTCGCGGAGCGTCCGGTCGGCGACCCGCGCGTAGACCCCGGGGGTCTGCGGCCGCGCGCAGCCGTCGCCGTAGCTGGTGGCTCCGACGAGGTACAGCGCGCCGCTGGCCACGCGCGAGAACAGCGGGCCGCCGGAGTCGCCCTGGCAGGCGTCGCGGCCGCCCTCCGGGTAGCCCGCGCAGAGCTGCGTCCCGGGCTCGAAGGCGTCGTAGCGCGCGCCGCACGTGGCGTCGGTGGCGATCGGGAGCGGCACCTGCTGGAGCGTGTCGGGCGCGGTCCCGTCCTCCGCGGTCAGGCCGAAGCCGACGAGCTCCCCGAGCACGCCGGGCGCGGAGAGCGCCTCGAAGCCCACGCCGGCGACGGGCGTGGGGGACGTGCGGGCGGGGCCGGCGAGGTGCAGCAGCGACGTGTCGAAGCCCGACGTGAGCAGGTACCCGCCGGGCACGACGACGCGGTCGACGGCCACGCGCTCGCCACCGGCGCCGGAGCTCGCGACGCTCCCGACGACGACGTCGAAGGAGGAGGGCGGATAGGCCAGCGGGGTCGCGATGCCCAGGCCGGCGGTCAGCGAGCTGCAGTGTCCGGCGGTGAGCACCCAGTCGCGCGCGATGAGCGTCCCGGAGCAGCCGAAGGCGCCGGCGATGACGACGTTCGCGACCGCGGGGTACTTGCCCGCGGGAGCGTCCGTGCCCCCCACGACCGCCGAGGCGGAGGCGGGGAGTGACGCGAGCCCGAGGGTCACCGTGAGGCTGACGAGGATCCGGCGCGAGGCAGTCATGGAAAATCCAGCGTAGCGTTGGTCTGGCCCGCTCCGGGCCGGTCCCCGGGGAACCCCGGGGTAGGCTTCAGCGATGGTCAAGACCCCTCAGCTCTACGGTGACGAGACCGCGAAGGCCGTCGAGAACTTCCCGATCTCGGGCGAGCCGGTCCCCGCCGCCGTCATCCACTGGCTCGGGCGCATCAAGGGCGCCGCGGCCCGCGTCAACTCAGAGCTCGGGCTGCTCGACGGCGACGTCGCGGCGAGGATCGCCGACGCGGCCGACGCCGTCGCGACGGGGATGCACGACGTCGACTTCCCGGTCGACGTCTTCCAGACCGGCTCGGGGACCTCGACGAACATGAACGCGAACGAGGTCATCGCGAAGCTCTCCGGCACCCACCCGAACGACGACGTCAACTACGGTCAGTCCTCCAACGACGTGTTCCCCTCCGCGGTGCACCTCGCCGCGCTCGACGAGGCGACCAACCGCCTCCTGCCCGCGCTCAAGCTGCTCGAGAAGGCCTTCGACAAGAAGGCCAAGGCGTTCACGGACATCGTCAAGGCCGGCCGCACGCACCTGATGGACGCCGTGCCCGTCACGCTCGGCCAGGAGTTCGCCGGCTACGCCGCGCAGATGCACCTCGGCCGCGAGCGCATCGAGTCCGCGCTCGTCCACGTCGGCCAGCTGCCGCTCGGCGGCACCGCCGTCGGCAACGGGCTGAACACCGACGCCAAGTTCGCCGAGAAGGTCCGCAAGCTGCTGGCCAAGGAGGCCAAGCTCAAGCTCATCGCGCCGCCGCGCGACCGCTTCGAGGCGCAGGCCAACCGCGACGCGCTGGTCGAGCTGTCGGGCGCGCTGAAGGTCGTCGCCGTCTCGCTGACGAAGATCGCCCAGGATCTCGCGCTCATGGGCTCCGGTCCGCGCGCGGGCATCGGGGAGCTGTTCCTGCCCGAGCTGCAGAAGGGCTCCTCGATCATGCCCGGCAAGGTCAACCCGGTGATCTGCGAGGTGGTCCTGCAGGTGAGCGCGCAGGTGATCGGCAACGACACCGCGATCACGATCGGCGGGATGCAGGGCCAGTTCGAGCTCAACGTGCGGATCCCGCTCATCGCGCGCAACCTGCTCCAGTCGATCCACCTGCTGACGACCACGACGACCGCGCTGCGCGAGAAGTGCGTCGACGGCCTGACCGCGAACCGGGAGGGCGCGACGCACTCGGCCGAGAGCACGCTGGCCACCGCCACCGCGCTCAACCTCCACATCGGCTACGACAAGGCCGCCGCGATCGTCAAGGAGGCCGCCGCCTCCGGCCGCATGCTCCGCGACGTCGCCCTCGACCAGGGCGTCGACCCGGGCGTGTACGACAAGGCGATCGACCTGCGCCGGATCGCCGCGGGCAACGAGCCGCGGAAGGGGTAGCCGGGCGGGCGCTCGTCAGCCGCGCCGCACGCGCACGACGCGCTCGCACCGCCGCACGACGTCCTGCGGATCGGCGCGCAGGACGTCCTGGCCCGGGCCGCAGTCGACGACGTCGCGCGCACCGTTGACCGTGGTGATTCGGTCGTCGCCGGTGCCGCCGAAGGCCGAGCCGCCGCCGGGGCCGGCGTCGAGGCGGTCGTTGCCCGCGCGGCCGCGCAGGACATCGCGGCCCCGGCCGCCCCGCAGACGGTCGGCGCCGGTGCCGCCGTCGAGGCGGTCGTCCCCGGCGCCGCCGGCCATGCCGTCGCCGGCGCCGGCGCCGAGGAGCACATCGTTCCCGGGGCCGCCCGTGAGCACGTCGGCGCCGGCGTCCCCGTTGACGACGTCGCTCCCCCCGCCGCCGTCGACCGTGTCCGTCCCGTTCCCGCCGCCGAGCGTGTCGTTGCCCGCGTCGCCCTTGAGCCCGTCCGCCCCCGGGCCGCCGTCGAGCGTGTCGACGCCCGTCCCGCCGGTGAGGCGGTCGTCGCCCTCCTCGCCCTCGATCTGGTCGTCGTCCGCGCCCCCGGCGAGGCAGTCGTCACCCGCGGCGCCCTGGAGGTGATCGGCCCCCGCCCCGCCGCCGACGCGGTCGCCCGCCGGGGTCCCGCCGAACTCGTCGGCGTCGCTCGTCGCCACGGACGGGCTGCCACAGCGGTCGCGCAGCGCCACGACGCCCGTGTCCGTGGCGAAGACGACGATGCCCCGCGGGCTGACCGCCGGCGACCCCACGCCGGCGCGCGTGCCCGCCGCGCCCGTCTCGGCGTCGAAACGATCCGGGGCGACGGGCGTCCCGTCGTCGAGGCGGAACGCGACGCGGCGGCCGTCGTCGCGCGCGGCGAAGACGACGCCGTCGGCGATCGACGCCGCGGTGCGCCCGAAGCCCGTGCCGCCCGGCGTGAGGCCCGCGGCGGGCGCGACGCGCCAGCGCACCGCGAGCGTGCGCCCGTCCAGCGCGGCGAGCTCGCGTCCCGTGGTCACGACGACCGTGCCGTCCCCGGCCGCCGAGGTGACGGTGGTCGCCAGCCCGGGGCCCGGGCGCCCGAGCAGCGGCGCCGAGCGCGCAGCCCCGCCCAGGCCGTCGCCCGCAGGCGCGAGGCGGTGGACGAGCGTGCGGTCGCTGCGCTCGTCGTAGGTCGCGAACAGCAGCACGCCGTCGGAGTTCGCGGGCGCGCTCGCCGTCCACGCGAACACGTCGCGGTCGGCCTGCGCGTCGGCCACCAGCCGCGCGGAGCCCGGACCGGTCCGCGGCGCGCGGCACAGCAGGGCGTCGCTGCAGAAGCCGTCGGCGTCGAGCGTCGCGATCGGCGCGGTCGGGCGGCCGCTCGCGACCACGACGAGCGGCCGGCTCCCGAGCGTCAACAGCGTCGGCGCCGCGAGCGGGTTGAGCGCCGCGAGGCTCAGGGCGCGGGAGCCGCGCTCGGCCGCCCCGGCGTCGAGGGAGGCGTCGACGGACTGCGCGTCGCGGATCGGCACCCGCCACAGCTCGGCCGTCGCCGCCGGGGCGCCGCGCTTCTCCCAGTCGTCGCGGTCGATCGACGTGAAGATCAGCCCGCGGCGGCCGTCCGCGGCCGGAGCGGTGAGCAGGGGCGCGCTGGAGATCTGCTGCCCGGCGGAGCCCGGGACGCGAGCCTCGCGCACGCGACGGCCCGTGACCTCGTCGACCTGCACGATCAGCAGGTCGCCGTCGCCGGGAGCCGACCCGGGGTCGTTGACCACCGCGAACAGCTGTCCGGCGGCCCCGTCGCCCGAGGAGCTGACGGGCGGCACGCTCCCGCCGACCCCCGTGACCGCGCGGGCGAACGGCCGGGTGGTGAGCGGCACGCCGGCGGGGTCGCCGACGGGCTCTCCGGTGAGCAGGTCGCGGACGTGCAGCCGACCGTCCCGCGTGGCGTAGGCCGCGCGCGGCTGCGGGCCGTCACCGAGGATCACCGGCGTGGCGACCCCCTCGTCCGGCGCCGTCCACAGGGCGCCGAACGGAGCGCCCCCCGACGCCGCGGCCTCGGTGCCGGACCGCCCCGGCCCTCCGCCCGCATGGCTCCACGCCGCTCCCGCCCCGGGCGGGAGGGCCAGGGCCGCGACGCAGGCCACGACCGCCGGCGCGCGCACGCTAGCGCCGCTTGAACGAACCCGCCGCACGCCCGAGTGCGGCGCGGACGACGGCGACCGCCGGTTTGGGGCGCCCGTCGTAGAAGAACAGACCCTTCTGGTTGAGGCCGCGGACGATCTCGATGCCCGGGACCTGGCGGTGGATCGAGCCGCCCGCGAAGGCGGGGGAGACCGCGAAGTCGCGCAGGTTCCACACGAGCATCCCCGAGAGCACGGGGTCGGCACGGTACACGTCGATGTGCCGCCGCATGAGGTCGGCCTGGAAGCCGAAGCCCCCCGGCCGGCTCGTCGGGTTGTCCGCGTTGGCCTCGGCGCCGAACTCCGTGACGACGAGGATCTTGCCGGGGAAGACGCGCTTCATGAACGCGACGTGCTCCCGGATGGCCCGGTTGACCTCGGCCTTCGGGCTCAGCGTCTTCTCGTACCAGCCGATGTAGTTCGTGTCGCCGATCGCGTCGATGTTCTCGTACATCGCGCCCCCGGGCTGCTTCGGCGGGTGGGCGCCCCACACGTCCAGGGCCACGAGGCGACCGGGGTCGCGGCGCTTGAGCTCGCGCGCCATGGAGTCGATGTAGTCGGCCTGCCCGCCCGGGTGGCCGTTGCCGGCGACCTCGTTGGCGAGGTTCCACGCGATGAGCGACGGGTGGGTCTGCAGCTGGAAGAGCGACGTGCGAACGCGCTGCTCGCTCTGGCGGCGCAGCCGCCGCGATGTCGACGTGTACGCGCCGGGGGCGTCGACGGGGCCGACGCCCATCCAGACCATGATGCCCGCCGCGTCGAGGCGCTCCATCAGCGCCGGGGCGAGCGGGTGCTGCGCCCGCGTCGCGTTCGCGCCGAGCACCTTGAGCTCGCGGACGGTCTCGTCCATGTCCGCGGGCGTGAGCGCGTCCCCGCGGCCCATGGCGTCCTCGTGGATCGAGGCGCCGCGCATCTGGATCGGCTTCCCGTTGAGCAGGAGCTGCGTGCCGCGCTTGGCGATCTCCCGCAGCCCCGTGCGCAGCGTGTACTGCGTCTCGCCCGGGACGTAGAGCTCTACGTCGTAGAGGTTCGGCGACGTGGGCGACCAGAGCGCCGCGTCGGGGACCTCCACGGTCGTCGAGACGACGTGGGTATCACCCTCGTAGAGGTTGAGGGTCGGGAAGCGGAACTCGTAGCGCTTGCCGTCGCGGATCAGCACGCCGCCCGCCGGGACGTCTCGGCGCACGTCGCGATTGCGCAGATGGATCTGGACGTCGACGAACGCCCCGCCGCCGCGCCGCAGCCGGGTGCGGACCACCGGCGCGGTGATGTCGCTCTTGCCCAGCGGGCGCAGCGTCACCTCGCGGTTGATCCCGCCGAAGTTGAACCACGTGCGGTGCCACGCCTCGCGCTTGAGCCGCGCCGGGTTGCGCCAGTCCGCCCGGACGACGAGCGTGTGCTGGCCCGCGGTGAGCTGCACGGACCGCTCGAAGGGGAGGTAGGTCCCGAGGTGCTGGCCGAGCGGACGGCCGTCGACCCAGATCGTCGCCTTGTGGTTGACGGACTCGAAGCGCAGCGCGTAGGGCCCGTCGGCGGGCACGGAGATCGTCGTCCGGTACCAGCCGGCCGAGCCGCGGAACGAAGCCAGCCCGGCCGCCCCCGTGATGCGCCGCGCGTTCGGAGAGTTCGGCACGCTGACCGTCGAGCCCGTGAAGTTCCCCTTCGGCCAGCCCCGCTCGACGCCGGTGAAGCCCTTGTCGCCCCGCAGCGTCCACGGCCCCGGGATCGGGACGCGCCCGTCGGGGCCTCCGATCGCGACCGAGCGCAGCGCGGCCGGGGAGGCCGCGGGCGTCGCGTCGCCGCCCGCGGCCACGGTGGCCACGACCGCCCCCGCGGCGACCACTCCCAGGAGGGCGCCCCGGTAGTGCATCAGCCGCCCGCCGCCCGCGCGCGGGGGCGCGCCGCGCCGTCGGCGTGGTCCGCGCACCGCAGGTCGGTGCGCAGGGGCTCGGGGAGCTCCGACGGCAAGGCCGTGGTCGGAGCCGAGAGTTCGAGGAGGCGCGGCACGTCTGAAGGCGCCAGGGTAGCTCCCGGCGGCGGCGCGGCGCGCAGGCGGGACGGATGGACGAACCGGCTCAGGCCCGGCTCAGACGTTCAGGGCGACGTACTTCGTCTCCAGGTACTCGTGCAGCCCCTCGGGCCCGCCCTCGCGCCCGAAGCCGGAGGCCTTGACGCCGCCGAACGGCGCTCCCGCGTTGGAGACGAGCCCCTGGTTGAGCCCGATCATGCCCGTTTCCAGGGCTTCGCAGACGCGAAACGCGCGCGTGAGGTCGTTGGTGAAGACGTAGGCGACGAGGCCGAACTCGGTGTCGTTGGCCGCGGCGATCGCCTCCTCGTCGGTCGTGAACGTCGCCACCGGCGCGACCGGGCCGAAGATCTCCTCGCGGAGCAGGCGAGCGTCGGCGGGCACGGCGCCGAGCACCGTCGGCGCGTAGAAGTACCCCGCTCCGTCGAGGGCCGTGCCGCCCGTCAGCAGCGTCGCGCCCTTCGTGACGGCGTCCTGGACGAGCTCGTCGACCTTGTCGCGCTGGTCGGCGTTGATGAGCGGGCCGACGTCGACGCCCTCCTCGGTCCCGCGCCCGACCTTCATCGCGCCCATCTTGTCGGCGAGCTTGCGCGTGAACTCGTCCGCGAGCGACTCGTGCACATGGAAGCGATTGGCCGAGGTGCACGCCTCGCCGACGTTGCGCATCTTGGCGATGATCGCGCCCTCCACCGCGGCGTCGACGTCGGCGTCGGCGAAGACGAGGAACGGCGCGTTCCCGCCGAGCTCCATCGAGACGCGCAGCACCTGCTTGGACGCCTGCTCGATCAGCGTGCGGCCGACCTCCGTCGAGCCCGTGAAGGAGAGCTTGCGCGCCCGCGGATCCTCGATCAGCGGCCGCATGACCTGGCCGCTCGACTTCGCGGTGATCACGTTAAGCACGCCGCCCGGCAGGCCGGCCTGCTCGAGCAGCGCGGCCAGCGCGAGCATCGACAGCGGTGTCTGCTTGGCGGGCTTGACGACCATCGTGCAGCCCGCGGCGATCGCCGGCGCGATCTTCCGGGTGCCCATCGCCAGCGGGAAGTTCCACGGCGTGATGAACAGGCACGGGCCGACGGGCTGGCGGAGCGTGAGCACTCGCCCGGAGCCGCTCTCGTTGCGGGTGAAGCGGCCGTCGATGCGGACGGCCTCCTCGGCGTACCACCGCAGGAAGTTCGCCGCGTAGGCGATCTCGGCGGCGGACTCCGCGAGCGTCTTGCCCATCTCGAGCGTCATCAGCAGCGCGAGCTCGTCGCTGCGCTCGGTGACCAGGGCGTAGGCCGTGTGCAGGAGGTCGGCCCGGTCGCGCGGCGCCGAGTCCTTCCACGCCGCGAACGTCGCGTGCGCCGCCGCGAGCGCGTCCATCGCGTCCTCGGGGGTCCCGTCGGCGACCGCCGCGAGCCGCTCGCCCGTGGAGGGGTCGATCACGTCGAGGGTCCCGCCTCCGGTGGCGTCACGCCACTCCCCCGCGATGAACAGCCGCTTCGGGACCTTCTCGACGACGGCGGCTTCGGCGGAGGCATCGGTCGTGACCATGCACTGAACTTACGCGAGCACCCTCACGTCGTCACCGTCTCCACCCCGAGCTCGTCGGAGATCGCCACGTCGATCGAGTAGTCGATCGGCAGCACGATGAGCGAGGGGACCTCGAGGCTCAGCGCGTGGTGCAGGTGAGTGCCGAAGTCCTCGGCGCTCGCGCAGCGCCAGGCCGGCATGCCGAACGCGTCGGCGAGCTTGACGAAGTCCGGGTTGGTGAAGTCGACGCCGAAGTGGCGGCCGAACTTCTTGTCCTGCTTCCACACGATCGAGCCGTACTGGTGGTTCTCCCAGACGACGTTGACGATCGCCGTCCTCAGGCGCACCGCCGTCTCGAGCTCCTGGCAGTTCATGAGGAAGCCGCCGTCGCCGCTGACGGTGACGACGTTGCGGTCGGGATGGACGAGCTTGGCCGCGATCGCGCAGGGCAGCGCGAAGCCCATCCCCGCCAGGCCGTTGGCGATCATCACCGTGTTCGGCTCGTGCGCGGGGAACATGCGCCCGATCCACAGCTTGTGCAGGCCCACGTCGGAGATCAGCATGTCCTCGCGGCCGAGCGCCTTGCGGATCTCCCACAGCGCGCGCGGTGGCTGGACCGGGAAGTGGTCGTCGTCCTTGGCGGCCTCGAAGCGGCCGAGCACGACGTCGCGCAGGCGGTGGGAGCCGCCGGGGTGCGGCACGGTGCGGCATTCCTCGGCCAGACGGCTGAGCACGTGGTAGATGTCGCCGATCAGCTCGACCTCGGGCTGGAAGTGCGCGTCGACCTCGGCGGCGACCGCGTCGACGCAGATCACGCGCTTGTCGGACTTCGGGTTCCAGTGCACGGGTGCGTGCTCGACGAGGTCATAGCCGACGCAGACGACGACGTCGGCGTCCGCGAAGCCCGCCATGGCGTAGTCGTTGGCCTGGAGCCCGACGGTGCCGAGCGCGAGCGGGGAGGTGAAGTCGAGCAGCCCCTTGCCCATAAACGTCTCGGCGACCTGGATGCCCGTCGCGCGGGCGAACTCGCGCAGGGCGGGCGCGGCGCCCGCGCGCACCACGCCGTTGCCGGCGAGGACGACGGGGTTCAGCGCCCCGCGGATCAGGTCCGCCGCGCGCAGCAGCTCGCGCGCGGCGGGCTCGGGCAGGGTCGGCCGGCGGCGGGCGAGCGGCATGGCGTCGACCGGCATGGCCATGACGTCCTCGGGCAGCTCGAGGTGGGTGGCGCCGGGCTTCTCGGACTCGGCGACCTTGAACGCCTTGCGCACGACCTCGGGGATGATCTCCGGGCTGGTGACGCGCGCGTTCCACTTCGTGATCGGGCGAAAGAGCTCGACGAGGTCGATGTACTGATGGCTCTCCTTGTGCATCCGCTCGACGCCGGCCTGGCCGGTGAGCGCGACCAGCGGCGCGCGGTCGAGGTAGGCGTCGCCGACGGCGGTGACGAGGTTCATCGCCCCGGGGCCCAGCGTGCCGAGGCAGACGCCGGCGCGGCCGGTCAGCCGGCCGTACATGTCGGCCATGTACGCGCCGCCCTGCTCGTGACGCACGGGGACGAAGGAGACCGACGAGTCGGCCAGCGACTCGTTGAGGTCCAACGTCTCCTCGCCCGGGATGCCGAACACGTGCTTGGTGCCCTCCGCCTCCAGGCACTCGACGAAGAGATCACTGGCGCGTCGCGGGGTCACCGGGGCTACGCTATCGCCCGCAACTCCCCGGGTTATGGGGAGTTCGACCCCCGTGATGCCCCGGTTCCCCTCGACCGTCGCGTGCAGCCTGTGCGCCGTCCTCGCGAACGCGCTGGTCGCCGCTGCCCCGGCGCCCGCGGCGACCCGCCTGGTCATCAAGGGCGCGGGCTTCGGCCACGGCGTCGGGATGAGCCAGTACGGCGCCTACGGCTACGCGCTCAAGGGGTTCGGCTACAAGGAGATCCTCGCTCGCTACTACACGGGCACGCGGCTCGGGGCGCTCACCAGCACGCCCGACGTGACCGTGCTGCTGCGCTCCTCGAAGGCCGCCGCCTTCACCGGCGCCTCGCGCATCGACCGCCGGGCGCTGGACCCGGGCAAGGTCTATTCCGTCAAGGAGGAGAAGGGCGCCGTCGTGCTCCGCAGCCCGAGCGGCCGTGACCTGGTCAGCTACGCCGGCGCCGTGCGGATCTCGGGGCCGAACGCGCCCGTGAAGCTCCTGGGCCGCGGCCCGAACCAGGTGCGCGACGGCCTCTTCCGCGGCGCGCTCGAGTTCCGGCCCGCGGACCGGAAGCTGCTCGTCATCAACGCGCTCGACCTCGACTCCTACCTGCGGGGCGTCGTGCCCTCCGAGAGCCCGGCGTCGTGGCCGCAGCAGGCGCTGCGCGCGCAGGCCGTCGCGGCCCGCACCTACGCGCTGACCACCGACGCCGGAGGCAGCCTGGGCTTCACGCAGTGGGCGGACACCCGCTCGCAGGTCTACAAC
>JBBQEV010000023.1:0-46653 GCA_038321325.1 Solirubrobacterales bacterium
GGCGCCAGCTGGCTGTGGAGTCCTCAACGCGAGCTCATCGGCCTCCTCGACAGCCTCGGTCTCGTGCTGCGTCATCAGCACGAGACCGGAGGCGCGCTCTACGACCATGCCGCTGACCTGCCGCCGCGGCCGATCGGCGAGCGCCGCATGGGAAGCCTGCGCATCGAGGCCGGCAGTCAAGTGTTCGCCGAACGCCTCGCGGCGAAGTTGCCCGACGGAGCGCTGCACCTCGGTCACTCGGTCTGTCGTGTGGAAGCCCACCAGACCGGCGTCACGATCGACGCCGTCACCGATGGTGGGCCTGAACGGTTCCAAGCCGAAGTGGTCATCCTGGCGCTGCCACCGCGGCTGGCGGTGCAGATCGCGCTGTCCCCGAGGCTGCCTGCGCACGTCGAAACGCTGGCTCGCTGCACTCCGACGTGGATGAGCGGCACCTACAAGGTCGTCGTCGGCTACCAGGACAGCTTCTGGCGCCAAGACGGGCTCTCGGGCTTGTCGATCAGTCACGTCGGCCCGCTCCGCGAGGTCCACGACGCCGTGACCTGCGGCACCCCGGCGCTGCTCGGCATGGCGCCAGACTTCGACTCGACGTTCAGAGCGCTGAGCGACGCGGGCCGACAGGCAGCGATACTCGATCAGCTGACGCGCATCTTCGGCCCCAAGGCCGCCGAACCGGCGTTTCTCGTCGACCACGACTGGACCGCGCAGCACGAGTCAGCGACGGACACCGACGACCCGGGCGCAACGTACGGGGACGCGCGCTTCTCGGAGCGATACATGGGCGGGCGAGCGTTGTTCGCCGGTGCAGAAACCGCGTCTGAGAGTTCCGGCCAGATGCACGGCGCGGTCCTCGCCGGCACCCGCGCGGCGCGCCTCCTGCTCGAAGGCCAAGTCAACTGACCTGCGCGACGGAGCGAACGAGCGGGAAGAGATGGAAGTCCCACGGAACCGGGGACCTCCGAAGGTCGTGTGCGCGGGCGGCCCGGCCGCCCTTCGTCGTGGGGGCCCTCAGCCGCCGCTGGCGAGCTTCGCTCCGCACGTCGCGGCCGCCTTGGCGAGCTCTGCTGGCTCTTCGCCGCTGTTGACCTTGTCGGCGAGCTCGGTGATCTCCCGCGCGCTCTTGCCCTGAGCCTCCAACTCGTCGGCTAGGCAGTCGCACAGCGGCTTGTCGCTCGACTTGCCCTGTTGGCAGTCCTTGGAGAGCGCCGCCTTGGCCTCGCCGATGGTCTTGGCCTCCTCGGTCCCGCCGCCGCATCCGGCGGCAAGCGCGCCGAGAAGCGTCACGGCCAAGACGGTGGAGATGCGCCGAGCGCTCACCGACGCCGCTTCGCCGGTGTGAGCGTGAGCGTCCAGTCGATCGTGCACTTGGCGTTGAAGCCCGCGGGGATACTCGACCCGCTCGGCGTGTAGGTCCGGGTACGGCTGCCGCGCAGCACGATCTTCTTGCGCTTGAAGAACTGCGCACCAGAGATCTTCTTCGTGCTCCCGAGCAGGCCGCTGCTCATGTCGTTTGAGAGTTCTTCGTCGTTTCGGACCGACTCGAAGCTGCTGGCGTCGTTCAAGAAGAACATGAACGGGCAGGTGATGCCGGAGGCGTCGGAGAAGGGCTGGTTGCTCGCCCCGCCGCTGCCGCCGACGTCGAGCGTCCCGTCAAGTTGGAGGTTCACCTTCAAGAACAGCTTCTCGCCGTCGCTCCCGCAACCCTGGGTCCCGAGCGTGACGTCCGGTTCGGCGCACGCTCCGCGCGCGGATCTTTGGATGAAGAAGCCGCCCTGCCGCTCGTAGGCGCCGGTGCCAGTATCGGTGATGAGGAAACTGGCCTTCTTCCGGTTGCGGGCCAGATCCGTGGTCACATCGACCCCCGCGCCCTTCGCGGAGAACGTGGACTTCTGCGTGCCGCCGCCGGCAGCGGGCGCCACGGCGCAGTCACTCGGGCCTAGCATGTTGTTGTAGCTCCACTCCTGCTGCTGGGTCGCCGTGAAGGCGTAGTCGAACTTGGCGCGGATCGGCCCGGCCAGAGCGGACGGGGCAAGAGCGGTGGGCGCTCCGAGCACGAGGACGAGTACGCCGGCGGCGTAGGCGCGCCGGCGCGAAGACGTGGAGAGCATGGAGCGCAACCTAGGTGCGACCCGCGGCGCGTCCAAGACGACTTGCCGATCCGTCGATAGCCGTTACCTATAGGCTCGCGCCGGCGTGCATCTGCAAGCGTTGCGTTACCTGGTGGCCGTCGCCGAGGAGGGCCACTTCGGGCGGGCTGCGGCTCGCATGCACGTCTCCCAACCCTCGGTCAGCCAGGCGGTCGCGCGGCTGGAGCAGCAGTTCGGCGTGCAGCTTCTGGACCGCACGGCGGGGCGCGTGGTCGCGACCGCTGCAGGCGAGCGGGTGCTCGAGGAGGTCCGGGTCACGCTGCGCCATCTCGACCAGGCACACGCTGCGGCCCGGCCGAACCACCGCGTCCGCATCGGGTGCGCGCCCTTCGGCTCGATGTGGATGACCGCGCACCTCTTGACGCCGTTTCGCGACGCCCACCCTGAGGCCGAGGTCGAGGTCGTCGACCTCGATGTCCCCGCACAGGCACGCGCGCTGCTGGCTGGGGAGATCGACCTCGCGCTGGGGGAGCCCCTGGCACCGCACCAGTTGCTACGAGCGACGGTCGTGCGCGAGGATCCGTGCGCGGTCTGGATGAGCACCGACCACGCCCTGTCAAAGCTCAGCGCCGTGCCGCTCAGCGCGCTGGCCGGCGTCCCACTCGCCGACGGCGACCCCGCGATCTATCCCACCTATGGACTCTGGGTCCGCACCACGCTGCGCGCCGCCGGAGTGACGCCGGCCTTCGCGCCGTCGAGCCGGGACACCCCCGCGGCGATCAGCCGCATCCTCGATGGGAGCATGGTCAGCCTGTCGTGCGACATGGTGCCCGAGGGCGCCATCCCTGGCCTAGCCGTCCGGCCGGTCCGTGAGCCCATCCACTGGAGCTGGTTCGCCACGATGCGAGACGATGCGACGATCGAGACGGCGCTCGACTTCACGACCTGGGCACGGGGCCGGGCGTTGCGGTAGATCGCGGCACGGGCGCACACACAAGATCACACGCCACTACTTCAAGTTCTCCGAACCGATGACCGCGTCGAACTCGCGTGGCTGCTTGACCCAACGGCGCGGTGACGCTGCCCGACCGGGGCCAGGCGCTCACGGTGAGCGACGCGGCCAAGCAGAGCGCGGCGGCGCGGCACCTGCGCGGGTAGCGCTCCACCGCATCCGCTCGGGCGGCTACTGCTAGCCCGCGCACTTCGTGGCGCCAACCGCGCGCCACGCCTTGTCCAGGGGGACCGCGTTGGCGTCGAGCGCCTTGGTGAACTTCGCCGTGGCCGCCTGACGTTCTCGGCGGCCTCCAGAGCGGCGAGGTAGGTCGCGAGAGTCTTAACGTCCTGGGCCGACAGCGTGACCGCCTTCTTCGCGGTGCTCCGCTTCTCCGACGGCAGCTCGAGCCCCTCGGGCTTTCCCTGAGCGGACTTCACGATGGCCAGCGACTTCCTCACGAAGGACTTGAGGCCCTTGACCGACGAGGGCTCACCGAGCGCCTCGCCCTGCTCGTCGGCCCAGGAGCAGATCGTGTTCGCCTGCTTGGCGAAGGAGTCCGAGGCCACGGCCCGCGCCGTGAAGGCGTAGTCGAACTGAGCGCGGATCAGCACGGCCAGAGCGGACGGGACCAAAGCGGCGGACGCCCGAGCAGGAGGACGAGCAGGCCGGCCGTCAGCCAGGCGGTCGCGCGGCTGGAGCAGCAGTTCGGCGTGCAGCTCGCGGTCGGGTTCCCGCTACCGGAGGACCAGCGCTTTCTCGAGCGCACGATCAGCGAGGTCCCGTGCGCCGTCTGGATGAGCACCGATCATCCCTGGCGCGAATGGCGACGGTACCGCTCAGCTCGCTCGCCGGCGTGGTGATCGCCGACGCAGATCCTGAGGCCCACCCGGTGTACGGGGACTGGCTCCGCGCCTCCCTGCGTGCCGCGGGTGTCGAGCCGACCTTCGCTGCGCCGAGCCCCGACACGCCGACCGGGCTCAGCCGGATCATCGACGGCACGACGGTGAGCCTCGCGGGCAACATCCTGGCCGACGGCGCGATCCCCGGTCTGGCCGTGCGGCCGGTAAGCGACCCGATCCGCTGGCGCTAGGTCACCACCGTGCTGGACGACGCGTCGACCGAAGCCGGGGCGCTGTTCACGGCGTGGGCGATTGCCCGGTCCGCCACCGAACCGCCGCCGGCCTGACCCCCGGCCCGCGGTGCGATCGCGTCCCCTCTCCGCCTACTTCCAGACCACGGGCGTGAGGATGTACTCAGGCGAGCCGCTCCACGCGCCCGCCTTGATGGACCCGCCGCCCGCGATCAGGTAGGTCAAGCAGCTTTCGTAGCTGTCGCCCGGCTTGAAGGGGTCGGGTGCCTTGCGATCGTCGCAGCGCTCGAAGTCGCCGAAGACGGTGACGCTGCCCTGGTCCTGACCGCGGTCGTCGGTGGCGTCGAAGCGGACGTCGGGGTCGTCCTCGGTCACCGGGATGTTCTTCGAGCCGGTGTTGGTCACCTTGACCTTCATGTAGTAGGGCGTCGACTTCTTCTGCGCGGCGTCGAGGTCGATGTTCTTGAGGTCGTCGATCGAGCCCTTCTCGATGCTCTGCACCACCGCGTCGAGCTTGTACGTCTTCTTGTCCTCGTCCTTGGCGTCCAGCGGCTTGATCGTGACGTGCGCCGCCTCGCCGATCTTGAGCTCCGTTTCCGGAGGCGTCTTGGCGCCACCATTTCCTGTGTCGGAAGCGGCAGGAGTCGTTGCCGTTTGGGTCGCGGTCGCCGTGGGGCCGGTCTCGGCCACGGTATCGGCCGCCGTCGGGGTGGTCGAGGAACTGCTGCTCTCGTCGCCGCCGCAGGCACCCAGCGTCAGGGTGGTACCAGCGCTCGCGAGGGCGAGCAGCAACGTGGTCTTGAGTCGTCGCATCTGTGGCGCTCCGATCGTTGTGTGGGCAGGAGGAAGGCGTTGGCTACGGCGTGATGCGTACGGCGCGCGACACGAACGAAGCGTCCGCGCGGCAGGCGCGCCCTTCAGGCGCACACGCCGTAAAGCGGTAGCCGGCGCCGGGCCCGACCGGAACCGTCCCGAGGCTCGGGCCCACGCCGTGCAGGCGACACGTCAGCCGGGTGGGCACCCGTGCGTGAAACGTGGTGGTGCGCCCAACGCGGCGGGGGGGCGACAGGTCAGCGGTGCACGGTGTGGACTCACCGCGCGGGTTTCCTTGACGGGCGAGCCGCAACACGTAGCGACGCCCGGGGGCCAGATCGCGAGCCGTGACTGCGACGCGCTGCCCGACGCGGGCGCTCGCGGGCGCTGCCAGCCGCGGACGCCGGCGCACCGCTGCTGCCCCCGCGTTGGTCTCCACGACGACCCCGGCGAGCTCAGGGCCGACGAGACGCTCCCAGACGGCGACCACTTCGCCCGTGCGATCGATGCCCACCTGCGGGGCGCCGGCGACGCCGGGCGCAGACAGATCACGCGGAACCGAGAACCGGCCGCCGATCTGACGCCGCACGACTTGCACGTCGACGCTGCCCGAGCCTTGGCGCTGCCCGATCGCCACCGCGCCACCGGAGTCATCGATTGTCACTTGCGCGGCGGCGGCGTTGCGGCCTGTTGCGGACAGGTCGACGGCGGCCGAGAAGGCGCCTCCTGCGGGGCGGGTCACGTCGGCGTCGCCGCTCCAGCCGAGGGTCACCTGGGCCTCGTCGACTCGTCCCGTGGAGAGCTGCGCGGGTCCCTGCCGCGATGCCGCCCCGGCCACCGCGTGCGTCCAAGTCACCGTCATGAGCACGACGGTGGCCAGGATCGCCCCGGCCCGGCGACCGCTCATCGCCGCTTCTTGACCGGCGTGAACGTCAGCGTCCACGAGACCGTCGTCTGCGCCGTCAGGCCGGTGGCGTCCTCGCGGCCGCTGGTGTCCGCGGGGCTCAGGACCAAGGGAGCAGTCCGGCTGCCGCGCAGCACCACCGCCTTGCCAATGAAGAACCGCGCGCTCGTGACCTTCATCGTGGTTCCGAGCAGCCCGTTGTCGAAGTCGTTGGAGATGGAGTCGTTCCCTGATCGCTCCAGACGCTGGGGTTGGTCGAACGTCGCGTAGTCGAGGAACGGACAGCTGTCCAGGAGGCCCCCCGCGTAGGGATCCTGGAGCGCGGTCCCCGTGACCTGGAACGCTCCGGCGCGAAGATCCATGGCCAGACGGAAGGGCTTCCGGCCCGGTCCGCAGCCTTGCGTGGCCGCCGCGACATCCGGCTGGGCGCATGACCCGCGCTGGGAGTTGGCGACGACGAGGCTGCCCTGGCGATCGTAGACGCCCTGGGCGTTGCCGTTCGTGGTGGTTCCCGCGCCGAACAGCACGCCCTTCTTGATGTTGCGATCCAAGCCCGTCTCCAGCACCGCTCGGCCGGAGTCCAAGAAGATCGCCTTCTGGATGCCACTCCCGCTCGCGGGCGGGCGGCTGCAGTCCTCGGTCACCACCACGCGGTTGTCGTAGCTCCACTGCGTCTGCTGGACAGCCGTGAACGAGTAGGTGAAGCGGGCCTTGAGCGACGCCGCGCCGGCCGACGCCACAAGGGCGCCGCAGAGGCCGACAGACAGGGCGACGGAGCAGACGGCCAGGGCGCGACGTCGCGAGGAGGAGGACATGGCGCGCGAGACTAGGCGCGCGCTTCGTGGGCGTCCAAGACCACCTGCCGATCTGACCATAGCCGGTGCCTATGAGCGCGCGCCTGCATGGAGCTGCAAGCGCTGCGCGACCTGCTGGCCGTCATGGAGCGAGGGTCGCTTCGGCCGGGCCGCCACCCGCCAGCACCTCTCCAAGCTGTCCGTCACCCAGGGCGTCGCTCGGCTGGGCCGATAGCGCCCTCCTATGCACCAATGTCTCGGGCCTCGCGGGTGCCATCGGCGGCGCCTATCGCGCGATCACCAATCCGTTTTGGACGCTCCCCGATCTCGCGCATACCCTCGCCTGATGCCCTTGGCGTCCGCGTCCCGCTCGTCTCCCGCTCCGAAACGCGGGCGACTGCGCCTCCCCTGCGCAGCCGCGCTGCTGCTGGTCACACTCGCCGGTTGTGGCGAGGCCAGCGTCAGCGTCGGCACGAGCGTGGACGGTGAGCAACTCGCCGACGACATCACCGAGGCGCTGCCTCGGCGGCTGCCCCCGACCCTGCGCGTGACCCGTGCGACGTGCCCTGAGCGCGTCCCCGTCGAGAAGCAGGTCCAGCGGATCTGCGCGGTCACGTTCTCCTCCGGTGATCGCGGACCGGTGGACGTCACCTTCACCAGCGACGACGGAAGCCGGTCCGACGTGCAGCTCGTCTACGCCCTGATGCGCCACCTGGAGGACCAGATCGAGGGCAGCGAGCGCAAGATGGGCATCAACGCCACGGTGCGCTGCCCGACCAAGCCGCGCCTGATCCGCAAGCACGATCGCTGGACCTGCGTCGCGACCGACGCTGAAGGTGACAGGGGCGTCTTCGACGTCCGCCAGACGGGTCGCGACGGCGTCGTCAACATCACTCTTCGCGAGTGAAGCCGTCAAGTGTGCTCGTCACTGCCCTTCTCACCGTCACGGTTCTCTCGGGATGCGCGGAGTCGGCCAGCTTCACCGTCGACCGCGTCAAGGCGGAGGCCGTGGTCGCCCGAGCGGCCCGCCAGGTCGACGTCCGGGCTCGCGCCGTCAGATGTCCAGACGACGTCGAAGGCAGGAAGGGGGTCACGTTCACCTGCACGATCACCGGCCGCGACGGCACGTCGGCCAGGGTCTCTGGTGAGGTGACCGACGAGAAGGACAACGGGACGATCTTCGTGAACGCGCCGCTTGTCAACGTCAGCCAGGTCGAGGGCGACATGGTGGCGTTCCTGCGCAAGCAGGTCGGAAGCTCTGTGAAGGTCCGCTGTCCGGAGGTCGTGCTCGCGCGCAAGGGCAAGCAGTTCATCTGCGGCGCGACGGCGACACGGGGCCGGACGGCGGACGTGCGCGCGACGATCGACAAGGTCTCCGGTGACGACAGCACAGCGGCGGCGAAGGCTGCGGCCCGCCGGGGCACGCCGATCTTCGACATCGGCGTTGACTTCAAGGTGATCCCGACGGGGTGATCACCCGTCCTGCTGCGACTCCAGCAGTGACTCGGCGTGCTCGTCGATGAAGCTCGGGTCGATCCCTTTGAGCACCAGGAGATCGGCTTGGCTGCCCGGCTTGCGGCGCACGATCTCGTCGAGGGCTTGCGCCACAGCGGCCGCGCGATCACGAACCACAGGATCATCACCGGACTGAACACGCGACCGATGACGTGGGTGCCGTAGCGCTGCGCGACGAAGATGCCGACCAGCACCGCGACGTGAACGGCAGCACGATCGTGCCCAGCGACGTGGCCACGCCCTTGATGGCCTTGGCTGCCGACCTGGTCGGAACCCCGCTCCGCCGCGCCTTCATCCTCACCCGGACCACCGGCCACGGCCGGCGCGGACGGTTCAGGTCTGGGCCGCCGCCACCCGCGGTGGCAGCGACGGCTCGACCCGCAGCAGCTTGGCCGGGCCGGTCGGCAGCACCCAGTTCCAGCGCCCGAACAGCGACACCACCGCGGGCACCAGCAGCGCGCGGATGACGGTCGCGTCGAGCAGGATGCCGGCCGCCAGGCCGGTGGCCAAGACCTTGACGTCGGTCTGCGGCCCCGAGGCCATGGCCACGAACGTCAGGAAGAGGATCAGCGCGGCGCTGGTGACCAGTCGCCCGGTCCGGCCGATGCCGCGGACGACCGCGAGGTCCGTGTCGCCGGTCGCGTCGTACTCCTCGCGCATCCGGGCGAGAATGAACACCTCGTAGTCCATGGAGAGCCCGAAGAGGAACGCGAACACCATGAGCGGGATCCACGAGGCGATCGCCCCGGTCGCGGCGACCCCGAAGATCTCGTCCGAGCCGTAGCCCGACTGCCAGACGAGCTGCAGCACGCCCCAGGCCGCCCCGACGCTGATGATGTTCAGCAGCACCGCCTTCGCGGGCAGCAGCAGGGAGCGGAAGGCGCGCGCGAGCAGGATGAACGTGATCAGCGCGATCAGCGCGATCATCAGCGGGAACGAGCCGTAGACGGCGTGGATGAAGTCCGCGTTGGAGGCGACTTGGCCGCCGAGGCGCGAGCCCGGGTCGGCGCCGCGCGCGGCGTCGCGGACCGGCCCGACGAGGTCGCGGCCCGCCTTCTCAGAGCCGTCCAGGACGGGGAACGCCTCGACCACGGCGCGGTCGCCGGCGCGCCACGCGGCCGGGGCGACCGCGCCGTGGAGGCCGTCGACCGCGGCGACCGCCTTGGCGACCGCGCCGGCGCTGTCCTTGGTGGTGAGGATCTCGTGCGGCAGCAGCGCGCCGGCGCCGATGCCGGACTGGCGCAGCTGCGCGAGTCCGGTCTTCGCGTCGCCGCTCTTGGCGATCGTGTCCGGGTCCGACACCCCGGGCTGGAGCTGCGTCGCGGCCGCCACGAGCGCCCCGATGACCGCCAGCGCGGCGATCGCCGAGATCCAGCGCCGCTGCACGACGGCCTCGGCCCAGCGCGTCCACGCGCGCGAGGCGTTCTCGTCGCTGCGGCGGTGGGGCCAGTCGAGCTTCGCGCCCCAGGCGTGGAGCACGACCGGCAGCAGCGAGAGCGACACCGCGACGCTCAGCGTCGGAATCACGACGCCGCCGATGCCGACGCTGCGCAGGAAGGGGACCGGCAGGACCAGCAGCGCCAGCAGACCGACGGCGACCGTCGTGCCGGAGAACACGACCGACCGTCCGGCCGTCTGCATCGCCCGGATGATCGCCTCGTCGCCCCCGTGGCCGTGCGCGAGCTCCTCACGCCACCGCACCACGACGAGCAACGAGTAGTCGATCGCCACGCCGAGCCCGATCAGGGCGATCAGGAACTGCACGATCGGCGAGATCTCCGTGACCGTCGTGATCGCGTAGACCGTCAAGAACGAGGTCATGATCGCCGGGATCGCCATCATCAGCGGCACGAAGGCCAGCAGCGATCCGAACACGAACCCGAGCACGAGCAGCGCGCCGGCACCGCCGATGAGCGCCTCGATCAGCACGCCCGGGCCGCCGGCGTCGCCGCCGCTCTGGTTGGACAACGCGTCGAAGCCCGTGAGCCGCACCGGCGCGTCGCCGACCGTCGTCCCCGCGAGCACGGCGCGCGCCCGCTTCTCGGCCACGAGGTTCTCGCCGAACTGCGAGTCGGGGTCCGGCGCCGGGTAGGCGAGCACGAACGTCGTGCGGCCGTCGGGGGAGACGAACGCCTTGTCCCCCGTCGAGGCGTAGCCCGCGATCCGCGACCCGGGGAGCGCCTTGGCGAGCTTGTCCTCGATCGCCTGCAGGTCGCCCTTGACCCCCGGGTCGGCGACCTGCCCGCCCTGCGCGAGCGTCACGACGGGGATCAACGGCGTGCCGTCGCCGCCCGTGCCGCGGTACGCGCGCGCGATCACCTGGTTGGTCTCCCAGCCCTCCTGGCCGGGAACCGAGAACTTCTGATCCATCGCCTTGGTGGCCGCCCCGGCCGTGGCCATGCCAACGACCGTGAGGACGATCCAGAAGCCCGCCACGAGCTTGCGGTGGGCGAGGATCCAGCGTGTGAAGGAGCCCATCGACGGTTTCTAGCACAAACGATGGAACTGCTGTAATATTTTGGCGACGATGCTCTTCGGGTCAGCGCCTCCGCCGGAGCCGATGGGGGAGTTCACCGGGTTTCTGCTCAATTGGGTAGGGGACCGGTCACGCAGCGCCTTCGGCGCCGGCATGGCGGACCTCGGTCTGCGTCCGCCGCAGTTCGCCGTGATGGTGCTGATCGACGCCCGCCCCGGCCTGGCCCAGCAGGAGCTCGTCAGCGCGACCGGCACCGACCCCTCCACGATGGTCGCGCTGCTCGACGCGCTCGAGCTCGCGGGCTGGGCCGAGCGGCGCCCGCACCCGATCGACCGCCGCAAGCGTGCCCTGCACCTGACCCCGGCCGGTCAGGACACGCTCGCAGCCGCCCGCCGAGTCGCTGAGAAGGTCGGCGCCGAGTCGTTCGGCGCCCTGGAGCCCGCCGAGTTCGCCGAGCTGCACCGGACGCTGCGCAAGCTCGCCGGGCTGTCGGACGCCTAGTGGACGCGCCAGAAGTTCTGCAGGATTCCCCGGGCGCCTCGTCGCACCTGACGCGCCCGGCCGGCTTGCGAAGGCACCCAGCCTGAGCGGCGCCGGCCGGCCACGCCAGCCATCGACGATCCGCGCGGCCAATCCACCCAGAACTTGCGGCCGCGACCACTAGCGCTCGTCGCCGTCGCCCGTCAGGGCCGCCCGCTCGCTCCGGGAGCGCAGCTTGGCGAGGTTCTCCGCCGCGATCGCGTCCAGGTCGAGCCCGGCCTCCGTGGCGACTTGCGCGACGTACCAGAGCACGTCGCCGAGCTCGGCCGCCAGCGCCGCGCGTCGCGCGTCGGTGAGCACGCCCGCGTCGTCGCGCAGCATCTTCTTGACCTTCTCGGCCACCTCGCCCGCCTCACCGCAGAGGCCGAGCGTGGGGTAGAGGAGGTTCTCGCCCGCGCCGGGGTAGATCGCCGTCGCCCGCGAGTCCCGCTGGAAGTCCGCGAAGCGCATCGTCACTCGCCCGCCGGAGCGGTGCCGTACGTCGTGGTGAACGGCTCGCGCTTCTGACGCCCGTCGGCGAAGCGGATCACCCGCGTCACCACCACGGAGAAGTCGCCGCCGCTCACGGGCTTGCGTGCGGCCGACTCGGCGCGCACGCGGCGCCCGCCGTTGTCCCCGTAGAGCGAGACCGTCACCGAGGTCGGGTCGCTCGAGGTGCGCACGAACACCGGGACCTTCGTGTCGTTCGTCCACAGCAGGTCGATCGAGCCGAAGTTCAGCGTGCTCTCGCGGCCCGGCGGGTAGCGCGAGATGAACAGGGAGTGCGGCGTGTGGCGGTCGATGGCCAGCCCCGCGAAGTACGCGGCGTTGTACATCGTCGTCGAGAACTGGGAGACGCCGCCGCCCACGGAGTCCTCCAGGCGGTTGCCCTCGGCGATGAACGGCGCCTTCACGTAGCCCTTGGCCGCCGTGCGCTCGCCGGCCAGGGCGTTGAGCGAGAACTGGGCGCCGGGGGCGATCACCACCCCGTCGATCGCCCGGGCGATCCGGCGGATGTTGGTCACCCGAGGCTGGCCCGGCACGTAGTGCGTGGTGAAGGTCCCGATCAGTGCGTCGATCCGGCGCGCGTCGGTGCGGGAGACGGCCGGCGTCACGCGCCGGACGGGCAGCGGGGTCTCGTGGCTCGACTCCCGGATCGCCGTCTCGATCGCCGCCGCCGCCTCCTTGCGGCGCACTTCTCGGCCGGGCCGCCCGTCGCGGACGGTCACCGACGCGCTGCGGGAGCGCCAGGACACGTCGTCCTTGGCGTCGAGCGTCGCCCCGGGGCCGCTGGGGGAGATGCGCGCGTTGCGCGCCGGGCGGTCGCGCGCGGCAGCGAGCGTCGCGACGAGGGCGGCGAGGCGCTGGTCGCCGGCGCCGAGGCGCGCGCCGCGCCCGCCGTCGGTCGACTCGAGCGCCAGGACGCCGGCCAGCTGCGCGGCGCTGACCTCGAGCGGGCGGTCGGCGCCCGTCAGCCGCAGCGGTTCGCGCAGGTACTCCTCGGCTTGGCGCGCGACGTCGTCGACGGCCTGCCGGCTCGCGACCGGGGTCGAGCGGACCGGGACCTTCACCGTGGCGCCCCCGCGGCGGCGGACCGCCCGCTCCAGGAGGCGCGCGAGCTCCGCGCGGTCACTCCGGCGACCGGTGCGCGGCGGGTCGCTCTCGACGACGATCGGGTCGGTGGTGACGCGCAGCGCGCCGGGAAATGGCGTGCGGTCGATCCGCTCCGCCAGCCCCGTGACCGTCCGGGCGAAGCGCGTCCGGTCGACCCGGGTGACGAGCGGGACGTCGCGGGTGCGGACCACGCCCGCGATGGTGGAGAGCGCGCCGCCGAGCAGCCCGCCGCGCCCGGCGTCGAGCGCGCGGCCCACGGTGGCGTCCAGGTCTACGGCGTAGCCCGCGTCGGCGGGCCGCACGCGGTAGGTCTGCCCCGCGGCGCGCAGCACGACGGGCACGTCGGCGCCGACGACGGGCGCCAGGCGGCGGCGCGCCTCCGCGGCCGACGCGCCGCCGAGCGCCACGCCCGCGACCCGGGTGCCGGGGAGGGCCTGCGCGTCGTACGCGACGCGCAGGCCGAGGATGATCACGAGGGCGCCGAAGAGGAGCGTGACCACCACACCGACGGCGACGCGGAAGGGCTGGCGCCGGTGGGGACTGGGCGGGGGGGAGGAGCTCATCCGGGTCGCCAGACGGTAGCCCGGCCTGCGGCGGCGGCCGCAAGACCGCTTGCCGAGCGCAAACGCCCCGCGGCCGGCCGCAGCCGGCCGCGGGCGGCTCCCTCAGCTCAGAGGTAGTCCTTGAGGTACTCCGCCGCGACGTCCTCGGGCTTCTCCTTGTCGAGGTCGACGCGGGAGTTGAGCTCGGACATCACCGGCGTGGTGAGGCCCTTCTGGACGGTGGTGATGACCTTCTCGCCTGCCGGGCCCAGCTTGTCCGCCGCCTTCTTGCTGAGGACGAGCGTGACGTTGTACGGCGGGAAGAGCTTCATGTCGTCCTCGAGGACGACCTCCATGTTGGCCGCGATCGCCCCGTCGGTCGTGAACGGGATGGTCAGGTCGGCCTTCTTCTTGAGGATGACCTCGTGGCGCTGGGCCACGTCGATCTTGATCTCCTTCTTGAACTTCAGGCCGTAGACCTTCTTGAAGCCCAGGGCGCAGTCGGTGCGCTTGAAGCACTCGGCCGAGGCCGCGATCGTGAGCTTCTCCGACTTGCCCTTCAGGTCGGAGATCTTCTTCGGGTCGCCGAGCTCGGCCGCCTTCTCCTTGGTCATGCCGAGCGCGTTGGAGTCGGTGAACGGCGTCTGGGGCAGCGCGACGAAGCCGAACTTCTTCGCGTAGCCCGCCTTCGCGTCCTGGTAGGCCTGGTCCTCGTCCTTCGGGACGTCCTTGGGGTCCACCCCCAGCAGCGCGGTCAGCGCCGTGCCGGTGTACTCCGGGTAGCCGTCGATGTCGCCGTCCTTGACCGCCTTGTTCGCGACGTCCTCCAGGCCGAGGTTCAGGTCGTACTTCACCGAGAAGCCGGCCTTCTTGAGGGCTTGGCCGTAGATGTCGGCGATGATGATCGACTCGGTGAAGTTCTTCGAGCCGAGCTTGATCGACTTGCCCTTGTTCGCCGGATCGGCGGTGATCTTGTCGCTGGGGGCCGCCTTCGGCGTCGACGCGGCGGGCCCGGAGGTCGAACTGCTCGACGAGTCCGAGCCGCAGGCCGTCACGCCGAACGTGGCCGCCGCGCCGACCACCGCGAGGGCGGCCTGGACGAGGCGCCCGCTCTGATGGGTTCTCATGGGGTCTGGACCTTCCTGGTTGGTGTCAAGATCGTTCCGCGGCGCTTGTGCCGCGTGTCGCCGGCGAGCTTCAGGCCCTTGGGGGTCACCGCGCGCTGCAGGAGCGCGAAGACGCCCTCGGACACGATCGCCAGCAGGGCCACCGCGATGGCCGCGCCGATCTGCCCCGGCGGGCCGTAGACGCCGCGCGCGATCAGCGGGGTCCCGAGCGAGTCGACGCCGACGAGCGGGGCGATCGTCGCCGTGGCCACGACCGAGACCGCCGCGGTCCGCAGCCCCCCGAAGATGAGCGGCAGCGCCAGCGGCAGCTCCAGGCGCACCAGGATGTGCCACGGGCTGAAGCCCATGCCGCGGGCGGCGTCCACGGTGTCCTGGTCCACCTGGCGGATGCCGATGTAGGTGTTCGTGAACAGCGGCGGGATCGCCAGCAGCGCGAGCGTGATGATCACGTTGCTCTTCGACGGCCCGATGTAGGCGAACAGGAACGCCGCGACGCCGAGTGCGGGGACGGCGCGCCCGATGTTCGCGGTGGCGCTCGCGACGAACTCCCCGCGGCCCAGGTGCCCGAGCCACATCCCGAAGGGGATCGCGATGAGGATCGCGATGATCACCGCCGCCCCGGAGATCTGCAGGTGCTGGCTGAGGAGCGGCAGCACCTCGCCGGGCCCGCCTACGCGCGAACCCGCGTACTGGCCCTCGTCCGCAGAGACCAGGAACTTCAGGCCGTCACCGAACTGCTGCAGCGCGCTCGTCGCGAGGACCGTGCCGGTCACGCGCTCACCGCCCGGCGCCAGGGCGAGGCGATCCGCAGCGCCCCGAGGAGGAGGAGGTCGAACGCGGCGGCCAGCGCGACGCAGAGCAGCCCGACGAAGACGACGTTCCCGCGGAACACGATGCCGTCGCCGCCGTTGAACAGCGGCTCGCCGAGCCCGCCGGCCCCCGCGAGGAAGGCCAGCGTGGCCAGCCCCACCGTGGTGGTGGCCGCGATGCGCAACCCGGCGACGATCTCCGGGAGCGCGAGCGGGAGATCGACGCGCAAGAGCTGCTGGTTGGCGCTCAGGCCCTGGCCGCGCGCGGCGTCCTTGATCTCGGCGGGCACGTTGTCGAGCCCGAGCAGGACGTTGCGGAACAGGATCAGCAGGGTGTAGGCGGTGAGGGTGATCGTCGCGGTCGTGATCCCGCGCCCGGTGATCGGCTGCAGGAGGAAGAAGACCGCGAGGCTCGGCAGTGTGTAGAGGATCCCCGTCGTGGCGGTGAACGGGCCGGCGAGCCAGCGGCGGCGGTAGGCCAGGACGGCGAGCACGAACGCGATCGGGAAGCCGAAGGCGAGCGCGAGCACCACGAGCTCGACGTGCCGCACGAACGGCTCGACGTAGTCGCCGGCGTGGTCGAGGATGAACCTCGGGCACAGGCCGTTGTTCTGCGGACAGTCCGAGACCGACCGGCTCCGCGGCTGGATCGAGCTCTGCGCCAGCACCAGGACGACGTTCACGTCTCGGACTCCACCACGGCGCGCTCGGAGGGGCTCGGCAGGCTCTCCGGCGCGGTCGTGAGCGCGTGCGACAGCGCCTCGATCGAGAGCACCCCGGCCACGCGGCCCTCCGGGTCGACGACCGGCCCGTAGAGCGAGTCCTTGGCCAGCAGGTCCGAGAGCGCGTCGCGCAGGATGTCGTCGAGCTCGACGATCGGGTCGGCGGGAGAGCGCAGGTCGCGCGTGACCCGCTCGCCCTGGGTGGCGCGCGCCGACAGCCAGCCCACCGGGCGGCCGTGGTCGTCGATCAGCAGCGGGTACTTGACGTCGGCGTCGGCGAGCTTGGCCTGCACTTCGGAGGACGGCTCGCCGACCCGGACCGTCGCCGCCTTCCACAGGTCGATGTCGCGCACCCGCTGCAGGGCGAGGCGCTTCAGCGCGCGGTCGGAGCCCACGAAGTCCTCGACGAAGCGGTCGGCCGGGAACGTGAGCAGCTCGGCGGGGGCGGCGTACTGCGCCAGCTCGCCGCCCTCCTTGAGGATCGCGATCTTGTCACCCATCTTGATCGCCTCGTCGATGTCGTGGGTGACGAAGACGATCGTCTTGCGCAGCTCGCCTTGGAGACGGAGGAACTCGTTCTGCAGGCGCTCGCGGTTGATCGGGTCGATCGCCCCGAACGGCTCGTCCATCAGCAGCAGCGGCGGGTCGGCGGCCAAAGCGCGGGCGACACCGACGCGCTGGCGCTGGCCACCGGAGAGCTGGGCGGGGTAGCGCGTGCCCAGCGACCGGTCCAGGCCGATGAGCTCGAGGAGCTCGTCGACGCGCTTGGCGGTCCGCGCCTTCTCCCAGCCCAGGAGCTTCGGGACGGTCGCGATGTTCTGCGCGATGGTCTTGTGCGGGAAGAGCCCGATCTGCTGGATCGCGTAGCCGATCTCCCGGCGCAGCTCGCTCGTCCCGCGGTCGGCGATCGAGCGGCCGTCGAGCAGGATCTCGCCCCCGGAGAGCTCGATCATGCGGTTGACGAGGCGCATCGCCGTCGTCTTCCCGCAGCCCGAGGGGCCGACGAGGACGCAGATCTCCCCGGCGCCCACCTCGAGACTGAGGTCCGCGATCGCGGGCTTCGGTGCTCCGGGGTAGTGCTTGGAGACGTGCCGGAACTCCAGGGTGGCGGCATCCATGCGCTCGAACCCTACCCGTCACCTCCGGACGGATCGCTCAGTCGGTTCGCGCGGAGACCCCGGCAGCGCGCAGCGCGCTCGCGTGCGCCGCGTCCTCCAGGCGGTCGTCGAGGGGGGCGAGCGGGGCGTCCAGGCCCAGCGCGGTCTGCACGAGCCAGTCGGCGAACCAGGCGTTCTTGGGCAGCAGCGGGCCGTGGAGGTAGGTGCCGACGACGGTGCCGTTCAGGACCCCTTCGTCACCCGAGGCGCCCGTGTTCCCGTGGCCGCAGAGCACGCGCCCGAGCGGCCGCGCTCCCGGGCCGAGGTGGGTGCGCCCGCCGTGGTTCTCGAAGCCCGCGAGCACGCGCGGGCCGTCGAGCCCCGGGAGCGTGACCTCAATCGCGACGTTGCCGACCAGCCGCGTCTGGCTGCCGCCCGCGGCGCGGACGGTGTGGAGATCGACGAGGCCGACGCCTTCGATGCGCTCCGCGCCGAGCTCGTAGTGGTCGCCGAGCAGCTGGAAGCCGCCGCAGACCGCGAGGACCACCGCGCCACGATCGGCGGCGGCGTGGAGCGCCACGCGCTTGTGGCGGACGAGGTCCTCGGCCACGAGCCGCTGATCGCGGTCCTGGCCGCCGCCCATGTAGAAGAGGTCGTGGGCGTCGGGGTCGAGCGCGTCCCCGTGGCCGGTCCGGGTGAGCTCGAAGGCGATGCCGCGCCACGCGCAGCGCCGCTCGAGCAGGAGCAGGTTCCCGCGGTCGGCGTAGATCGACATGAGCTCGGGGTAGAGCGCGCAGACGCGCAACCGGTCAGCCACGGCAGACCACCACCGCGGAGCCGACGTACTCCGGGGTCGCCGCGACCAGGCGCTCGGGCTCGGTGGCCAGGCCCGCAGCCTCGCACTCCGCGTAGAGCGTGTCGGCGCTGAGCGCGTCGAGGACGATGCGGTCCTCGGTCACCCGCCGCTCGCCCGCAGGGGTGACGATCTCGCGGACGCGCTCGATCATCATGCCCGTGGCCACGGGGAGCACCGCGACCGGCCGCGAGGAGTAGACGGTCCCGTCGAAGTCGGCCATGTCGGGCAGCGGCGGGTGCGAGGCGTCGGCGTCGTAGCCCTCCAGCGCGTCGGCGAGCGCCGCCGCGAACAGGCCGCCGGGGCGCAACCGCGCGCGCACGCCGGCGAGGAAGCGCCGCCGGCCCGCCGGGCCGCCGAGCAGCTGGATGGTCTGCATGGGGACCAGGATCGCGGCGAAGGGCGGGCCGGCGGCGAGCTCGCGCGCGTCGCCCACGACGGTCGCCACGGTGAGGCGCCGGGCCCGCGCGCGGCGCGCGAGCTCGGCGAGCAGCGGCGCCTCGACGTCGAGCGCGGTGACGTCGAAGCCGTGACGAGCGAGCTCGAGCGAGGTGCGCCCCGTGCCCGCGCCGACGTCGAGGACGGGCCCGCCGGCCTCCTCGGCGAGCGCGCGCCACAGCGGCAGGTCGACGTCGTAGCCGCCGCATTCCAGGTCGTGCCAGCGCACGCGGTCGGCCGTGTCGGTCTCGTTCAGCATCTAGAACGAGCTCCCCGCCACTCCGCGCCGCACGAGCTCCTCGCGCAGGCCGAGCATCGCCGTGTAGGTCGGCAGGGCGAAGAGCCGCCCGCCCGCCGGCGCACCTTCGAGCGCGCGGTCCAGGGCCGCCGGCAGCGCGGGCTCGACGTCGATCGCGGCCTCGGGCACTCCCGCGTACTTCAGCCGCAGCGCCATCTCCGGCGCCCGGCTCCCGGCGCAGACCGCCCGGCGCAGGCGCGGTGCGAGGGCCTCGAAGTCCGCGTCCCAGATCCAGGAGACGTCGCGGCCGTCGGCGATCTGGTCGTTGAGGATCGCCAGCAGGTCGTGCTCACCGTCCTCCAGCGCGAGGGTCCGCAGCACCTCGTTGGCGCCCGCCGGGTTCTTCACGAGCATGATCGAGACGTCGTGACCGCCGATCGCGACGGTCTCCGCGCGACCGAACGCGGGGGAGACCGCCTCCAGCCCCGCCACGATCTCCGCCAGCGTCGCCCCGAGCGCCTCGGCGAGCGCGGCGGCGCCCAGCGCGTTGTAGACGTTGTAGAGCCCCGGGAGGGGCAGCGCGACCCGCGCCTCGCCGGCCGGCGTGCGCAGGGTGAAGCGCGCGCCGCGCACGCCGTCGAGGGTCACGTCGTGCGCGATGACCGTCGGCGCCGGGCGCCGCGCGTCGCACGTCGGGCAGTGGTAGTGGCCGAGGTGCCCGAGGAAGACGGCCTCGTAGGTGTAGGGGGCGCCACAGCGGCGGCAGTGCGTCGAGTCCGACGCGTGCTGCAGCGCCTCGGTCGCCAGTCCGAGGTCCTCCACGCCGAAGAAGGTCGTGTCGCGGCGCTCGCGGCCGAGGTCGGCGACGAGCGGGTCGTCGGCGTTGAGCACGAGCGCGCGCGCGTGGCCGGCGGCGATGATCGCCGCCCAGCGGTCGGCGATCGACTCGAGCTCCCCGTAGCGGTCGAGCTGGTCACGGAACAGGTTGGCGAGCAGGAGGGCGGTCGGGGCGAGCTCCTTGACGATCGGCCCGAGCCAGAACTCGTCGACCTCGAAGAGCCCGGTGTCGCCCCGGCCGGTGAGCAGCGCTCCCGCCACGCCTCCGGCCATGTTCGCGCCCGCGCGATTGGAGACCAGGCGCGCGCCGCCGCGCTCGAGGATCGTCGCGACCATCGCCGCCGTCGTCGTCTTCCCGTTCGTCGCGGAGATGACCGCGGAGCGCCCGAGCCCGCGGGAGAGCGCGCCGATCGCGTGCGGGTCCAGGCGCAGCAGGACCTTCCCGGGCAGGCTCGTGCCGCCCCGGCCGCTGCGGCGCGACGCCGCTCCCGCCAGGCGCGCGGCCGCTCCCTTCCACCCTGCGCCCCTCATGCGGGCAGGAGCACCCGCACCGCGCCCGGGAGCACGCCGATCGTCGCGGGCAGCGCGCCGATCGGGTCGCCGTCGGCGTAGACCACGAACGGGCGGTCGGCGCTCACCCGGATCTCGCGGCCCTGATGGACGTGCACGAACGCGTCCTCGACGTGGGTGCCCTTGAAGATCCGCGGCAGCGTCCGCAGGAGGTGGGCGCGGCTCGTGCGCTCGCTCATGACGACGTCGAGCAGCCCGTCGTCGAGCCGCGCGGAGGGCGCCATGACCATGCCCCCACCGTAGGTGCTCGCGTTGGCCACCGCGACCGACCAGCCCGCGAAGGTGCGCACCGGCGCGCCGTCGGCCTCGACGGTGAAGGTCGCGTGGCGGTAGGAGAACAGGGCGCGCACGGCCCCGTAGGCGTAGACGAGGTCGCCCAGCCGCGCGGGGGCGGCGTTGGCGATCGCGTTGGCCTCCGAGTCGAACCCGACCGAGGCGATCCCGACGAACGGCGCGCCGTCGACGACGCCGAGGTCGATCGGCCGCGGAACGCCGTCGGCGAGGACCGCGCAGGCCGCGACCGCGTCGGCGGGGATTCCGGTCACCCGCGCGAAGTCGTTGCCGCGCCCGCCGGGCAGGACACCCATGAGCGGCGGCGCGCCGGATTCGAGCGCGCCGAGGGCTCCGGCCACGCAGCCCACGAGGCCGTCCCCGCTGAGCGTCACCGGCACCTCGCCCGCGCCGTGGGCCCCGATCGCCAGCTCGCGCGCGTGCTCCACCGAGGTCGTGCGCTCCGTGCGGAAGGCCACGCCGAGGGCCCGCAGCGCCGCCTCGACGTCGGGCAGGAGCGTGGCGGCGCGGCCGCCGCCCGCGGCGGGGTTGACGACCAGGCAGAAGCGTCGCGGGGCGGCCAAGCGGGCCATTCTGGCCGATGGGCCGCGAGAAGGCGAAGCCGGCTGCCCTGCGACCGCATCCGCCTTCTCGCGCCGTCGCAGCCGCCTGCGCTCAACGACGTGCGCCGGGCGCCGGGCGCGGATCACGCCCCGCCGAGCAGGAGCGCGGCGAGCGACTCGGCGATCGCGACGATCGGCGACCCCTCGACCGCCGCGGCGCGCTCGGCCTCCGCGCGATCGGTGACGCCCGTGAGCACGACCGCGGCGTCCAGCCCGGCGGCCTGCGCGCCCGCGACGTCGGCGTCGAGGCGGTCGCCGACCATGAGCGCGCTGCCGCCGCCGAGACGGTCCAGGGCGGTGAGGAAGAGCTGCGGCTCGGGCTTGCCGACGGAGGTCGCCGTCGCGCCCGACGCCGTCTCGACGGCGGCGAGCACCGCGCCCGTCCCCGGCCAGAGCCCGTCGGGCGCCGGGAACGCGGCGTCGCGCCCCGCGGCCAGCAGCTCGGCGCCGTGCCCGACCGCCTGGGTCGCCGTGCGCAGCTCGGCGTAGTCGAAGTCGCCGTGGGCGGCGACGACCACGACGTCGGCGCGGGTGGCGAGATCGGTGTGGTTGAGGACGCGGACCCCCGCCGCCTCGACGTGACGGTGCAGCGCGCTCCCGCCGATCACGAACGCGGTCCGCCAGCGCTGCGTCGTGGCGAGCACGTGCTGGATCGCTCCGCCCACGGTCACCACCTCGGCCGGCGACGCGCGCACGCCGAGGCCCCAGAGCTGCCGCACGACCTCCTCGGGCGCGAGCGCCGGGTCGTTCGTGATGAACGCGATGCCCCGACCCGCGGCCCGGAGCGCCGCCACGGCCTCGTCGGCGCGCGGCGTGGCCGCCTCCCCGACCCGGACGCAGCCGTCCAGGTCGAGCAGCACGTGGTCGTAGCGGTCCAGCGGGGCGGGCAGGTCGGGCACGCCCGGCATTGTCCCGGGTGTCCGGCCCGCGACGGGCGCAGGCCGGCGGGGCGACCACTTATCCTCGGCGGCCATGGCCCGCCCGCTCACCCTCCTGCTGACCACCCTCGCCCTCGGCCTCACGGCGTGCGGATCCGGCGGCGACCAGACGACGCCGGCGAGCAAGCCCGCCGCGAGCGCCTCGACTCCCGCGCAGCCGGAGGCGCCGGCCGCCGCCGACGCGAGCTGCGCCAAGAAGGACGAGGCCAGCGGCGACCGCGCCCAGCCGTGCCCGACCCCGACGCTGATCGACGGCAAGCCGAATGTCGTGACCTTCAAGACCTCGCAGGGCTCCTTCGCGGTGACCCTGGACACCAAGCGCGCGCCGATCACGTCGAACTCCGTCGCCTACCTCGTCAAGCAGAAGTTCTACGACGGGCTGGTCTTCCATCGCGTCGTGCCGAAGTTCGTCATCCAGGGCGGCGACCCGCTGGGCGACACCCCGAACGCCGGCACCGGCGGCCCCGGGTACCAGGTCACCGAGCCTCCGCCGGCCGACCAGACCTACACCCGCGGGGTCGTCGCCATGGCCAAGGGCGGCGCGGATCCCCCCGGCGCGTCGGGCTCGCAGTTCTTCGTCGTCTCCGCGCCCGACGTCGGCCTGCCGGCGGAGTACGCGCTCGTCGGCAAGGTCACCGAGGGCCTCTCGGTCGTCGACAAGATCACCGCGCTCGGCGAGGGTGACGGCCCGCCGCGCAAGACGGTGACGATCACCTCGGCGACGCTCAGCGCGGGGTAGTCAGAACAGGGTCGGCGCGGCCTCGGGCCCGGGCGGGTCGAGGCAGTCCGGCGCGTCGTGGCGCGCGTCGTTGACCGCGCGCGAGACCTCGCGGAGCGCGGTCTGCTCCGGCGGGAGCGAGGCGAGGAGCTCGTGCAGCACCGGCGCGAGGGTCGCCGGGTCGAGCCACGCCGCCTCCGCGCCCGGGTCGAGGATGACCGGCATGCGGTCGTGCAGCGGGCGCACCGCGTCGTTCGCGGCCGTGGTGACGATCGAGCAGGTGCGCAACTGCCGGCCGTCCGGCCCGTGCCAGGTCGCCCACAGGCCGGCGAAGGCGAACGGCGCATGGTCGCTGCGGGTGATGTGGAACGGGTGGCGGGCCTTCGGGCCGCGGCGCTCCCACTCGTAGAAGCCGTCGGCCACGATGAGGCAGCGACGGCGGGCGAACGCGTCGCGGAACGCGGGCTTCTCCGCGACGGTCTCGGCACGCGCGTTGATGAGCTTTGCGCCGAGCCCGGGGTCCTGGGCCCAGTGCGGGACCAGGCCCCAGCGCAGCAGCTCGCCGCGGGGCTCGCCCTCGCGGCTGGTCGTCACGCAGGCCACGTCGTCGGTCGGCGCGACGTTGAAGCGCCGGCGCAGCGCCACGGACTCGCCGAGCGCGGGGAAGCGCGTGCGCACGCGCATCTCGCTCCACTCCCCGGGGCGCGGGCCCGCCAGCGCGTAGCGCCCGCACACCGCTACTTCTTCTTCTTGGCGGGTGGGGCGGGAGCCGCGCTGGCCTTGCGCGCGGCCAGCGCCTTGGTCTGGCGCCGCCGGCCGAACAGCGACAGCGCCACCAGCAGCGTGAGGATGAGGACGAAGCCGAAGAGGATCGACGTGCCGATGCCGGTGCCGCCGAACGGGAGGGCGATGAGCTCGACCAGGAGGAATCCGACGACCAGCAGCACCACGACGATCGCGAGGATGATCGCGCCCGAGCGGACCTTGGTCGCGCGCGAGGCGCCCTGCGGCGGGGCGAGCAGCCCCATGATGCGCAGGAGGAAGAGCTGGCGGCTGGAGGGCGCCTGCTGGCCGAGGCGCTCCACTGCGGCCTTCAGGTCATCCGGCCGGCGCTCGGCGAGCGCGAGCGACGCGTCGGCCATGCGGCGCAGCTGCATGCGCTCCTGCGGGCGCGCGGCCGCGACGGCGCGGCGGAAGTACTCGCGCGACGCGGCGGCGTCGTAGCGCTCGGCCGCCCGGGCCCCGAGGATCGCCAGCGCGGCGGCCTTGAGCTTGGTCTCGCGCTTGAGCTCGTCGTCACTGCGGGACTCGAGCGCCTGCATCTGCGCGACGGGACTCTTCTGCTCGATCCGGACCTGCCGCTGCTTGGCCATGTGGACGGCAATCTAGCGTCCGCAGGGTGATCGAAGCCCGCTCCGCGGGCTGCCGCGGGGCGCTCGGCGGACCCCGGTCGTGGCATCCTGCGCAGGCCATGCGTCCCGCTCTCATCGCCCTCCTGGCCGCCGCGCTCATCGCCCCGGCGGCCGCCGTCGCGCAGTCCTCGCCCTTCGCGCCGCTTCCCCAGGCGCCGCCGCCCGCGCCCGAGACCGTGGCGGCGGACCCCGGCACCGGCGCCGGCGACGGCGGCATCTCCGGGCTCCAGCAGGGGTTCCTGATCGCCGCCGGCCTGCTGCTCGTGCTCGGCATCGGCTTCGCGATCGCGCGCGACGCGCGCCACCACGGGCCGGGCGACCCGCGGTCCCCGAGCAGCGGGAGTACGGGCTCGCGCACCACGGACGGGGGCGTGGGGGAACGCAAGAAGCCGGATCCGCGGGCGGCGCAGAAGCAGAAGGCCGCCGCCAAGCGCGCGCGGCAGGCCCGCAAGAAGAACCGTCCGGTGCGCAAGTGACGATCGGGATGTGACCGCCGCGAGGATCCGGAGTACGAGACGGGAAGGCGCCCCGGTCACAGGATCGTGACCGCAGACCGCGAACGTGAGTGCAGGCTGCGATGAGCACGATGCCTTCATCCCTGATCCAGGTCGCCGCGCCGCCCCCGGCGCCGGCGCACCTCCGGCGCCTGCGGGTGACGCTCTCCGACGGCGCGCAGACGACGGTCCACGTCGCGCAGTACGCCACGGCGGCGACCGACGTGCGCGTCGTCCGGCTGCGGCGCCCACAGCCCCTCGCGGCGTGGTGTGCGCGCAACGGGGTGCCCGAGGCGCTGGTGGGCGGCTTCTACGTGCGCCCGCACGGGACGCCGCTCGGCGAGCTGCGCACCCGCGGCGTCGAGCGCCGCCACGTGCCCTTCCTCGCGCCGTGGGGCGACCTCCGCGCGTGTGTCCACGTGGCGGGCGGCACCGTGGGGATCGCCCACCGCGACACGCTCGGCGGCGCGCCCCGCGGCGACCTGCTCCAGGCGGGCCCCCTGCTCGTCCGCGACGGCGCCGCCGTCGCCGGCGACGACGAGGGCTTCTCGGCCGGCGCGGCGCAGTTCGACTCCGACATCACCCGCGGCCGCTACCCGCGGGCCGCGCTGGGCGTGTCCGGCGATCACCTTTTCGCCCTGGTCTGCGACGGACGCGCGCCCGACGAGGCGGGCCTCAGCCTGGACGAGCTCGCCGAGGTCCTCGTCGCGCTCGGGGCGCGCCACGCGCTCAACCTCGACGGAGGCGGCTCCGCCTCGCTGGTCTGCGGCGGCGCGCTGCACAACGTCCCGCGGGAGAAGCACGGCGTCGAGCTCCCGGGCGGCCGCGCGATCTCCACCGCGCTGCTGTTCGGGTCGCGGTGACACCCGGGTAACATCCTCCTCGGCGCCGCCGGTGTCCGCGCGGCATCGAGAGGGGTCGAGGATGAGGGTCGTCAGTGGGGTGATGTTCTTCCCGCGGGGCGGGTCGGCGCACGTGGCGCGCGCCCTGAGCCGCGAGCTCGAGCAGCTCGGGCACGACGTGACGCTCATGACGGGCTCGCTGCCCGGCGGGCACGGCGACGCGCGCGCCTTCTACGCCGGCCTCGACGTGCGGCCCGTGGAGTTCGGGCCCGGCGTCCTGATGCATCCCTCCTACGAGGACCGCCCGGGCGCGGTCGACCCGTGCTTCGCGACCGTCGGCCCCGCCGCGTACGAGGCGCACGTCCGCACCTGGGCGGACGCGCTGCGCGCCGCGGGCGCCGCCGAGGCCGACGTGCTCCACCTGCACCACCTCACTCCCGTGCACGAGGCGGCGCGCCGCGTCGCGCCGGGCGTGCCGGTCGTCGGGCACCTCCACGGGACCGAGCTGCTGATGCTGGAGGCGATCGCCGCGGGCGCGCCGGAGCACTGGGGCCACGCGCAGGCCTGGGCCGCGCGGATGCGCGACTGGGCGCGCGGCTGCGAGCGGCTGCTGCTGCTCGCCGAGGGCCAGGTCGAGCGCGCCGTCCGCCTGCTCGGCATCGAGGCGCACCGCTGCTCGGTGGTCCCGAACGGCTTCGACCCGCAGGCGTTCTCGCCGGCGCCGGTCGACCGCGCCGCGTTCTGGCACGAGCAGCTCGTCGCGGCGCCGCGGGGCTGGCGGCCCGGGAGCCCGGAGGGGAGCGTCGCCTACACGGCGGAGGCGGTCGCGCCGCTGGCCGACGGACCGGTGCTCATCTGCTGCGGGCGCTTCACGGCGGTCAAGCGCGTCTCGCTGCTGATCGAGGCGTGGACGCAGGCGCAGCCCCGGATGCGGCGGCGCGGCGCGTTGGTGCTGCTCGGCGGCCACCCGGGGGAGTGGGAGGGCGAGCATCCCCTCGACACCGTGGCGCGGACGGGCGCCCGTGACGTCTTCCTCGCGGGCTGGCACGAGCACGACGTGCTCCCGCAGTTCCTGCGCGCGAGCGACGCGCTCGTCCTGGCCTCGGTTCGCGAGCAGTTCGGGCTGGTGCTCGTCGAGGCGATGGCCTGCGGGCTGCCGTGCGTGGCGGTCGACGCGTTCGGCCCCGCGGAGATCGTCGAGGACGGCAGGACGGGATGGCTCGTGGCGCCCGACGACCGCGACGCGCTCGCCGGGGCCCTGGTGACCGTCGCCGGCGCGCCCGGGGAGCGGGCGCGGCGGGGCGACGCCGCGCGCGCGGCGGCGGTCGGGCGCTACGGCTGGCCGGCGATCGCCGAGCGCGTCGCGGACGTGCTGGCCGACGGCGCGGAACAGGGGACGATGACGCCGCCGCCCACCGCGCGGCTCGGGCCACGCTGGCCGACCGCCCGTTGAACGGCGCGGGTTGGCGCGCCCTCCGGCGCGTGATCGCGTCGCGATGGTTGACAACCTCAACAGTTGAGGTACCCTGAGAGGTACGTTGCCGTCCCAGAACCGCCGCATCCTCGCCCTCTTCGGCCCGCATCGCCGCCGCCTGGCCACCGTGCTCGGGCTCATCGCGCTGTCGGCGGGGCTCGGGATGGTCACGCCGTTCCTGCTCCGCGCGGTGCTCGACACCGCGATCCCGCAGAACGACACGACGCTGCTGAGCGTCCTGATCGTCGGCATGGTCGCGATCGCCGTCGCGGGCGGCGTGCTCAACGTCGCGCAGACCTTCCTCTCCAACGTCGTGGGCCAGCGCGTGATGCACGACCTGCGCGGCGACGTCTACCGCCACCTCCAGCGCCTGTCGCTCGCGTTCTTCACCCGGACGCGCACGGGCGAGGTGCAGTCACGCATCTCCGCGGACATCGGCGGGGTGCAGAACGTCGTGACGAACACGGCGACGTCGATCGTCTCGAACGTGACGACCGTCCTGGCGACCGTCGTCGCGATGGTCGTGCTCGACTGGCGCCTCGCGGCGTTCACGCTCGCGCTGCTGCCGGTCTTCGCGTGGATGACCCGGCGGGTGGGCACCGAGCGCAAGCGGATCACCGCGCGGCGCCAGGGCCACATGGCCGACATGGGCGCCCTGGTCTCCGAGTCGCTCTCGGTGAGCGGGATCCTGCTCGGCAAGACGATGGGCCGCTCCGACGAGCTCGCCTCCCGCTTCGCGCGCGACAGCTCCGAGCTGGCCGACCTCGAGGTCCGGGCGAAGATGGCCGGGCGCTGGCGGATGGCCTCGGTGCAGATGGCGATGGCCGTGATGCCCGCGCTGGTGTTCTGGTTCGCGGGGCTGTCGCTGGCCGCCGGCTCGAGTGCGCTCTCGCTCGGCACGCTCGTCGCCTTCACCCAGCTGCAGACGCGGGTGCTCTTCCCGATCCAGTCGCTGCTGAGCGTCCAGATCGACCTGCAGACGTCCGGCGCCCTGTTCGCGCGGATCTTCGAGTACCTCGACCTCCCGGTCGACATCGAGGAGCGTCCCGGAGCGGTGCAGTTCGTCCCGGGCGAGGTCCGCGGCGAGGTGGGCTTCGAGGACGTGAGCTTCGGCTACGACGCCGACGCGGCGCCGACGATCGACGGGGTGAGCATCGCCATGGCGGCCGGCTCGACGCTGGCGATCGTGGGGGAGACGGGCTCGGGCAAGACGACGCTCGGCTACCTCGTGGCGCGGATGTACGACACCACGGCCGGCCGCGTGACGATCGACGGCGTCGACGTGCGCGACCTGACGTTCGCGTCACTGGCCGAGACGGTCGGCGTGGTCTCCCAGGAGACCTACCTCCTGCACGCGACGATCCGCGAGAACCTCCGCTTCGCCAAGCCCGACGCCACCGACGAAGAGCTCGAGGACGCGGCGCGCGCCGCGCAGATCCACGAGCTCGTCGAATCGCTGCCCGACGGCTACGACACGGTCGTCGGCGAGCGCGGCTACCGGTTCTCCGGCGGGGAGAAGCAGCGCATCGCGATCGCCCGCACCGTCCTGCGCAACCCGCCGGTCCTGCTGCTCGACGAGGCCACCAGCGCGCTGGACAACGAGACCGAGCGCGCCGTGCAGGAGGCGCTCGACCGCCTCGCGGAAGGCCGCACGACGATCGTCATCGCCCACCGGCTGAGCACCGTCCGCGACGCCGAGCAGATCGTGGTGCTCGACCACGGGCGCGTCCTGGAGCGCGGGACGCACGACGACCTCGTGGCGACCGGCGGGAAGTACGCCCAGCTCGCGGCCGAGGCGGGGATGGCCCAGGTGTAGGGTCGGCGGTCGATGCTCTGCGATGCGCGCGCGGGGGTGGCGGAACGGCAAGGCGGATGAGCCGGCCAGGCAAGCCTGCGATCGCCGCGGACGGTGGCGCTCGTCCGCCGGCGGCTGATCCGTGGACGCGCGAGGAGGTGCGGTTCACCCCCCGGCGGTTGCTGACGCTGATGGGCCCGGCGCTGCGGCTGGTGTGGCGTGCCAGCCCGTCGGAGACGATCCTGCTCCTCGCGCTGCAGACCGTGTCGGGCCTGATGCTCCCGGTGCAGGTGCTCGCGGGGAAGTGGGCCCTGGACTCGCTGCTCGCCGCCGACCGCTCCGGCGCGGACCTGGACGCCGCCATGCCGGCCGGCGCGGTCGCCCTGATCGCCGTGACCGCGGGCCAGCTCTTGGCGGCGACCGCCCAGCACCGGTACCGGCTGCTGCCCGAGCTCGCACGCCAGGCGGCACAGCAGATGCTGGCCGCGAAGGCGGCCGCCCTCGATCTGGAGGCGCTGGAGACGCCTGAGTTCCACGACCGCCTGGTCCGCGCCCAGCAGGAGGCCGCGTTTCGCCCCGCGAACATGGTCACCGACCTCGCCCGCATCGTCAGCTCGGCCGTGGCGGTGCTCGGCCTGGCCGGGCTGCTGCTGAGCGTGCATCCGCTGATCGTCATCGGGGTGATGGCCGCGGCGCTGCCGCTCTCGTGGGCCAGCATGGCCGGTGGCCGGGACTACTACCGCGCGGCGGTGCAGCGCACTCCGCGGCGCCGGTTGATCGGATACATCCAGAGCCTGCTCACGATGCTCTCCTCGGCCAAGGAGACGCGGGTCTTCGGCCTCGGACCCCATCTGCTCGAGCGCCATCGACGGCTCGCCGACGCGGAGCTCGCCGAGACCCGCAGGCTCATCGGGCAGCGGGTGCGCCGCGATCTCCTGGCCACGCTGGCGAGCTCGGCCGTCATCGCCGGCGTGGTGGTCTTCATCCTCTGGCTCGACTTCTCACAGCGGATCTCGACCGCGGAGACCGCGGCGGCGGCCGGCGCGCTGCTGTTCATGCTCCCGCGGATGGGCTCGCTCGTGATCGCGCTCGGCCTGCTGCACGAGAACGGGCTGTTCGTCGAGGACCTGTGGTCGTTCCTCGCGATCGAGCCCAAGCCGTCCACCGCCTGCGGCGAGCCCGTCCCGCCGACCCTCGCGACGCTGCGCGTCGACGACCTCAGCTTCAGCTATCCCGACCGCGCGGCGCCCGTGCTGCAGGGTGTCTCGATGGAGATCCGGCGCGGCGAGACGGTGGCCGTCGTGGGGGAGAACGGCGCCGGGAAGACGACCCTGGCCAAGCTCCTGTGCCGCCTCTACGACCCCGAGAGCGGGGCGATCACCTGGGACGGCCGCGATCTGCGCAGCTGCGACCCGGACCAACTGCGCGCACGGGTCGCGGTGATCTTCCAGGACTTCGTGCGCTACGAGCTGACCGGGCGCGAGAACATCGGCTTCGGCAACCTCGGCGCGATGGACGACGCCGCGGCGATCGCCGCAGCCGCGCGGCGCGCCGGTGCCGAAGACTTCCTCGCCGTACTGCCCGACGGCTACGACACGCAGCTCGGTCGCCACTTCACCCAAGGCCACGAGCTCTCGGTCGGGCAGTGGCAACGCGTCGCGCTCGCCCGCGCGTTCTTCCGCGATGCCCCGCTCGTGATCATGGACGAACCGACCGCCTCGCTGGACGCCCGCGCCGAGAGCGAGCTGTTCGAGACGATGCGGCGCCTCTTCCACGACCGCGCCGTCCTGCTGATCTCCCACCGCTTCTCGAGTGTCCGCATGGCCGACCACATCTACGTCCTGCACGACGGCACCGTCGCCGAGGCCGGCACGCACGACGAGCTCGTCGCCGCCGGCGGCCTCTACGCCGAGCTCTTCGACCTGCAAGCAGCGGCGTACGCGGAGCGCCCGCCGCCACGGAGCTGACGCCGCACGTCGCAGCTTGCGACTGAGCGATGCGCCGGTACGATCGGACGATGCCAACGCTGGTCCTCGGTACACCTCCACCCGAACTCGAAGCGCTGCTCGAGCGCCGCCGCCGGGCGGGCGTCGACCGCCTCGACGAGGTTTGGCAGGGTGTCCGTCACATGGTTCCGGCTCCCAGCTACGAGCATGCTCGTATCACCCAGCAGCTTGCGGTGCTGCTGGACGGCCCGGCGCACGCCGCCGGGCTAGAGCCCGCGATGGGCGAGTTCAACCTCGGAGAGTCCGAGCACGATTTCCGTGTGCCCGACGGAGGACTCCACCGCCCCGGAGCGGCAGGCGTGTGGCTCCCGACGGCCGCGCTCGTCGTGGAGATCCTCTCCCCAGGCGACGAGAGCTGGCAGAAGCTGCCGTTCTACGCCGCCCACGACGTCGACGAGATCCTGATCGTCGACCCGGCCGAGCGGACGGTCACGTGGCTCGGGCTAGGTGACGGCGAGTATCACCCGCTCCAGCGGAGCGCACTCATCGATCTGGGACCAGTCCAGCTCGATGAGCGGCTCAACTGGCCGTAGCGACAGCGCCGCGCGTCCAAGCGGCGCGGGCCCGACGCTACGAGTCCGGAAGCTCCAGCCGATTGCGGAGCTCGTTCAGCGCCGCCTCCAGCCGGTGCTCTTCGAGCTCGTGTGTCTGGTCGACGAGCTTTCGCTCGCGGGCGCGCAGCTCGTTCGCGGCCTCGGTGTTCGCCCGCTGCTGTGCGCGCACTGCCTCGATCTCCTCGTCGAGCTCGGTCAGGCGCTCCAGCGCTGCCGGTGTCGGCTGACGACGGGCTTCGGCGACGGCGGCATCGAGTGCCGCCGCATCGATGCCCAGCGCGGTGAGGGTGCGCGCGACGAGCCCGTCGGGCACGCTGGCGAACGCCACGAGCAAGTCCCCCGCGTCGACGGGCCGACCGAGATGCTGCGCGATGCCCGTCGCGACGGCCTGCATCAGCGCGGACACTCCCTCGTCGGTCTCGGCGTGCGGGAGGGCCTGAGGGAGGAGTCGGTGGGGGTGGGTCGGCATGGTCGACCGTCCAGGACCGGACAGGATCCGGATGACCACGTTGCGGATCTTCTCGGCGTCGGCACGGAGGTCGAGGAGGACGCGGGTGGCGACGCCCTCGTTCTCGCGCACCAGGCCGAGCAGGATGTGCTCGGTCCCGATGTAGTTGTGGCCGAGCATCAGCGCCTCGCGCAGCGCCAGCTCCAAGACCTCCTTCGCCCGCGGCGTGAAGGGGATCTGGCCCGGAGTCACCTCGTCGCCGGACCCGACGATGCGCGCGACCTGCGCGCGGACGTGCTCGACCGTGATGCCCAGGCGCCCGAGGGCGCGGGCCGCGATGCCCTCCTCCTCGCGCAACAGACCGAGCAGGAGGTGCTCTGTCCCGATGTGCGCGTGGCGGAGCATCCGCGCCTCCTCTTGGGCGAGCACGACAACCTGCCTGGCTCGCTCGGTGAACCGCTCGAACACGCAGGCGATGATGCCAGATCGCCCTCAGCGCACGCCGGAGCTCCTCCGCCGGGCTCGCCGCCCAATGCAGACGCGCTACAGCCCGGGCGGGTGACGGACGGTGTAGCCCGCGGTGCCACGCATCGTCGAGGTCCAGCGCGACCCGCCCGCGCCCCGCGCGCTGGTGTCGTAGCGGCGGCCGCGGATCACCATGAACGCGTGGCCCGGGTTGGCGTAGATCGTGATGAAGCGGCCGGGGCCCGGCGAGCCGTAGGTCGCCAGGCCGCTCGAGTCCAGCGGGCGGCGCAGGCGGACGGCGGCGTGCAGGACGTAGGAGAGCGAACCCGAGCAGTCGTAGCTCGACGAGGTGAACGAGGCGTGGCCGCCGCCGTAGACGTACGGGGCGCGTGCGATGCGGTTGGCCGCGGCGATGGCGCGGCTGACCCGGATCGGGATCCCCCGACGATGGCCGCGGGCGGAGCGCAGGCCCGTGCGCTTCAGGACGGGATGGCGCCCGCGGACGCCGAGGGCGCTCCACGTGGCGGGCCCGACGACGCCGTCGGCGGGCATCCCCCGCCGGCGCTGGAAGCGCTTGACCGCGCGGGCGGTGCCCGGGCCGAAGACGCCGTCGGCGCTGAGGTGGAGGCGTCGCTGCAGGAGACGGACCGACGGCCCGCGCCCCTTGACGCGGACCCGCGAGCCCGACGCGGCGGCGCCGCGCGTGCGGCGGTGGGCGCGGCGGCGCGAGGCGTGGCGGGGTGAGGCGGGGCGGGGCGACGCGCCGCGGGCGCGGCGGATCATGCGCCAGGTCCCGGCACCGACCGTGCCGTCGGCGGTGATGTCGTGGCGGCGCTGGAAGCGCTTGACCGCGCGCGCGGTGCCGGGGCCGAAGACGCCGTCGGCGGGGCGGAGGTGCAGCGCGCGCTGCAGCTTGACCACGCGCCGCCCGCGGTCGCCCTTCTCCAGCGGCTTGGCCTCGGCGGAGGTGGAGGACGCGGCGGCCACGAGGACGGCGACGAGGAGGCAGAGGAGGCGCTTGGTCATGGTGGGGTGCGCCTACGAAGTGAGCTGAAGGGTTGGCGAGGAGAGCTCCCGCTCCACGACCGTTTGCGGTCGCGGTTCACCCCGGCGACCGGCCTGGCCGCATTGGGTCCTCCGTCCGTCCTCCGCAGAGGACGGCTCGGCGCGGAGGCCAAGCTACCAGCGTCGATTCGGATGCTTTGCAGGATCTCTTGCAGCCGCAGGAGTCGCACGCCCTCGTGCGACGTGTCAGGGCGCGGCAGGTTCGGCGCCGGCGGAACGGGAGTCGTCGCACGTTCGTCGGCGGTCTGCCGACGAACGTGCGGCCGAGCGCGCGGCCCGGTTGTGCGATGCGCAGATCCTGACTTGTGCCTAGGATCTGCACATCGACAGGATGGGGGACACCGGGCGACGCCTGCGCGAGCAGCGGCTGGCCGCCGGCTGGACGCAGGGCGAGCTGGCGGACCGGGCGGCGGTCAGCCGGGCGCTGGTCGGTGCGTTGGAGCGCGGCCGTCACGTGCCGGCCGCCGACGCCGCGATCCGCCTCGCCCGGGCGCTGGGGACGACGGTCGAGCGCCTCTTCGACCCCGGCTCGGGCGCCCCGGACGCCGCCGCGGTCGCGGTGCTCGGCGGCAACCTGCCCGAAGGCGCCCTCGTTCGCGCGGCGTGGGTCCATGAGGCACTGGTCGTTGGCGTCGTCGATCCCGTCAGCGCACTGACGAGCCGGGGCGCGGCGGCCGACGGCGTCGTGGTCGGCGGCCGCGTGCGGCTGTTCGCCGGGGCGGCCGTTCAGGGCGCGGTGATCGCCGGCTGCGATCCGGTGCTCCAGATCGCCGAGGGCCTGCTCGAACGCGCCGGGGCGTCGCGGATCGTCGGCGTGCCGGCCACCAGCGGGCAGGCGCTCGAGGCCCTGCAGACCCGTCGGTGCCACGGGATCATGGTCCACGGGCCGGCACGGCTGCTCGACCCGCCCGCCGGGGTGCGGCGCTGGCACGTGACCCGCTGGCGCTCGGGGCTGGCGACGCATCCGGCGCTGTCGCGCCCGAGCCTTGAGGCGCTGCTGTCCGGTGAGGTCGACCTGACGCACCGTGACCGCAGTGCCGCCTGCCAACAGGCGCTCGAGCGGGCGCGGCGGCGCATCGGTGCGCCGCGGCGCACGCCCCGGCGGGTCGCGAGCGGTCACCTAGAGGCCGCCCGCGCCGCGCTCGCCAATCGCGGCGGCGCGGTGGCCATCGAGCCCGTCGCCCTCGCGATGGGCCTCGACTTCACCGCGCTCGAGGCGCACGACGTCGAGCTCTGGGTCCCCGACGTCTGGCTCGGTCTGCCCGGCATCGGCGCGCTGCTGGACCTCATGGGCACCACGGGCTTTCGCGACCGCGCCGGCGCCTTGCCGGCGTACGACCTCACCGACACGGGAGCCCCTCGATGACCTCGCAGCCCCTCCGCCGGACTGCGCTCGCGACGTGCATCGCGGTGGTCCTCGCCGCCACGCTCGCCGCCTGCGGTTCCGGCGACCAAGCGACCGCGACCGGTTCCGGCAGCAGTTCGTCGCCGGTGATCGTCTCCGCGGCCGCGTCGCTGAAGCAGGCGCTGACCCGCTACGGCGACGGGTTCGGCGGGGGCGACGTGCGCCTCTCCTTCGCCGGCTCCGACGAGCTCGCCGCGCAGATCCGCCAGGGCATCAAGCCCGACGTCTTCGCCGCGGCGAACACGAAGCTGCCCGACCAGCTCTTCAAGGAGGGCCTCGTCGCCCGGCCGGTCCGCTTCGCCACCAACGAGCTCGTGCTCGCCGTCCCCGCCGACGGCGGTGCGGTCGGCTCCCTCGGCGACCTCGCCACGGGCGCCACGATCGCGATCGGCGCCGAGGGCGTCCCGGTCGGCGACTACACCCGCGCCGTCCTCGCGCGGCTGCCGGCGGCCCAGGCGAAGGCGATCCTCGCCCACGTGCGCTCCGAGGAGCCCGACGTCGGCGGCATCGTCGGGAAGCTGACCCAGGGCGCCGTCGACGCCGGGTTCGTCTACCGCTCGGACGTCCGAGGCGCGGGCGGCAAGCTGAGGGCGATCGAGCTGTCCGCCGGCCTCAGGCCGACCGTCGAGTACGCCGCGGCGCTGGTGAAGGGCGCGAGGAACCCGGCCGGTGGCCGGGCGTTCCTCGACGGCCTGCTCACGGGCGCCGGGGCGCGCGCCCTGCACGACAGCGGGTTCGGCCCTCCCGCCGGGCCGTGACCCAGGCCCGGTGGTTCCCGGCGCTGCTGTTCGGGGCGCTGGTCGTCGCGCTGAGCTTCCTGACGCTGCCGATCGTCGCGATCTTCGTCGACACGGGCCCCGGCGAGCTCCTGGCCAGCCTCGATGATCCCGCCGCCGTCGACGCGCTGACGCTGAGCCTGTGGACCAGTGCGCTCGCGGTGGTCATCATCGTCGCGGTCGGGACCCCGGCTGCGTACCTGCTCGCCACGCGGAGGTTCCGTGGCCGCAGCGTGGTGATCACGCTCGTCGAGCTGCCGCTGGTCCTGCCTCCGGCGGTCGCCGGCATCGGCCTGCTCGCCGCCCTGGGGCCCAACGGCCTGCTCGGCGGCGCGCTCGAGGGCTCGGGGGTCCAGGTGGTGCTCACGTCTGCCGCGGTCGTGCTCGCGTTGACGTTCGTCGCCGCGCCGTTCTACCTGCGCCAGGCCGAGGCCGCGTTCGGCGCCCTGGACCGCTCGTGGCTGGAGGCCTCCCGCACCCTCGGTGCCGGTGAGGCGACGACGTTCGCCCGCATCGCGATCCCCGCGGCGCTGCCGGGCCTGATCGCCGGCGTGGCGCTCGCCTGGGGCCGGGCGCTCGGCGAGTTCGGGGCCACACTGATGTTCGCCGGCTCCTTCCGCGGCGTCACCCAGACCGTGCCGCTCGCGATCTACGAGCGCTTCGCCACCGACTTCCCGGCGGCCCTCGGGCTGTCGGGCGTCCTGGTGGTCGTCTCGGCGGCCGTCCTGCTCACCGTCAAGCTCGCCACGCACGCTTCGGGCGGGAGCACCCTTGCTGCGCGTTGAGGTCGCGACCGACCTCGGCCCCCTGCGCCTCGAGCTCGCCCTGGAGGTTCCCGCCGGGCGCTGCCTGGCCCTCGCCGGTCCGTCCGGCGCCGGGAAGAGCTCGCTGCTGCGCATCGCGGCCGGGCTGCTGCGCGCCGACCACGGGCGGGTGGTCAGCGGCGACGACGTCTGGCTCGACACCGCCACGGGCGTCGATCGCCGCCCGGAGGAGCGACGCTGCGGCTACGTCTTTCAGGACTACGCGCTCTTCGGGCACCTGAACGCGTGGCAGAACGTCGCCTACGCCCTGCGAGACCGTCCCCGCGGCGGCCGGGAGGCGGCGGCGCGCGGCTGGCTGGCCCGCTTCGGCCTCGGCGAGCGCGCCGACGCGCGGCCGGCCACGCTCTCGGGCGGCGAGCGCCAGCGCGTCGCGCTCGCCCGCGCGCTGGCGCGCCGCCCCGAGGTCCTGCTGCTCGACGAGCCGCTCTCCGCCCTCGACGCCCGCACCCGCGCCCGCGCCGGCCGCGAGCTCGCCGAGCTCCTGCGCGGCACCGACGCCCCGGCGCTCCTCGTCACCCACGACTTCGCCGAGGCCGCCCTGCTCGGCGACACGGTGGCGATCGTCGACGACGGACGCGTCGTGCAGCAGGGCACCGCCAGCGAGCTCGCCGCCCGCCCCGCTACGGCCTTCGTCGCCGACTTCACCGGCGCCGTCGTCCTGCACGGGACCGCCGTCCCCGACCGCGACGCCACCACCGTGGTCACCCTTGCCGGAGGCCACCGGATCCGGAGCACCGACACCGCCGAGGGTCCGGTCGCCGCGACCGTCTTCCCCTGGGAGATCACCGTCGAGCCCGCCGGCCGGGCCGACGCCGGATCTGCGCAGAACCACCTCGTGGGCGAGGTGCTGTCGGTGACCACCATCGGCGGCCGCGTCCGGCTCGGGCTCAGCGGGCCCGAGCACCTTGTCGCCGAAGTCAGTACCACCGCGATCGCCCATCTCGAGCTCACGCCCGGGACACCGGTGTCGGCCACGTGGAAGGCGGCCGCCACCCGCCTCATCCCGCTCGACTGAGTCCCGCTACCCCCGCGCCGCGAAGCGCCCGACGAGCCCGAGGAGCAGCCCGGCGGGGCCGGTGAGGCGAAACTCCGCTCGGTGGCGCCAGGCGGCGGCCAAGCGCTCGGCGGGGCGCGCGTGCGGATCGCAGATCGCGGCGAGGAAGGCCTCGGTCTGCAGCGCGGGCCGGACCTCCCAGCGCGCCCTGGCGATCCCGCCGATCGCGTGCGGCGTCCCCGCGGGAACGTCGAGCACCTCCCCGGCGCGCAGCGTGCGGCGCTTGCGCCCGAGCCGGACCTCGAGCGCACCGTCGAGCACCTCGAAGCGCTCCGCCTGCCCGGGGTGACGGTGCATCTGCGGCCTACCGCCCTTCCCGGCGAAGGTCGTCTCCAGCTCGAGCAGCGCGCCGCCGGTGTCCGCCGCGGTCTGCGTGAAGCTCATCGTCTGCCCCGTGGTCGGGTCGGTGTGGGTGAGCCCGCGGCGCGCCATCGCGCGGAGGCTAGGACCGTCGCCCTGGTCCCCGCGCCGCGGGTGCGGCTCCCGCGGCGAGGCGCTACTAGCCTGCGGGCGATGCGCCAGCAGCTGCGACCCCTCTTCGACCGCATCGTCGTCAAGGAGCTCGACCCCGCCCGGATGCGGCGCTCGGGCCTGGTCGTGCCGCCGGGCACGAACGAGCCGCCGCCCCAGCACGGCATCGTGCTGGCCGTGGGGCCGGGGCTGGACTGGTGGGCGCAGGCGGGCCTCAAGATGCCGGTCGGGCCCGGAGACCACGTCGTCTTCCCCGCCTCGGCGGGCGCCTGGGTCGAGATCGAGGAGGAGCGCCTGCTCGTGTGCCGCGTCGTCGAGATCCTCGGAGTCCTCGACCGGCACGATGGAGACAAGGCGAGCGCCGACTAGGCTCGCATGATGACTGAGGCCAAGAACGTGCTCGGCGGCCGGCTGGCGCTCTGCGGCGTCGACCCGCTGACCGGCTGGACGCGGAACGGCTGCTGCGAGACAGGCCCGGAGGACGTCGGCTCGCACACCGTCTGCGCCGTCGTCAACGAGTCCTTCCTGAAGTACAGCAAGGCGTTCGGCAACGACCTGTCGACGCCCGGCCCGGGATTCGCCGGGCTGCAGCCCGGCGACCGCTGGTGCCTGTGCGCGGCCCGCTGGCAGCAGGCATTCGACGACGGCGTCGCCCCGCCCGTGGTGCTCGAGGCGTCGCACGAGCGTGCGCTCGAGATCATCCGCCTGGAGGATCTCCGGGCGCACGTCGCCGGCTGAGGCGCGCGCGCTCGGTCAGGTCAGCGGGTGGCCGGCGAACGCACGGCGGCCGAGCTCGGGATCGATGCCGAAGCCCGCCGCGTAGCGCTCGTGGACCAGCGGCCAGAGCTCGAGCGACTCCGCCTCGCCGAGGGGTGCGCCACCGAGCAGCGCGTCCATGCGCGCGAAGCAGCGGTCCCAACCGGCCGCGGTGCGGGCGGCGGTGTCGCGGTCGGCGAAGGCGTGGCTGAAGCTCAGCACGCATCCGGCTCCCTCGGCCCGCAGCTCGAAGCGCAGCCGGTCGCCGAACCAGCGCCCCTCGAGCAGGCGCGGCGACTCCCGTGTGGTCACCTCGAGCGCCTCGCCGCTCGGGAACCAGTGGGCGCGCTCCTCGGCGACGGCTCGCCAGACGCGCTCGATCGGCTGGGTGAAGCGGCGCTCGAGTCGCAGGACCGGACCCTCCTCGAGCGCGAGGTCGCGGAAGGCCATCTGCGCGATCCCCCGCCGCCCGAGGGCCGGGTCCTGGCCGAAGCGCGCCGCGTACCCCTCGTGGACCTCGCCGGCGCAGGCGTGTGCGGCCTCCTCGGAGAGCGAGGTGCCCGCGAGCAGGGCGTCGAGTCGGCCGAGGTAGGCCTCCCACCCCGCCGCGTGCTGCGCACCGTGCGCACGGTCGCCGAGGACGTGGACGAAGACGAGCCGGCAGCCGTCCGCGTCCGGGTGAAGGTCGAAGCTGAAACGCTCCACACCCCAGGTCCAGGCCAGGCGCCGGGGCGGGTCGAGCTCGGTGACCTCGCCGTGCTCGCCGAAGCTCGCGAACGTCTCGCCCCGTGCCGGGGTCCACGACGGCGTCGCGACGAACCAGAGCGCGAGCTCCGCGGGCTCGCTGACCGCGCGCCACACGCGCTCGACGGAGTGGGGGAGGCGGCGCTCGAAGCGCAGCGCCGCGCGCCCGTCGACGGTCTCCAGGGTGCCGTGGGCGTGCTTCATTGTGGATGCTCCTCCAGGTGCCGTTCGAGGGCGTCGAGACGACCGGTCCAGTACGTGCGGTAGGGCGCCAGCCAGGCGTCGACCTCGGCCAGCGGCGACGGACGCAGCCCGTAGTGGCGCCGGCGCCCGTCCGTCCGGACGGCCACGAGCCCCGCCTCACGGAGCACCTTGAGGTGCTTGGAGACGCCGGGCTGGCTGAGGTCGAGCTGCTCCACGAGGGCGGAGACCGTCTGCTCACCCTCGCGGAGGAGGTCGAGGAGCTCGCGCCGATGCGGCTCGGCGAGCGCGGTGTAGGCCGACACGTCTCCATATTACCACCTGGACATATGGGTGGGTCTCAGGGCTCGCGCAGCAGGCGGCGGGCGAGCGCGGCGTTCGCACCCTGCGGGGCGAGGCGGAGGTAGGAGCGGAGCTCGCTGCGCCCGGCGGCACGGCGGCCTGCGCGCAGGCGGACCGCGCCGAGGACGAGGTGCGCGTCGGGCGCCTTCGGGGAGAGTCCCACCGCGACGCGCAGCGCGGAGTCGGCGCCGGCGAGGTCGCCCGTCTCGGCCAGGGCGAGCCCGAGCGCGGCGCGCAGGTCGCCGCGGCGGGGGGCGCGAACGACCGCCCGGCGCAGGAGCGCGACGGCCTCCGGGAGGCGGCCGCCCGCGGACGCCCGTCGTGCCTCGATCGCGAGGACGTCGGCGCCCGGAGCCAGCGCCGAGGCCGTCGGCGCGACCGGTGCCGGCTGGGTGGGATCCCCGCCGCCCAGCGTCCCGGCGACGATGACCGCCGTCAACGCCCCTCCGGCGAGCAGCACGAGCGCCGTGTGCAGGCGCCGCCGCGGGCCGAGCGCGACGCGCGCATCCGGCGACGACGGCGTCCAGGCCGCGTGATGGCGGCGGGCCCAGTCGGCGCGCACGCTTCCCCGCACGATCCCGCGTAGCGCCGGCCGCGTCGCGGGCCACACGACCGCGAGGAACAGGTGGCCCAGGACGAGCACGATCGCCACGAACATCGCGCCGTCGTGCAGCGCGACGCTGCCCGGGAGCCGGAACGCCGTGACGCGCTCGCCCAGCCACAGCAGCACGCCGGACAGGATGAAGAGGGCGGCCAGGGCGCTCTGCACGACCGCGTGCGTCTTCTGGCCGGCGTTGAAGCGTCCCTGGGGCGCCCGGCGGCCCCGCAGCCACTCCACGTCGTCGTCGACGTAGTGCTCGATCTCGCGGCGCGTTCGTCGCAATGCGCGCCGGTCGCCGGCCGTCGCGACGAGCGCCAGCGCGGTCAGCCATGCGGCGGCGACGCCGAGGTGAACGGCCTTGACCGTCGGGCGGTCGCCGATCGCCGCCGAAAGGGCCGGGAGGTAGAGCACCAGGCCCGAGGCGAGCATCCCGGTGAACCCCGCCGCGTGGACCCAGTGCAGCGTCCGCTCCGTCGCCCCGAAGCGCGGGACGAGCGCCGGCTCAGGCGGGAGCGCCGTCGACCCAGGCGTCGCGGCTGTAGCCACGCTGCTCCCAGTATCCGTCGCGGACCGTGTCGGTGACCGTGATCCGGTCAACCCACTTGACGCCCTTGTAGCCGTACATCTTCGGCATCACCACGCGGGCCGGCGCGCCGTGCTCCTGCGTCAGCGGCGCGTCGTCCATGTCGAGCGCGAGCATGGCGTCGGGCTGGCGGAGCTGCTCGAGGGTGAGCGTGTCGACGTACGGATCCTCGGCCGAGGTGAAGACGAGCGCCTTGCCCGCGGGCTTCGGGCCGGCGAGCGCGAGCATCTCGGCGAACGCGACACCGCGCCACTTCACGCCCGGGACCGACCAGCCCGTCACGCAGTGGAAGTCGGAGACCTGCTCGGTCTGCCGCAGGCCGCGCAGCCGGGTGATGTCGAGCCGCACGGGACGGTCGACGAGCCCGTCGATCGTCAGCGTCCACGTTTCGGGGTCGAAACGTGGGTAGGGGAGGTTGACGGCGTAGATCCGCCATTGGCCGCCGACCGGGATCGCTGCGCGGACCGACGCCGGCAGCCCGTCGGTCGCGCTCTCGAAGAGCTGCATCGCCTTGTCGCCCCACACCAGCGACGAGACTCCGAGGCCGAGGGCGCCGAGGAACGCGCGCCGTCCGAGCGGACGGCCTTCGGGCTCCGGGTCGTCGTCGGTACTCACCTCGCCTCCCAGCATCGCTCAAGACGCGGCGAGATGCACTTACGGAGCGGTGACGCCGCGCGGCGACGTGCCGAGCCGCCGCACCTCCAGCAGGCGCCGACTATCTTGGATGTCGATGACGGTGACCGCCGCGCCTCGCGTCGTCCGGCGAGCTCCCGCGCGCGTCCTGGCCGCCCTTCTCGCGGCCCTGCTCGTCCAAGCAGCGGCGGCGGCGGGGACGGCCCAGGCCCACTCGGCGTTCGTCGGCGCCCAGCCGGCGCCGGGAACGCGGCTCGAGGTCGCACCCGGCCGGGTGGTCCTGACCTTCACCGAGCCGGTGAACCGATCCTTGAGCCGGGCCGAGGTCGTCTCCGCCGACGGGAGCCCCGTCGGCCGGGTCGCCCAGGGCGCCGAGGCGCGCCGGCTGCTGCTGCGCCCGGGGACCGAGCTCCCCACCGGCCCCTACCGCGTCCGCTGGCACACCGTGTCGACCGAGGACGGGCACGCGCTCGAGGGGTCTTTCGCCTTCGGGGTCAGAGCGGCGGCGGTGGGGGGCGCGCAGGCGCTCGAGGAGAGCCCGCTGGCGCGGTCGGGCTGGCTGCGGGTGCTGCTGCGCGGCGGCCTCTACGCGACCCTGGTCCTGCTCACCGGGGCGGTCCTCGTCCCTGAGCTGATCCGCGGTCCACGGGCGTCGTGGCTCGCGCTCGGCGGGGCGGAGGCGACCGCGCCGGACTCCGAGGCCGTCGTCCGGCGCGAGCGCCGCACGGTCGAGAACACCGCCTGGTGCGCGCTCCTGCTGGCGATCGCGACGATCCTCGCCGAGACCTCCGATGCCGCCGGGTCGCTGTCGCTCACCGCGCTCGCGGACTACCTGACCACCTCGACCGCCGGGGTCGCGCGGATCGTCCTCGTCGCCGCGCTCGGCGTCAGCGCGATCGCGGGCGCCCACCGGCGCCGGGTCTCGGCGGCGGCGGTGGTCCTCGCGCTCGGGGTGATCGCGCTGTCCGGCCACGCCGGGTCGGCCGTGCCGCGGACGCCGACCGTCCTCAACGACTGGCTGCACCTCGTGGCGGGCGGCGTGTGGCTCGGCGGGATCTCGATGCTGGTGCTCGCCTGGTGGCCGCGACTGCGGCGCGGGCCGGCGAGCCTGCGCGATGCGGTGGCCACCGAGGTGCTCCCGCCGTTCGGGCGCGTCGCGCTCCCGGCGTTCTGCCTGGTGACCGCGACGGGGCTCGTGAATCTCGTGGTCCAGCTCGGTCACGTCGACGCGCTCTGGCGCACGGGTTACGGCCAGGTGCTCCTCGTCAAGATCGCGCTCGTCGGCGTGATCGCCAGCTTCAGCGCCGTGCACGCGTTCCGGCTGCGCCCGGCGATCATCGCGACGACGACCTCCGCCCGGGCCGCGCGCCACCACTGGGGCCTCCTGCGCAGCGAGCCGCTCGTCGGCCTCACGGTCGTCGGCGTCGTGGCGCTGCTCGTCGCCTTCCCGCTGCCGCCGCGCCAGCTCGGGGACGCCGACGAGGCCGTGGCCTCCCAGCGCGCCTGCGACCCGTGCCCGCTGCCCGCCCCGGCCGCCGGCGAGCTGGCCGTCGCCGACCACGCCGGGCCGCTGGTCGTCGCCGGCTGGGTGCGCCGCCGCGCGGGAGCGACCTCGGGCACGATCCGCGTCTACGACCAGACGACGACGCCGGCGCGTGCCGGGATCGAGGTCGTCGGCTTCCGCGGGCGCGGCTGCGGGATGGGGTGCTGGCGCTTCGATGGGCGTGCCCGACCCGAGATATCGGTTCGGATCCGCGCGCGCGGGCGGAGCTGGTCCACCGTGTTGCCGGCCACCTGGGAGCCCGGCGGGGCACAGAGCGGGCGGCGCCTGCTCGAGCGGGCCCAGGCGACGATGCGGCGCCTGGACAGCGTGCGCCAGGTCGAGGACGTCACCAGCGGCCCCGGCACGGGCGCGCGGACGACCTACCGGCTCCGCGCGCCCGATCGCTTCGCCTTCCGCACCGACCGCGGCGTGCAGACGGTGGTGATCGGCACGCGCCAGTGGCTGCGGACGCGCGCAACGCCCTGGCGCCGGTCCCCCTACGGCTCCGGCATCCCGTTCTCGCTGCGCCAGTGGTTCCGCTGGACGGTGTACGCGCCCCACGTCCGCCTGCTCGGGCGTCGCACCGTCGGCCGGGCCCGGTTCGCGGAGCTCGCGCTGATGGACCCCGCCACGCCGGCGTGGATCCGGCTGACGATCGACGAGGCCATCGGGCGAGTCGTGTCCGAGCGGATGGTCTCCCAGAAGCACTTCACCCGATCGCGCTACTCCGGGTTCGACCGTCCCGTGAGCGTCGAGGCGCCTCCTGCCGGCTGAACCGCAGCGCACGCGCCTGGGACGCGTGCTGCGCGCGGTCGGCCTCGTCGCGGCGGTCGGCTTCGTCGCGCTCCTGGCCTACGGCCTGGTCGCCCAGGCGCCCGACACCACGATCGACGACGCGCTCGCCCGGGCGCAGGCGACCCCTGCGCCCGCCTTCACGCAGGAGGTCCTGACCGTCGGTCGCCGCGACGTCGCCGCCCGCGCGACGCTCGATCGTGCCGTCCGCGACGGTCGCGTGGCGCTCTCGGAGCTGCGCGGCGCCCCGGTGGTGCTGAACTTCTGGGCGTCGTGGTGTGATCCCTGCCGGGTGGAGGCGCCCGTGCTCGAGGCCGGCTGGCGACGCGCGCGCGCCGAGGGCGTCCTGTTCGTCGGCCTGAACATGCAGGACGTGCCGACGGACGCGCGCGAGTTCCTCCGGGAGTTCGGCGTGAGCTACCTCAACGTCCGCGACCGCGGGAAGGAGGTCGCGCGGCGCTACGGCGGCACGGGCATCCCCGAGACCTACTTCGTGTCCGCCCGCGGCGACGTCGTCGGGCATGTCCTGGGCGCGATCAGCCCCGCGCAGCTGACGGCCGGCATCGCGGCCGCGCGGTCCGGCCGCCCGGCGCCGACGGCGACGGGCGGCGCCAGGCAGGATGCCCGCTGAGGCCCCGCGCCCGAGCCACGAAGCTCCCCGGTCACCGTCAGCAGATCGGTTCGAGGAGTTGATCGCGCGGGGCGCCTCGCGTAGCCTCGCGGGATGAAGCTCGCCATCGCGGGGAAGGGCGGCGCCGGCAAGACGACGATCGCCGGGACGCTCGCCCGCATGCTCGCGCGCGACGGCTACGAGGTGCTCGCCCTCGACAACGACCTGAACCCCAACCTGTCGCTCACGGTGGGCATCCCCGCTGAGCGCATGAGTGATGGGCCGACGATCCCCGCGGACGCGATGCATCTGGTCGACGGGCGCTTCGAGCTCGCGCGGACGCTCGACGAGATCCGCGACGCGCACGCGATGACCGCCCCGGACGGCGTCACCGTCCTCGTGGCGCACGAGCCCAAGCAGGCCAACCTGGGCTGCATGGGCCGCTACCACATGGCGATGCGCAGCGTCGTGGGCGCGGCGCCGGATCGGCCCGACTACATCTGCATCCTCGACACCGAGTCCTCGACGGAGCACCTGAAGGTCGGCACCGCGCAGCACGTCGACGCGCTGTACGCCGTCGTGGAGCCGTACTTCAAGTCGCTGGAGTCCGGGCGGCGCGTCCTCGCGCTGGCGCAGGATCTCGGCATCGCCCGGACTGCGCTGCTCGCCAACAAGGTGCGCGACGGCGATCTGGCGATCGTGGAGCGCTTCGCCGACGACCAGGGACTCGAGCTGGCGGGCGCGATCCCCTTCGACGAGTGCTTCTCCCACGCCGAGCGCGCCGCCGCGGCACCGATCGACTTCGCACCCGACGCGGCGGCCGTGCTCGCGATCGGCGACCTGGCTCGGAGCCTCGTGCGCACCTGAGAAGCACCGTCGTACCCGGTGAAGGTGTTGCCGGACCCTTACGGAGGCGGGTGCGGACGGCGGTTGCGGCTCGGCGCCGCGTGCGTCCGGCTACTCTCGACCGGAACGTGGACTTTCGAGGAACGCAGCCCTGGTCATCTGTGCGTCGGCGCGCGACGCTCGCGCTGCTGACGGCGCTCGCGCTGGCGGTGCCGGTCTCCGCCTCTGCGCAGACCCCCGCGGTCGAGCGAGCGCCGGCCGCCGACGCCACCGAGGCCGGCAAGATCCCCGGCCCCGGCGTCCTCGATCCGGTGGCGCTGCTCACCAAGCCCGGGGCGACGACCCGCCTGTCCGACGAGAAGACGGTCACACGCTGGGCGCACGCCACCGACGTCTATCCGATCCGCTCCGAACCGCGCGCCGGGGCGCGGACCATCACCCGGCTGCGCTACTTCACCGAGGACCGGCGGCCGGAGGTCTACCTCGTCCTGGACGGGATCCTCGACGCCCAGGGCCAGCCGTGGCTGCACATCCGCATCCCGATGCGCCCGAACGGCCGCGAGGGCTGGGTGCCGGCCGACCGACTCGGTGCGCTCGCCGTCGTTCGCACGCAGCTAGTCATCGATCGCAAAGCAAAGCGCGCCACGCTCTTCAAGGGTGGCCGCAGGATCTGGCGGGCTCCGGTCGGCATAGGCAAGGCGATCAGCCCGACGCCGCAGGGCAAGTTCTGGGTCCGCGAACTGCTCAAGGGCGATGGCGGGGTCTACGGTCCGTGGGCGTTCGGGACGAGCGCCTACTCGAATCTCTCCGACTGGCCCAAGGGCGGCGTGGTGGGGATCCACGGGACCAACCAGCCCGGCCTCGTTCCCGGACGCCCGTCACACGGCTGCGTCCGGGTCCGGAACAAGGCGATCAGATCACTCGCGCGGTTGATGCCGATCGGCACGCCGATCGAGATCATCGGCTGACGCCAGGCAACCGCGCACGCCATCGGCATTGCAAGAATTCTTACAATCTCGTGGGAGATGCAGCCGCGTTTCGCACGGCGCGCTACATTTCACGCCCACCGTCGGTGGAACGGATACTTCCCGCAAGGTAGCGAGGCCAAACATGAGCTCTAGTCCGAACGTCCGTGCGCGGCGCCTGTTGGTCGCGATTGCCGTTTCGATGAGCGCGTTTGCGCTCCTCCCTGCGGGCGCGTTCGCGGCCGCTGGCGTCTCTACCAACGCGCAGTTCGACGACCAGGTCCTGCAGGTCGGCCAGACGAATCGCGGCGGATTCGTCGATATCACGAACGGCAACACCGCGCCGGACGTCGGTGCGACGATC
>JBBQEV010000024.1:0-45809 GCA_038321325.1 Solirubrobacterales bacterium
GCTGCTCGCCGCGCTCCGCGGCGCGGGCGCGCTGCTGCGGGAGAACGCCGCGGCGCGGGCGCTCCGCCGCGTGGGCGCCGGCGTCGCCCGCCGCGCGGGCACCGCGGCGCGGAGCGCCCTCGCGCTCGCCGTCGCCCGGCCGGGCCGGGTGCTCGCGGTCGGCGCCGCGGTCGCGGTGCTCGGTTGGGGGCTCGACACGCAGGCCCACGTGGAGTCCGACATCCAGCGGCTCGTGCCGCAGGACCTCCCCGCGCTCAGCGATCTGCGCCAGCTCCAGGACGCCACGGGCGTGGGCGGCGAGGTCGACCTCGTGGTCTCCTCCGACCGGCTCACCGAGCCCGCGACCTTCGCCTGGATGGCCGACTACCAGCGGCGTGTGCTGAAGGCGTCGGGGTACTCCGCCGAGCGCGGCTGCGGCGACGCGACCCTCTGCCCGGCGCTCTCGCTGCCCGACCTCTTCCGCGGCGACACCGCCAAGACCCAGGCGGGTATCGAGTCGCTGCTCGACGCGGTGCCCGCCTACTTCTCCCGAGGGGTGATCACGGCGGACCGCAAGGTCGCCTCGCTGGCCTTCGGGATCCGCCTGATGAGCGTCGAGCGCCAGGGCCGCGTGATCGACGCCATGCGCGCGGAGCTCGACCCGCCGCCGGGGGTGACCGCGGACCTCGCGGGGCTGCCGGTGCTCACCGCGGTCGCCAACGCGAAGGCCTCCTCGCCGGTGAGGCGGGCCGGGCTGCTCCTGGCGGGGCTGTTCGCGGTGGGCCTCGTGCTCGTCGTGGCGCTGCGGTCGGTGCGCCGCGCCGTGCTCCCGCTGGTCCCGATCGCGCTGGCCACGGGCTGGACGGGGCTCGTCCTGTTCGTCGTGCGCATCGACCTGAACCCGATGTCGGTGACCCTCGGCGCGCTGGTCATCGCGATCTCGACGGAGTTCAGCGTCCTGCTCTCCGAGCGCTACCGCCGCGAGCGGATCGTCGGTCACGGCCCGCGCGAGGCGCTGCGGCGCTCCTACGCCTCGACCGGGGCGGCCGTGCTGGCCTCCGGGGTGACGGCGATCGCGGGCTTCGCCGTGCTCCTGCTCTCCGACATCCGGATGCTGCGCGACTTCGGTGCGGTGACCGTCGTCGATCTGACCGTGTCGCTGCTGGGCGTGCTGTTCGTGCTGCCGGCGGTGCTGATGCTCGACGAGCGCGGCGCCTTCGACGACCTCGGCGCGCGGATGCGGCCCCGCTCGCTGCGGCGGCGTACCGTGGCGCCGGCACCGGAGCCGGGGGCGGCGCAGCCGCGCGAGCCGACCCCCGTCTGATGGCGCCCGAGGACCCCGGCGGACCGCTCGACTTCGACGCGGACCCCGCGGACGCAGCTCCCCGCGCGCGCGCGGCCGGCGTGGGCCCCGCAGACGGCGGGGCGCCCGGCCGGCGCGAGCGGCCCGCGGCGCGCCTGCTCGCCCGCGCCCCGCGCTACGGGTGGTTCGTCGGGGTGGCCGGCGTGCTCGTCGTCGCCCTGGTCACCCTCAACGGCGTCGGCGCCCAGGGCCCCGGCTCACGCGGCATCGCCGCCGGCGTCCAGGCGCCGCCGTTCGCCGCGCCGCTCGCGCTCTCGGATCTGGAGGGCGACGTGAACGTCGCGGTGCGGGCGAACTCGGGCGACGCGGGCGCGGTGCCCGCGTGCTCGGTCCGCGGCAAGGATGTCCTCAACCTCTGCGCGCTCTACGAGCGGGGACCCGTCGTGCTCGCGTTCTTCGCGACCCGCGGCGAGGAGTGCGTGACGCAGCTCGACCGGCTCGACGACGTGTCCGCGTGGCACGCCGGCGTCCGCTTCGCGGCGGTCTCGATCCGCGGCGACCGCGAGGGCCTGCGCCGGCTGGTCGGAGACCGGCGGTGGCGCTTCCCCGTCGGCTACGACGCCGACGGGATCCTCGCCGACGCCTACGGCGTCGCGATCTGCCCGCAGATCACGTTCGTGCGGAAGGGCGGCGCGGTGCAGGGCACGAGCCTCGGCGCGATCAGCGCCGGCGACCTCGAGGCGCGGGTGCGTCGCCTGGAGCGATGAGCGACGTCCCGAACAGCGCCGACGACGGCTGGATCGACGCCGGGCTCGCGGCCGAGTTCCCCGAGCTGCGCCTGGCGACCGTCGCCGTCGCGTGCGTCCCCGGCGCCTCGTCACCCGGGCTGCGCGAGCAGTTGCGGCACCGCTCCGACCGGATGACCGGAGCGCGGGCGGTCAGGCTGCGGCGCGAGGCGGTCCCGAGCGCCTACCGCGTCTTCTTCCGGCTGGTCGGGCTCGACCCCGACGTGACGCCGGTCCCCGCCGAGCAGGCGGCGCGGGACCGCCTGTTCCACGGCGACTACCGCTCCGCCGGGCTGGTCGACGACGCGCTGCTGCTCGCGCTCGTCGAGACCGGCGTTCCCGTGTACGCGGTCGACGCGGCGACGCTCGCCGGTCCGCTCGGGGTGCGCCCGGCGCGGGCTGGGGAGCGGCTGGGAGGTGGCCCTTACGCCCCGGACCTCGTACCCGGGCGGCTGGTGCTCGCTGACGCCGAACGGCCCGTCGGCGTGCTCTTCGGGGCGATCGCGCCGGAGCACCGCGTGACGGGCGCGAGCCGCGCGCTGCGGCTCGTCGCGATCGGGGTGGCGGGGGTTCCGCGGATCTGTGTCGAGGAGGCGCTGTTCGGGTGCGCCGAGGCGCTGCGGGCCGGCTGAGCGGGTGCTACATTCCGGCCGGATGGCGCTGCTCGAACACCCTGCGGCAGGCCCCGGGACGGATCCGCTCTGCGCCCGCGCGACGCAGGTCGCCGAGCGCGAGGCGCGTCGCACCCTGGGCGCGCAGATCGCGCGCCTCGAGCGTGCGCTCGGCGACGTCCAGGTGTCGTCCTTCCCCTACGGTGACGCACCGCCCGCGGCCTCCGCTCCGCGGCCGCGCGGTCCTGGCCCCCGGCTGCTCGACCTCGGCGAGCTCGAGGCCGCGCGCGACGAGCTCACCGTGCGCGTTCGCGACGCGCGCCTGCGCCTCCAGACCCTCGGGCACGAGCAGCAGCGCCATCGCGTCCGCCTCGAGCGCATGCTGCTCGCCCCGACCGAGCACCGGTTCGAGCGGGTCTCCTGCCGGCAGCTCGGCGAGGGGGGCTGCGGCGTCTGGCAGGTCAGGCCCCGGCTCGGCCTCATCGGCATGCTCGCGGGCTGGTGGCACGTCAAGCTCTCGTCGGGGTGCCCGTTAGCCACCGCCCGGCGCGCCGCGCCGGGCTGAGGCGATGGGCAAGCGAAGTCGCAAGCGAACCGGGCCCCGAGGCCCGGTCGCTCGTTCGCGAGCCACCGAGCCGTCGCCGGAGCCCGTCCCGCCCGTCGCGGGCCGGCGCTCGCGCACGCTCGAGGCCCCGAAGGCGCCGTGGGCGCCCGTGCCGCTCGGCGAGATCGCGATCCTCGCGGGCATGGTGGCGATCGTCGCCGGCTTTCTGCGCGGCGGCGACCGGGCGGGACGGCTGCTGGTGATCGGCTTCGCGCTCGTGTCGGTCGCGGGCCTCGAGCTCGCCGTCCGCGAGCATCGCGCGGGCTACCGCTCCCACTCGAGCCTGCTCGCCGGCGCGGCGGCGATCCTCCTCGTCGTCCCGTTCTTCTTCCTGACCGCGGTGCCCTATGAGGTGCTCCTGGTCCTCGGCGTCGCCTGCTTCGTCGCGGCCTTCCGGGGCCTGCGCACGCTGTTCGCCCGGAGGGCTCAGGGCCTAGGCTTCCGCGCATGAGCACGCCGCCCGACGAGCCCCGCCGCATGAAGCTCACCGGGCTGCACCACGTCACGCTGGTCTCCGGGGACCTCGAGCGCACCACGGCGTTCTACTCGGGCGTGCTCGGCCTCACGCTTCTGCGCGAGGGCGCCAACGACGACGACCCGGGCGCGCGGCACTTCTGGTTCGGCGACGCCACGGGCACCCCCGGGACGCTCGTCTCGTTCCTTGACTACCCCGCGATGCCCGAAGGCAGCGTCGGGCGCGGCTCGACGCACCACCTCGCGTTCGCGGTCGGCTCGGGCGCCGAGCAGGACGCCTGGCGCGACTGGCTGGCCTCGCGGAACGTGCCGTGCACCGAGCCGCTGACGCGCGGTGGCCTGCGCTCGCTCTACTTCCGGGACCCGGACGGCCACGTCCTGGAGATCGCCGTCGCGGCCTGAGCGCTCAGGCCAGCCCGCCGCCCTCGAGCAGATCCGGCCGGGGCCGCAGCGCGCGCGCCTCGATCGCTTGGCGCCGGAGGGCGACCGCGGCGGCATGGCGCTGGCGCTCGGTCATCGTGCCGATCGTCTTGTTCTCGGACATCGGGATGCTCTGGAGCAGCTTGCGACAGCGCGTGCTCCCCCACCGCCGCTGGCTCATCAGGAGCTCGGCGACCGGCATGGTCTCGGCCTCCCACGGCGCCTCGAGGATCACCTCGGCGGCGGCGAGGCGCCCGTGGAGCACCTCCCGCTTGAGCACGGCGCGCGCGAGGCGGACCTCGTTGGCTCGCGCCAAGGCGCGCAGGTGCTGTGGCCCAGGGGGCGTCGTCGTCGCGGTCATGCGGTCTCCCTTGCCGGTCTCACCCCCGAGGGAGGGCGACCGGGCTCCGATGTCGTGTGGCGGCTGGTGGTCCGTGCACCGGGCACCCAGGACTGGTTCAGCAGGGACGCAAGACCTCGCGCCGCGGCCGCGAGGGCTGCCGCTGCGTGCTGCGCTCCTTTCCTGGGCGCCGTTCCTTGGCGCTCCTCGAAGCTACGTCAGGCCCCCGGGCCCGGTCAACGTGTGACTTTGCGTAACACGCGCTCAGAGCGGTGAATTTGTCACTGCTGCGCGCCCGGGCTCAGCAGCGGTCCGTGCTCGGTCTCGAAGGCGGCCTTCACTGCCGTGAACGCCTCCAGCGCGCGGTCGAGCGTGGGGCGGTCGTGGCTGGCCATGACCGACGTGCGCAGGAGCGCGCCGCCGGGCGGGACGGCCGGATGCAGCGCCGTGTTGACGAAGACCCCGGCGTCGTAGAGGGCCCGCCACAGCAGCGCCGCCTTCCAGTCGTCGCCGACGAGCACGGGCACGATCGGCGTGACGATGTCCGTCTGGCCCGGCACCCACTCGCCCAGCGGCTGGGCGGCCACGACGGCGAACCCGCGCTCGTGGAGGCCGTCGCGCAGGTAGCGCGCGTTGTCCAGCACGGCGCGAAAGAGCGGCGGGCCGTCGGGGGAGTCGATGACCTTCAGCGCGGCCAGCGCGGCCCCGACGGCGGCCGGGACGGCGGACGCGGTGAACAGGAAGGAGCGCGCCGAGATCCGCAGGAAGTCGATGACCTCCGCCGGCCCGGCGACGAAGCCCCCGCAGGAGGCCAGCGACTTCGAGAACGTGCCCATCCGCAGGTCGACGCGGTCCTCGACGCCGAAGAGCTCCGCGGTCCCGGCGCCGCGCGCACCGAGGACGCCGGCGCCGTGCGCCTCGTCGACCATGAGGCGGGCGCCGTGGCGGCGGGCAAGCTCGGCGATCTGCGGCAGCGGCGCGATGTCGCCCTCCATGGAGAACACGCCGTCGACGACGACCAGCACGCCGCCGCCGTCGCCGGCGGAGCGCTCGAGCTGGCGTTCCAGCTTGTCCAGGCGGTTATGGCGGAACGCGCGGAGCTTGGCCTTCGACAGCAGGCAGCCGTCGAGGATCGAGGCGTGGTCGCCCGAGTCGACCACCACGGTGTCGCCGGGGGACAGCAGCGTGCCGAGCACCCCGAGGTTCGCCTGATGGCCCGTCGTGAAGACGAGCGCCCGCTCCGTGCCCATCCAGCTCGCGATCCGCTCCTCGAGCTCGAGGTGCAGGGGGATCGTGCCGTTGAGCAGGCGCGAGCCCGTGAGCCCGGTCCCGTACTCCTCGAGCGCGTCGCGCGCGCCCCGGAGGACCCGCGGGTCGTTCGTGAGGCCGAGGTAGTTGTTCGAGCCGAGCATGATCCGCTCGACGCCCTCCATCCGCACGACGGGGAGCGCCGGCGAGGTGAGCGTGCGGAAGTACGGCAGCACGTCGGCGGCCTGCGCGGCGGCCATGATCGCGGCGCGCTCGTGGTCGCGCGCCTTCGCGAAGAGGTCGGGGACGGCTGGGCGGGTCGGTGGCTGCATGTAGGGTCCGCGGCTCGTGTCCGTCGACGTCCGTCCTGTCTCGTCCAAGCGTGAGCGCGAGATGTTCATCAAGCTGCCGTGGCGGCTGTACGCCGGCGAGTCTAACTGGGTGGCCCCGCTGCTCTTCGAGCGCCGCCAGTTCCTCGACCCGAAGAAGAACCCCTTCTTCGAGCACGCCGAGGTGCAGCTCTTCGTCGCCTGGCGCGACGGGCGCGCCGTCGGGCGCATCTCGGCGCACGTCGACGCGAACCTCGACGCCTTCCAGGGCACCGACTGGGGCCTGTTCGGGTTCTTCGAGTGCGAGGACGACCCCGAGGCCGCCCGCGCGCTGCTCGACGCTGCCGAGACCTGGCTGAAGGCCCGTGGGCGCCCGAGGATGGTCGGCCCGATGGACTTCACGACCAACGACGAGTGCGGCGTGCTGATCGAGGGCCACGAGCGGATGCCGATCATCCTCTCGCCCTGGCAGCACCCGTACTACCAGCGCCTGCTCGAGGAGGCGGGCGGCCTTCAGAAGGCGATGGACCTGCTCATGTGGGCGCTGCACATCGACAACCGCGACCGGGTGCACGAGGCGATCTGGAAGGTCGCCGACGACGTCGAGGCCAAGCACGGCATCGTCTGCCGCAACTTCGTCAAGAAGGACCTCGGGGCCGAGGTCGGCCGCTTCCTTGAGGTCTACAACGCCGCGTGGGAGAAGAACTGGGGCTTCGTGCCGCTCACCGAGAAGGAGGTGCGCCACTACGCCAAGAACCTCAAGCCCGTCCTGGACGAGAACTGGGCGATGATCGCTGAGAGGAAGGACACGGGCGAGGTCGTCGGCGCGGCGCTCACCCTGCCCGACTTCAACCAGGTGCTCTCCGAGCTCAACGGCCGGCTGCTGCCCTTCGGGTGGGTCACCGCGCTGCGCAAGCGCAAGTCGATCGACCGTGTACGGGTCTTCGCGCTCGGGGTCAAGCCCGCCTACCAGCACACCGGCGTCGCCGCGCGCTTCTACCAGATGCACTTCGACGCGGCCGAGCGCACGCCGCAGACCAGCGGCGAGATGGGGTGGATCCTCGAGACCAACGGGCCGATGAACCGGGCCATGGAGGGCATGGGCGGCGAGGTCGTGCGCCGCTTCCGGCTCTACGAGCGGGTGTTCTGAGCGTGTGGTCTACCTCGCTCCTGGCGCGAGGTAGACCGCACGCACCGCGCAGCGGCGAACCGCGCGAGCTACCGGTGCGGAGGGGCGGTGCCGAACACGCGGTCCCAGAACGGCGCCGAGACGCCGAAGCCGGTCGTATCGTCCTGGAAGTGGTGGCGCATGTGGTTCTCGCGCAGCCGCCGGCCCAGGCGGGTGCCCGGGCGCGCGTGGTGGACGTAGAAGTGGACCATGTCGTAGCCGAGGTAGCCCCCGAGGAACCCGGCCCCGAGCGCGCAGCCGGCGCCGAACCCGAGCGCGAGCTGGAAGCCGGCAAGGAAGGCGGCGGCCAGCGGCAGCGACGCGCCCGGCGGCATGACCACCCGCAGCGGATCGTTCGGGTGGTCGTGGTGGACGCCGTGGAGCATCCAGTGCAGCCGCGCGCCGAGCCCGCGCTCGGGCTCGAAGTGGAAGACGACGCGGTGGCCCCAGTACTCCGTCAGCGTCCAGACGACGTAGCCCGTGAACGTCCAGGCGCCGACCGCGAGCGGGGCCAGCGCGCCGACGGCGAGGACGAGCAGGACGGCGACGATCGGGACGAACACGACCGGCACGACCGCGACCGGGACGCGGGTGAAGCGATCCAGCCGCGGCGAGGCGAACATGGGCGGCGAGGCCCGCAGCCGCTCCGTGCGAGAGGCCGCCTCCCCAGGGCGATCGCGCGCGTCGGTGACCATGGCGAGAACCTACAGGGTCGATCGCGCCGTGGCGGGGTTCGCTTCCTCGCGGGCAGCAGGGCGCGCGGCGCCGGCGCCCGCGCTACCCCGCCCGCGCCTGCTGGACGGCGGCGCGGAACGCGGCGTTTGCCGCCTTGACGGCGTCGCGGTAGGCCCGGCGGGCGGTGCGCAGCTCCCCGCGGGCGGCCTCGACGGCGTCCTTGCGGGTGCCGCGCGCCGCGGCGATCGCGGCCCGGCGCTCCGCCTGGGGCAGCGCGGCGGCCGCCTGCACCGCGTCGCGGAAGGCAGCTCGCGCGCTGAGGACCTTGCCGTGGTGGGTCTCACGAGCCGTGCGCAGCGTGGCGCGCGCTGCGCGTACCGTGGCCGCCCGGTCCCGGCAGGCCTGGGTGACGGTGGTCTTGGCGGCATCGTCGAGGCCGGACGACTGGACGCGCTGCACGCAGCGCTCACCGGTGGGCTTGGCCGCATCCTGCGCGGCGAGGGCGGGGACGGCGACTCCGGCGGATGTGCCGACGAGCGCCAAGAGCAGCATGAGCTTCCTCACGGAAGACCTCCAAGGGGGGCGGCGGGGACAGGGCAACCGGAGCATCGGTGCCCGGGACGCCTCCGTCTAGCCGACTCTCACGGATGTCTCACGGCCGTTCCCTCAAACCCGGCTCATCGCCCCAGTGTTCCCGCGTAGGCGCGGTCGAGCACCTGGAGCGTGTGGAGCACCGGGATGTCGTGGCCGAGCGCGGCGAGGTGCGTCTCGACCTGGGTCATGCACCCGACGTTGCCGGTGGCGATCACCTGCGCGCCCGTCGCGAGCAGGTTGCGCGCCTTGCGCTCGCCGAGCTGCGCCGCGGTGTCGGGGCGCTCGACGTTGTAGGTGCCCGCCGAGCCGCAGCACAGCTCCCACTCGGCGGGCTCGACGAGCTCGAGGCCGGGGACGGCCCGCAGGAGCGCGCGGGGCGGGCTGCGCACCCCCTGGGCGTGGGCGAGGTGGCAGGCGTCGTGGTAGGCGACCGCGACGGGCGGCTCCAGCGCCGCGGGCGCCTCGCGCAGCCCGAGCTCGTCGAGGAAGACGCTGACGTCGACGACGCGCTCGGCGAAGGCCCGCGCGGCCTCCTCCTCGGGCTCGCCCTTGAACAGCAGGCCGTACTCCTTCATCCCCGAGCCGCAGCCCGCGGCGTTGGTGACGATCGCGTCCACGCCGGCGAAGGCCTCGAGGTTGCGCCGGGCCATCGGCTTGGCCTGCTCGGAGGCCCCGGTGTGCATGGCCAGCGCTCCGCAGCACCCCTGCCCGCCGGGGATGACGGTCTCCACGCCGTTGCGGGCGAGGACGCGCAGCGTGGCCCAGTTGATGTCGGGCGCGAGCACCTGCTGCGCGCAGCCGGCCAGGAGCGCGACCCGCGCGCGGCGCTCGCCGACCGCGGGATGCAGCGCGGGCAGCGGCTGGGCGGGGGGCAGCTCGGCGGGCAGCAGGCGGAGCATCGCCGCCATCGCGTCGGGCAGGCGGCCGGCGAGCGGCTTGGCCAGGCGGCCCAGCCGCGCGGCCGCCCGGAAGCGCCGCGGGTAGGGGAGCGTCAGCAGCACCATTGCGCGCTGCACGCGGTCCATCGGCGCCCGCTCGCGGTGCTGCTCGGCGTAGGCGCGAAACGGCGTGATGAGGTCGCCGTAGTCCACGCCGGACGGGCAGGAGGTCTGGCAGGCCTGGCAGCCGAGGCAGTTGTCGATGTAGGGCAGCGCGACCTCGAGCTCGAGCTCGCCCTCCAGGACCTCCTTCATCAGGAAGATGCGCCCGCGCGGGGAGTCCATCTCCTCGCCCATCGTCACGTAGGTCGGGCAGGTCGGCAGGCAGAAGCCGCAGTGCACGCAGGCCCCGACGGCGTCCGCCATCTCCTCGGTCTGGGGGCCGAACGCGTCGGGCGGAATGGCGTGCTTCATCGTCTCAGGCTTCCAGGAAGCGGCCGTCGGGGTCCAGCGCGGCGCGGATGCGCTCGGCGAAGGCCCCGCCGCGGGGCGCGCCGAGCAGGCGCCGGTGGGAGGGCCCGGTGAGGACCATCCCCGCGACGTCGAGTGTGGTGAGGGCGGCGTCGAGGTCGGCGAGCGGCCGGTCGTCGGGCCACGCGACCCAGGCGACGTTGGCGCCCAGGCAGTAGCGCGCCGGAGCACCGTCGAGCGCCGCGTCCAGCTTCGGCGCCCGGCGCGCGGTCAGCCCGACCCGCACCACACGGCTGCCGGGCGGGACCCAGTCGAGCGCCGCGACCGCACCCCACAGCGCGGCATCCTCCTCACCGTCGATCCGCTCGCTCGGCGCCTCCACGGCGGCGGCGAGGCGGGCGGCGCGGCCGTCGAGGGTGGCCGCGTCACCGCCCAGGCGCACGAGCACCCGGCCCGGGGGCTCGAGGTCGAGCGCGTCGAGGTCGAGCGCGCCCCGGCCGAGCGCGGCGATCGCGGCCAGCGCCGCCTCGATGGAGCCGAGCGCGAAGCTCAGCGTCGTGGTCGCCCGCGGGCGCGGGAAGACCTTCAGCGAGAGCTGCACGATCACGCCGAGGCGCCCCGCCGAGCCGACCATCAGCTTCGGCAGGTCGAAGCCCGCGGCGTTCTTGACCACCTTCCCGCCGCCCGCGACCAGGCGCCCGGTGCCGTCGACGAGGCGCACGCCGATGACGAAGTCGCGCACGCCGCCGTGGCGGAAGGCGTTCGAGCCGGAGGTCCCGGCGGCCACCACGCCGCCGAGCGTCGCGCCGGCGTCGGCCAGGGGCGGGTCGAAGGGCAGGTACTGGCCGTGCTCCTCCAGCGCCGCGGCGACCTCGGCGACCGGTGTTCCCGCCAACGCCGTGAGCGTCAGCTCGGCCGGGTCGTACTCGACGATCCCGCGCAGACCCGACACGTCGATCCCGACCACCTCGTCGGTCGGCGCGTCCGACAGCGCGGGCTTCGTCCCGCCGCCGACCGGCAGCACCTGCGGCCCCGCGCGCACCGCGTCCTGCAGCGCCTCGACGCTGTCGAGCACGAGCGTCACGCCGCGGCCACCTCGAGCATCTTGCCGCGGTTGGCCAGGCCCCGCGGATCGACCGCGTCGCGCAGCCGGTGCATCAGCGCGAAGTCGTCCTCGGAGAACATGAGCGAGAGGAAGTCCCGCTTCTCCAGGCCGACGCCGTGCTCGCCGGTGATCGAGCCGCCCAGGCGCACGCACAGCCGCAGGATCTCCCCGGCCAGCTCCTCGGCGCGCTCGACCGCCCCGTCGTCGCGCCCGTCGAAGAGGATCAGCGGGTGGAGGTTGCCGTCGCCGGCGTGGAACACGTTGGCGACGCGGATCCCCGCCTCCTCGCTGAGCCGGCCGATCTCCGCGAGGGCCTCGCCCAGGCGCGTGCGCGGGACCACGCCGTCCTGGACGATGTAGTCCGGGGCGAGCCAGCCTACGGCGGAGAAGGCGCTCTTGCGCCCCTTCCAGATGAGCGCGCGCTCGCCTGGATCCTCGGTGACCGAGACCTCCTTGGCGCCCGAGGCCTCCAGCAGCTCGGCCAGGCGCGCGGCGTCGGTGTCGACGACCTCGCGCTCGCCCTCGAGCTCGACGATCAGCAGCGCCGCGCCCTTCGGGTAGCCGGGCTGGGTCGACGCCTCGGCGGCCTCCATCGCGAGCGCGTCCATGATCTCCATGGCGACGGGCAGCAGGCCGGCGCCCACCACCTGGGCGACCGCGTCCCCCGCCGCCTCCAGGCTTGAGTAGACGGCGAGCGCGGTGCGGGAGGTCTCCGCGACGGTGACCAGGCGCAACGTCACCTCCAGCGCGATCCCGAAGAGGCCCTCGGAGCCGCAGAACATCCCCACCCAATCCGGCCCCACCGGCTCCGTGCTGTCGCCGCCGAGCTCGGCGATCTCCCCGTCGGGGAGCACCGCGCGGATCCCGAGGACGTGGTTGGAGGTCATGCCGTGCTTGAGGCAGTGCGCCCCGCCGGAGTTGAACGCGAGGTTGCCGCCGATCGAGCAGACCGACTGGCTGGACGGGTCGGGCGCGTAGGCCAGGCCGTGCGGCGCCGCAGCCGCGGAGACCGCGAGGTTGATGATGCCCGGCTGCACGACGGCGGTGCGCGCGTCGGGGTCGATGCTCAGCACGCGGTCGAGCCGGTTGAGCGCGATGACGATGCCGCCGTCGACGGGCACCGAGCCGCCCGACAGCGACGTGCCGCTCCCACGGGCGACGAACGCGACGCCCTCGGCGTGGCAGAGGCGGACCGTCTGCACGACGTCGTCCTCGGACGCGGCGATCACGACCGCGGCCGGGCGCTGGTGGAAGGCGGTCAGCGCGTCGGAGCCGAAGGCGGCGAGCGCGGCGGGATTGGTCAGCAGCCGATCCCCGAGCCCGAGGGCCCTCAGTCCGGTCAGCAGCGCGGCAAGGCCCATGGCTCATGTATATCGCGGCGGCGAGGGCCTGGGCCCGGACGTCGGGAGGCCGGCACCGCGGGCCGCCCCGGTTCCTCGACGCGTCGGCCGTCCTCCCGAAAACGATCATCTAGACTCGCCGCGTGAGCGAACGTGCGCCCGAGGACCTCACCGACGACGATGCGGAGATCGTCGACGCCCTGCCGGTCGCCTCCGGCGAGGGCCCGCGGAGCACCCCGCTGCCGTCGCCCCCGCCGGCGCGCGATCCCGCCCCGCTGCCCGCCCGCACGGTCCCCGTCGCCCAGGCCGCCGCCGTCGCGGCCACCGGCTTCGCCGCGGGCGCCGTGACGGCCGTCGTGGTCCGCGGCGTGACCAAGCGCCGGGTGGCCGCCAAGCGCCAGACCAAGCCCCGGCTGCCCCCCGGCCCGACGCGCTCGTTCCTCGTCGACGTACACCTGCTGGGCTCGAAGGAGTAGGAGACTTTTGCGTTCCCGGTTCGCTCCGTATGGCGCGATGACGCTCTCTCGTCGCGCCGTCCGGCGCAGCATTCGAGGTTCGTCCCGCTGAGCGGGATCAAGCTCGAACGCGAGGTGGCCAGACGTTGCTGAGCGCTCGCGTAGTCACCGAGCCGGGGCGCGCGCCGCCGCGCGGCCGCGTACGCTCCCGCGCTCGGAGATGGAGCACGTCCGCGTCGAGATCCGCCCCGTCTGGCCCTTCCGCCTGCCGCGCGGCGGGATGGACGGCGTCGCGCGCCGCCGGGGCACGGTGCTCGAGCGGCTCGTCCACGTCGAGGGGGAGCCGGCGATCGTCCGCGCCGCGCAGCCCGAGGCCGATCGTGTCGTCGTCGGCGCATGGTCGGCCGGCGGGCGGGCCGTCTGCGAGGAGGCGATCACGCGGATGCGTTTCGCGCTCGGGACCGACGACGACCTGCGCGGCTTCTACGAGCGCTTCCGCTTCGACGCGCTGATCGGCGCCTCCGTGCGCCGCACGCCGCATCTCCGCGTCACCCGCCGTCCCGAGCCCTTCGAGGCGCTCGCGTGGGCGGTCTGCGAGCAGCTCGTCGAGTACTCCCGCGCCGTCGACATCGAGCGCCGGATCGTGCGGCGGTGGGGCGCGCGTTGCCCCGAGACCGGCCTGCGCGACGTCCCCGACGCCGGGCGGGTGGCGGGCATCGCCCCCGCCGAGCTTGAGTCCTGCGACCTCAGCGCGGGCCGCGCGCTCGCGCTGCGCCGCGCGGCGCGCGAGGTGGCCAGCGGCCGTGTCGACCTGCGCGCGAGCGACCACGAGCGCGGCTGGGCGCGGCTGCGGAGGATCCCGGGGGTCGGCCCGTGGACGATCGACATCCTCGCGCTGCACGGCCAGGGCCGTTACGACGTCCTGCCCGCCGGCGACCTCTCCTACCGCAAGCTCGTCGGGGCGCTCCAGACCGGCGGGGCCCCGGGCGCACGCGTCGCGGAGGACGAGGTCCGCGCGTTCTTCGCGCCCTACGCCGAGGCGGGGTGGGCCGGCCTGGCGGGCGCCCACGCGCTGCGCTCGGCCGGCCGGCTCGGGCCGGCGGCCGTGGCGGCCTGAGCCACGGCTTCGCGGCGGCTCGGAGCGGGCGGGCGACGGGGGACGCCGGACGCAGGCTCGACGAAAAGGCGGATCCGGTTGCGCGCCAGCCGCTTCCGCCTTTTCGCGGTGCGGGCTTGTCGGCGACGGCGGTGGGTACCGGTGCGCACCCGCCGCACCCCTCACCCGGCGCTCTTCTCCCCCGGGTCGGCCTCGACCGGCCGGACGCCCTCCCCGGGGAGGAACTCGTTGGACAGCAGTGCCTCGGTCGGTGGGTTCCTCACGAGCTTGTTCTCGCGCATCCACGCCCCGTAGCGCCGCCACTCCTCGGGGTCCTGCCAGCCGAACGGCCGCTTGGGGTTCGAGGGGAAGAAGACCGGCAGCGTCGCCTTGACGGACGCGAGCTGGAGGCGGCGGTCGAGGTCCGCGTTCGCCTTCAGCAGCGGGTCGATGCCGGTCTCCGGGTCCTTGCGGACGGCCTCGGTGCCCTGGCGCAGCGCCTGGAGGAAGCGCCGATAGATCTTCCCGTTGGTCCCGAGCCGCTCCTGTCTGGCCACGAGCACGAGCTCGTCGTAGGTCGGCACGCCGGCCTGCTCCATGCGGATGATCGACGGGTCCTTCTTCTTCTGCGCGAGCTGGATGCCCTCGTAGTTCCAGAACGCGCCGAGCGTCGCGTCGACCTTCTTGGCCAGCATCGCGGGGACGAGGTCGAAGCCGACGTCGACCTCCTTGACCCGCGCGGGGTCCACGCCCGCCGCCTCGAGGATCGTGCGCAGGTAAGCCGACTGGTACGGGATGCCCGAGGTGCCCACCGTCTTGCCGTCGAGGTCGGACGGGCGCTGGATGTTCGCCGCGCCCAGCGAGACGATCGAGGTCAGCGGCTTCTGCGCGATCGCGCCGATCCCGACGAGCTTGACGCCCTTGTCGCGCGCGAGGAACAGCTCGGGCTCGTAGGAGATCGCGAGGTCGGCCTTCCCGGCGGCGACGAGCTTGAGCGGGTCGGCGGGGTCGCCCGGCACCTTGATGTCGACGTCGAGGCCGGCGCGCTCGAAGGCCCCCGTCGCCTGCGCGGCGTAGATGCCCGCGTGGTCGGCGTTCGGGAAGTAGTCGAGAACGAGTGTGAGCTTCTCGACCTTCGGGCCGGCGGCGCCGGCCGGGTCCTGCTTCTCGCCGCAGGCGGCAAGGCCGAGGGCGAGCAGCGCGACGACGAGGGCGAGGGGTTTCGTCATGGGGTTCGGGGTCCTTTCGGGGTGGTGACCGCCCACGGGAGCAGGCGGCGCTCGAGGGCGGTGAGGCCCGCGTAGAGGGCGAGGGTGAAGGCCATGAGCACGACGATCGCCGCGTAGGCGCGCGCGGTCTCGAGCTGCGGGACCGACTGCTTGGTGAGGCGGCCGAGGCCCTTCTCCGAGCCGGAGTACTCGGCCAGGACGGCGGCGATCGCGGCCACGGCGACGGCCAGGCGGGTCCCGGTGAACAGCGCGGGCAGCGCGCTCGGCGCCTCCGCGAAGCGCAGCGTCTGCCAGCGCGACGCGCCGAGGGTGCGCAGGAGCCGGAGGCGGTCGGGGTCGATGCGACGCAGGGCGTCGAGGGTCGGCACGACGATCGGGAAGAAGCACACGAGCGCGACGATGAAGAGCTTCGGCCGCACGCCGAAGCCGAACCAGGCGACCAGCAGCGGGGCGATGAGCACGATGGGGACGACCTGGGTACCGATCAGCAGCGGGTACAGGCCGCTCCGCGCCCGGTCGGAGAGGTGCAGGAGCACGGTGAGCCCAAGCCCGACGACGAGGGCGGCGAGCAGCCCCACGAGCATCTCGCCCGCGGTGACCGCGAAGTTCTCCGCCAGCAGCCCGCGGTCGTCCACGAGGGCCCGCGCGACCGCCGTCGGCGCCGGGAGCACGAACTCGTCGAGGCCGGAGACCACCGTGTAGAGCTGCCACGACCCGAGGAAGGTGAGGACGACGAGGAGCGCGGCCATCAGCGCAGCGCCGCCAGGGCCTCGGCGCGCAGGGCGACGACGCCGGGATCCGTGGGCCGGCGCGGGCGCGGCAGCTCCACCGGGAGGGTGGCCAGGACGCGGCCGGGCCGGGGGGAGAGGACGACGACGCGGTCGGCCAGCACCACCGCCTCCTCGACGTCGTGGGTGACGAGCAGGACGGTCCGCGGCCGGCGCTCCAGCGCGGCGGCCAGCCACGCCTGCGCGTCGGCGCGGGTGATCGCGTCGAGCGCGCCGAAGGGCTCGTCGAGGCAGAGCAGCGGGGCGCCGGCGAGCAGCGTCCGGGCGAACGCCACGCGCTGGCGCATGCCGCCGCTGAGCTCCGCGGGCCGGGTCCGCTCGAAGCCCGCCAGGCCGAGCTCCTCCAGGAGCGGGTGGGCCTCCGCGCGCGCCCCGGCCTTCGAGGCGCCCGCGAGGCGCAGCGCGAGCGCGGCGTTGTCCAGTGCGGTGAGCCACGGCAGCAGCTGGTCGGTCTGCGGCATGAGGACCGCGCGCGGGGCCTCCATGCGGCCGGCCTGCGGCGTGAGCAGGCCGCAGAGGAGGTGCAGCAGCGTGCTCTTCCCGCAGCCCGACGGCCCGACGAGCGCGACGACCTCGCCCGGCGCGGCGCGCAAGCTGACGCCCGCGAGGGCTTGCACGCCGCCGTAGGCGTGCACCACGTCCTCGAGGACCACCCCTGTCGCCACCCGGGACCCCAGCGTCCCGACGCTCGTCGCCATCGCTCCCTCCGCGGGCATTACCCCACAGGTTCGAAGGGTCAGATCCGGTCGCAGATCAATCTCAGCCAGCCTCCGCCAGCCCCCCTGTGTGTCCGGGGACTGTATCGCTCATGAACTTCTCACGAAGGGCCGAGACCCTCCCGGGTATCCCGCGTGGTGAGAAGCAAGGAGGCCTTGACCGCGATGCCCTACGTCACCTGCCCGCGCTGCGCGCTGACCGCCTACACCGCGGCGCGCTGGACCACGACCGACGACTGCCCCGCCTGCGGCACGCCGCTGACGGGCGCCGAGCCGGCGCCGTCGGGCCGGGCGGCGGGTTCCGCGATGCCTCTGTCGCAGGCGTTCGGGAGTACGCCGGCGCCCGACCGGGCGAGCAGGGTCTCCATCAGCGGATCGGCTGCGTCAGCGCCTTGACGAACTCCTCGAGCTGTGCCGTCGTCCAGCACTCGTGCGCCTCGCAGTACTGCGCGTAGCTGGCGATCACCGAGTCGCCGTAGTTCCAGTAGAGCCGCGGCTCGGGGTTGAGCCAGAAGGTCCGGCCGGCCTTCGCGGCGATCTGGCCGAACACGGCGGCCTTCGGGTCGCGGCCGTTCGTGCGCGCGTCGCCGAGGACGATGACCGTCGCGCGGGGGTGCAGGTCGTCCTCCACGAGGGCGGCGAACTCGTTCCAGACGCGGCCGTAGTCGGTGTAGCCCGAGACGTCCGCGACGCCGGCGTCGCGCGCGATCGCCTCGGAGACCTTGCGGAAGTCGCGCTCCTGCGCGAAGACGTCGGTCACCTCGGAGATCCGCTCGATGAAGACGAACGAGCGCATCTTGCGAAACGCGTCGTGGAGCGCGTGCAGGACCGACAGGAAGAACACCGAGGCGCTGGTGACCGAGGTGGAGACGTCGCAGAGCACGTAGATCTCCGGACGGCGCGGCCGGTGCGGCCGGTACTTCAGCTCGACGGGGACGCCGCCGGTCGCCAGCGAGGCCCGCATCGTCTTGCGTACGTCGACGGCGGTGCGCCGCTTGCGCCCGCGACTCTCCTGGCCTTGGGTCTTCAGCCGCCGCTTGAGCTGCACGACGACCTTGTGGACCGCCGCGAGGTCCTGCAGCGGGCCGCCCGGCAGCGCGCGGTCGAGCTCGTTGAGCGGCCGGGCGGCGGGGAGCGCCCGGGTGCGCTCGATCTGCGCGCGCTCGAGCTCGCGGCGGAGCATCGCCTCGAAGCGGCGGATCTCCTCGCGCGGCAGGCCCTCGGCGCGCGGGTCCTCGCGGGGCAGGTCGGGCTGCGGCTCGGCCTTCAGCCCGAGTGCCCGACGGATGCGCTGCACGTCGACACCGATGACCCCGGAGCCCTCCCCGGCGCGGCCGAACGCCGCGATGGCCAGCCGCGCGAGGTCGCGCATCCGCGCCGCGTCGCCGTCGCGCAGCGCCTCGGCGACCATCCGGCGGATGAGCTCCATGTCGAGCGCTCCCTCGCCGTCGGCGTCGCCCCCCTCGCCCTCCTGGCGCTCGGCACCCTCGGCGCCCTCGGAGGGCGGACCGTCCTCGCGCACGCCCGCGTGGACGGCCGCGAGCTCGGCGGCCCGGAAGAAGTAGCGCTCGAAGACGAGCGCGAACGTGGTCCGCGCCTCCGGGGACTTCGCCAGCGTCGCGGCGAGCGCCTCGCGGAAGTCGGACTGGTCGGTCCAGGAGACGAGCCCGAGGACCGCGAACGCGTCGAGCAGCTCGCTCGTGCCGACCGCGACCCCCTCGCCACGCAGCTCCTCGCCGAACTCGAGCAGCCGGGCGGCCATGCCCTGCGGCCCGGCGCCGGCGGCCTGCGAGCCGTGGAGCGCGGCGCGCCGCGGGTCGGGCTGGGCGGCCGCGGACACTCAGGGCACGGGCTGGCCGACGACGAGCTTCGCGCCGACGCGCTCGAGGACGAGGTCGAGGTCGGTGCGGTGCTTGACGATCACCGACATCGTCGCGCGGAAGAGCTCCGCGTCGATGTCCTGCGCGCCGAGCAGCAGCAGCGTGCGCGCCCAGTCGATCGACTCCGCGATCGACGGCGGCTTCTTGAGGTCGAGCTCGCGGATCAGCGCGACGAGCTCGACGAGCTTGCTCGCCACGACGTCGGGCAGTCCGGGCGTGTGGAGCTTGACGATCTCGAGCTCGTGCTCGAGCGCCGGGTAGTCGAGCCACAGGTAGAGGCAGCGGCGCTTGAGCGCCTCGGTCAGCTCGCGTGAGTTGTTCGAGGTCAGCAACACGACCGGGTGCGTCGTGCTCTCGATCGTGCCGAGCTCGGGGATCGAGACCTGGAAGTCCGAGAGCAGCTCGAGGAGCATCGCCTCGAACTCCTGGTCGGTCTTGTCGATCTCGTCGATCAGCAGCACGACGGGGACGTCGGAGGCGATCGCCTGCAGCAGCGGGCGCGTGAGCAGGAACTCCGCGCCGAAGATGTCGTCCTGGACCTCGTCCCACCCCGTGGCCCGGCCTTCGGCCTGGATGCGCAGGAGCTGCTTGCGGTAGTTCCACTCGTAGAGGGCCTTGGCCTCGTCGAGCCCCTCGTAGCACTGCAGGCGGATCAGCGGCCGCGCGAGGTACGTCGCGAGCGCCTTGGCGAGCTCGGTCTTGCCGACGCCCGCCGGTCCCTCGACGAGGATCGGCTTGCCGAGCTGCGTGGCGAGGAACGCGACCAGGGCGGTCGACGCGCCCGGGAGGTACCCCGTGGCCCGCAGCCCGGAGGCCACGTCCGCGACGGCGGCGGGGAGGACGGTCGGCGGCGGCATCGGAGCCGGACAGGCTACTGCTGTGGGATGCTCGGCTCGTGCTGCAGGCCGCCGCCGTCATCGCCGCCGGCGAGATCCCCGCGGCCCCCGTCGTCGGGGTCATGGCGTTCGGCCTGGTCGTGGCGATCGTGGGCCACATCTCCCGGAACAACGCGCTCGCCGGCCTCGGCATCGCCGTGCTGTTTGGTGCGACGGCGACCATGGTCCTGCTGGCCTACCTGGAGTTCCAGGGCGGCGAGTCCTTCGACCCGCGACCGACCGACCCGGCCCTGCCGCGCGGGGTCTACCCGTAGGAGACTGGTGCGCGCGAGGTGGTTCCTCACACCACGACCCTTTGACACAGCCTCCTAAGCGCTCAGCGGTCGCCGGGCCGGGGGCGGGGCGGCGGTTCGAACTCCGGCGGCTCGAACGCGGGCGGCGCGCCGAAGGGCGGCTCGGGCGTTCCCGCGGACGCGGTCGTCGGCGCCTCGTCCGGCGCGGGGGGCGTCGTCGGCGCCTCGCCGTGGGCCGGGCGCCGCGTGCGGACGGGGGTGTCGGCGGTGGTGCGGCGACGCGCCTCGCGCTCCCGGCGGCGCTGCTCACGGGTGAGCTCCTCAGAGCGGGCTGGCTCCCGGTCGCCGCGGGCCGCGCGCCCCGTCGCGGCGGGCGCTCGCGTCGCCGCGGGGACCGGCCCATCGCTCGGCGCGACGTCCCCGGGCAGCGCCGGCTCGACGACGTGCGCCGCGCGCAGCCGCAGGCCGGCGGCGACGAGCGCGAGCGCCGCGATCAGGCCGAAGAAGATCCCCCAGGAGAGCCCGTACTCCAGCCGGACCGGGCCGCCCTGGTCCGCACCCGGCTTGTCGACGAAGCGGTAGAAGATCAGGAACGTCGCCCACGCACCCGCCGCGGTGACGATCGTCCCGTCCCCGCCCGGCAGGTGGAACGCGCGGCGGTCCCCGCGCGCGAGGACGAGGAGCGTGACGCCGACGGCGACGAGGAAGATCGCGGCCTCGACGAAGGAGAAGACGGTGATCGCCGGCTTGGCGGAGGTCGTCTTCGCGAGCACGCCCCGGACGCTGGCGAACGCGTCGAGGGAGTACCAGGGCAGCAGCATCGAGGCGAGCAGCACGACCGCCGCCACGACCACGAGGCGCTGCTCGTGCGCGAGGTTCCTCCAGGCCGCGACGAGCCGGCCGAGGCCGCCGCGCTCAGGCTGCGGCCGGGCCATCCGCGGGAGCCTCCAGGGCGCCGAGGCCGTCGAGCCGGCGCTGCACCAGCTCGCGGACGGCGGGCGGGACGTCGGGGTCGCGGGCGATGTCGAGCGCCTCCTCGAGGGTGCGGCGGGCCCGGAGGACGCGGGCCGCGTCGTCGGCGCCGGGGACGTGGTGCTTCAGGGTGTTGTCCGCGCGCAGCAGCAGCTTGCGGATGCGGTCGCCGGGCGTCTCGGTCATGCCCGCGGGAGTGTACGACCGGGGCTCCGCCCACCGCTTCGGCGGCGCGGGCCGCCGGGTGCCAGGATCCAGAGCACCGTGCAGACGATCGCCTACGGCCCGCACCGCCAGCACGTCATGGACCTCTCCGTGCCCGAGGAGGCGGTGCGCAACCCCTCACACCCAGTCGCGTTCGTGCTGCACGGCGGCTTCTGGCGCGCGCGCTACCGGCGGGACCTGATGGACGGTGTCTGCGCCGATCTCGTCGCGCGCGGGTGGGCGGCGGTCAACGTCGAGTACCGGCGCCTCGGGCGCTTCGCGGGGGGCGGAGGCGGCGTCCCCGAGACGCTCGACGACGTCGCCGCCGCCCTCGATCACCTCGCGACGCTCCCGGCGCCGCTCGACCTCGAGCGCGTCGTGAGCATCGGGCACTCGGCCGGCGGCCATCTGGCGCTGTGGGTGGCCGCGCCGCGCGCCGACGCCCGGGTGCGCTGCGCCGGCGCCGTCGGGCAGGCGGCGGTCTGCGACCTCGAGCGCGCCGCCGAGCTCGGGCTCGGCGGCGGGATCGTGCGCGAGCTCTGCGGCGGCGGGCCGGAGCGCGTCCCGGAGCAGTACCGCCGCGCGTCGCCCGCGGCCCACCTCCCGCTCGGGGTCCCGCAGCTGCTCGTCCACGGGGAGCGCGACGAGATCGTCCCCGCGTCCTTGAGCGTGGGCTACGCGGCGGCGGCGCGCGCGGGAGGCGACGACGTCGAGCTCGTGCTGCGCCCGGGCGACGGCCACTTCGAGCACATCGATCCCGGCAGCGGCGCGTGGCAGGCGGTGACCAAATGGCTGACGCGTTTCCGGCGCTGACCGACGGTCGCCTCGACCGCGACGTCGCGCTCCTCCACGACCGGCGCGACCCGCTCCGGGCCTTCCGCGCGCGCTTCGTGATCACCGACCCGGAGCTGATCTACGTCGACGGGAACTCGCTCGGCCGCCGGCCCCGGGCGACGGGCGGCGCGCTGGCGGCGCTCGCCGACGACTGGGGCACGCGCCTGGTCGGCGGCTGGGAGGACTGGATCTGTTGGCCCGCGCGGCTCGGCGACCGGCTCGGCACGGCGCTGCTCGGGGCAGCGCCCGGGGAGACGCTCGTCTGCGACTCGGTCACCGTCAACCTCTACAAGCTCGCGCGGGCCGTCCTCGCGCAGCGGCCCGGCGTGGTCGTCTTCGACGCCGGGGAGTTCCCGACCGACCGCTACGTCCTCGACGCGCTCGGCCGCGAGGTCGTGCGCAGCGCCCCGACCGCGGAGGCGCTGCGCGCGGCCTGCGCGGGCCGCGAGGTCGCGCTCGTGGTCTTCTCGCTCGTGCACTACCGCTCGGGCGCGCTGGCCGACGCGGCGACGGTGAGCGCGGCCGCGCACGAGCTCGGCGCGCTCGTGCTGTGGGACGTCTCGCACGCCGCCGGGAGCGTCGAGGTCGACCTGCGTGGCGTGGGCGCCGACCTGGCGGTGGGCTGCACGTACAAGTACCTCAACGCCGGCCCGGGGGCGCCCGCCTTCCTGTGGGTCCGCGCGGAGCTCGTCGAGCAGCTCGTCTCGCCGATCCCCGGCTGGTTCGGCGCGGCCGACCAGTTCGCCATGGGCCCCTCCTACGTGCCCGCGGCGGGGATCGAGCGCTTCCTCGCGGGCACCCCGCCGATCGTCGCGCTCGCCGCGGTCGAGCCGGGCGTCGCGCTGCTGGCCGAGGCGGGGATGCCCGCCGTCGCGGCCAAGGGCCGGGCGCTGACCGCGCTGGCGATCGCCCTGCACGACCAGTGGCTCGCGCCGCTCGGCTTCACGCTCGCCACGCCGCGCGATCCGTGGGCGCGCGGCGCGCACGTCGCGCTCGTGCACCCGGACGCGTGGCGGATCTGCCGCGCGCTGATCGAGCACGCGCGGGTCGTGCCGGACTTCCGCCGCCCCGACGTGGTGCGCCTCGGCCTCCCCGCCCTCACGACGTCCTACACGGAGGTGTTCGACGCCCTCGCACGCCTGCGCGACCTCGTCGCCGCGGGCGACCACGAGCGCGCCGACGGGGCGCCGCGCCGCGTGACGTAGTCGTCGAGTCGTCACTTCGCCACCGTGGAGGTGGCGAACCGACGTCTCGACGTCACCGCTCGCGGCCTCAGAGCTCGTCGACGTCGCCGTAGCCGCCCGGGCGCCGCCGCGCCGCCGACTCGGGCTCGTCGGGCCAGCGGCCGTGCTCGTCGAAGTAGGAGCGGTCGCGATCCTCCGCCTCGTGGCCGCCGTGACCGCGAAACTGGACGTAGCCGATCGCGATGACGGCGAGGACCGCGAGCACCGTCGTGGCGATCGAGTAGACGTCGCTGCCGATTCCGGCGAGGATCATTCGCCCGGGGCCTCGCGGACGGGGTCGCGCCCGTCCGGCGCGTCCAGGCGTTCGACCCACCAGTCGACCAGTGCGCGCGCGAGCAGCAGGAGCTGGCGCAGGACGTCGCGCATCTGCGCCTTGAGCTCGTCGGGCACGAGGTCGCGGAGCGCCTCGACGAGCGCGACGAGCGCCTGCAGCTCCTGCTGGCGCGCGGCCTGCTCGTGCGGGGTCGCCCAGCCCGACGGCGGGATCTGCTGCTCTCGCGCCTCCGCGGTCTCGGCGGCCAGGCGCTCGGCGGCCTCGGTCGTCGCGCGGATCTGCTCGCGCAGCTCGGCGAGCGGGTCGGTGGGGGAGGCGGGATCGGTCATGCGGGCGGATCGTGCGTCACGAGCGGGCGCCCGACGCACGGTAGTCGGCCGCCGCCCCGGGACGGTGACCTGGACCCTACGCGGCGGCTCCTCCCGACCGACGGCTCACGGGCCCACCGCGAGGCGCCCCGTCACCGCGCCGGCGTTCCCCGCCGGGTCGACGGCGCGCAGGCGCAGCGCGAGGTCCCCGGTCTTGCGCAGCTTCGGCAGCGCGAACGCGTGGCGGCCGCGGGCGAAGCGCGCCGTGCGTGCGAAGACGAGCTCGCCGCCGCGCGTGGCCAGCAGGGAGACGCTCGAGACCTTGTCGAGCGTGAAGGAGACCCGGGCGGGCCTGCCCTTCTTCGCCGGGATGGGCGGGACGAGCGTGAGCACGGGCGCGCGCGTGAGGTCCGCGGTGAAGCGGGCGGCCGTGTCGCAGTAGAGCGCCTCGGCCGTGCGCGCGCACAGGCCGCGCAGGAAGTCGCGCAGCAGGCGGTGGTAGCCGAGGTCGGACTCCCGGCCGCCGACCGAGTAGCGCGACCAGGCGCCCGTGTCGGCGAGCGGCAGCTCGGTCCGCAGCTCCGCGCTGCCCGCGTCGAAGAGCGCGCGGCCCTCCGCGTCGTTGGCCAGGGCGCCGAAGTCGTGCAGCCCGTTGAGCGCCTGGGCGAAGCCGTTGACGATCCGCAGCCGGGGAGCGAACGAGTACTGGAGGTAGTGCGCCCCGGCCGCCCTCGCCACGCGGACGCCCTCCGGCGGCGCAACCCGGAAGATGCCGAGCGCCGTCCGCGCGGCCTCGAGGTAGCGGGAGTCGCCGAGGCGGATCGCGGCGCGCGAGAGCGCCTGGAGCGCCGTGCCCTGCGAGAGCGCGCTGGCCCACGGCGGCCGGCCGCCGTCGAAGGTGAACCACGACTCGAACGCGATCCCGCCGGCGCGGGCCGCGCCCAGCGCGAGCGCCTCGTCGACGAGCGCCCGCAGTCGCGCGTCGTAGCTCCTACCGGTGAACAGCGCGTTGGCCTTCCCGAAGGTGCCGAGCCACTGCACCTGGATGCCCTCGCCGGGGTAGCTCTGCCACACGAGCTCGGAGCCTGCGAAGCCGACCCGGGCGCCGTAGCCGAGCAGCGCGCCCGTCGTCCACCACTGACGGTTGCGCTCGAGCGTCTCGAACGCGAGCGGGACCCGCGTGCTCGACAGCTCGCCCCGCCGGGTGACGGCCGCGAGGGTCCTGATCACCGACGTGAGCTCCACCCGGCGGCGCCCCGACAGCCGCCGGCGCGTCGCGAGGGCCGCGGCGAAGCGGTCGCGCGCGCGGTCGTGCGCGGCCGGCGTGATGAGCCCGGCGTCGCGGAGCGCGGCGAGCTGCCGCGGCACGGTCCGCTCCTGCGGCTCGCCCACGGGGGCGGGGGCGGGGGTCCCCGGAGCGGGGGTAGGAGCGGGCGCCGGCGGCGCCGGAGCGGGGGCCTGCGCGGACGCCGAAGCGGGGAGGAACGCGAGTGCCGCCAGCAGCGCCGCCACGCGACCGGAGACCGGGGTTCGGCGCACAGGGCCGATGCTACGCTCGAAATCCGCTGAGAGACGCACCTCGCCTTGCACCGATCGCCCCGCTTCCTCCTCGCCGTCCTCGCTCTGGTCGCCCTCGCGCTGAGCGCGTGCGGCGGCGACGACCTCGGCTCGAAGTCCGCCCCGGACATCCTCAAGGAGACCTTCGGCCCGGGCAAGCCCGTCAGGAGCGGCAAGGTCGATCTGCGCGTCGCGCTCGACGCCCCGGGCCTCACCGCGGCCGGGGGCCCGCTGAGGCTCGCGCTCAAGGGCCCCTTCGCCTCGACGGGAGCGCGGAAGCTGCCGCGCTTCGCCTTCGACGTGAGCCTCGACCTCGGCGGCCAGACGCTCGCGGCCGGCGCCACCTCGACGGGCAAGCAGGCCTGGCTGAAGCTCGCGGGGCAGAGCTTCGCCGTCGACGATGCGGTCTTCGCGCAGTTCCGCACCCTGTACGAGCGCGACCAGAAGCAGGCGGCGACGTCCGACAGCCCGACCTTCCAGGCGCTCGGGATCGACCCGTCGCGCTGGCTGGCCTCCCCCGAGAAGGCCGAGGACACGACCGTCGGGGGAGCGGAGACCGTCCACGTCACCTCGAAGGTGAACGTCCCCGCCGTTCTCGCGGACCTCAACAAGCTGCTGGGTCGCGCCGACGCCACCGGCGCCGCGGCCGCGGCCGGCGCCGCCGGCGTGCCCAGCAAGCTGACCGACCGGCAGCGAGCACAGATGGCGCGGTCGATCCGGCGGACGAGCCTCGACGACTACTCGGGGCGCGAGGACGGGACGCTGCGCCGGCTCAACCTCCAGGTGGCCTTCGACGTGCCGGAGGACGCCCGCGCCTCGGCGGGTGGGCTGACCGCCGGAACCCTCGGGCTCGATCTCGTCCTCTCCGAACTCAACGAGGAGCAGACGATCACGGGGCCGAAGTCGGCGCGCCCGCTCTCCGACCTCACCCAGGCGGGCGCGACCGGCGCCACCGGCGCGACCGCCCGCCCCGGAGCTGCCGGCGCCGCGGGCGCAGGCGGCTCGTCGGCCACCCCGGCCACGGGAGAAGCCGCGTACCGCGCCTGCCTCCAGGCCGCCGGAGCGAGCATCGCCGAGGCGCAGAAGTGCGCCCCGCTGCTCGACGCCCGATGAGCCTCGGACACGTCGCGCTGGGCGCCTGGAGCGGCGGGCGCTACCTCGGCTACGGCGAGGCGATCGCCGAGGAGCGCCTCGAGGCGCTCCTGCGCCCGGGGCCGGACGTCGCCACGATCATCACCGCCGACGCCTACGGCGCGGGCGACGCCGACCGCGTCGTCGGCCGCGCCACGGCGGGTCACGACCGGTCGTCGTTCACGCTCGTCGGCGCCGTGGGCCACGACTTCTACGACGGCGAGCGCGAGGGGGCCAAGGGCTTCCCGCGCTTCACCGACGCCCGCCTGCGCGCCGCCGGCGACCACGCGGGCTACCTGCGCCGGGCCACGGAGCGCTCGCTGGAGCGCTGCGGCACCGATCGCTTCGACCTCCTGCTGCTGCACAACCCCGACCGCACGGGCTACACCTCCGAAGTCGTCTGGGACGCGATGGCCGCGCTGCGGGCGGACGGGCTCGCCGACCGGATCGGCGTCGCGCCCGGCCCCGCGAACGGCTTCACCCTCGACCTCATCGCCTGCCTGGAGCGCTTCGCCGACCGGATCGACTGGGCCATGCTCATCCTCAACCCGTTCGAGCCGTGGCCCGGCGAGCTCGCCCTCGCGGCCTGCGGCGCCCACGACGTCGACGTCATCGCGCGCGTCGTCGACTACGGCGGCGTCTTCTTCGACGACGTGCGTCCCGGCCACGAGTTCGCCCCGCGCGACCACCGCCTGCACCGGCCCGGCCCGTGGATCGAGCGGGCGATGGAGAAGCTCGAGCGCGCGCGGCCCGTCGCCGAGCGCCACGGCCTGACGCTGCTCCAGCTCGCCGCGCAGTGGGATCTCGCGCATCCGGCCGTCCGCTGCGTCGCGCCGACCCTCATCCAGGAGATCGGGCCCGGGGCGCGGACGATCGAGAGCAAGCGGGCCGAGCTCGCCGCTACGCCGCGCGAGGTGCTGCTCACCGCGGACGAGGTCGCCGAGCTCCGCGCGCTCGGAGACAACACGGGCTCCATGCTGCTCAAGGGCGCGACCCCCGACCACGACTCCGACGAGATCCTCGCCGACCGCTGGCCGATGGAGCCCGCGCTGGTCGCCGTGGCGGAGCGCTGGGGCATCGATCCCGAGCGCGATCTGCGGCGCCTGCCGCGCTAGGTTCTTCCGCGTGCCGACCCCCCGCTCGCTGTACTCGACCTTCGGGTGGCCGCTGCTGCTGGCCCCGTTCATCCCGCTGGCGATCGTGCTCGACCTCGCGGGGGTCAGCCCGGTCGTGATCTTCAGCGTCTCCGCCCTCGGCGTGATCCCGACCGCGGCGGTGATGGGCCAGGCGACCGAGCAGCTCGCCGAGCGCTCGGGCCCGGGGATCGGCGGCCTGCTGAACGTGACCTTCGGCAACGCGCCGGAGCTGATCATCGCGCTCTTCGCACTCAACAAGGGGCTTCACGAGGTCGTCAAGGCCTCGATCATCGGCTCGATCCTCGGCAACATCCTGCTCGTGATGGGCGCCGCGATGCTCATCGGCGGCCTCGGGCGCGAGCGGCAGACCTTCGACCGCACCGCGGCCGGCGTGCAGAGCTCGATGCTGCTGCTCGCCGCCGTCGCGCTGCTCATGCCCGCGATCTTCGAGCTCGTGCAGGGTTCGGGGCTGCCGGGCCCCGGGGAGGAGCGCGTGAACTACGACTCCACGGTGGAGAACCTCTCGCTCGCGATCTCCCTCGTCCTCATCGCCTCCTACGTGGCCGGGCTGTTCTTCTCGCTGAAGACCCATCGCGACCTCTTCAACCCGGCTTCGGACGACGACGCCGAGGGCCACGCCGCGCTCTGGTCGGTGCGGCGCTCGGTGATCGCCCTGGCGCTCGCCGGGATCGCGGTCGGCGTGATGTCCGAGATCCTCGTCGGCTCGATCTCCGAGGCGTCGGCCAGCGCGGGGCTGTCGGAGTTCTTCGTCGGCGTGATCGTCGTCGCGATCGTGGGCAACGCGGCGGAGCACTGGGTCGCGGTCCTCGTGGCCTACAAGAACAAGATGGATCTCGCGGTGAACATCGCGATCGGCTCGAGCGCTCAGGTCGCGCTGTTCGTCGCGCCCGTCCTCGTGCTGGCCTCCTACCTCCTCGGCCCCCACCCGATGGCGCTCGTCTTCAACGGCTTCGAGGTCGGCGCGATCGTGGCGGCGATCCTGATCGCCAACCACGTCACCAGCGAGGGCGAGTCCACCTGGTACGAGGGCGTGCAGCTCCTCGCGGTCTACGTGGTGCTCGGCGCGACGTTCTTCGCGGCCGGCTCGGGGTAGAAGCGCCCGGCGTCGCCCCGGTCAGAAGCCCTTCAGCTCCTCCACGCCGTCGTCCTCCTCGTCGGGCTCGAGCGTGTCGATCTCGTCCTCGTCGTCGTGGTCGGCGTCGATCGCGCCGGAGGCCCCGCCGTGGTACCGCGTCTCGAAGCGCTCGATCGCCTCGTCGCGGACGGTGTCGTCCACCGGCACCTCGGCGGCGACCAGGACCCACTCGGCGGCCTCGACGTGGACGTCGGCGAACAGCTCGCGGTCGATCGACGAGGAGTCGTCGACCACCAGGAGGATCTCGGTGGTGGGGTTGAAGTAGGTGCCGGGACGCTGGACGGCGTCCTCGAGCTCGAAGCGGCGGGGGCTGGCCATGTGGATCCACTTCTATCCGAAGTCCGCCGGCCGCGACAACCTCGTGCGCGGTCGTTTTGACCGTCAACCGGGGTCGGCGAGCTGTCGCGCGACCTCCGCCTCGACGTCGAGCGGCTCCTTGCCCTGCCGCGCCCGGCGGCGGTTGCGGGCCCGGACGAGCTCGCGGACCTCCGCGACGAGCTGCGGGTCGGCAGGCGCGGCCGGCGCGGCCAGCAGCCGGCCGAGCTCGTGCTCGACGTCGAGCGGCGCCTTGCCTTGGCGGGCGCGCCGGGCGTTGCGCGCCTCGAGCATCTGGCGGGCCTCCTCGTCGCGGATCGCGGCGAGGCCCGGGCCGCTCAGCGGCTCGGAGGGCGGGCGGTCCGATCCGTCGTTGAGCCCGTGGGCCCCGATCTGGTCGAAGGCGCCCCGGGAGGACAGGAGCGTGGCGACGGCAACGAGCGCGGCGACGATCACGACGCCGAAGATCACGATGCCGAAGGCCTCCTGCATCCCCTCAGTCTGGCCGATCGCCGCGCGTGACGGGCGCACGGACGCGCGTGACGCCGGCCGCTCCCGCCCGCCCTTGCCTTTCGGTCCGCGAGCCCTACCATGCAGGGAACCGGATTGACTGACCAGTCAATCTACATCGGGCGACACCCGTGAGCGGGGTCGCACCCCCCCCTTTCATCCCGAGGAGAATCACCGTGGTCGACTTCACGCTTACCGACGAGCAGAAGAGCCTGCGCGAGCTCGCGCACGACTTCGCCGAGGGCGAGATCCGCCCTGTGGCCTGGGAGTACGACCGCGAGGGCACCTGGCCGATCGACGTGCTCGCCAAGGCCCACGAGGTCGGGCTGATGAACACCCACCTGCCCGAGGAGTACGGCGGCGCCGGCCTCACCTACCTCGAGGGCTGCATGATCGAGGAGGAGCTCGCCTGGGGCTGCTCGGGCATCCAGACGTCGCTCGGCGCCAACGGCCTCGCGGCCGCACCGGTCCTGCTCGGCGGCTCCGAGGACGTCCGGCGCGAGTTCTGCGAGGACCTCACCGGCTCGCTCAAGCTGGCGTCGTTCTGCCTGACCGAGCCCGACGCGGGCTCCGACGTGTCGGGCATGCGGACCCGCGCCGTCAAGCACGGCGACAAGTACGTCCTCAACGGCTCGAAGTGCTTCATCACCAACGGCAGCTACGCCGACTGGTTCACGGTCTACGCCAAGACCGATCCCGACGCCGGCCACCGCGGCATCTCCGCCTTCCTCGTCCCCAAGGACGACACGATCATCGTGGACAAGAAGGAGGACAAGATGGGGCAGCGGGCCTCCAACACCGCGACCATCACCTTCAACGACACCGAGATCGACGCCAAGTACCTCCTCGGCCAAGAGAACAAGGGCTTCAAGCTCGCGATGATGACCCTCGACCGCACCCGGCCGGGCGTCGCCGCGATGGCGACGGGCATCGCCCGCGCCGCCTTCGAGTTCGCCTGCACCTACTCCAAGGAGCGTGTTCAGTTCGGGGTGCCGATCGCGATGCACCAGGCGATCCAGTTCATGATCGCCGACATGGCGACCAAGGTGCACCTGTCGCGCCTGGCCGTCTGGAACTCGGCCGTCCTGCTCGACCAGGGCAGCCGCAACACCCTGGAGTCCTCGCACGCCAAGCGCTTCGCCGCCGACTCGGCCATGGAGGTCGCCACCGACGCGGTGCAGGTCTACGGCGGGTACGGCTTCATCAAGGACTACCCCGACGAGAAGCTCATGCGCGACGCGAAGATCATGCAGCTCTACGAGGGCACGTCGCAGATCCAGCGCCTGGTCATCGCCCGCGAGACGCTGCTCCCGCGCCGCATCGAAGAGCCCGCCGTGGAGCTGCCGCTGCATCCGTAGCGGCGAGGACGCGTTCGAGACGGTCCGCGGGGTCGCAAGCTCCCCCGCGCGTTTCGAGACGGTCCGCGGGGTCGCAAGCTCCCCCGCGCGTTTCGAGACGGTCCGCGGGGTCGCAAGCTCCCCCGCGCGTTTCGACTGACGACGTCAGAGGAACGCCCCGACGGTCGCGGCGGTCCGGGCTGCGTGCTCGGGCTCGAAGGACCACCAGGTGAGGCGCAGTATCCGCCAGCCGGCGAGCTGGTAGTCCGCGTCGCGCCGCCGGTCGGCCTCCATCTGCGCGCGCCGCTCGTGGTAGGCGCGCCCGTCGAGCTCGATCACGAGACGGCTCCGGGCGTACAGGCAGTCGGCCTCGTGCCCGGCGACCCACACGTTGAGCTCGGGCGGGCGCGGCACGCCGGCTCGCGTGCAGAAGCGCAGGTAGCGGCGCTCCAGCTCGGACTTCGTGCGCCGCCGCTCGCCCTCGAGCAGCCGACGGGCCGCCGCGGAGCCGGGGCGCGTGGGGGCTCGGGCGAGCGCCGCGGCGATGGCCTCGACCGGGAGCTCCTTGAGCCGGTCGGCCCGCGCGCGCAGCGCGGCGAACGGCAGTATCGATGCCTCGTCGATCAGCGTGCGCGACCGGTTCGTGACGGGCAGCAGGCCGTGCTGGGACCAGTCGCGGCGATCGAGGTGGCGCGTCCGGTGGACGACGATTCCGGGGCGCGAGTGCACGCCTCGGGTCGTGGTGACGTGCACGACGCCGTGGTCGGGCTCGGCGCCGTGTCCGAAGAACGCGCCGGCGGCGAGGTGGGAGAGCACCGTGTCCACCGCGCGCGGGTCGTCGTCGCGCGGGCCGGCACACCACCACACCGCCGCCAGCCAGGCGGTCGGCCGCGGGAAGGGCCCCGGCCCGAGGCTGTACACGCCGGGATGGTGGGCGACGAGCCGGCCGCTCCTCACCCGGTAGTCGATCGCCTTCGCGCCCATCCCGAGGCGCAGAAGGTCCGCGCGACGCAGCAGCCCCGTCTGCCGCACGGCGAGGGCCGCGATCGCGGCGTGGTCGGCAGAATTGGATCCTCGGGCTCCCATATGGACCCTTAGGGTCCAAGCCTGCGAGGTTCGCCCCCCGGATCGTCGCGGCTGGCGCGTTGGCGCTCGCAGCGGCCGGCCGCCGGATGCGCCGAAGGCGCGGCGCGGCCCTCCCGGGCACAATGGAGGCATGGCCCGCAAAGCCACCGAGGAGGCCGTCGCGCAGGCGGCGCCGCTGGCCAGCGCGCGTGAGGCCGCGGGCGGGTCGGGCTCCGCCGATCCGCTGGTCGGCGAGCTGCGCCGCGCCGGGCTGCTCCCGCTGCTCGTCCTGCACTTCCTCTCGGGGGAGCCGAGCTACGGCAATGCGCTGATGGAGCGGGTGGAGGCGGCGACGAACGGCCTCGTCGCGGTCAACCCGAACACGATGTACCCCCTGCTGCGCCGCCTGGAGGCCGACGGATACATCGCCGGGCGATGGGAGCACCCCGAGCGCCGCTCGCGCCGCTTCTACCGCGTGACCGCCGAGGGCGGAGCCGAGCGCGAGCGCCTCGCGGCCGAGCTCGCGCCCCGGCTCGACGCGGTCGCCGCCGGCGTCGCGGCCATCCGGACGGAGCTCGGCGAGGCGGTTTGACCGGATGGGCGGATCGCGCTCAGAAGGCCCCCGCCCGGGGCGGTTCGACGACCTGTACGGGATCCTCCCCTCCGAGCCGTCGACCGACGAGCTCATCGACGAGCAGCGCGGTCCGGCGGAACTCCCCTGATCACCGCGCTCGACACGAACGTCCTCGTCGACGTCATCCGAGGAGACCCCGCCTTCGGGCGATCCTCCCTGGCGGCACTGAACCGAGCGGCCGACCGGGGGCAGCTCGTCGCCTGCGACGTCGTGTTCGCCAAGGTGGCGTCGGCGTTCGTGGAGCCCGGTGAGGCCGGCACCCTCCTCGAGCACTGCGCCGTCGAGTTCTCGGCGATGTCGCGGGCGTCGGCCGAGCGGGCCGGACAGTCGTGGCGGGCCTACCGCCGCGCGGGCGGCCCCCGGGCGCGGATGATCTCCGACTTCCTGATCGCCGGCCACGCGACGGAGCAGGCCGACGTCCTGCTCGCCCGCGACCGCGGCTTCGCGCGGGCGTACTGCGGCGGCCGGCGCATCGAAGACCGGTCCGCGGCGGTCTGAGTGGCTCGCGTCACGCGGACGATCGAGCTCCCCGGCCCGATCAGCGCGGCGGAGGACCTCTGGTACGACCTGCGGCGCCGCGCGAGCTTCGTCGAGGGCTTCGGCCACGTCGTGAAGGTCGAGGGCCCGTGGCCGGACGCGGGGTCGCGCGTGCTCTGGGACTCCCCGCCGCGGGGCCGCGGCCGCGTGACCGAGACCGTGGACGCGTTCGCGGCTCGCGCGGGACAGACGGTCTCCGTGGAGGACGAGCAGCTCCGCGGGACGCAGACGACGACATTCGCCCCGTCCGGCGCGCGCGACGTGCGCATCACCGTCGCCGAGGAGTGGACGCTCAAGGCGGGCAACCCGCTCACCGACTGGCTCCTCGTCCGTCGTGCGCGGGGTGAGTCCCTCCGGCGGACCCTCGTGAAGTACCGCATCGAGCGCATCGCCGAGCGCGACGACGAACGGGACGCCGAAACGCACGGCGCTCCATAAGCTGACGGCCATGTTCGTCTTCAGAGCCGCCGTCGTCGGCGCCGGGACCATGGGCGGCCAGATCGCCCAGACCATCGCCGCCGCCGGGCTCCCGGTCGTCCTCAAGGACCTGCGCCAGGAGCTGGTCGACCACGGCCTCGAGGAGGCGCGCACGGTCACCGCGGGCGCGACCGCCAAGCTCGTCGAGAAGGGGAAGCTGACCGAGGAGCAGGCGGCCGCCCGCGTCGAGGAGGTCATGGGGCGCATCACCGGCACGCTCGACTATTCGGAGTTCGGCGACGTCGACCTCGTCGTCGAGGCCGTCCCCGAGCGGATGGAGATCAAGCAGGCGGTCTTCGCCGAGCTCGATGCGGTCACCCCCGGCCACGCGATCCTCGCCTCGAACACGTCCTCGCTGTCGATCTCGGAGATCGCCGACGCGACCCTGCGGCCCGACAAGGTGATCGGCTTCCACTACTTCTACCCCGCCGCGCTGATGCCGCTGATCGAGATCGTGGAGGGCGAGGAGACCTCGGGCGAGACCACCCAGGCCGCGGTGAGCTTCGCCCAGGCGATCAGGAAGAACCCCATCGTCTGCGCCGAGGTCCCGGGCTTCGTGGTCAACCGCATCCTGAACTCCGGGATCGCCGAGATCTGGCGCGAGCAGGAGGCCAAGGGCTTGTCGATCAAGAGGATCGACGAGGGCATCGGCGCGGCGAAGGTCGTCCCGATGGGGCCGTACTTCCTCGTCAGCCTGCTCGGCCTGGACACGGTCCTGCACGTCGCCGAGCATCTCCACGCGGCCTACGACCTCGAGGGCGAGACCGGCCGCTTCTACGTGCCCGAGGGCATGGCGCGCCTCGTGAGCGAGGGCAAGCTCGGCGTGAAGACCGGCGGCGACGGCTTCTACGACACCGACGGGAACGCGAACCTCCCGGGCGACGGGGAGCCGGACATCGACGAGCTCGTGGAGATGCTCGTCCTCAAGACGTTCGTCGAGGCCGTGCTCGTGCTCGAGGAGGGCGTCGCGACCCACCGGGACATCGACGTCGGCATGATGGCCGGCGCCGGCCTGGACCCCCGCCGCGGCCTGTTCCCACCGTTCATGAAGGCCGACATGGAGGGTCTCGACACGATGCTCGAGCGGCTCGACGCGGCCGAGGAGCGTCACGGCGAGCGCTTCGCGGCGCCGACGCTCCTGCGCCGCCTCGTCGCCCAGGGGCGCCTCGGGCAGAGATGCGGCCAGGGCTTCTACGCGTGGCCGCAGTTCGACGCAGACCCCGTGGGGGAGGTCGTCAAGCTCGAGACCCGCGGCGACATCGCGATCGCGTGGCTGGCCAACGGGCAGATGAACTCGATCGCGCCGCCGGTGATCGAGGAGCTCGGGAAGGTCTACGCGGCGGCGCGCGAGAAGGGGGTCAGGGCGCTCGTGATCGCTTCGGGCAACCCACTGCTGTTCTCCGCCGGCGCGGACATCAAGGCGTTCACGCAGCTCGACGAGGCGGGAGGCCGTGCCCTGGTCGACGCGGCCCACGCGCTGCTGCGCTCCTTCGAGCAGGGCCCGATCGCGACGATCGCGGCCGTCAACGGTCTCGCGCTCGGCGGGGGCTGCGAGCTCGCGATGGCCTGCGACGTGCGCATCGCGGCCCGGTCGGCCCTGTTCGGGCAGCCCGAGATCAAGCTCGGGATCATCCCGGGCTTCGGCGGGACCCAGCGCCTGCCGCGCCTGGTCGGCACGAACAAGGCGCTGGAGATGAACCTCACGGGGGACGCGGTCTCGGCCCAGGAGGCCTTCGAGTTCGGCCTGGTCAACCGCGTCGTGGTCGACCACGAGCTGCTCGACACCGCGCTGGCCTGGGCGCGCAAGCTCGCCGAGCAGGCACCGCGGGCGATGGAGCAGATCAAGCGCGTCTCGGGCGCGGGCGACCTCGACGACGGCATCGCGGCCGAGAAGGCCGGCTTCGCGGCGGTCTTCGCCGGCGAGGACGCCAAGGAGGGGATCGCGGCCTTCTTGGGCAAGCGCAAGCCGGAGTGGCAGGGCCGGTGACCGGCCGGTCGTGAGCCGCGGCGCGCTCGAGCTCGCGCGGCGCCTGCGCGCGGCGCGCTCCGTGGTCGCCCTGACCGGAGCGGGGATCTCCGTGCCGTCGGGGATCCCGGACTTCCGCACGCCGGGCACCGGCCTGTGGGCGGACGTCGACCCGATGGAGGTCGCGCACATCGACGCCTGGCGCGCGGACCCGGCGCGCTTCTGGGCGTTCTACGGCGCGCGCTTCGTCGGGCTGCGCGACAAGGAGCCCAACGGCGCGCACGCGGTCCTCGTCGAGCTCGAGCACACCGCAAGGCCCGAACGCGGGAGCTCGTGGAGGTCCACGGGACCATCGAGCACTCCGTCTGCCTGGTCGACGGCGCCCGCCACGACCTCGACGATGTGCTCGCGCGCCTGCACGCCGCCGGCGACGGCGTCCCACGGTGCGACGACGGGCACCCGCTCAAGCCCGATGTCGTGCTCTTCGGGGAGCTGCTGGGAGAGGCCGCGATCCAGCGGGCATTCGCGCTGGCCGGCGGTGCCGACGTGCTGCTGTGCGTCGGCTCCTCGCTCGAGGTCAGCCCGGTCGCCCAGCTGCCGCAGGTCACGCTGGCGGCCGGGGGCGCCGTCGCCCTGATCACCGCGGGCCCGACGCCCTACGACCGCGTCGCCGCCCACAAGCTGGACGGCGACGTGGTCGAGGAGCTCGAGGCGCTGCTCGAGCTCGTCTGAGTGAGGAGGGGCAGCCCCTCCTCACTCACACCGGGTGCTCAGCCTGCGGACGTGCCGCTGACCTTGGCGTAGAAGAAGTAGTTCTTCTGGCCGCCGGCCGTGTCGACCGCGGTGCCGTCGCTGTTGCGGGGCGTCACGACGATCACGTTGTTGCTCTCGGCACCCGCCGGCGCGCACGCCACGATGTCCAGGCCGCACGGCGCGGCGGACGTGTCGCCCGTCAGCTGCGTCGGCGTGCCCGCGTCGTTGCCGCCGTTCGTCGTCACGATCTCGGACGTGATCGAGCGGTTCGTGACGTCGTCACCGGCGTTGATGTAGCAGTTGCCGTTCGCCTGGTAGCAGTTGACCAGCGAGAAGCCGCCCGACTGCTTGACGATCGTGCCGTCGGAGCCGATCAGGACCCAGCGCTCCTTGGTCGCGTTGACCTTGCTCGTGGCGTCCGCGGCGGCGGCGTCGGTCGCGGCCTTCTGGATGTCGGCCGCGTTCTGCCCGTCGACGCGGTCGGCGTTCAGGCCGGTCGCGACGCCCGTGGCGTTCGTGACGAAGGGCTTCTTCGTGTCACCGCCGGTGCTCGACGTGATCGCGCCGACGATGTCGCCGCTGGTGGCGTTGAACTCGAACGCCAGGCCGCGGTCGAGGTTGTTCGCGCGGACGCATGGGTTCTGCGGCGGGTTGACGCCGGAGCCGCCGGCGCCGGAGCGGCAGCCGTAGACGGCGCCGCCGCCGGAGCTCGAGAGGTTCGACTGGCGGGTGACGTAGCCGCCGGTCAGGCCGGTCGACGACCCGAAGTTGCCGATGATCTGGGTCTCCTTGGTCGCGGTGCCGTTGCGGACGCCCTCGCGGAGCCCGCCGCCGGTGGCCGCGACGCCCATCGGGGCGGCGACGACGGCGATGATCCCCGCCGCGACGACGACTTGACGCATGCGCGGCCCGTTGCCGCGGCGCTCGCCGCGCGAGCGGCCCTGGTCGTCTCCTGCCTGCTTCTGGTGTGGTCGACGCATGTCGTGCCTCCTGGGTGGTGGGGTGAGAACCTGTTGTCGTAACTACGTCGATCGGACGGAGTTCCGGCTGCTCTCACGGGGTTCTCACAGTCGGACGGCGCCGGGTTTCAGGGGCGGTGCGGTGGGGAAACCACCGCTCCGGTCTATCCTGCCGGGCGGTGACGGTCCCGACGGAGAGCCAGCTCAAGCGCTTCTACGACGCCTGCTACGAGCCCGAGGCAAGCGAGGCCGCCTCCGCGCTGTACGCCGAGTGGCGTGCCCTGAGCGCGCGCACGAAGGCCGCGCACGTCGAGACGCTGCTCGCGGCCGGGAACCTGCGGCCGTCCCGGGTGCTCGACGTGGGCTGCGGCGACGGCGCCCTGATGGCCGAGCTCCACCGGCGCGGGGTCGGCGACGAGCGCGTCGGGATCGAGGTCTCCGAGAGCGCCGTCCCGCTCGCCCGCAACCAGCCGGGCGTCACGGACGCCAGGCTGTTCGACGGGGTGACGATCCCCTGGGCGGACGGCAGCTTCGACCTCGCCGTCCTCTCGCACGTGCTCGAGCACGTCCTCGACCCGGCCGCGCTGCTCGCCGAGGCCCGCCGGGTCGCGCGTGCCGTCGTCGTCGAGGTGCCCCTGGAGGCGAACCTCTCCGCGCGCCGGCCGCACAAGCGCGTGCACGCCGCAGAGATCGGCCACCTCCACCAGCTCGGGCGCGCGGACATGCGCCGCATCGCCGGCGACGCCGGGCTCGTCGTGCGCGCCGAGGCGTGGGACGCACTCGGGCTGGCCGTCCACCGCTTCTTCGCCGACACCCCTCCGAGCCGCCGGCGGGCGACCGTAAAATGGGCCGCGCGCCGCTGCGCGACCGCGGTCTCCGCGCCCGCGGCGGCGCGCCTGTTCACCCTGCACTACGCGATGCTGCTGGAGCGGCCGACGTCGACCGGGACGTAGCTCCTACTCGAGCCCGACGGCGGTGCGGGCGCGCAGCGCCGCCTCGAGGAGGGCGAGGACGCGCTCGACCTCGCGGATCGTGCCCGCGTCGAGCCCGCCGCCCACGGCCATGTTGGCGGCTGCGCCGACGGTCGACCGCTCTGCGCGGAGATCGTCCACGCGGTCGGCCAGGGCCTCGCGCTCCGTCCACGGCGCCAGCTCGGCCAGCGCGCTCTCCAGCGCGACGCGCAGCTGCAGCGCCGCCTCGCGCGTGCGCCCCGCGTCGACGTCGATGCGGGCGCGCAGCGTGAGCTCCTCGCAGGCCAGCGCGACGTCGCGGCCGCCGAGGATCGCCGCGAGGCGCTCCTGGGGTGCGAGCAGCGCCGGCGAGCGGGAGGCCGCGCGGCGGCGGGGCTCCCGGGGCGGCAGCTCGACCGCGGTCGTCCAGCGGCCGTGGGCCAGCGGCTCGCCCTCGCCGACGCCGACGCGGACCGCGAGCGCCGCGTCGCGGTCGAGCTCGCGCACGTAGGGGTCGATCGCCGCGAGGCGATGCGCGTGCAGCACGCGGTTGAGCACACGGACCGCCGCCGCCGCCTCGGCCTCCGCGTCGACCGTCCCGCGCCAGCGCTCCGCCTCCGCGTGGGAGCCGAAGGCCTCGGCGGCGACGAGCGTCGCGCGCGCGGTGACGACCGCCGTCGGCTCGGGGCCGGGCGCCACCGGGCGCGGCCGGCGCTGCCGGCGGACCCGCCCGCGACGCTCCGCGGCGCCGAGGGTCGCGAGCACGAGCACGTGCTCCGGCACCCCGGCGTGACCGCGCAGAACGTAGCGGCCGTCCCGCGGGCCGAGGGCCCACGGGTACTCGACCTGGACGAAGGCGAACAGCGGCGCCCCGACGGTGCTCACCCCGCCGCGGACGCCGGGGCGCTCCGGCTACTCGCCGGAGTGCGCCCCGCTGGCCCGCTTCGGCTTGCGCACCGTGATCGCCGCCGAGGACGGCTTGGTGAGCACGGTCGGGTTCTCGATCTCGCCCAGGCGGCCGATCAGCTTGATCCACTGGCTCGGCTTGAGGACGGCGTCGAGCCGGCGGCCCATCTTGGAGCCCGCCGCGTACAGCGGCTGGAAGCCGATGTGGATGTGGTCGTTGTGGTCGGGCAGCGACAGCGTGTTGTCCGTGCCGTCGTAACGCATCAGCGAGATGATCTGCTTGGGCTTCTGGGTCCCCTGCAGCGTCAGCAGGCGGCGGATCGAGACGTCGGTGATCGAGCCCGGGCCCTGGTGGCCGATGATCGGGATCCCGTTGACCTTCGCGACGTCGACCGCCGCCCCGGAGGAGTGCGCCGAGACGTTGCCCCCCGCGGTGAGGAACGAGTGCCCCGACTTCAGCGAGGTGATCGTCGGCTTGAGCCCGGACGCGGTCAGGAACTCGATCGTCGCCAGCACGCGGCGGTCGATCGCGCCCGACTGGATGTCCTGGCGCCCCGCCTCGTAGATCTCCACGCGAGAATCGCCGAGCACGCGGCGCTGCAGCGCCTCCTTGCTCATGAGCAGGATCTGGCCGATCGACGGGTTCTTCGCGTCAGGCCCGAAGAACGGGCTCTTGCCCGCGGCGCGGTAGACGGCGGTCGAGTCGAGCAGCTTCCAGCCGTCGAGGATCGGCTTCGGGTCGATGCGCGGAGCGCCGCGGCCCGCGGGTCGCACCTCGAAGGTCACGTGCGGCGCGGCGGTCCGCGACGTCGTGCCGATGCGGCCGAGGACGGTGCCGGCGATGAGCTTGGCGCCCTTCTTCAGCGGCTTGATCGTGACGTCGGAGCGCTTGAGGCCGTAGACCTCGGTGAAGTAGCTCTTGAACGTCTCCGAGGAGGTGTCCGCGTTGAGCAGCTGCTCCTGGCCGCCGTTCTTGAACGCGGTCGGCAGCTTCGGGTTGGCGAACAGGCGCTCCTTGCCGACCTCGGGCGCCGTGCTGCTCGCCTTGGGCGCGGCCGCCTGCTCGGCGATCTTCTTGACCGCCGTGGCCTTCCTGCTGAGCTGGTTGCCGGCGCTGGCGGGAGCCTCGGGCTTGGGATCCTTCGGGAGGTCGAGCTCCTTGGCGACCTCGGCCTTGGTGACCGCCTTCTCCTTCGGCACCGGGTAGGCCGCCGACAGCTTCTTCAGGCCACCGTAGGTGTACTCGTTGCCGTAGACGTCGCGGATCTTGACGAACTTGCCCAGCCGCTTGCTGGCCCCGATGTCGGTGACCGTCGCGTCCTGCACCGCGATGACGGGCGAGCCCGGCTTGGCGAAGATGCTGATGCCCTTGCGCTGGGCGCTGGCCTCGACGGGGATCGCGGCGTTCTTGCCGCGCGCGATCCGGCGCTTGGTGTCGTTCTCGGACAGGTCGTCGGCGTAGCGCGCGACGGCGTTGACCGGGAAGTGGCCCTGCGTCAGGCCCGTCAGCGAGCCGACGAGGTCGGCCGGCAGGCCGCCGATGAGGCGGGCGCGCATGAGGACGGAGTCGACGTACCAGTTCGCGTGGTTGTAGGCGAAGACCGCCTTGCGGACGTCCTTCTCGGCCCCGGCGGCCTTGAGGTAGCGCGCGGCGCCGAAGATCGCGTCGACGGGGTTGTAGGGGTCCTTCTTGCCGTCGTCGTTGGCGTCGACGCCGTACTGCTTCCAGGTGGAGTCGATGAACTGCATCCAGCCCTTGGCCCCGGCGGAGGAGACGTTCAGGTTGCGGCCGTAGTCCGTCTCGATCTCGTTGATCGCGGCGAGGACCTCCCAGCGGATGCCGTACTGGATGCCCGCGGCCTGGTAGATCGGCAGCAGGAACGGCGGGATCCGGAACTTCTCGATGAAGAAGTTCGGGACGCCGATCGGGGCGGCGCCCGGGATCGAGAACGAGTAGCTCGGGTTCACCGAGGTGGGGGTGCCGTCGGCCTGGCGCTCGGGACTGGCGGCGCGCTTGGAGGCGGTGGCGGCCGCCTGCTTGGCGAGGGCCTCGGTCTGCTTGGCCTCCTCCTCGCTGCGGTCCTTGCTGGTGTCCTTCTTGGCCCGCGGGCGGCGCGTCGTCTTGCCCGTGATCGCCTGCTCGTCCTGGGCGGCTCCGGCCTTCGGGACGTCGCCGGCCTCGGGCGCGCCGGGCGCCGTCGTCCCGGAGGGCGACGGGGCCGGAGCGGGCGCCGGTGCGCCCGCCTCGCCGATCGAGACGATCGGGGCCGTCACGCCGGGGATCTCGATCTTGTTGATCGGCGTTCCGGGCGGGACGTCGACCGTCACCTGGATGACCTGACCCCCGAGCAGCGTGACGCTGATCGTTCGGGGCTCCGCCGAGGCGGGGAAGACCGTTGCGCCGAATCCGGCCGAAAACGCTCCAGCAGTGGCCAGACCGATGAGCAACTTACGCTTGTGCATGTACTGCTACTCCCTCCCTACGAGCCCGGACGAGCCCGAAACCGGCGTGACCCTACCATGCGTTCCTGACGCGCTGCGCCCGCAACTCGCCACAAACATTCGAGCGGCGACCGCGAGCTTCCCCTAAGGGACTATCTCACATACCACGGCGGGTAGCCTCAACCCATGGCCGAAACCCCGGATTTCCGCGAGCGCGTCACCAAGCAGGGCGAGGAGGCGCTGGGCAAACTCGCCCAGGATCTGCTCTCCAACCCCCTGGTCAACGGCGCGATCGCCCGCGCCTTCGAGGCGCGCGAAAAGGCGACGCAGGCCCAGGAGGTCGCCTTCGGAGCGCTCAACATCCCGTCGGCCGCGGACCTCGAGCGCCTCACGCGCCGCGTGCGCTCGGTCTCCCAGCGCCTGGAGGGCATCGAGGACGGCGTCGACCGCCTCGACGAGACGCTCACCCGGCTCAACGGATCGACCGCCATCGAGCAGCGACTCGACGCGATCGAGCAGCAGCTCGACAAGGTCGTCAAGGAGCTCGGGGCGATCCACCAGGCGCTGCCCGCCGCGCCCAAGCCCGTCTCGCGCAACCAGGAGCGCATGAAGGTCAGCGACTGAAGGCGGCCCGCTTGGGCCCTTGGGTCTCCCGTCCCGCCGCCTCGAGCGGGGCCGGGGTGAGCGCTGCCGCGACCACGACGAGCCCGAGCGCGAGCAGGCGCACGGCGATCGCGGCGTCGCCCTCGGGCAGCGGCTCGCCGAAGACGACCATGCCCGAGGCGATCGTGCACAGGTTCGCCGCGGCGCTGGTCACCGCGATGACGGGCACCGCGTCGCCGAGCTGCAGGGAGCGCGCGCTGACCACGAGGCCCAGGAGCGAGAGGACCAGCACGGTCAGCGCGAGCGGCGTGAAGAGCACGAGCACGCCGTCGCCGGCCAGGCCGCCCGTCCCCGCCTTGATCGTCACGTCGGAGGCGCCCCACTGAAGCCCGGCCGCGGCGGCCAGGAGCGGCCCGGCGTAGCGCCGGCCCCGCGGGCGCGTCGCGGCGAGCATGAGCGGCACCGAGGCGATCACGAGCCCCCCGACGTAGAGCGCGAGCGTCGCCGTCGCGTAGTCGGAGTGCTTGTCGTCGCCCGTCGGGCCGAGCGTCCCGGCGAGGACCGCGAGGCCCAGCGCGGTGAGCGCCACGCCGATCCACTCCCTCCGGGAGACCGGGATGCCGAACAGCTTCTCGGCGATGACCGTGAGCAGCACGAGACCGCCCGCGATCGTCGTCTGCACGAGCGTGATCGGGGCGAGCGCGAGCGCGGCGGTGTGGAGGAACCAGGAGCCGGTCGCCACCACGATCCCGAGCGTCCACCACCGGTTGGCAAAGAGCGCGACCGTGGAGCGGACGGGGTGCCGGGGCTCCACGGGCGGGGCGTCGACGGCGCCGCGGTACTTGAAGAGGAACCCGAGCAGCGAGACGAACGCCGTCGCCACGGCGAAGAGCAGCCCGAGCTGGACCGTGATCGGCACCGCTCAGCTCGCCCCGACCCGCTCGGGCACCCCGAGCAGCGCGGCGGCGGCGTGACCCAGCGCGTGCTCGGCGGCGAGCAGCGCCTCGGCTTCCAGGCGCGCCCCCGACGCGTCGCTGGTCACCGCCAGCAGCGCGCCGCGGCGCAGGCCGAGTTGGCCGGCGACGACGAGGAACGGCGCGGTCGTGCGGTCGGCGACGGGCGCCGCGTGGGGGGTCGGCCCCGGCTTGAGACGGTCGCGCGAGACCACCACGGCGTCGCCCGCGTACTCGCGGTCGGGTTCGACGCGCTCGGCGCCCGCGGTGGCGCTCACGCCGTCCTGCGCGTGGGCGAGGCCCACGGTGAGGATCGTCCCGAGCGGGGGCTGCGGGCCGTCGGCGCGGCAGGTCCCGACCCGGAGGGCGACCTCGAGTCCCAGGCCCGCGAGATCCTCGAGCACCGCGGCGGTGCTCGCGCCGCCGACGCCCGTCGCCTGGACGGTCAGCAGTTCCCCGTCGGCCGCCGTCCCCGTGTAGCCCCACAGTCCCCGCGCGTGGTTGAACATGAGCGGTCGTTCGAGGAGCAGCTGGGCGAGGGTCAGGGCGCGGCCGGGGTCGCCCGGAAGGAGCGCGCGGGGCGCCAGTTCCGCCGTCGGGTGGAGATGGTTCGCCACGACGCGGAAGGATAGGGTCGGGTCATGGCCAAGAAGAAGGACGCCAAGAAGGACAAGCGGCCGAGCCGCGCGGAGGCCGTGCGCGCCGCCGTCGACCAGGCCTTCCAGACCACCGCCCAGGCGACCGCCGACGCCGGGCAGCTCACCCGGGGCCGCGCGACGGAGATCGCCGACGAGCTCGTGGGAAACATCAGTCGCCTGCGGGACGCCCTCGACGACGCCCGGCCGGCCACCGCCGAGGACGTCAAGGCCCTGAGGACGGAGCTCGCCGCCCTCGGCGACCGCGTGGCCCGCCTGGAGAAGACGACCGCTCCGACCGGCGCGCGCGCCGCGCCGGGCGCGACGCGCCGCGGCGGGGCCAAGGCCGCCCCCGGCACGCCGAGCTCCCGCGCCAGCGCCAGCCGCACCGCGGCCACGAAGCGCACGACCGCCGCGGCGGCCGCCGCGAAGCCCGGGGCCGCCAAGCCCAAGCCGGCCGCGCCGGTCAAGACCGGGGCCGCGAGCAAGGGCCGCGCCGCCGCCAAGCCGGCGGCCGCCGCCAAGAAGCCCGCACCGAAGTCCTGAGGAGCCACGGTGAGGAGGGGCGACCGTGCCGCGTCGCCTGAGCACCCAGGAGGTCGCGCAGCGCGCCGGCGTCACCCCGCAGACCTTGAGGCGCTGGGTGCGCGCGGGCTTGGTCCCGGGCGCCGACGGCTCGGCCTGGTCGCCGGCGGAGGCCGCGCACGCCCGGATCGTCGCGCGGCTGCGCGGCCGGGGGCACTCCATCGAGCAGATCCGCGCCGCGACGAGCGAGGGGCGCCTGGCCTTCGGCTACCTCGAGGACCTGCTCGGAGGCGAGCAGGGCGAGCTGACGCTCGACGACGCCGCGCGGGAGACCGGCCTCGAGCCCGCGCTCATCACCCGCGTCTACGCGGCGATGGGCTTCGGCACCGAGACGCTCGAGCGGATCTCCGAGGCCGACTTGCGCTTCCTGGGCGCCGCCTCCGCGACGCTCGCCGCCGGACTCCCGCTCGTGGCCTTCCTGCAGCTGTGCCGCGTCTACGGGCAGGCACTCGCGCAGATCGCCGACGCCGAGGTCCGCCTGTTCCACCTCTACGTCCACGAGCCGCTCATGCGCGAGGGGGTCCCCGGCCTCGAGATGGCCGAGGCGATGGAGGGGCTCGCGCGCGAGCTGATCCCGCTCGCCTCGCCGGTCATGGATCACGTCCATCAGCGCTTCCTGCAGCACTTCGTGGAGCAGGACGTGATCGGGCACATGGAGATGGACCTCGCGGGCGCGCGGCTCGACCTCGGGCGCCTGCGCGTCGTGATCGCCTTCGCCGACCTCGCGGGCTACACGCGGCTGACCGAGGAGCAGGGGGAGGAGGAGGCCCTCGGCGCCGTCGAACGCTTCGTCGAGGCCGTCGAGCGCACGCTTCCCGAGGACGCGCGGGTCATCAAGACGATCGGCGACGAGGTGATGGTCGTGGGCTCCGACGCCGCCGGGCTCGTCGACTGGGCGGTCGCGTTCCAGCAGCGCCACTCCGAGCGGCCGCTCCCGCGCATCGGCGTCCACTACGGCGAGGCGCTCTACCGCGACGGCGACTACTACGGGCGCGAGGTGAACCTCGCCGCGCGGGTCGCGGCCCGCTCGGCCGGCGGCGAGGTCGTCGTGACCCGCCCGCTCGTCGAGCTCTCCGGGCGCCACCTCGAGTTCGAGCGGATCGGGGAGGTGCGCCTGAAGGGCTTCGCGGAGGCGACGGAGCTGTACCTCGCGCGGCAGGCCGAGGAGGAGGAGTGACCGCCGCGCTACAGCGCGTCGAGCCCGGCGTCGAAGATGCCCGTGATGACGGCCTCGGCCTCGTCGTCGGACGCTCCGGCCGCCGTGAAGTGCGCGACCCACTCGACGGTGCAGGAGCCCTTCGCAGCCTCCGCGACCGAGAGCGTCGCCCGGTAGTCCGCGACCGGGAGCGGGCTGTCGTCGATCGTGTAGCTGTAGGTCTGCTCCCCGGCCTCCGTGAGGGTCTCGTGGATCACCCCGCCGTCGACGGTCGTGAGCTTGCGCCGCGCCCCGCCGTCGAGCGCCTCGCACGCGGCGATCGCCGGATGCCACGCGTCGAGCGTCTCGAAGTCGCCGATGCGCCTCCACATCCCCTCCGCGGGGACGTCGTAGGAGCGGGACGTGCTCACCTGGGCCATGCGGTCCTTCCCTTCGCTCGCGGAGTGGGGACGCCTAGGGAACCGCTGATCAACGGGTGTTGATTGGCCGCGGGGTCGCGGAGCGTCCGCCTGAGCGCCCCGAGCGCGCTTCGGAGCTGTTCTGCGCCCCGGTTCCGGGGCCGTTGGAGGCTGTTCGGCGGTTTCGGTCAGGCT
>JBBQEV010000025.1:0-45432 GCA_038321325.1 Solirubrobacterales bacterium
GTAGGCGGCGTCGGCGACGGCGTCGGCGGCGGCGGCGGCGGCGGCGGCGGCGGCGGAGGCGGCGTCGGCGGCGGCGACGTAGGCGGCGTCGGCGGCGGCGACGTAGGCGGCGGCGTCGGCGTAGGCGTAGGCGGCGTCGGCGTCGGCGGCGTCGGCGTAGGCGGCGTCGGCGGCGCCGGCGGCGGCGCCGGCGGCGGCGCCGTAGGCGGCGTAGGCGGCGGCGACGTAGGCGGCGGCGCCGGCGGCGACGTAGGCGGCGGCGCCTACGCCGAAACGGTCGCGAGTGTTCTGCCGCAGTCGCTTCCGCGCCTCGTCACGCGCGCCCCTCGCGGCGTCGCGGGCGGCTACCAGTTCGCGCTTGAGGGCCGCGGGAGTGATGCTGGCCGGTAGGTCGCGGAGCCGCTGGGCGTGCTCGGACATCCCGGCCGCGTCGAACACGCGGGGCAGGCAGGTGCGAACCAGCCAGTCGCGGCAGAGCTCGGCGCGCTCCTGGTCGCGGCGGTCGTCTCGGGTGCCGATCGTCCGGGCGAGGTACGGGCGCAGCTTCTGGCGCTCCTGATCGGACAGGCGATCGTTGAGCCTGATGCAGAACCGCGTCAGGACCGGGCTCACGCAGGGCGGGGTATCGGTGTGCGGCAGCCCGGCGAGATAGGCGACCCACTCCATCGCGCAACGCCCGTCGTCGGCCGACGCGTGCTGGCCGGAGGAGAGAAAGTAGTCAGTGGTGCTCATGGGGATCGGCTCCTAGCTGGTGGTCTTGAAGAGCGGCCGTTGGCGGCCGAAGGACGGACGAGGCGAAGACGAAGACGGTGCGAGGCCCGGACGGGCCCCGCGCGCAGCACGGCGCCGAGCAACGCAGCGCGCGCAGAAGCACGGCGAGCACACGCAGTCAGCCGGGCCGCACCGCCGCGGGCAGTGAACGCCCGGACACCACCACGCCCGCGGCACCTCAAGCTCGAGACGCTGCTGGCCGATGCCCGGGCCACCCGGCTGCGCGCTCACGCGAGCTCCTCGGCCGCAGCGTCGACGACGTCGCCGGCGGGCCCGGCCGGAAGCTGGCCGGCGGGCCCGGCCGGAAGCTGGCCGGCGGGCCGCAGGTGCTCGACGAGCTCCCCCATCCCCCCGGAGTGCAGGGCGCCGGTCGCGCGAACGTAGAGCGCGTCGGCCGGGACCGCGGGTCGTCCGAGCGCGACGCGCTCCTGAGCGAGCTGCAGCTGCTCGCGATAGTCCTTGGCCAGCGCGCCCCGCACGACGCCGCCGTGCTCGGGATGACCGACAGGCTCGTGGCCGAGCGACCCTGCGCCGCAGAGCCCGCGACGCGCGGCCCACGCAGCCACGACGCGATCCTGCTCGGCGAGCCAGTCGACGCCGGCCTGGTGACGCTCGTGGAAGTCGGGGGCGTAGACCGAGCGGTTGACGCGCCGCACGGCCTCCTCGATCAGCGACCAGGCCTCCTCAGGGCTGCGGGCCTGGCCGCCGCGGCCGAGGACGAAGCTCTCGATGACGCCGGCGGCCGGCCGGAACGGCGAGCCCTCGCGGCGGACGAGCTCGAGGGCGTGACCGACCTCGCCGACGTCGTAGGCGCCCAGCGCCGTGAAGTAGGCCTTGGACTTCTGTTGCGTCCACTCGTCGGGGGCAGCCCACCAGTGCTCTAGGCAGCCGGCCATCGAGTCTGTCCACTGCGCGAACGTCATGCCGCGGCCCTCTCGGCGTTCCTGCGCTCGACCTCGGCGACCATCAAGTCCAGCGCGGCGTCCTGACGGGCCTGGGCCTCCGGGTCCCGGGCCGTGCCCCGAGCAGCTCGCCGGCCGCGACGACCACCGGCCGCGGCGGAGGAGCGGCGCTGGCGCTCTTCGCAGCGGGCCTGCTCGATGGCCTGGCGCTCGAGCGCCCAGTACAGCTGGCGGGCGATCGGGTGGCGCTTCCCCGTCCTGACGCCGATCGCGACCGCCCGGGCCGCTCGAACATGGTCGGCGCCGTCGAAGCGGGTGAGGACCATCGCGATGTCGTCCTGCACGATCTCGTCGTCGATGCTCATCCCGGCGGGCATCCGGTCACCGATCACGTCGCGCATCTCCTCGAGCACCGGGTGCAGCGAGACCGGGTGCACGTACGCGCTCGCCCGCGGTAGTGCCCGTGATGCTGTTGGCTCTTCCTCTGGCACTTCTCCCTCGCACCCATGCGAGGGCTTTGACGCACCCATGCGAGGGCTTGGCGGCGCCGGCGCCGCCGCGGCGACCGCCTCGCGGGTGGTCTGGCGGCGCTCGGGCGTCGCCGCCGGCAGGGGATCGGCGGCGACGCATGCCGGTCGCCTCGAGCACGGGGCCGCGGGAGGAGCGGGCGTGTCGAAGAGGTTGAGCTGCACGAACGCGCGCGCGTCGGCGACGAGCTCGCGCAGCGCGGTCTGGCCCGGGCCGCGCTGTCGCGAACGGACCAGACCGCGCCGCACCAGGCCCGCTATCAGCCGGTGGACCTGCGAGACGCTGCGCCGCACCTGCGCCGCGATCGCCGCGATCGAAGGGAACACGCTGCCCTGGCGGCCAGCATGCCCGGCCAGGACGGAGAGGACGTGCGCCTCCCCGGCCGAGAGCTCGAGGTCGACAGCGGTCAGGCGCGCCCAACGCGCCCACTCCACCGGAGACGAAGGTGAGTCGGTCACGCGCCCACCGCCCGACCGGCCCGAGGATGCACGAGCGCGACGTCGGCCAGCCGACTCTGCCCGGAGTCCAGGCGCACGAGCACCACGCGGCCACCCGTCACGCGGCCGGGCGTGTACGTCTCCTCCACCACGCCCGGCCCGCCAGGCGCCCGCGCGCCCCCGCGCAGCGTGCGCGACTCGACATCGACGAGATCCCCGCGGCGCAAGCCGCAGTCGTCCGTGGTGCTCATAGCTCCCCTTCCAGAGGCGCGCCCCACGGCGCGCTGTTGACCGGCCGCGCCGGCGCCGGGGCACCGCGCTCGAAGAGCGCCGCCTCACCGGCAGGTACCGTCCCAGCCGTCACGCCGTCCGCGCGACCCCTCGACGCCTCGGCTGACCGCGCCCGGCCCCCGAAACCGGGGCCGGGCGCATTTACGCCCTCAGCGATGATCCCGTCGAGCTCAGCCGCCTTGATCCCCGCGGACTCGCACTCGTCGAGCAGCTCGCACGCCCGGGCGTGCGCCCGCCTCCAGGACACCGTGACGCCGCGCCCGAGCATCCGGTCACCCGACTGCACCAGACGCGCGAAAGAGATCGCCGCGCGCAGGCCGGCAAGCAGCCGCTCGCGCTCGTCGACCATCGCGGCGCTCACGACGCACCGCCGGACGCAGACGTTCGGCTACGTACACGCCCGCGCGCATCCAGATACCCCTCAAGCTCCAAGGCCAGACCGTCGAACTCACCGCCAACGCCGTCGATCATCGCGGGCAGCACCTCGACGACGCCGACCGGCGCGTGCTCAAGCGCCGCCGCCCGCGAGTCCAGGCACCGCGATGCCTCCAGGAGGGCATCGCACAACCCGTGCATCCCACGCCCCTGAGCCTCGGGCGCCTCCTCCTCACACAAGCGCGCGAGACGCCGCCACCGCTCCGCGACCGGGAGCGCGCTCACGACCGGCGCTCCACGCGGCTGGCGCGCAGCGCGTCACCGAGCAGGTCGCTCTCCTGCCGGACCCGCAGCCGGTCGCTCGCAGCGCGACGCCGCTCGCCCAACTGCACCTCCGCGACGATCAAGACAACCACCGCGACCGCGAGGATCACCAGCAGGACGGCGGTGAACGGGCTCACGCGACGACCGCCACTGCTGTCAGGTGCGGCGCTCCGCCGAGCGCGGCCATGAGCCGTTCAGCGCGAGATCTCCCGAGTTCGTGGCAGAGCGACCGGCTGGTCAGGCGTCCGCGCGGGGTCCGGGCGATGAGCTCCTGGATGCTCCCGTCGTCCTGCGCCGCGCGGACCTCGGCGGCTAGCTGCTTCAGGGTTCCCGGCCGTACGGTGAGCGTAAGGCCGCGGCGTTCGCTGAGGTGCGTGACGGTCGCCAGCCCGTCGAGGCTGCCGATCAGGGTGCGCTCGCAGCCCGCCTCCCGGGCGTTCGATGCGAGCAGGTCGCGGGTGAGGCCGAGCAGGGCCTGCACGACACTCTCGGGGACCGCGTAACGCCGCAGGCCGATGATGTGCTCGCCGAGCGAGTCCACCTCGACACTGGCGTTGTAGATCATCGCGTCCTGATGGTCGCCGTGCGCGCGGGCATCCAGCGCCTTGTCGCGTAGGCAGCGCAGCTCGTGGTGGGTGGCGCTCATGCCGCAGACTCGACGGCCGGAGGCCAGATCTCTGCGGTCGTCCGCTCGAGCTCAGCGGCGATGGCGTCGCACGTAGCGTCCGGCGGGTGCAGCCCGTTGACGATCCGAGAGAAGTGGCCCTCGTCCATGCCGAGCGCATCGGCGATGGACTTCTGCGTCCTCCCGGAGTCGAAGATCGCTCGCTTGAGCGGAGTCGGCTTCCTCATGGAACGGACCGTACGCGAACAGTCCGGCCGTTGTCAAGTCATTGGTGTACGGATTGTATGCCGGGCATGGCAGAGCTCCTCGCCGCCAAGCTGAGGGCACTCCGTGGTGGGCGGAGCGTCCGCGATCTCTCTCACGCCACAGTCCGCGTCGGAGACGTCGGAATCGGAGAGAGGACCATTCAACTGCTGGAGTCCACGCCCGGCCGGGTCCCCGAAGCGCACATCATTGAGGCCCTCGCCGCCGCTTTGGAAGTCGATCCGAACGAGTTCTACGAGTACCCGATCGCGGTCGCTCGTCGAGAGGCGGCGTCTACGCCGGCCGCCGCGAAGAAGCGCGAGTCAGAGGCTCTACGGAAGGCAGCCCAGCGGCGACGCGAGCGTCGCGAAGACGCTCCTGGAACCACGCGCGCTCCTCGACGTCAAGCGGGTGAAGGCGGGTGAGCGCGACCTCATACGCCTCGGCGACTATGCGTATCGCCGCGTCCCTTCCCGCGTCGAAGGACACGCCAGCCCCTCCGTCGTGGACGACCATCAACGGGTGCTGCTGCATCGGGGAGTTCCCCTCCGTCGGCCGCCCGTCGCCACCCCATCCGGATGACCTCGCCGCTGGCGACCCCACGCGACGAAAAAGCACCTTGGCTCACGCCCCGGACAGACCCCGACCGGAAAGCCGCAAGATGCGAACAAGGTGGAATGTCAGCGCCCTGACAGGACGAGCAAGAGTTCTCGTATGACCATTCGCGAGGCATCTTCCGACGAGGCCATCGATCCTGTGGAGCGGGCTGATTTAGAGCCGTTTCAACGTTCGCTCGATCGGATGGAGGTCATCATGCGCTCCATGCAAACCATCCTCGTTTGCATCGCTGTGCTTCTCGCGATCCCGATGGTTATCGGCGGCATAGTCCTCGTCGTTGGTGTTACCTGACGTGGGCTTCTTTCGCGACCTCTTGCACGGTTCCAAGCCGGAGCGGCCACCACCTCCGATCCGCGTCAATGACGGTCCGAACACGCGGGAGGACTGGACTATCACGAAGGCGTGGCTGGACTGGGGCGCGCCGTGCAACGCGATCGTCGGCGAGGACCAATACCAGCCCGCGATCAAGGCCGTGGCGAAACGGCCTCGTGGCGGCAAGGTTCTTCGCTTGGTCAACGTGACGCTCACGCCGGAGCCCGAGAACCCTCACGACTCGTTGGCCATCTGCGCGCATGTCGGCGAGCACCACGTCGGATACCTGCGCGCGGGTGTCGCGCACCTGCTCTCGGAAGCGTGGGGTACTGGCGCGCAGAGCGTCACGCTCGCCGGGGTTGCGCGAGGCGGCGGGAACGGGCGTTCCATCGGTGTGCACATCTGGCCGCAACAGCGAGTCTCGGGCGGCATGGTCCTGCCGTCGTGCGACGAGTGGGCCGTCAGTTGGCCGCCCGGCGAGTGGGAGATCCACCCGCGTGACGAAGGCGGGTGCTGGGAAGCGCCCTGATCGGCGCGCCTAGTCAGCCGGTCCTGAACGACGAGAGCCCGCCACCGCGCGGGGGGGCGGTGACGGGCTCGGGGTGCTGCTGCGTGCGTTCTGATGCTCGCAGGTGCGCGGGACGCCGCGACCTGATCTCGCTCAGACGCGGTGGTCAGTTGCTGGGGTAGGGCACGGCGACGCCCGCGGCCAAGAGGTGCTCGGCGATGCTGACCTGGTCGACGTACAAGTCGGCGACCCAGCGCGTGAAGGACCGGTGGTCCTTGTAGGTGACGATCACGATGGGGCCGCTGCACAGGAACTCGTCGGCGGCCTTCGTGGCAGCGAGGCCGGCGTCCTTTGTCGCCCCGCTGACCTCGGGGGTGTTGATGCCGCGGATGCGTACCTCAATGCTGACGGCGACACGCAGGCCGAGGTCGACGCGCAGCGCGTAGGTGTCGCCGTCGAGGGCGCGCAGGTACGTTGCTTGGTAGGTGTGGTTCGGCTCGATCATGACGGGCAGGTGGCGCCGCGTCGCGCGAGCGCGCGCTTGCGGTGCACGCTCCGGCGTTCCCACGTGCCGCCGGTCGGCCGTCCCGCTCGCCGCCATGCCGTGAGCTTGCGGCACGTCACTCGGTCTCTCGCGGTGACGGGCTTGGAGCCGCCGGCGACGAGTTGGCGGACGATGTCGTCGATCTGGAAGGGGGTGATGTCGACGTGGCCGCCGCCGCAGAGCCCCCAGTCCTTGTGCTGGATGATCCCGCTCCTGGTGGGGGTGCAGGCGTTGACGTGGCCGCGGCGCATGGGGATGCTGGTGCGGCGGCTGACTTCGCGTATGACGCTGCGCAGCCGGGCGAGCCCGGCCGGGGCGAGGTAGCGTGCTTCGCGGCCGGTGGCGATGATCTCGTAGCTGACGCTGTACGGGTTGCCGGCGGCCTGGGTCCAGGCCTTCGCCTCGATCGGGACGATGTACGCGCAGTGTCCTTCGGCGTCGATGATGAAGTTGGAGGACGCTTGGCTGCTGGTGCGGTCGAAGAGGGCGTTGACGGCGTCGACGTCGCGCCAGCCGGGCGTGTTCGGGCTGACGGTGTAGTGGAGGGTCTGCTCGGTCGGGCGGACGCCGCGGCGGCTGGACTGGTTGCGGACGAAGCTGGTGCGGCAACCTTGGAAGCCGGCCGTGGCCCCCGCGGTCGCGAGCGGCGGGAGATTCTGAGCGCGCGCCGCGCGCCGCGCGCGCTCGAGGTCCTCGGGGCTGACGCCGGCGGGGTGCTCGGTGCGGGTGTCGGTGTCCTCGAGGAGCGGCGCGGTGGCGTCGACCGTGGCCCGTGGGACTTGGATGACGTGGTCGGGCGTGGTGCCGGGGTCGAGGCCGTCGACGGGGACGACGAGCGTCCCGGCCGCGGGCGGCGGCGGGGCCTGGTCCTGGTGGAGGGTGAGGGCGGTGGTGAGCAGGCCGGCGATCAGGACGCAGATCAGCGCGGCCGCGGCGAGGCGGTTCTTCAACGGGTCTCCTTCGGAGGGGGCGGGCTAGGGGAGGAGCGGCGGTACTGCGCCGGCGGGCCCGGCGCGGGGGGACGTGCCGGGGTGAGTGCAGCGGGGGTCGAGGTCCAAGATGGGGAACATCACGCTGCGCGGGTCCCGGGAGTGGAATGGGTCGAGGGTCCCGTCGGCGCGGATGGCTTCTTGGCCGGGCGGGGCGCGGTACCCGGCGAGGTGCCCCCACTCGTGCAGCAGCGTTGAGCAGAACGCCTGGTAGTTGGCTCGGCCGTGCGCGTAGAGGACCGCGTTGAACGTGACGACGCAGTCGGTGTAGGGCTGGCCGGGTTGCCCGAGGCTGTAGTAGGCGTTCGCTGCGACCGACGCGTCGAGCACGCCCCGCCGGGTGGTGACCTGCCCGTTGCACGGGGAGCGCCAGACGCGGTTGGCTACGGCCTTGGCGGCCGCCACGCGATTGAACTGCGCGCCGGCGGGCGCGGCGAGCGTGAGGGCGCAGACGATCGCGCCGAGGATCGCCCTGGCGCCTACGGGCTCGCGCATGTCTGGAGGCCGTTCGAGTCGGGGGGGCCGCACGTCACCGTCGTCGGGGCCAGGCCGGGAGCGCCCGCGGGGCCCGCCGCGCCGGGGGAACCGGGAGCCCCGGGGTCTCCTGCGGGGCCTGCGGGTCCCGTCGCTCCGTCGTCGCCGCGCCGGCCGCGGTCGCCTTGAGTGCCGTTCGTTCCGCGCGGCCCGTCGCCTCCCGCTTGGCCCGGGAGTCCCGGGCGCCCGCCCGGCCCGATCATTCCGGCCGCCCCTAGTAGGCCGCGGGCGCCCCCCCGGCCTGCGGGCCCCCGCGCGCCACGAGGTCCCGGCAGGCCGGGGGTGCCAGCCGACCCGCGCAAGCCCTGGGAACCCGGGGAGCCCGGGGGGACCGTCAGGCCCAGGCACTTCCCGGGGTCGCGCATGCTCGTCAGGCAGCGGACGATCTCGTTCGCCTGCCGGGAGTTCGCGAGGCTTCGGCGTCTGTTGTCCTCAGCCTTGCGCGTGCTGTCGGCGGCGAGGCGGGCGGTCCGGTTGGTGTTGACGACCGTGACCGCGAGGACGGCCACGGTCCCGAGGAGCAGGATCAAGCCGACCACGACGAGGTGCAGGCCGCGCCGCGCCTGCCGGACCGCCTTGATTAGGCTGGCCGTGAGCGCGTCCGGGCCGCCCGCTGCGGCGACGCGCTCCTCGTAGTCCCGTGCGTTCTGCTCAGTGCTCACGACAGCCACCCGAAGCTCTCAGCGGTACTCAACAGCAGGCCCGTGATCTCTCCGCCGTAGCCGAACCGCTCGGCGTTCTGTTCGATGCTCCGACGAAGGTCGCCGTCGGCGTGTCGCATCGTCGCGGCCTTCCAGTCACAGAGCATCTCGACCATCTGCACGAGGTTCATCGCGTGGATGCCGTCGTCGAAGTGCTCGGGGTGATGGTCGTTGACGTCGTAGTGATGCTCCAGCCCTTCGCCCATCCCCGCGAGGAACGCCTTGTACTCATCGCTCCCGTAGGTGGAGTCCTTGAGCTTCGGGGTGTACTCGTCGAACGTCTCGACCTCGGGGGAGACGAGTTTGGATTGGTCGTGGCACAGCGCACGGCACTGCAAGGCGCTGACGATCTCGCCGAGTCGTGTCTGCACCTCGTGGATGTGTGCCCATGTGTCGGGGCGACTGTCGTAGCTCATTACGCCTCCGTGCCCTTCGTCTGGTCCGCGGCGAGGTCATCGGGCAGCCGCTCGGACGCGGTACGCAGATGCTCCCGCTCATGCTCCGTGCGATCCCCCTCCGGGATATCGAGGATGCGCCGGGTCTCCGTGTTGTCCGCCAACCCGCCGAGCGTGATCCCGTTCTTCGTCCGGACCTCGTCGCTGACGGCGGTGGTCTGCTCGGTCAGTTGCGTGGTCTGATCCTTCAACGCGTGGATCTGGGCTGCGTGAAGCTCCGTGACCTGCGCCGTCAACGCCGCGATCTGCGACTTCAGGCCGCGCGTCTCCCGGCGCGAGGCTTCGGCTTCCTCTCGGGACAGGCGGATCTCATTATTGAGGGCGGTGATGGCAGCGACCGCCTCCCGTAGCGCCACCGCCGTGTCCTCTAGTTTCTGCTGCGTATCCGCCAGTTCCGCAGTTCCGCGCGAAGTTCCGCGCGCATCTCCTTGCCTTCGGCCCATAGCTCGGCGGCCTCGGACGTCCTGGTAGTCCCGGATTTGTTGCGCTTGGCGATCCAGAGCGTGAAGTACCCGCCGATGACCGCGGCGATGGGCGTGAAGGCGGCTATCAGGATGGTGGTCATGGCTCTCCTCCGCTCATATGCGGACGGTGAGTTCGAGGCTGTCGTAGTGGCGCGTCATGCGCTCCTCATTGGCTGGTGGTGACGGCGAGCCTGGCGAGGAGCGCGTCGAGGTCGCCGCGGGTGTTGTCGATGGCGATGGTCGCTTCCCCGGTCGCGGGGGTGTAGGTGACCTGGGTGATGCGGCCGTCGCGTCCGAGCGCTCCGGTGTCGGGGTCGACGCGGTCGTCGAAGTGCAGGAGCTGGTCGGTGAGCAGCAGCAGCTGCTCGGGTGCCACGGGGGCGCCGGTGGTGATGTCCTGGACCGCGGTGGTCCCGGTGAGTTTGACGGTGCCTTTGAACGGGGTGGCGGTGTGCGCTGCGAGCCATACGTCGGCGATCTGCGCGGCGGCGATCGCGTCGGCCGGGAGCGGGGATGCGACGGCGAGCTGCTTGGTCCTCGTGAACCCGAGCCTGGCGCTGGTGGCGGCGTTGGTGCGGCGGACGCGGAGCGGGTCGCCGGCGGGGGTCTGCGCGGTGACGATGACGTCGGTGTAGATGTCCTCCCCGCTGTTGGAGGAGGCGTCTTCGACTTCGGCGCTGCTCCAGGACCCGATCTTCACCGTCGGGGCGGTGCTCCTGGGCGCGAAGATGGGGCGGCCGGCCGCGTCGATCTGAAACGTCCAGTCGTGGTAGGCGTTGACGGTGTCGACGATCTCCCTGGGGGTCTTGGGTTCCCCGGGAGCGAGGGAGGGGATGTTGAAGCTGCTCGCGGTGATCCTGCCGCGGTCGGGGTGCAGCAACGGGGTGAAGGTGAGCGCGTCGGTGATGACCGTGCTGGCCTTCAAGGCGCTCTCATTTAAGTTCTCGTAGGCGGCCTGCCCGAACACGCGGACCGCTTTCACTCTGAAGAATGCGGTGTCGGCCTGGGCGGTGTCGGCGTCGCAGAAGATGGTGAGGTAGCGGCAGGCGGTGAGCGTCTGCGCGTAGGTCCCGGCGACCGAGGTGTCGCTCAGGGTGCTGATCGTTCCGCCGGTCCCGGCGCCGCCGAGCGGCGCGTTGTCGGTGTTGAGGTAGCAGCTGGCCGTCCCGGCCCAGGAAGCGCTCTTCTCCCATTCGATGACGACCCTTCGGGCTTGAGTGGATGGTCCGAGGTCGAGGGTGACGCCGCCTCTGGCGAACGCGACGGCGCCGGTGCTGCGGATCACGATCGCCCCGGCGGTCTCGACGGTCCACTTGGTCGTGTAGGCGGCGAGGTTCGCGGTCGGGACCGACCTGGCGTCCTTCCACAAGCTGAGGTCGGTGTGCACGTAGAGCCGCTCGTACATGTCGTCGTCGAGGCTCGCTTGGAGGCCTTCGCACTGCACGCTGAGGGCGTGCTCAGCGTCGCGGCCCGGGGTCTCCTTGAGCCGGCCGCCGAAGACGACGATCCCGTTGACCTCGACCTCGACCGGGGTGTAGGCGGCGAGGTCGGGCCAGATGCCGGCGGGGTCGCGGCGCAGGTCGAACGCCGCGCTGAGCGGGCCGCGGCGATCGTTGGTGACCGTCAGGTTCTCCGCCCATACGCCCTGGCGGGCTTCGGTCCCGACCGGGGTCCAGTGGCTCTCGATCGGGCGCAGCCAGACGGTGACGGTCACCCGGACGCCACCCAGTACCGGGGGGTGACTGTGGCCTCGATCGTGGGGAGCGTGTACGTGTCGAGGCCGTCGTTGCTGGTCGCGACAGGGTCGTCCGGGGCGAGTCGGGACAGGTAGACGAGCATGTCGACCGCGCCGGGGGCGAGTTCGATCCGGGCGCCGCCCAGGCCGGTGGTCGCGTACCGGTCGGCGGGCGCGGACAGTGCGGCGATCCGGCCGGACAGGTCGGACAGGATCGTCTTGACGCTCGCGGTCGTGGAGCCGCCCGGCAGGAAGAACGGGTAGCGGCTGTTGAAGGACGGCGCTACGCCCGTGATCGTCTTCCCGGACGGTGACGCGGCGCGCTGCCGGGCGGGGACCGTGAGCAGGAAGTCGCAGTCGATCGGCTCGCCGACCGCGCCGGAGGTCATCTTGACGGTGATCTGCCACGGGATCCCTGCGGGCCGGGTGGGGAGCGTGATGACGCCGAGGCGGCTGAGCCGGTACGCGGTCCCGGTAGTCGGCCGCACGAGCGGCCGATCGACGTCCCCGAACTCCTGCGTGAAGATGCGCTCGTTGCCGCTGCCCGGGTTGAAGCCGGCCGCGTACACCTTCGCCGTCGGCGTAGGGGTGCTGGCGGCGGGGATCCGGAAGTGGCCCCATACCTCGATGTCGACGGTGTCCCCGAACGCGTCCGCGGGCACGATCGACGGGTCGATCATCCAGGACAGGTTCGCCGACCGGCTCCCGGCGTCCAGGCGCGCGAGGCTCCCGCCCCTCGCGTCGCTCTGGGTGACGACGCTCGCGTTCGACCTCGTCACGTTGGCCGCGTCGCCCTCGATGATCCCGAAGGGCCCGACCGTCCCGGTCGCGGGAGCGCTCCTCGGCGACCACCATGCGATCAGCGCAAATGCGGCCTGCTTCGGGGCGGTGGCGGTGGGGACCTGGATGCCGGCGTCGCACAGTGCGGGCGCGCGGCCCCCGATCGTGGTGAGGCTGAACACGGCGGGGTTCAACGCGCTCGCGGGCGTGATCGTCTGCGTGGCGGGGGCGCGCCTGGCGAGCGGCCCGACGGGGACGCTGATGGTCGCGATGAGGCTCTGCGCCCCGGCGAACTGGATCTGGCGGTAGTTGACCGTGTAGGTGGCGGGGCCGCGCACCTCGTAGAACACGCTGCTGGTGGCCCCGTCCGGGCGCCACTCGTAGAACATGCCCCGGGGGTCCTCGAGGACCGCGAGGAGCGCTTCGAGGCTGGTGAGCGCGGCGTCCGCGGTCGCGCCGGTCACGAGCGCGTCCCAGGACACGTTCGCGTTGGCGTGCGTCTCGTGCGCGACGCGGCCCCCGCCGTAGCGGCGCTGGTCCTGCGCGAGGATCTGGGTGCGCTGCGCGGCCTCGACCTTCCAGGAGTCCCGGACCGTGTTGAGGACCGTCTGGTCCTCGAGGTCGACGATCGTCGTAGGTGTACCCGCGGTGTTGAGCGTGACGATCCGCCTGATGTCAGCCATCAGCCGACACGCTCCCTCGTGGCCGCCCTCGGGTTCTGGTACCCGAACCCGGCGGCTGCGGCTGCGGCGAGGGCGCTGGCGACGGCTGGGCTGCCGGGGTGCAGCGTGTTGATGTTCAGCGTGACCGCGCTGCCGGACCCGATGTCACCGGGGCCGCTGAACGTGCGTTGGATCTGCCCGGCGAGCCGGACTTCGGCCTCGGCGCGTTCGGCTCTCGTGCGCTGCTGGTCGACCTGGGCTTGCACGTCGGCGTCGTCGTTTACCGCGGTGCCCGTGGTCAGAGAGGCGACGTTGTCCCTGGCGGTCTTCAGGCTGTCGGCCAGGTCCCGGACACCGGCCGCGCCGACGCCTCGGGAGGCTGCGGCCGCGAGTCCGCCGGCGAAGAAGTCGCGGACCGCCGCGGCGGCGGCCTTGTCGTCGTCGAGGTTCTCGGTGAGTGCGGCGAGCGACACGTCACGGTCGAGCTCGACTCGCCTTGCGCGCTCGGCGTCGGTCAGGCCGGTGTCCCTGATCCGGTCGGCTTCCGTCTCGGCGGGCGTGGCGGTGTCCTGCTCGGCTTGGGTGTTGTCGATGAGGTCGCCCTCGATGGTGGAGAGGCGCCCGTCGAGGGTGCGGGCGTACTCGCTGCCGGCGGTGACGTGCTTCTTGGCTTCGGCGACTAGGCGCTTGAGCTCGGCGAGCGCGCCGCCCCTGCGTTTCTTGGCCTTGTCGTAGGCGCCTTGGTCGTCGCGCTTGTCGGCGTTGCTCATGTCCGTCGCGGCGGTGTCGGCGAGCTGCTCCTGCGCCCGGATCTGCTTCGCGTACTCCTGCGCCGCGCGCAGCTCGGCCTCGCGGGCCTTGAGCTCGGCGCGCCGCCTGGGGAGGGCGGCCTTCTCGTCGGCGAGCTGCTTCTCGTGCTCGGCGAGCTCGTGTCGGGCGCGCTTGAGGTCACGGGCCTTCTTGGCCTTCGTGCCCGCGCCCTTGGCGTTGCGGCCGCTGATGTCCTTGACGCGCTTCTTGTCGTCGCGGATCTTCCCGGGCAGCTGCGCGGCCTTGTCGCGCAGATCCGTGTACGCCTTCAGCGCGGCCTGCCTGGCGGCGTCGAGGTCGTCGGTGGGGAGGCTGAGCGGATCGACGGGCGCCGGGACGAACCGCGGCGCGTGCTGCTTCTTGCCCGCGGCCTGCTTGCTCGCGGGCTTGCGGCCCTTCTTCCCTTTCGCGTACCCGGTGAGGCCCATGTCGGCGGCGAGGGACTGCATCAGGCCGAGCGCGCGGCCGCGGTAGCGGTCCTCGTAGGGGATCACGTACTCCCCGGCGCCGAGGTCCTGGAGGCGGGGCCCGTCGACGACGGTCATGCTCAGCGTGGCGGGGTCGACGATCGCCTCCCGGCCCTGGCCTTCCCCGATCAGGGCGGTCTCCGCGCCGCCGGCGGCGCGGCCGGCGGCCAGGCCCCTTGCCGCCTTCTTGATGACGTTCTTGATCGTGGTCTCGACGGTCGTGATCGTGATCGTCTTCGACGACGGCAGCGCGGCGAGGGCGCCCTGCACGCTGCTGATCCCGCCGAGCGCGGGGGAGACGGCGGCGAGGACCCGGGCTGTCTTGGCGGGGATCCCGAGCGCGATCAGCGCCTGCACCTTCGCGCGTGCGTCGGTGTTGTTGCCGATGACGCGGACGACCTTGCTGGCGATCTTCGTCCCGGCGATCTGCTGCAGCGCCGCGCGGGCGGCGGCCGCGTTCGCGGTGACCTTCACGTTCTTGTCACGGGCCGCGCGGGTCGCCTGGTTGAGCGCGTCGACCTCCGCCTTGCCCTTGGTCTGCGCGATGATCCGGACCACCTTCTGCGACGGCACCCCGGCGAGCAGCGCGGTGAACCCGGCCGCCGCCCCGCGCGCGCTGTCGGCGCCCTTCAGGACGGTCCTGACCTCCTTGCCCCTTCCGAGCGTCTGCAACTGAGCGGCGAGCTGTCCGGCCCGGCTGAGCGCCGCCTGGTCCCCGTCGAGCGTGTACCGGGTGCGGACCTCCTTCGGCAGGCTCCTGAGCTGGGCGACGAGGAACCCGAAGCCGGCCGCGTTCTTCGCGGTCACCGGGGCGACCCCGGCCTGCTCGCGTTTGAGGTTCAGGCTGCTGATCGACGCGAGCTGGTTGGCGTCGGCGAACCGCTTCACCGCTCCCGTGTACTGCTCCTGGGCGGCGCTGAGCTCCTTGAGGAGCCCGGCGTCGGGCTTGCCGCCCTTGCTCTGGATGTCCTTGATCGCGTCCTTGACGCGCTTGAGGCGGTCGCCCGCGGCGGACAGCCCGGCGTTCCCGGACTTCGCGGTCACGAACTGCTGGCGGTCCAGGGAGCGCAGTGACTTCTCGTAGTCCTTGTGCGCCGCGGTCGAGCGCGAAGTTGCCTCCCGCACGCCGAGCCGGGCGTCCTTGACCGCGAGCTCGGCGTCGGCGCCCTTCAGGGTCCCGGCCTTGATCTGCTGACGGACGTTGAGCAGTTCGCGCTCAGCACGGGTTACGTCCAGGGTCGACCGCTGCGCGGCGGTCCGCTTGTCGACGGCGCCGGTCTCCCCGTCCTTGAGGGCCTTGACGGCGTCGGCCTGCTCGCGCTTGGCGGCGGCGGCACGCTTGGCGATTCCCTCCTCTGCGCTCTCCCGAGTGGCGAGGAACACGAAAGCTGCGGCGAGCGCCCCGACCGCGACGGTCGCCGCCACCACCGGGTTGACGAGCCCGGCGAGACTGCCGAGCAGTCCGGCCGCGCCGCCGGCGGCGGCGCCGGCCCGGAGGACCTTGATCGCGCCGGCGAGCTTGAGGACCCCGGGTGCGACCGCGGTCGCGACCTTGAACCCGGCGAACCCGGCGGCGATCGACTCGAGGTTCCCGGCGTCGCCGAGGTTGAGCGCACCGCCGATCTTGGCGAGCACCCCGACGACCTGGGAGCCACTGCTGATGAGGTCGCCCATCACGTTGGCCAGGGTGTCCAGGCCCGCGGCGGCCCCGGCCCCGAACCCGGCGAAGTCGCCGCCCTTCAAGGCCTGGTTGAGCTTCGCGGTCCCCTTGGTCGCGAGCTCCGAGAGTTTCGGGAGCAGCTTCTCCCCGATCGTGATCCCCGCGGTCTCCGCGCTGCCCTTCAGCGTCTCGAGCTTCCCCTTGAGGTTGTCCTGCTTGGTCGCGGCCGTCCTCGCGGCGTCGCCCTGCTTGCCTGTCGCGGCGCTCAGCCGGTCTATCCCGGCGCGGCCCTGGTCGGCGAGCGCGAAGAGCGTCCGGAACCCGTCGGTCCCGGCGATCGTCTTGGCGCTGGAGAGCTGCTGCTCCTTGCTGAGCTTCCCGAAGGAGGTGGCGAGCTGCCCGGCGATGTTGTCGAGCGGCCGGATCTTGCCCTGCGCGTCGAAGAAGTCGAGGTTGAGCCGCTTCATCTCCGCCGAGGCCAGTTTCGTCGGGCCCGCGATCTGACTGAGCGTCGTCTTCAGGCTGGTCCCGGCGTCGCTGCCCTTCACCCCGGACTGCGCGAGCGCCTCCAGGCTGACGACGGTCTCTTTGAAGCTGAGCCCGGAGGCCTTGGCGGCGGCGCCGCCCTGCGTGAGCGCCATCGCGAAGTCGCCGACGTCCGCGGTCGTGTTGTTCGCCGCCGAGGCGAGCGTGTCAGCGACGCGGCCCGCGTCGCTGCCCTTGAGCCCGAACAGGTTCAGGGCGTTCGCGGTCGTCGCGGCGGCGGTCGCGAGGTCCAGCTCGCCGGCGGCCGCGAGCGCGAGCGCGCCCTTCAGGCCGCCGTTCATGATCGTCGCGACGCTCAGGCCGCCCTTCGCGAGCTCGGTCTGCGCCTTCGCGGCGTCCAACGCGCTGAACTTCGTCGCCGCGCCGGCGTCCTTGGCCTGCTGGGCGAACTGCTTCATCTGCGTCCCGTTCGCCCCGGTGACCGCCTTCAGCGAGGAGAGCTGCGCCTCGAAGTCCGCCGCGAGCTTCACGCTGCCCGCGAGGGCGAGGCCGAGCGCCCCGATACCACCGATCGCGGCGACCTTCGCCACACGGCCAAGCTGGCCCTGCGCCGTCGCGGCACGCGACGAAGCCCCCGCGAGCCGGGTCTGCGCCGCCGCGATCTCGGCCTCGGCCTTGCGCATGTCCGCGCCCGCCTTGTTGGTCGCGGCGGAGAACTGCGCGAACCCGGCGGGGCTGAAACGGCCCCCGAGAGTGACCTCCACATCACCGGCGCTGAAAGCCACTGCCCGTCACCTCCCTCTCGTCCTGCTCTTCATGCCGTCGTGGAAGTCGCGCAGCCGCGACACGCGCAGCCCGTCCGGCCTGCGCGACCGGGGCGCCCCGTCGAGCTGCATGCCGTGCAGCGCGGCCTGGTACGCGCGCTCGGTGGTATCGAGCTCGAGGAACTCGATCGCCTCGTGGTGGGGGAGCTCGTAGCTCACGTAGTCGCGGGTCCAGCCGCCGTAAGCTCGGCAGAGCCGGTCAGCGACGACGAGCTCGTAGCGAGGGACTCGCTCATGCTCGTCGCTTCCTGCAGCGCCTGCCACACCGCCGTGGCGAGCAGGCGCATCCCTTCCCCCGGCGGACGTCCCGCCGTCGCCGCGAACGCGTCCATCGCCCGGGCGACCCGGCCGCGCATCTCCTTCATCGGCGTGTCCTGGTCGCGGATGCGCTCGCAGGCGTCCGCGATCGCCTGGTCCAGGGTCTGAGCCTTCCTGTGCTCCCGGAACTCCTCCGCGGGAAGTTCGATGAGGGCGACCATGAGCAGGCACGCGTCCAGGAACGCGGGCGCCGTCGCGGCGCCGGCGGCGACGAGCATCTCGATGCGGTCCGGCGGGTCGGTCGCGCGCAGCCCGGACTCCTGCATCAGCAGGGCCGCCTGCGCGAACTCCTCGGGCGTCTGCATCGCGCCGCTGATCGCGGAGGCGACCTGCGCGGCCTCCATCGCGTCCAACGGCCTGGCCGTGGCGGCGCGGTGGCGGTCCCGGAACCGGGTCTGCGCGGCGAGGAACACGTCGGACTGCTCGCCGACGATCCGCTCCACCAGGCCGGCGGCCGCCTCGAACCGGGCAACCCCGATCACCGGGAGCACCGGCAACCGGGCGGCCGCGGCCTTCTTGGCGGCGGGCACCTAGATGTACGCGACGGCGGAGCCGTCGAGGACGGTGACGGTGCATGGCGCGGCCGCCCCGTTCTTCAGGCAGGTCCCGCCGAACGTCATCTCGATCGGTCCGCCGCCCGGGGACGGGCCGACCTTCATGTCCGCGGGGTTCAGCGCCACCTTCGGGGTGCTGATCGTCAGGGTCCTGGTCGCCGACCGGGTCAGCGTCTTGGTGATCGCCGCGTAGTACACGGCCTTCACCGGCCGGGTCCCCGCGGCCGGTGCGCTGGCACCGTAGAGGACGCGGTTGCGGAGCGCGAGGGTGTCCGAGGTCGCGATCGACTGCACCGACCGGGTGATCTGGCCCTTCCCGGGGATGATCTGGCACGCCTCGACGTTGTCGCCGAAGAACGCGCTGAGGCCGCGGTCGATGTCCAGGACGTCACTGCCGACCTCGCAGATCACCGTCCCGTCGAGGCTGAACGAGCCGGAGGACTCGGTGTGCAACCAGGTGTCTGACGTGTCCTCCGTCTTCGCGGCGGGGGTGGCGTAGATCTCACCGGCGCGGAGCGCGACGACCGACAGTTCGGCGTGCATCGGTTTGGTGCCCTGCGACGTCTCGAAGACGCCCTTGCCGATCTTGCTCTCGTAGAACAGGTCGCGTTTGGGGCTGCTGGCGCCGACCTGCTGCGCCCACCACCCGAACGGCTGGACGGCGCCGTTGAAGGCGATGGTGTGCGTGTAGGGGTCCGCGGCGCCGGTGACGACGTCGACGCCGGCGAGCTCGGCGAAGTACAGGCCGCTGTTGCTGGGCTGCACCTGGATGGTGACCGAGCCGACCTCCCCGCCGACCTGCTCGGTGAACTGCGTCGGGGAGCCGAATGGGAGCCCGTCGACGTAGTCCTCGCTGCCGATCGTCTTGGCGGGGTCCAGGACCCCGGACAGCCAGCGCGGCCGGTCCGCCAGGGCGGTGGCGATGGTGAGGTCGGGGGCGACGCCGGTGGCGTGGCGGCCGTGGGTGAGCGTGCCGATCTGTGACTCGATGGCGGTGGCCATGACCTAGGACTCCTTCTTCGCGGGCTTGGTGGGCGGGTCGATCTGCCGGAACAGGCCGGTCTCGACGATCGGGCCCTCCAGCTGCGGGTTGTCGGTGCTGATCGCGCGCGGGTTGCCGTCGACCAGGCGCGTCTTGACCTTCTTGGGCTTGGACACGAACTGGTCGCCTTGCTTGGAGACGACGACGATCGTGAACTCCGGCGCCGCGGCCAGCGGCTCGAGGCTGCCGGCGTCGGGGTTGTCGATGGGCAGCCCGTCGGGGCCGGTGATGTGCGGGGGCGCGACGCCGTACTCGGGCAGCAGCTCCCAGAACGTGGTCAGGTCAGGCATGTTCCGTCCTCCATTGGGCGGGTGAGGGTGCGCGCGCCTCCCGTGAGGAACGCGATACAACGGGGCGAAGAGAGGTGGGCGAGGCCGGGCTAGCTAGCTCAGGCGGATGCACAGCTCAAGCGACAGCAGCGTGATCTGCTCGGCGGGCGCGCCGACCAGGCGCACCTGGCCGCTGGTGTCGACGCGCAGTGACCGGGTGATAAGGCCCGTCGTGGCCGTGGTCAGGGTGACCGGCACGTCGTGGTCGAAGGTCGGGCGCATCGCGACGGGCAGCGTGAGAACAACGTCGTCGGCCGTCGCGTTGGTGGTCTTGCGGGCGGTCCCCTCGATGCGCAGTTCCCCGTTGATCGATCGCCAGCACTTCACTGGGGCCAGGGTGCCCGGGGCGTTGGAGAAGTTCGTCGCGAACGCGGGCGAGGAGCCGCCGGGAGCGCTCACGGTGCGCCGGTTGTCGAGGTCGCCGGTGTGCAGGACGTTGGTCCGGTTGCCGTTGTCGACGAGCTTGTTCGCCGCGCCCGAGCTCAGGTTGTACCTGGGCGCGATGATGGTCGTGTCGTAGCAGTTGGCGTCGATCTCGATGGCCGCCAGCCCGCCGGAAGCTGTGGGCGTCGGGGCGAACTCCGTCGCGTGCACGACGACGTTCGAGGCGTTGACCAGGTGCAGCTCGCGTTTGGAGTTGCCGCGCAGAGTCCAGCCCGCGCCGATCGACACCCCGACCACGTTCTCGAGCTTGATCGCGGTCTCCGCGTGCTCGATGTTGCCTTCCCCCTCGAAGACGAACTGCTCGAGGGACTGCGAGGCGTGGCCCTTGATCTGGATGCCGCAGGACCCTCCGCCGCCCGCGGTCGGCGGCTCGACGACGTAGAGGATGTTCCTGAACACGCCCTGGCCGCGCGGCGGGACCAGGCCGGCGACGCTCTGGTCGACGAGGATGCCCGTGTTGTAGTTGGTGCCTGCGGCCAGCGGCGACGACGCGCTCAGGTTCACGTCGCTGATCTCGTAGTAGACGCAGTCGGTGAGGCGGAGCAGGTTGATCGCGACGTTCTGCGCGGAGACCCGCAGGCCCAGTCTGCGGACTGAGAACGCGGACCGGTTGACGTACCGGAAGATGTCGATCGGGCTGGTCCCGTCGTAGAGGATCAGCGAGATGTTGCGTCCGGCCCCCCACGCGTGGACCCCATCGGGCATCGTGATCTGCGACGTGACCTTGTAGTTGCCCTTCGGGAAGAAGAGCACGCCCCCGCCGGCGGGCAGAGCGTCCGCGGCGGCCTGGATTGCTGCCGTGTCGTCGGTCGTCCCGTTGCCGGTCACACCCGCCGATTTCACGTTGAGCGCGCCGGCGACAAGGTCCGTGTACGCCGCGAGTCGCGACTCGAGGTCTGCGAGCGCGGCGGCGCTCAGGGGTGTCGTGGTGCTCGGCGAGTCCTGCCAGACCTTCGTCGTGAAGGCCATCAGGCGGACTCGAGGAGCAGGAGGCCGTCAGCGGCGGCCGGGAGCAAACCGGCCGCCGGGTAGAGGATCGCGGACGGCAGAAGGGCGGGGGTAGGTGCCCTGAGCAGGCGAAGGCGTTGCACGGCCCCGTCGTTGGTCTCGACGAAGATGCCGGCGCCGGCGACGAGGCGGGCCTTGACGTTGTAGCGGCCGCCCGCGGCCGTGTTCGAGCCGAACGCGCAGTCGCTGAGGGTGACATCGGGCCTGAGAGTGAAAGTAGGCATGGTGCCCTCCTGCGTCGGGGTAGCGGTGGTGCGCGCGGGGCCGAGCTACAGGCCGGCGAGGGACTCGCGGCGGCACCCGAACAGGATGGATTGCACGCGCTCGTAGGAGTCGGCGTCCGCGGAGACGAACTGGTCGCCGCGGAACCGGCGGCTGTACTGCACCAGCAGGCCTCCCATGGTCCAGAGTTCCCGGCCGCCGGGGCACGAGTCGACGAGCAGGTCGTAGATCCGGCGTTGCAAGAGCTGCGCGGTGGAGTGCTGCAGGGCGCGGACGCGGATGTCGACGATCGTCTCCTCCACGAACTCCGCCCCGGTCTGCGGGACGGTCTGGCCGACCGTGTTGATCGTCACCGTCGCCGGCTCGACAAACTCCGAGGTCGTCCCCAGGCGGCGCGGCGTCAGCGCCCCGTCCCGGGGTTGAAGCCAGACAGTCGGCAGGGCGCCAGGCGTGCTCGACCCGGCGACCCCGACGCCCTCGGCGATCAGGTAGGAGCGCAGCTCATCGGAGACCAGGAGCGCGGGCATCAGAACGCCGCCTTGACGGCGCGCCGGACTGCGGCCGCGAAGGCGGGCGCCTCCTCGAGGAGCGCGTGCAGCATGAACGGACGCCCAGCCATCTTCTTGGTGCCCTCCTCGACGTAGCGCGCGTACTCCGGGGTCCCCGTGGTCACGTACGCCTTCGCGGACCCCGCGCCGCCCCCGGCCTGGCCGCCCGTGACGTGGATGCCCGCCCTGAGCGCCCCGGAGTCCACGGGGCTCTGCCCCCTGGCCTTCTCGACGAGGTCGTGCGCCGACTCCGTGACCGCCGCCTCAAGCGCGGCTTGCGCGCGCGCGGTCAGCGCGGCCTGGCCGATGAACCTGAACGTGCCCATCAGCTCAGTCCTCCTCCTGGTGGTTGGGGGGCGGGTCATCGCCTCGCGGCGACCGGGGTTCGTGGCAGGCTCGGGGGTGTGCTCGAGCGGGTGTGTGTGATCTGTGGCGCCGACCTCGAGGGCCGTCGTGCCCGGGCGGTGGTGTGCGGCGGGGCGTGTCGCGCGGAGCGCTCGAGGCTGCTCGCGATCCTGGCCGGCAGGGGCTCAGGTCGCTACCGGTCGGTCGCTTCGCGCCTGCGCGCCCCTCGCAAGCGCACACAGGCCGCTTGGCGGGGGCCAGCGCGCCCATGAGAGGGCGCGCGCCCCGCGACTCGGCGCCGTGTCCTGCTTTTCAGCAAGACCGGGGGCTAGGACCGGCGGATCAGCCCATACGAGGGCATCGGAGCGCGACTTTAGGACCTGGCGGTCGGTAGCTCCGGCTGGTACCCCGCTTCCCACCGAAAGCGGGGGGCCACCCCGCGCGTCGAGCGCCTTGCCTGCATCAGCAGCATCGGTGCTCAGGGCGGCAAAGACCGGAGACACGGGGTCCACGTTGAAGCCGATGGTCTGCGCCGCCGAGTAGGCGACATACGAGCCCACACCCAACGTGAAGGTCAGCGTCCCGTCCGCCTGCACAGTCGCCGACGCAAGCGGCGCACCGGAAGGCACGACGCCCAAGCCCGCCGGGACCAGGGACGAGTAGAACGCCTGAAACACCGTGCCGGCCGGCACGCGCTGCGGGTCTGGGCGCAGAACAGTCGAGGCCATTCCCGAGAGGATGCCTTCGCCTGCGGACGCGGCAGCTTACGGGGTGCTACCGCTAGGCGGCGGTCCCGACGAACGTGCTGACCGACGACGCGGGGACCGTGACGGTGACGCTGCCCGCGCTCGCGGTCGGCGTGGTGGTCGCTACCCAGTCCTCGGATGCGGAGGTCCTGTAGCCGGGCATCGCGGTCACCCCGGCGAGGTCGGCGGCGGTGATCGTTACCGTCTGCGCGGAGGCCGTGAAGTTCGAGACGATCAAGGTGCGCTTCGTGCCCTTGAACCAGAGTTGCGGCCGGACGTTCGCGTTCGTGGACGTGAGCGCGACCCGTGTCGCGCCGGGCTTCACGTCCCGGCTCCATTGCCCGGTGTAGAAGAACTCGCGGCGCTTGGTGAACCCGGTGTAGTTGGCCGACCCGTCGATGTTCAGGCTGATGAGCGTCGAGGCTCCCTGCCAGGCCCCGAAGAACCCGATCTGGTAGGCCGCCAGCGTGCAGTTGTAGGTCGTGAACAGCTGGTCGAGGAGGTACGGCCAGGCGAGTTCGCCCATCACGGGGAGTGGGGGGTTCGGCGCGAAGTTCTCGACGGCGCGGCTCCACTCCGTCATCCACAACGGGAGCCCGCGCGTCGCCGCGTCGGTGGTGAGCGCCGCCAGCGCGCTGATCCCCTCGTCGTACAGGTGCGTGCTGATCGACGTGACCTTCGCGGCGCTCGTCGCGTCAGCGAACACGGGCGTGAGGGTGGTGGCCGTCGCGGATGAGCGCACGTCGCACGTCGCGGACAGCTTGATTGAGCTGAGGCCCGCTGCTGCGAGGCGCGGCGTGAGGTCCTTTATCACGTCCCGGATGAACGGGCCGGTCATAAAGTTCGAAGTCCCGTACGTCGGCTCGTTACCGACCGCGTAGTGGGTGATCACGTTCCCGTTGTCAACCATGTACTGGAGCTGCGCGAGCAACCACAGGCTGTACCGGGTGACGTAGGCGGCAGTCTCGGTGCCCATCCAGGATTCTCGGAATGCGGGAGCGAAGAAGCTCACGAACTCCGAAGCCGGGACCCTTGACCGGACGCGCGCGGTGAGCGCCGCGACCCCGCTCCCGGCCTTCCCGCCGAGCCCGGTGAAGTCGAACGGCCCGTCGATCGTCGCTTGGATCGGGGCCTCGAAGAACGTTTCGACAGCGGTCAACCCCAACTCGACGTAGAGCGCGTCCAGGACCGCGTCCTCCTGCGCGGTCGTCATCGTCGTCGCGGCCTTCCCCGTCGCCGCGTTGAAGTTGTTGAAGACGTGCGAGTCGTCGAAGTTCCGCTGATGGGTCATGACGCCCTCGAACGTCTGGAACACCGTGCCCACGGGCTGGCTACCGGCGGCGGCCGTGAGCCTTCCGACCGACCGGTTGCGCTGCACGCCCAGGAGCGCCACTACGCGTTCGTGGCCTTGAAGCTGTCGATGAGCGGCCCGATGGTCGCGGAGGACACGCCAGCATTATTCGGTGCCCCGGAGAGACCGGCCTTCCCGACCCCGGTGTTGCTGTTGTCCGTGGAGCTGATGACCTCCACCCCGTCGACAAAGACCTTCTTGGTGGCGTTGCGGACCTGGAGCTTCACGACGTACACGGTGCCGACCGTCCACGTCTTCGCGGCCGACCCGATCTGGGTAGCTCCGCCCGTGGTTGGCTCCTTGAAGAGCGTGACCGTGGCAGCCGAGAAGTTGATTCGTGCCCCGTACCCGTCCCCGAACGTCGCGGTCCCCGTCCTGCGGGCCAGGAGGATGATGTCGCCGCCGCCCGACGCGGCAGCCGTCCCCAACCGCGTGAACTGCACCTCCACGTCGTACTCCGCCGACGCGGGGGTCGCCGCGTTCCAGTAGGTGCGCGCGTCGGTCCCGCCCGGCAGGTACAAGCCGCCCGCCCCGTCGATCGCGTAATCGCTGGTGAGGCCCTCCTGCTTGCTCCACGCGCCCCCCGTGTCCGGGGAGTGCGCCTGGAGCAGCGTGCCAGCCGCCCCGTTGAAGTTGTCGAGGACGAACACCGAGCCCGAGACGGTCGGGGTCGCCGAAACCGTCGCGGACACCGCGCCGGGCCCGACCGCGTTGACCGCGCTCACCCGGAAATCGTAGGCAGTCCCGTTCGTCAGGCCAGTGACCGTCGCGCCCGTCGCCGTACTCACGCCATCCGAGAAGACCGCGAACGCCGCCGCCCCAGTCCGGAACTCCACCACGTAATCCGTGATCGCCGAGCCACCATTCGCAGGGGCCGTCCACGCGAGCACAGCCTGCCCGTTGCCCGGCGTCGCACCCAAGCCCGTCACCTGGCCCGGAGCCGTAGCAGCCGCGCCGCCAGTCCCGTTGCTGCTCACGAAGATGTCCGTGCCATCCGAGTAGACGAACACCTCGAACGCCGCGCCCGCCCCCGTAGGAATCGGCGCGGCATACGTGCTCGTGCCGTCCGTGACCGTGAACGAGCGGCCACCCGTCGCGTCCTGCTTGCCGCGCACTTCGAGCAAGCTCCCGGCCGACCCGGTGAACGTCAGTACGTGATTGGCGTTCAAGGTCCCGGTCAGTCTCGTGGTCGAGTTCGCGGCGACCACCTGAGTGCGGGTCGCGCCGAGGTTCCCGGCCGCGACCAAGGTCGCCGCAGCGCCCCCGCTTCCCACCGAGACCGGGGTGATCGCGCCCAACCCGTTGCGCTTGCTCAGGACGTCGTTGGCGAGGAACACGCCATCGATCACGACGGGGGTGACAGTCCCGCCGGGGACGCCGTTGACGTCGAAGACGGGCCCGCCCGTCGTGGACAACTGCCGGAGAGCGGCTTGGAGGCCCTCGTCGGTGGTGATGATGCTCCCGGAGCCGGCCGCGAGCAGCTCGTCGACGCCGTAGCGGACGCCGTCGACGTAGACCGCGGCATCCTGGAGCACTACGCCGGAGCGCAGCGTGAACGTGTACGTCGTCGGCACGGGTTTCTCCTAGGCGCTTTCGGCGCTGAGTTCGAGTCTGAGGGAGTCCGCGATCGTCCCGGCGGCGCGGTGCTCGGCCCGGTCGACGGTGAACGCGCGCGTCCGGTACGGCTTGGCGCGCTGGTCGATGACGGTGACGCGGCCGGCTTCCCAGTCGGCGCCGGCCAGGACGATCGGGGGGCCGCCGGCGCTGTCGAGGACGGTGAGGACGTCGAGGGCCACGACGATGTTCGCGCCGTCGGCGACGGTGGTGTGCCGCTCGCGCTTGAGGTACGCGGGGGCGCGGCCCGACCAGAGCGTGGTGCGGCCCGAGGGGTCCCCGGAGGCGGTCAGGGCGCCGGATGGCGCGGTGACCAGGGTCAGGACGCTGTTGGTGAGCATCAGGACGTGAAGACCACGGGCTTGTAGAGGTCGTCTGGCGGGGGCGGCGTCCGGATGCTGTAGGCGCCCTTGGCGCGCCGCAGCCGGGTCGCGTCGATGAGCGCGACGATCAGGGACCCCCACAAGGGGCCGTCGGTGCCGCTGAAGGTGAAGTCGGGGCCGCTGACCATCTTCCAGCGCTGCTCGCTGGCGAGGTCGGGCTTGTAGAAGAGCAGCGCGGCGAGCTTGACCGTCGCGCGGCGCAGCTTCACGAGCTGCCAGGCGGCGATCGTCGCGACGTTGACGGCCCGGCCGGTGAGCGGGTCGATGGGCCGGCGGCCGAGTTCGGCGTCGACGAGGTCCTCGGCGTCGTCGATGAGCCGCGTCGCGGCCGCGTCGTCGAGCTCGGTGCTGGTGACGCCGAGCTCGGTGCGCAGCTGCGTGATGGTGGCGTAGATCATGCGCGCACTCCGGGGTGCGCGGGACGGCCGCCCGTGGGCGGTGTGCTTGGGGCGGCCGTCTGGCGCATGCTCCTACTCCTCGCCCTTGATCTGGGCGGCGATGGTGCCGTCGGGGTCCTCGGCGTCGAGGACGGGCTCGTCGACGTGGTCGGGGTCGACCTGGTCGCCGGTGAGCTGCTCGGTCGCGCTCGGCACGTCCTCGGGGATCTCCCCGCCGAGCAGCTCGAGCAGGCCGGTCCGCTTGGTGCCCTTGGCGACGGTGAGGCCGCGGTCGAGCGCGACGGTCCGCAGCTCCCCGACGTTGAGCTCGTGCAGCGCCTTGTCGGCGATGCCGCTGATGCTCTTGTTCGGGGAGCCGACGTCCCCGGTCCCCGGGGTGAGGCCCGGGGTGCCCGGGAGCGGGTCGGTGTCCTTCTCGGCCTTCCTGATGCGCAGGCCGGCGAGGGCCGGGTCGCCGGCGAGCTTTGAGAGCTCGCCGGCGACCTTGGTGTCGGTGACGATCGCGACGCCGTCGGTGAACTGCACCTCGGCGCCGCTGGGCAGGTCGACGCGAGCGCCGCGAGACCGGCTGGTGAAGGTGGTGCTCATGCGGGCGCCACCGTCCCGAGGCCGGTGATCTTGCCGTGCTTGCGCTCGTTGCCCCACTTCAGGCCGATCTCCCCGTACAGCTGCGCCTTCTCCTGCGCGCCGGTCTTGGCGAGCTGCTCGACGAACAGGACGCCCTTGCGGGGGATCTCGAGGAACACGAGCTCGCAGTCCTCCAGGGACGCGATCGCGACGGTGTCGGCCGGCATGTACCGGTTGAGCATCACGCTGAGCTTCCCGAAGTCGGTCTCGATCTCCATGGCGGTGACCCCGCCGATGTTGCGGCTGGTCTCCTGGTAGCCCTTGTCGGCGATGAACCGCTTCGTGACCCACCGCTTCTGCACGGCGGGCACGATCAGGACCCGGGTCTCCTCCTCCGCGATCCCGCCGTTGTCGTAGGCGGACTGCATGAGGTCGAGGACGTCCTTCTCGGTGAGCGCGGGCGCGGCGGCCTTCACGATCACGTTCGTCACCGCGGCCTCGAGCAGGCCGCCGGTGCGCCTTGCGGTCGTGTTGTCGACGGGGACGTTCTTGGTCCCGATCAGGCACGTCGCCTCGACGTCGCGCTTCTTCGCGCGGATCGCGAGGTCGATCTGGTGGTCGAACTCGTTGAGCGTCGGGGTCATCGCGGTCGCGGCCCCGCCGATGTTCGCCCCGTTGAAGTTGCCGGTCGCGGCGAGCTTGGTGTAGCTGACGGCGACGGCCTCCTGGTGGACCTCGACGACGTTGGATGCGGGGAAGCGCGTGCGCTCCTCCGCCGACGGCGCGTCGGCTCCTTCCAGGCGCTGCCTCGTGGCTGAGGCGGCGCGGAGGTCCTCGAACTGCCACTCGTAGGCGACAGAGTCGGTGCGCATCCCGGTCCCGATGCCGCCGATGGCGGTCGTGAACGGGGTGTCCTGGGGGCTGACGTTCATCAGCTCCCCGTGGTAGTTCGGGAGGTTGTACGTGGTCCCGAGGCCACTGACGAGTGCCATGTGGTGGCGTTCTCCTTCAGGTCTTGAGGGTCGCCGCGAACTTCTCGGCGTTCAGCTGGCGGTGCGTCTTCCAGTCGCCCCTCCCGTAGGCGTCGGCGAGCCTGGTGTCCAGGTCGCCGGGCGGTGGCGGAGGGGGCTGCTGGCCGCCGTCCCCGGGACCGGGGCTGCGTGTGCCGACGAGGTACTTCTTCTCTGCCAGGACGGCCTCTACGGCCTCCCGTGCTCCGGTGACCTGGCCGTCGTCGCCGATGGTCACCGTGCCCTTCTGCAGGGCGAAGATCTGAACTGCGTCCGGGTCGACCGTCCCGGCCGACGCGGAGATGAGCGCGGCGCGCACCAGTGCGTCCTGCGCCCTGCTGGTCGCGGCGGTCGCCTTCTCCTCAGCCGCCGTACGCGCCTGGCGCTCGCGTTCGAGCTCGGAAAGCTGGGCCTGCTCGTGCTCCTCGAACTTCGCGGCCTTGGCCTTGAGGTCCTCGTAGTCGCCGTACTTGGAGCGCTCCCGCGCGAGACGCTCGCCGATCTGGCGCTCGAGCTCGTCCTGCGTGAACGTCCTGGGCGGCTCCGCAGGCGGCGGAGGGGCGGCGGGAGGGGTCGCGGGCGGATCGGCGGGAGGGGCGCCGCTGGCGGGGGGGTCGGGGGCCAGGAGCAGCGTGGGGAGCAGCAGGGTGCGGAGGCGGTGCATCAGGGTGGGTCTCCTTCTCCGGCCCCGTGGGGGCCGTGGTCCGGGCGTTGGGCGCCGCCCGTGAAGCGCTACGAGGAAGTGAGTGCGGAGAGCGGCGTCTCGACGATGTCGTCGACCGCCCTGGCTTTCGGCTGCGCGGTGAGCAGCGCCTCGAGGGGGACGTCGCCGTCGCGGACGAGGTCGGCTTTTGCCTGGCCGCCGCGCCCGGCGAACAGGTTGTCCTGCTCGGTGGGGGTGAGCCGGTCGAAGAGCTCCTGCCCGGAGGGGCGGCGGATGCGTTCCTGGACGCCGGCGACGACGGGCTCCTTGACGCACCGGCAGTGCGCGTGGACGCGCAGGACGACGTCGGTGTGCTGGATCGCGCCGGTCGCGGCGGCCAGGCACGCCCCGCACGGCCCGCCGGTCGTCGCGCGTCGCCACCCGACGATCCGGGTGTCCTGCCGGCTGATCTCGTCCAGGGTGTCGCGGCCGTCGGCCATGACCTCCACCGACACCGTCCTGACCGCCCGGGCCAGGCCGGAGGCGAGGGCCTGCTCGAGCGGCCTGCGCTGCAAGAGGGTCGACTTGATCGTGTACAGCGGCGGCTGGAGGGTCTCGATCAGCGGCCGGCCATCCCGCCCCTGCTCGGCGCGCTCGAGGTCGACGGCGGGGACGGTGACCCCGGCGACGTCGAGCTCCCTGCCGAGGAACTCCTCCAGGTAGGAGCTGGTGGCGGCGACCGCCATCCGTCCCGATGCCGCGGTGACCGCCGCCGCGGCGGCCGCCCACGCGGCGTAGGTGCCGTCGAGGTCTGAGGGGTTGATCGCGGCCCAGGCGGCGGTGGCCGTGGCGACGGCGGCGTCGCGGAGCGCGAGCAGCTGGCGGCGGTAGGCGTCGGTGAGGGCGTAGGAGGCCTCGCTACGCGGCACCGATGGGGACCGGGGTCGTGGCGGGCGGGGCGGGCTCGTTGGGGACGCCCTGGCTGCCCGCGCCGGCGGGCGTGGGGATGGTCTGGGCCATCTGGGCGTACTCCTCGATCATCGCGGCGAACCGGTTGATCTGCTGCGGGCTGTACCCGGCGTCCTCCCAGAGCTGCTGGACGGGGACGCCGAACGCGAGCTTCTTGACCAGACTGTCGACCCATTCGCTTTCGCTGCGGCTCTCCGCGTTGCTCCAGATCACCTCGGCGTCGACGATCTCCGCGGCCGCGTTCTCCTCGATGCGCAGCGCGAGCCGGATCGCTTCCTCGATCGGGTCGTCGGCCGCGCGCATCTTGTCGTGCGTCTTGGACACCAGGCCGGTCTCCGCGCTCTTGAGCGCCTCTCCCGACGGGAGGGTCCCGCCGAGCGCGTTGAGGTAGTGCGGCGGCGTCCGGCTGCGGCTGCTCAGCGATTGGAGGCGGTTCTCGATCCCGACGACGAAGTTCCGCAGGTCGGTCGCGTTGAAGTCCCCGAACCGGGTCTTCTCGTCCTCCGAGACGAACAGCCGGTCGACGGCGGCGTTGAACGGCTCGATCGCGTTGCCGTTCTCGTCTTCGGGGATCTCCAGGCCGGTCGCCCACCTTTGCCGGAACGCGCTGACCTCGGAGGCGACGAGCATGTCGCAGACGAGCTTGTTGATCGAGTCCTGCGTCGGGATCACGTCGATCAGGTCGCTGCGCCCGAGCCCCACGAACGGGCCGTCGCGCGCCCCGACGCGGGACGGGCGCATCTGCGGGTCGTTGACGATCGGGATCACCGGGACCACGCCCAGCGTGTTGGTGAAGGTGCCGTTGTCGACGAGGAGCGTCCAGGGCTTGCCGTCCTGGCGCTGGTAGCGGTAGATGGTCTTGGGGGTCCAGAGGGTGGCGCGGTAGCTGCCGTCGTCCTCCTGCCATTTCTTCAGTGCGCTGGTGCGGCGCCGGCGGTCGCCGGCGGCGCGGCGGACGACGACCTGGGCGGGGTGCTCGACGGTGATCCGGGCCTTGGTGTCGTCCTCGTCGTCAAACCAGACGAGCAGGTAGCTCTCGCCGTGCTTGGCGGCCTCCTGGAAGGCGAGGCCGGACTCGACGTCGAGGCCGTTGCGCTGCCAGATCGTCCAGGCGTCCCGGTCCCCGGTGCTCGCGGGCGCGGCGCCGCGCAGCAGGCGCCGCAGGCCGCCGGCGCGGGGCTGCTGGTCCTGGTCGAAGCGGAACCCCTGGACGTGCATCCGTTCGGTCGCGGCGCGCACGACGAGCGGCATCCAGTTGTCGCTGACGGCGGCGAGCATCTCCCCGAACACGACCCGGAACTTCGGCGACGCGAAGTTGAGGGGGTGCCGGCCGCAGTAGTAGTCCTCGAACAGCTCGATGAGCAGCCGGCGACTTGAGAGCTCGAGCTCGAGGTCGCGGACCAGGTGCCGCGGATCGCCGGGTGCGGCGTTCTGGGGGACCTCGGCGACCTGGACCGAGTCGTAGGTGGCGGCGTCGACGATGACGCGCCCGGCGGTGATAGGCAGAACCAGGACCTCCGGGCGGGCTTAGAAGGAGTGCAGCTTGCGGCGACGCGGCTTGCGGCGCGCGGCGAACTCGCCGGCGCGCAATGCGTCGTTGAGCGCCTGCAGCGCGAGGATCGCGCAGACGGCTAGGTCGATCTTGCGGGGGGACCCGCGGCGGTCCTTGGTGATGACGTGCGCCTCCTCGGCGTCGTCGTCGAGCTTGACGCGGACCTTCAGGCGGCGGGCGTTGGCGATGTGGCGTCCGAGCGCCTCGTGCCCGTCATGGGTGACGGCTTCGGAGCGCACCGCGGTCCCGAACGCGCCGACCGCCCGGGCCATCTTGGTGAACGTGTTCGTCCACCACTCGGTGACCGCGTCGCCGTAGGCGCCGTGCCACTTGGCGACCTCGTCGGTCCAGTAGGGCGGGTCGGCGTAGAACCGGACGACGTCGTAGCACTCGAACGCGTCGGCGACGGCGGCGTTGACCTCGAGGCTGGGGACCTCCCAGCCTTCCGCGGCCGGCCCGGTCGGCTTCTCCCACACGGCCAGGGTGACGATGTGCGCGTCCTCGGTGATCGCGACCAGGCCCGTCGCGTCATGGAACTTCGACCCGTCGAACCCGAGGCAGACGGGCTCGCCGGGGATAAGGCCGCGGCCGCGGTCGGCGAGCAGGTCCCATTCGTCACGGCTCATCCACGCGCCGGACGCGGTGTGGCGCTGGTTGAGGAAGTAACGGCGGCCCTCGGCCTCGGTGGCGTCGGGGTGGCGCATCTCGGCCAGCACCCGGCCGAGATCCATGACCTTCGCGAAGGACCCGTACACGTGCTTGAGCGCGCGGAGGATCTCGCGGTCGTCGCCGTAGCGTTTGATCGGCGGGGCTTCGCGGTGGTCGTAGAGGATCCCGCGCCGGCTGAGGACCTCCCGGTCGCGTTTGAGCCACTCCTCATACGCGGTCTCGGCGGGGGTGTGCTCACCGGGCTCGAACATCGTCGTGGTCAAGAGCGCCCACGGGTCGGCGCTCTTGCGCTTGACCATGTTGCGCATGACGGTGCGCAGCATCTTCTTGAGCTCGGGGAGCACGTAGAGGTGCGGCTCGTCGCCGACGACGAACGTCTCCTTGCCGCCGTCCTTGGCCGCGGAGCTCGCCGTCGACGGCCGGATCTCCCCGCCGCCAGGGAGGATGGTCCGGGTGACGCCGGCGTCGACGTCGCCGTACTCCGCGATGAGCGCCGCGCTCTCCCGCAGGACGAAGAGGACGTTGTCGTAGGTGTTGGCGCTCTGCTCCTCCTCGGTGGCCAGGCACCGGATGAACGGGTAGACGACCGGCCGGCCGACGGGCTCGCCGTGCTTGTCGAGGCCGGCGTACCGGGCGGGGCCGAGCGCTTCAAACAGGACGATGAAGCCCGCGAACTCGCTCTTGGCGCGGCCCTTCGGCCGGCTGAACCACGCCTCGTGCACCGCGCGGCGCATCGAAGCGCCGGCCTTCTTCTGGGCGTAGGCCCACATGAGGAACAGCTGCTGCTCCTCGTCGAGCTCAACTCGGGTGCCTTCGACGTCGCCGGGCCCGTGGACGCAGTACGTCTCGATCCAGTCGATCGCCGTCTCGCCGAGCGTGACGACGTCGGCGCCCAGCCGCGGCAGCACGGGCTAGCTGACGGCGCGGAGGTTCGTGCGGCGCTTGGACTTCGCCTTCGGCGCCGGCGCGGCGCTCGTGGTGTCCGCGACGCGCAGGTTGCTGCGCAGCCGGTCGGCGTGCGTCGCGCCGAGCAGCGTCTCCTGCAACCTGAGCTCGGAGGCGAGCTTGGTGCTCGGCTCGCGCAGGAAGGAGTCGAAGAGCGGCGCGATCACGTAGCGCAGCCGGTTCCACTCCACGGGCGTGAACTTCGTCGCCATCGGCGACCGCGCCCAATCCGCGTACCACGCGGTCGTCTCGGCGGAGTAGGGGACGGTCATGGTCAGCGGCTCTGAGTCCTCGGCGTCGCCGTCCTCAAGGGTGCGCTGGTAGCCGGCGGGCAAAGGGGGGAACGCGCCGGTGTGCCCCTCGGCCGGGAGCGTCTCCAGGCCGCCCTTCTCCGCGTTGCGGCGGCGGCGCTCCTCCGGCTCCTTCGGGGCGGGCCCGCGGCCGGCCATCAGGCGCCCAGACGCGTCGCCGCAGTGCCCAGACCCGTCGCGCCCCGATCCCCAGACTCGTACGCACCGCGAGAAGCCCACCCCGGCGGTCGTGGCCCCCTGGCCTCGACCATTGGCTACCCCACCCCCTGAGCGTCGAGCATGTCCGCCTCCTGGCGCGGGCCGCAGTCGCTCGCAGACGCGATCTGGTCGGCACGCACCAGCAACGTCCGCGTCTCATAGCTACGCTCGCCGCCGTCCGGACCGTCGGGGTCATCGCCGGCGTCGGTCGACCAGTAGACGATCGGCAGTCGCAGGAAGACGCCGCTGGTGCCGTTGGCATCAAGGCAGGCCATGGTGCGCTGGATCACGTCGTCGGGCGATAGCTCGACAGCGAATGGGACGTCGGTGCCGAGCAGGTAGACGTTCGAGTAGGTCACTTGTTCCATCCTCCTGGCTGCTGGCGCGCGGTCTGCTGGCTGTGGTGGGTGTGGCAGAGCGCCTCGAGGTTCGATGAGGCGCGGCCTGCGGGCCCGCTCGGGCCGCGGCCGTCGCGGTGGTGCACGTCGGTCGACGGCTCGTCGCACCCGTCGTGCTCGCACCATGGGTGCAGCGCGAGGTAGCGCTGCCTGGTCTGACGCCAACGGTGGTCGTAGCCGCGCTGCGTCGCGGTCGGCCGAAGCCTGTCGGCTGCTGCTCGACGTGCGCGACGGTGCGCCTGGCAGTACGACTCACCCGAGCGCACGCGCTCCGTGCAGTCGGGAGTCGAGCACAGCCGCGGAGCGCGCGGCATCAGTGCCTCAGGCTCGGGGGTGTCCGTCGCGGGCGAGCTCGAGGTTCAGCTCGCGGCTGGTCGCGACGAGCTCGCGCCACGCGTCGGCGTTGCGGGCCCGCAGGATGCTGGCGGCCAGGATGAGCGCGAGGGTGGCGCGGAGCGTCATGCGGCCTTCCTGGTTTCCCAGGGCTGGCGGGGCGCGCGCGGCGCCTTGGTGGCGGCGAGCGTCCCGTCGGCGGTGTACGCGGCGCAGCCTGGCAGCCGCTCGAAGCGGGGGTGTCCGGTTCCTTCGACGCAGCGGGTGGCGTGCCCGTCGCAGGCGGTGCAGGTCTTGCGGGACTCAGCGGTCAGGCGGTCGACGGTGTCCTGCGTCGCGCGCCTGGTGCTCGGGCCCGCGAAGCGCGGCACGGTCGGCGCGGACTCGTGACCGTCGCCGGCGTAGCACGCTTGGCACAGGCAGCCGGGGACTGCGGGCATGCGGGAACCTCCGGGGCGAGAGGGCCGCGCCGCCTGCATCCGGGCAGGGGAACGGGCAACGGCCGGACACCAGTAGAGCACGCCCGCGGCCGGAATGCGAAGCACGTGGGCTACTCGCGCGCTCTTTGTTGGGCGACGAGCATGTCGTGCACCGTGCTCTTCGGGAGTCCGACGCGCAGTGCGATGGACCGGACGGGGAGGCCCTGGTCTGCGAGCGCGGCGACCTTCTCCGCCGCGGTGTCCCCACGGCCGGGGAGCGGACGGCCGGTCTCCGGGTTGCGCCCGTCGTCGGTGCGCCACTTCCGCACCGTCCTGGCCGACGACTTGTGCGAGGAGCGTTCCACGTCGGTCGGCGACCAGCCCGCGCACTCACGGAGCACGACGGCCCGCACGTCGTACCTGTCCACCGCAGGCGACTCGCGCCGGCGGCAGGAGCGCAGCTCGCGGACGGCCTGCTCTACCAGGGCAGGCAGGTCCCCGTTGTCGCAGGTGAGCATGAGCCGGCGGTAGCGCAGGAACTCCGGCTCGCCGCGGATACCGAGCCCGTCGTCGTCGAGGAGCGTCTCGAGCTCGGCGAGGACCTGCCGGGCGTGCTGCGGAAGATCGCCCAGGACGCGAACGCTCACTGGCCGCGCCCGGCATGGAAGGCGTCGGCGGGTTCGGCGCGCACGTCGGCGCCGGGGTGGCGCCGGCGGCAGTACCCGCACTGCAGGACCATCTCGTACCAGGTGCACGCGGTGGAGTAGGCGACGGCTTGGCCGGGCGGGCCGTAGACGATGACGCTCGCTTCGATCTGGCGGTCGATGTCGTCCTCGGTCTCCCTGGTGCTCATCACGACCGCTCCGGCGGCCGGCGTTGGATGGCCTCGACTTCGGCGAACGTGAGCTGGTGGCCGGGCTCGAGGCGGTCGGCGGCGGCGTACGCGTCCGGTGTCTTGAGTCCGAGCTCGGTGCCGCGGCCGGTGCGGGAGCGGGCGCGGCGGACGTCGCCGATGTCGCAGTGCTCGGCGGCGGCGACCTGCGCCGCGGGGACGCCGGCGTACCAGGAGATGATCCGGCGGTCGAAGAACCGCACGCTCACCGACTCCTGCGGCGCGGGTCGGGGAGGTCGCTGCTGGTGCGCCGGGCCGCGGGGCGCGTCCAGCCTGCGGCGGCCTGCACGCTTGAGGCGCGCCAGACCGCGGCGCCGCGCGCGGTCGGCACGCCCTCGGCGGTCAAGCGCGCGGCGATCGCGCGCAAGCTGAGCCCCTCAGCCTGCAGCTCGCGGACACGTGCGACGACCTCGGGCCGGTCGGAGACCGACGGCCGGCCGGCGGTCCCGCCGCGGGCCCGCTTGGCCGCGAGGCCCGCGCGGGTGCGCGCGGCGATCGTGCCTCGCTCCCACTCGGCGATGACGACCATGAGCTGGGCGACCAACCGGCCGCTCGGGGTGCTCGTGTCGACGTTCAGGTCGAGCGCGATGAACGGGGCGCCAGACGCGTCGAACCACTCGAGCAGCTCGGCGAAGTCGAACACCGACCGGGTGAGCCGGTCGAGCTTGGCCACGACGAGGCCGTGCGCGTCGCCGGCGGCGATCCGCACCAGCGCCCGCTGTAGTCCGGGGCGCTGCAGCGACTTGCCCGAGAGGCCCTCGTCACGGACGAGCTCGAGGTCCCAGCCGCGGTACTCCGCGGCACGAACGAGCTCGTCCTCCTGAGCGTCGAGGCCGTGCCCGCGCTCAACCTGCTCCTCGGTCGAGACCCGCAGGTACCCGAGCATCAGGTCCCGGTTCTCGGGGTTCACGGGCGCGCCGCCGGGCGTCCGCGATCGCCGTCGCGACCGGGCAGCCGAACAGGTGACCGTTGTCGCGGTGCACGCCGCAGCTCGAGCATCGGGCCGGCTCGTTCACTTCTCGAGGCGGGTGAGGCCGGGCTTGGGCTCGCTGACGCGTTGGAACTCGGGCAGCCGCTTGCCGAGGAACTCGCGGACCCGGGCCTGGTCGAGGACGGTGCGCGCGGGCGGGCGCGTGAGGCCGATCCGGCCCTTGTAGGTGGTGCGGCCGGTCTTCTCGAAGTGCTCGAGCAGGACCGCGGTGGCCTGCTCGAGGACGGGCTTGGCCTCCTCGATCTGGGTCTTCGCGTGCTCCCACTTGTCCGCGGCCTCGGCGACGGTCATCTTGCGGTCCTTCTTCTTCGCGGCGACCTGTGACGGCACGGCGATCCTCCAGGGTGGCTGGTTCAGGCCCGCCGCCGGCGGCGCGCGCTGACGCGTCGCTCGATGCGGTCGGTCAGGACGTGCCGCTTGGCGTGCCGCTCGTCGCGGTGCTGCGCGCGCAGCAACCGCTCAAAGCTCCTCGCGGCCGCCTCCCCGCACGACGCCCGCAGAGCGTCGAGCAAGCCGACGTCCTGCCGGGAGAGATGCGGGTAGCGGCGATGCCCCATGCCCTCCCACACCTTCTCGACGCCCGTCTGTCCCACCACGCCGCTCAGACGGCCACGCCGCCGAGCTCCTCGAGCACCTCATCCAGACCCGCCCGGAACCGTCTGGCCGCCGTCGACCGCGTGATCCCGAGCTCCACGGCAACCATGCGCAGCGACAGACCGCGGCCGCGCAGCGCGAGCACGGCGAGCGTCAACCCGGCCTCCCTGGGGTGCTGGCCGTCCGCGAGCTTCCGCTGCGCTACCCGGGCCGCGGCGGCATGCACGTCGTTGCGCAACACCACCACCGGGAGCGCCCCAAGCTCAACGAGGTCACCGTCCCAGGCATGCCAGGACGACCGCAGCTGCGCGTCGAGATCACGGGCCTCCCGCTGGGAAAGCCCGAGCAGCCAAGCTGCCTCAGATCTGGTGTAGCGGTCCATGCGGCCAGGAATCCCCAGCCACATTCTCCCCGCCCAGACGGCGAAACCCGCTCAAGGCCGGGCTCACCACGCGTACTTCCGGCGTCCGGCTCCTGAGGGACGCGGGTCCACCACGGGCGCGCGAGTCCACTGTGGAAGGGCTCCTAGTGCAGGTTCTTCGGGGTCTGCTGGGCCTGGTGTGGCCCTGCGTGGACACCCTGAAGTTTGCTCGTAATGAAGGGGTCAGCGGTTCGAATCCGCTCGACGGCTTGGGGTCCTGGTAGTGCGAAGGCTGGGTGCTGTGGTTCAGGAGCTCGAGCCCGCCGCGAAATGCCTTTCTCGGCGAGGGCAACAACGCGCAGCGAACCGCAGCGAACTGATCCCCGTCTGCGGTGCCGCGGAAATCCCGCCGGCACCGTGTCGCGCCCGCTACGACTTCTTGCCGGCGAAACGGGTTCGGCAGGCTCTGACAACCCGTGCCCGGGGTCGGAAAGACGGCGGTAGCCTCGAGCGGGATGAAGCCCGCCACGAACACGCTTGCGCAACTCTTCAACACGGAGGTGCGGTACGTGGTCCCGCTCTACCAGCGGCCGTACGTGTGGAAGAAGGAGACGCACTGGCGGCCGCTGTGGGAGGACGTCGTGGGCGTCATCGAGCGACAGATGGATCCGGCGGTCGCAACCGCGTCACATTTCCTCGGCGCGGTTGTGTTGGACATGGAGGAGACGACTCCCGGCGAGGCGACGCGTCGACTGGTGATCGATGGCCAGCAGCGGCTGACGACCCTGCAGCTCTTGCTCTCCGCAACGGCCAGCGAGGCCGAGCAGGCGGGCGCCGCGGCCGCCGGCCGTGTGTTGCGCCGACTGACACTGAACGACCCAGACCTGACCTCCGGCGATGCGCGCTTTAAGGTCTGGCCGACGAACGCAAACCAGGTCGCGTTCCGCGCCGTGATGAACGTCGACGGCGGCGCCACCGGGCCCGACAACCCGCACAACACCGTCCACGAGGCACACGCGTTCTTCCGGCAGTGCGTGCGGGCGTGGACCCGCGAGGATCAGACCAGCCAGGACGAGCTCGTCAAGCGCTTTGACGCGCTGCGGGTTGCTCTCACCGACCTGTTCACCGTCGTGTCCATCAACCTCGAGCAGGGCGACAACGCCCAGGTGATCTTTGAGACGCTCAACGCGCGCGGCACCCCGCTGCTCGCGATGGACCTGGTGAAGAACGCGCTGTTCTATCGGGCGTCTTTGGCGGGCATCGGCACCGATGCACTCCACGACGGGATCTGGCACCCCGAGCTCGGCTCCCCCTACTGGCGGGAGGACCAGCGTCAAGGTCGCCTCAAGCGACCGCGGGCCGAGCTGTTCCTCATGCACTGGCTGGCGATGAAGCTCGGTCGGATCGTCCCGGCCACCGAGCTGTTCAGCGAGTTCCGCACCCACGTCCTCGGCAAGACCGAGCCGACGGCGATCGGTGAGCTCGTCAAGGAGATCTGCGCCGACGCCGCCGTGATGCGGTCCTTCGACACCCAACCGATCGGAAGCGTAGAGGCGCGGTTCTTCGCCACGCTGGCTGCCCTGGACACGACCACCGTCCTGCCGTTGGCCCTCCTGCTGTTTCGGTCCCCGACGATCACGCCCGAGCAACGTCGCAACGCGCTGCTCGCGATCGAGAGCTGGCTGGTCCGCCGGATGCTCGGCGGCTTCACCTCGAAGAACTACAACAAGACCGGCGCCGAGCTCCTCGCTGCCGCCAGGCAAGACCCCGCCGCAATCGACGCGAGCATCATCAACGCGCTCGCCGAGTCATCCGCCGCGACCAACGTGTGGCCGACCGACGACGGCCTCACGCGCGTTCTCGTGACGCGACCGATGTACCGCGACGTCAAGCAGTCCCGCGTGGTGATGGTCCTCTCGGCGATCGAGCTCGAGCGCCGCCGTAACGGCAACAAGATCGAAAGCGTCTTCACCCTTCCCCCGAAGCTCACCCTCGAGCACCTGCTGCCGCAGAAATGGCGCGAGCACTGGGCGCTCGAGGATGAAGCCGACGGACGTACCTCCGACGAGCTCGAAGCCGCACGCGACGCCGTGCTCCACCGGCTCGGGAACCTCACCGTGACCAGCGGCCCGCTGAACTCGTCGCTGTCGAACGGCGCCTGGGCGACCAAGGGGCCTGCCATCCACGCCCACAGCCTGCTGATGCTCAACGCCGAGGTGTCCAGGCTTCCGAGTTGGGACGTTGACAACATCAATCGCCGCGGATTCTCGCTGGCCGCAGAGATCTGCCAGATCTGGCCGCCACCCTCGGCCTTCGGCGTCGGAGCGCCGGAACCCGGACTCAGCCTCGAGGCCATCCTCACCGACGCGGCGGCCGCAGCCGCAGCCCCGGGTCCACGCGCCGCCGGTGGAGGAGTCGCGCTCGACAAGCTCGTCGAAGCCGGCTACGTGGAGGAAGGCGAGACGCTCACCCCGGCCCGGGAGAGCGTGGACGCGACCGCGACCGTCCTCGCCGACGGGCGCCTTGAATGCGGCGAGCTGACCTTCGACACGCCGTCGGCCGCCGCCGTCCACTGCGCTGGCACAAGCGCCGAGAACGGCTGGACCTTCTGGCTGGCCGAGCGCGATGGCGAGCTGATCGCCCTCAGAGACATCCGCACGCAATTTCGCGGCGCGGGGACACCCGGAGCGGGGCCGCCCTCACACGCCGTGCGGGTGCGATTCTGGAGTGGGGTCCTGCATGCTGCGAGCGAGCGAACGCAACTGCACGCTCGCGTGTCACCCACGACCGACTCTTGGCTAGGGGCCGGCGCGGGTTTCTCAGGAGTCCACTTCATCTACGGCGTCAAGCAACGAACGGCAAGCGTCTATCTCTGCTTCGAAGATCGAGATGCCAGCATGAACCAGCGCATCTTCGATGCACTCTTTCACGACCGCGATGCGATCGAGCAGCGCTTCGGTGGACCGCTGGTCTGGGACGCCAAGGAGGGCCGCAAGCGCCGCTCGGTCGGCGCGTCCTTCACCAGCGGACTCGACACTCCCGAGCAGGATTGGCCCGCCGTGCAGGCCCTCATGGTCGACGCCATGGCTGCACTTGAGGGCGCGGTGTCGCCGTATCTCAGCGACGCGGTCGCCGCGGCCCGCATACCCGCTGGTTAGCTCGTGGCCGCGATCGACTTCACTCGGGCCCGCGCGTTTGTCGCCGCTGTCCCGCCTGGGCAGTGGACCGCATACAAGGATGTCGCCCAGGCTGGTGGGAACATCCGCGGCGCGCAGGCGATCGGCGACTGGCTCCGCCGGAAGGCCACCGCGTTCCGCACGTCTACCGCGTCCTCAACGTCGCAGGACAGGTGCCCGAGGGATTCCGGCCCGCCGGGCCCGGCGTACCGGCTGACGACGTCACGGTGCGACAGGTCCTGCGAAGCGAGGGCGTCACGATCGACGCCCGCGGTCGCGCTTCGGCCGAGCAGCGTTTCACCGTGGCCGAATGGGAGCAGAGATCATCGCCAGAGCGTGGTTCATGACGCGCTTGCAGTGGTCACGCGCAACTAGCCGGCAGACGACCGTCGCTATACGTACGCCGGAGATCTCGGCCCGCCTCGTGTGAATATCCGAAAGCTCTCGGCGCGATTCAGGGCTTCGACGTAAGCGCCCGCGTCTGGCTTGCTCGCCTACGCGGCGAGCACCCAGCGCCCCTGCTCGATCGCGGCGGCGATCAGCTTCGCCATCGGTCGTTCGAGGGCGCGTTCGCCGCGACGCTCCTCGGCGGGTGAGCTTGGTCAGGGCGCCGGTGTGGGCCGCGGGTTCTCATGAGCCGGGAGCGTGCCAGCGCAGGCCGACCGCAACGGCTGCGTCCTGCATGCGCTTGTCGTAGGTCACGAGCGTCGAGACCTCGCCCTCCAACCTCAACGCCGAAGCGACGTGTATCGCGTCGAGGCTGCGCAAGCCCACACCGTGCAGCCTGCCCGCAGCATCAAGCGTCTCGTCGTCGACGACGATCAGGTCGATCCGCGCGATCAGCCGAGCGGCGCGCTGGCTGGAGCCGGGTCCGTGGCGGTGAACTGCGAGCGGCACCTCGACGCGGACGAGCGCGCTCGACACGCGGGCCCTGCGCGAGGCGAGGAACGCCTTGAGCGCCGGCGTCTCCTTCTCGGTCACGACGAGCTTCACGAGGGCTGACGCGTCGAGGTAGACGAACCGCTCAGCGCTCGTGCTCACGGAGCTCCGCCAGTGCCTCCGACGGCAGCGGGACGCCTTCGGCCGGCGGCAGCGGCGGCCCGAGCTCCTCGAGGCTTCCTGACGCCCGGGTGATGGCGCCGGCGGCCGCGAGCCGGTCGAACGTAGAGGTCTCCGGGATGGGTACGAGCAGAGCAAGCGGGCGACCCCGATCGGTCACCTCGATCGTCTCGCCTCCCTGCGCCTCGCGCACGTAGCGGCTGGCGTGCTGCCGGAGCTCCCGTATGCCGATCGAGCGCATGATGCACTTGTAGCACCGTCGCGCGGAGAAATCACGCGCCGCAGCGCCTTGCGTCTCAGCGACCGCCCGGAGGCGCTCGCGCAACTCCACGGCGGACATCCCGCGCACGTCGAGCGGGAGGTCCGGGATGGTCAGGCTGTGAAGGGTCCCCTGGGGATCTCTACCCCTCCGGACGAGCCAGGGTCACTGCGACCGCCTCGCCACCGCCCGCGGATGCGCCGAGCCTCGTCGTTCAACGGCTCCGTGCGTTCGTACGCGCCGTCGGCTTCAGCCGCACCCACAGCTGGCTCGGCCCGGTCGGACTGGGCACGTCCTTCACCTCCACGTAGGACTCGTTGCGGACCAGTTCACCGAGCTTGGCGTAGCCGTGGTCGCGCGGGTCGAACGCCGCATGACTCTTGATCAGGTAGGACCCGACCTCGCCGAGATTGGACCAGCCGTCGTCCTTGGACGTGCTGGTGATCGCCGTGGACAGGATCCGCTCGAGGGCGGGCAGGAGCGGAGCCGGGTCCTCGCCTCGCGCTGCTCGTCGCTCAGGCTCTTGCGGCTCCGGACGGAGAAGGTCGAGATAGATGAACCGGTCACAAGCGGCGACGAACGGCGCAGGCGTGTTGCGCCGCCCAAGCCCGTACACGGTCATTCCGGATTCCCGCAACCGCGTCGCCAGCCGCGTGAAATCGCTGTCGCTCGAGACGATGACGAAGCCCTCGAGGTTCCCGGCGTAGAGCAGGTCCATCGCATCGATGATCAGCGCCGAGTCGGTGGCGTTCTTGCCGCGCGTGTAGGCGAACTGCTGCACCGGCTGGATCGCGTGGCGCAGCAGTTCCTCCTTCCACCCGACGAGCTGCTGGGTCGTCCAGTCGCCGTACGCACGCTTGATCGTCGGTGTTCCGTACTTGGCGATCTCCGCGAGCAACTCGGTGGTGACGCTGGCTGTCGTGTTGTCCGCGTCAATGAGAACGGCGAGTCGCGTCGCGTCGGTGATGGTCACGCGAGCATCCTCGCGCACGCGGACGACACCTCACGTCTGTTGGACCGGCGCCGGGCCGATCGACCTACCTGCCGTCACCGACTGCCCGGCCCGCCGACACGAGGCGAAACCGCTGGAGCACGAGCGGCGTGTCGTCCGTCAGCGGGGTCGCGCCGGGCTCGGGCAACGTCGGGAGGACCTCGGTGGTCCAGAAGCGCTCGTGGTCGCGGCGCCACTCGGCCACGCTGGCGAAGCCTTCGCCCTCGTCGACCGCGAAGCCGAGGCTGACGTCGCCGAGCCGGACGACCTCGACGGCCGCCAGCTCGATGATCGCGACGACGGCTCCGTGGGAGTCGACCACGGCGTGGCGCTCGCCGACCGCGGGCAGCGGCGCGCCCTCGACCTCCCACTCGACGAGCAGTGAGCACGTGGCGGTCTTCTCGCCGCGAAGCACCGCCCCGACGAGCCGATCGCGCAGCGGGCCGGGGAAGCCGAACTCGCACACACCGTCGACCTCGCGCGACACCGCTCGAACCTACTGCGCTGGCCGGGCGGGTAGCGTGGAAGGCGATGGACGCTCCGCTCTTCCGCATGGCCTGCCCACCCTCGGCGTTCGCCGGCGCGCCGGCCGACTGGCCCGCGCAGCTGCTGCAGGAGGGCTCGATCGCGCTGCTCACCGACGACGGCGGCCTGCCGGCCATCGACGCCGTGGCGCACGCCGTGGGCCTGCTCACCGTCTCGGTGCTGCGGCGCGAGGCGACGGCGGCGGCGCAGGAGACGACCGTGATGGACTTCGCGGGCTCGCTGCCCCTGCTCTGGATCGCGCCGGCCTTCGGCGCGGTCGCCCGGGAGTGGGCGGTCCGCCGCGGGCCGATGACCCTCCTCGTCGAGGCCGACGGCGCGCTGCCCGAGGAGGAGCGCCGCCGGATCGACCGCTTCGTGGCACTGCTCGGGCGTCAGGCCGAGTGAGACTGCGCGTCGGCCCGCATCGCCGCGCGGTCTGACGCCGGCGACCGCGCCGCGACGACGACGGGCGCCCCGCAGGACGCCCGTCGGACCGCGTGATGGAGCGGTGGCTACGCGGCTTCGCGCAGCGCCTGCAGCGCCGTGATCTGAGCGAGCTTGGCCAGCGCGCGCTCCTCCAGCGAGGTGATCTCGCGGGTGGAGCAGCCGAGCTCACGCGCGGCCTGGGCGGCCGTGCGCGGGACGTCGCCGTCGGTGCCGAAGCGCAGGTGCACGACCTTGCGCTCGGGCTCGGGCAGCTCCGCGATCGCGCGGCTGACCTCGCCGGCCATGAGCGACTGCTCGACCTCCTCCTCGACGGCCGGGCCGTCGTGGGGCACGAAGTGACCGAGCTCGCCGCCGTCGTCGTCGCCGACCGGCGAGTTCAGCGAGGCGGGGGTGACGTCGACGGCCTTGACCGCCTCGACCTCCTCGAGCGTCAGGCCCGTGGCCGTCGCGATCTCGATGAGCGTGGGCTCGCGCTCGAGCGTGACCGACAGCTCGCTCGTGGCCCGGCCGACCTTGCGGGCGCGCTGGGCGACGTTCGCGGGCAGGCGCACGTTACGGGCGGTGTTGTCCAGGCCGCGCTGGATCGACTGACGGATCCACAGCGTCGCGTAGGTCGAGAAGCGGAAGCCCTTGCGGTAGTCGAACTTCTCGGCCGCGCGGATGAGGCCCACCATGCCCTCCTGCACGAGGTCGGTCAGGCTCAGGCCCAAGCCGACGTAGCGGCGCGCGATGGACACCACCAGCCGCAGGTTGGAGTTGATGAGCATCTCCTTGGCCGCGAGGTCGCCGCGCTCGATGCGCTTGGCGAGATCGAGCTCCTGCGCGGGCTTGAGCAGCGCGTAGCGGCCCGCGTCACGCAGGAGGAGATCGATCGAGTCGTGGGAGATCTCGGTCTCGTAGGGATGGATGGTGGTGCGGGGCAAGGTTCTCCTTGAACGGTGCAATACCTACTGCTGGAATCGGAATTCTAGCCGACGATGGTTGATCGCGCAACTGACTCGAGCGTCCTTTGCGACCGCCGCAGCGTGCAGCTACCCTTGATGCGGACGAAACGGCCGGACCGATCACTGGGTCGCCCGGCGCCACATGATCCTGGCGCGGGACGCAACAGCCTAGCGCATACCCCCTGGGGGATGGCGCACACATCGTTCGTCCGTCCTGGCGCCACAGCCGCGCCGAGCAGGTCGCTCAGCGGTGGCCCACGGCCCCGTGAGCCACCAGCAGCGTCTCCTGAAAGGCAGCTGAGCGCCGACCCCGCGCGGTCAGATCCGCTGGATTGCGGGAGAACAGACGCCGCTCGCGCCGCCATGCGAGTTGCTTGACGCGCGGCCGCTCACGCGGCTACTCCGCGCCCCGGGCGCGGAGCGCCAGGGCGAGCGCGAACCGCGCGTCGGCGTCGTCGAGCTGTTCTCCGAACAGCTCGCGGAGGCGCACGAGGCGGTAGCGGACGGTCTGCGGGTGGATGTGGAGCACGCCGCCGACGTGCTGCACCTGCCCCGGATGGTCGAGCCACGCACGCAGCGTCGTCGTGGCGCGGGCGCGGGGGCCCTCGGAGAGCGCGTCGAGCGGGGCGAGGAGCCGGTCGGCGAGATCACCGGCCTCCTGCGCGCCCGCGCCGTGGAGGAGCAGCGCGAGGAGGTGCTCGTCGGCGATCACGAGCCCGTCCGCGGCGCCCAGGTGGCCGGCCTGCAGCGCTGCCAGCGCGGCGCGGGCGCGGCGCAGGCTCCGGGCTCCCCGCGCCGGCGGCTCGGCGGGGCCCAGCGCGGCCGGGGCGCC
>JBBQEV010000026.1:0-44437 GCA_038321325.1 Solirubrobacterales bacterium
AAGCGGCTTTCAGCGGCGCTGACGCGCGGTCAAGAAGCCCCCGGAACCGTCACGAGTTCCACAATCCCGACCCACCGTGCAAACTCCCCGCTCACGAGCACATTCCCGCGACCAACGACCTACATCGATGGTCGGAGCCCCCCTTTTCCTGCGTGGACACCAGCGTCCTAGCGGGTCCTAGCGGCAGACTACGCCGCCCGGCCCGAACGATTCGTCGCCCGACCGCCCGTCCCGCCCGCGCTCCCCACCACCGCCTGGATCGGGCCAGACTCACGACGGGACTGGTGCGAGGCGACTCGACGCTCGCACGCGGTCCGGAAGGGTGCATCTGCTGCCATCGCGCGCATCCGCACGCAAGCCCTTCTTCGCCGGCAGCGAGGGCCGCCGGCGCCGCCCGCACGCTTGTACGCCGCACGCAACACCCCGGCCCCACCCGCCCTCGGCCCGCGGCCACTGCCCAGCCCCCAGTACCGCGAAGACGACAGTCACCACCACACCACCCAGATCCCCAGAGGGCAGCCCTACCGGTGCCGGCGGTGCCCCGGCACCGCCAAAGATCGATCCCGATGCGAGAGCAGGTCGCAGGGAATACCGAGCCGTCGTCGACGTCGCGCTGCGCAGCTTGAGGCGCGGCGACCGACTGCGGATTGATCACCCGTTGCCCAGGGCGCGGCTTGAGCCCCTCCACTCAGCGGTGCCACTCGCTCGCGAATCGCCGGATGCCGTTCGCGATCCTATCGGCCGCGCTGGCGACCAGGGACACCCCTTTTTCGGGAATGGGACCGTCGAGTAGGGTCGCGGGCCCATGCGCCGTCCTTGGCTGACAACGCTCGTCGCGCTCTCGACGGGCGTCGCCGCCCCGACAGCCGTCGCGCAGGTTCCCGACGGCCTCTCGGAGTCCGGTGCCACCGGGCCGACCGGCCCCACCGGCCCTGCGGCACCGGCCTCCGTTCCCTCGCTGGCGCTGTCCGTCGGTGCCGTGGCACCGGGCGGACGGCTCGCCCTTCGCGTCGGTCGCGGGCCGGCCGGCGTCGGGGTCCAGGTCCGCCGGCGGGTCGGCTGGGAGCGGGTGCGGACGCTCGGCGCGGCGTCGTCGCCCCGGATGATCGTCATCCGGACGCCGCTCAAGGGCAGCCGCGTGGCGGTGCGGCTGGTCCTCGGCGAGCGACGCGGGACGGAGCGCAGGGCGGTGCTTCGGGCGTTGCGGCTCGCCGCCGTCGGCGACGTGAACCTCGGGGACCTCCCGGGCGCGCAGATCGCCCGCTTCGGCCCGGCATGGCCGTGGGCCTCCGTAGGGCCGGTCCTTCGCGCGGCGGATCTGGCGTTCGCGAACCTCGAGTGCGCCATCTCGCTGCGCGGCTCGCCGCAGAAGAAGCAGTTCACGTTCCGCGGTCGCCCCTCGTCCTTGCGGGCTGCTGCACGGGTCGGCGGGCTCGACGTCGTTTCCCTCGCCAACAACCACGCGGTCGACTTCGGGCGCGTCGCACTGCTCGACGGGCTGCGGGCGGCGCGCGCCGCCGGGATCACGCCGTTCGGCGCCGGTGCCGACGAGGGGTCGGCGTACCGGCCGGCGGTGGTCGAGCGGCTCGGGCTCCGCGTCGCGTTCGTCGGCTTCAGTGAGATCCTCCCGTTCGAGTTCCGTGCGGGCACGGGCTCGCCGGGCACCGCATGGGCGTTCCCCGACCGCGTCCGCGCGAGTGTCCGTGCCGCCCGGCGCACAGCGGACGTGGTCGTCGCGAGCTTTCACTGGGGTGTTGAGCGCGAGACGACGGAGAACGCCCGGCAGCGTGCGCTCGCGCGGCTCGCGCTCGACAGCGGCGCGACGGCCGTGATCGGCGCGCACCCGCACGTCCTGCAGCCGACGCGTCGTGTCGGGCGCCGGCGCGTGGTGGCGTACTCGCTTGGGAACTTCGTCTTCGGTGCGCGCTCGCCGGGCACCTCGACCACCCGCATCCTCACGCTCGGACTCGCCGCTGACGGGGTCCGGTCCGTCGGCTCGGCCCCCGCGCGCATCTTCACGGGGCGCCCCGTCCTGACCGGAGGTCGGTGATGACCCGTCGTGCCGTGCTGTGCGCCGTCCTGGCCGCTGTGCTGTGGGCGCTTCCCGCCGCAGCCGCCGATGCCTGCGGGGACGGGCGGAGCGCTGCGGCCCGGGGTGAGCACCAGCCGGGAGCGCGCGGCGCGCTGTTCGTCGGGGACTCGACCGGGATCTTCGCCGTCCCGTACCTCGCCCGGCTCGGGATCTCGGCGGACGCGAAGGGTTGCCGCCAGTTCGGCGCCGGCCTCCGGCTCCTCCGCGGACGGCGACGCGCGGGCGCCCTGCCGCACGTCGTGATCCTGGGCTGCTAGGCGGCAACGGACCGGCCAGCGACCGCCAGATCCGCCAGGCGATGGGTCTCGTCGGTCGCGGCTCCGGAGCTGCCGTGGATCGTGTGTGCCGTCGCTACACGTAAGTCCACGCAGCGACCCACGGCCGCGACCTGCCCGCGGTGCTGCTAGGCAAGATTCGTGCTCGTCGCGGCGGGATGCACGGACCGCGATCGGTGTGCGGTTGTCCCAAGCGCTCAGCGTCGAAGCCTTCTACTGTAGTGCCGTGATTGTGGCTGAGGGCGCTGCCCGCTGATTGACGACGGCGATCGAGGAAACAAGGCTCCCGGGGATGGCGAGACCCGGAGAGGACCTCCCGGGTGGCTCTGAGGCTTCGCGGTCCTCGGCCTGGGCGACGAGGTCGTCGGGGCCGGCGATCAGGTCGCCGATGGTCTCCCCGGAGTGGGCGTCGACGCTGACAGGGACGTCGATGCTCGAGGCGCGCGCGGCGTCGCGGCCGATCTCATAGCCCTGGTTGCGCGCGACGGCGAAGAGCCACCGTTTATGGCCCTCGCTCGAGCAGCGCGACGCACTCGATGTGCGGCGTCTGCGGGAACATGTCGACCGGCCGGACCCTCTTGAGTGTGTAGCCGGCCTCGACGAGCTGTGCCGCGTTCGGGGCGAGGGTGGTCGGGTTGCAGGAGACGTAGACGATGCGCTTCGGGCTCGCCTCGATGACGCGGCGGACGACCTTCTGGGAGAGGCCGGCGCGTGGCGGGTCGACGACGAGCACGTCGGGGCGCCCCGCGGTCTCGACGAGCTCGCGCAGCGCGAGGCGCACGTCGCCCGCGAAGAAGCTCGCGTTCTCGATCTCGTTGCGGCGAGCGTTGGCGATCGCGTCGGCCACCGCGGGTTCGACGACCTCCAGGCCCCAGACCTCGCCGGCGCGGCGGGCCAGCGTCAAGCCGATCGTCCCGATTCCACAGAACAGGTCGTAGACGCGCTCCCAGCCCTGCAAGCCCGCGTACTCCTGCGCCACCGCGTAGAGCTGCTCGGCCATCTCGGTGTTCGTCTGGAAGAAGGCCTCAGGGCTGATCGCGAACTCGAGCCCGCCGAGCTGCTCGACGATCGTCTCGCGCCCGGCGACCAGCTCGGAGAAGCCGCCCTGCGTGGTCTCGCCGACCTGGTCGACCTGGGTCCACACGAGCGACGTCGCCTCCACGGCCTGCGCGAACGCGGCGGTGTCGAGGTCGCCGCGCGAGGTGACCAGGCGGATCTGCGTCTCGCCCGTGCGGCGCGCCTCGCGGAGCACGAGATTGCGCAGGAAACCCTCCTGCGCGCGGCGGTCGTAGGCCGTGAGGCCCTGGGCGCGGCAGAAGGCGAGCACCTCCTCGCGAGCGCGGGCCAGGCGTTCGGAGCCGAGCAGGGAGACGCCGTCGACGATGTCCTCCCACGACCCGGGGGCGTGGAAGCCGCAGGCGAGCGAACCGTCCGCGGACGTCCCGAAGGAGTACTCGAGCTTGTTGCGGTAGCCCCACTGTTCGGTGGCGGCGATCGCGGGCTCGAGCGCGAAGCCCTCGAGGTGCCCGATGCGGGCCAGCGCGTCGCCGACCTGGTCGACCTTGATCGCGAGCTGCTTCTCGTAGGGCAGGACCTGCCAGGCGACGCCCGGGTGCTCGGCGCGCGGCGGGATGCGATCCGGGCTCGGGAAGACGATCTCGAGCAGACGGGCCTCGCCGTAGGCGCGCTTGCGCTTGGTCACCTGGGCCCGGATCCGGTCGCCCGGGAACGTGCCGGGGACGAACAGGACGTAGCCGCCGTGGCGCGCGATGCCGTTGCCGCCGTAGGCCAGGCGATCGACGGTGAGCTCCACCTCCTGTCCGCGCTCGGGGCGCGGCGGGCGGGCCGCGGGGTCGAGGTCGGCGGCGGGCGCGGCTTGGTCCATCCCCTCAGGATGGCACCCGGGCCGCGGCTCAGCGAAGCGCGGCCTCGACCGCGTCAAGGACCGTCGAGCGGGCAGCGTCGCGGCGCTCGCGGTCGCGGACGATCCGCAGCTCGGCCGGCGTGAGCCCGCCCAGGCGCTTGACGACCTGCACGGCGGTGAGCTCGTCGTAGCCCAGGATCGGGAACGACGAGCCGAGCCCCGCGACGCGACGCGCGCGATCGACCTCGCGCAGGACGCGGTCGCCGGAGCCCTTCACCGTGGCCTTGGTGGCGGAGGTGAGGTCGCTGCGGCCGCGGTCGAGGAGCTGCTCGATGTCGGCGAGGAGGTCGGCGGTCTGCTGGCGGCCGGAGGAGACGAGGCCGCCCGCGAGCTCCTCCGCGTCGCGGCGCGTGATCCGCCCCCGGGTGACCGCGTCGTCGACGGTCTCCTGCAGGCGCTGGGCGGTGAGCACGACCCCGCCGGCGAGGAGGTCGCGGAGCGCTGCGAGGTTCGCGCGCAGCGCCTCGTCGCGCGCGGCGACCGACGTCGGCTCGGGCGCGGGGGCGGGCGCGGCGGCAGGCCGGGAGGCGGGCGCCCGGCCTTCGCGCGCCGGCACGGAGGCCTTCGGTGCTCGCTTCTTCGCCGTGCTGCGCGCGGGCGCCTTGCGGGGGGCGGGCTCCTCGGGGCGCGGCATCCGCTCCAACGTACCGCGGCACGTCGGCTGCGAACACCCTGCCCCCCGGCCGGGCCCGACCGCGCTAGGCTGATCGTCCGACGAGGCCCAACTCGGGGGCGTCAAGCCGCCGGGATTTTCTCATCGCCCAGGCATCACAATCGTCCTGGGACTATGTCAGCGATGGTGGTCTCCGATCGGGCAGTGATGGGCCGGCGTAGCAAGAGCCGGCCTTAGCTGTTTGTGGCCCCGCGGCTGCGCCCGCGTGATGTGGCCCCGCCGCTGTGCCCGCGTGACTTCTCGTCGTCGCCCGCGTTGGATGGGCATGTCCACCCGCCTCGTCTCGCTCACCGCGCTGTCGCTGCTCGCGGCGTTCCCCGGCGGCGCGTCGGCGACGCCGGTGCCCGACCGGGTGCTCGCCGAGGTCACCGCGCCGCTGGGCGTCGGGATCGACGGCTCGGTCGTCGCCTACAGCCGGCGCGTCGGGACCCGCGGGGTCGAGGTGGTGGTGCGCGACGGCGACCGTCCCGCCGTACGGCTCGCGGCCGGGCGCGGGATCGGCGCGGTGGATGTCGGCCGCGACCGCCGCGACCGGGTCGTCGTGGTCTACGCGCGTTGCGGCGGGCGCTGCGATCTCGTCGCCTTCGGTCTCGCCGTAGGCCGCACGAGGGTTGTCGTCCGCGGCGTCCGCGCGACCGACGTCACCGTCGGCCGGGGACGCGTCTTCTGGACCGACGGCAAGCGCGTGCGCTCCCGCTCGCTGGACGGCGGCCCAGTGCGCGGCGAGGCCGTGGCCGGGCGGATGGACCCCACGGAGATCGACACGGACGGCACCACGCTCGCGGCCACCGGGGAGGTCCCGTTCGACGACGGCAACGGCGCGACCGGGCTCTCGGTCACCCGGGTGGGCTCGGGGCGGGCGCGGCTGCGCGGCTCACGCGGCTACGGCGAGGAGTACGCGGCGATCCGCTCCCCGGTCGTCACCCGTGCGGGCGTCACCACGCTGCTGGACTCCTTCCCCCCCGGCGTCGCACCGGGCTTCGCCGACTTCGCCGCCGGCACGCGCGGCTTCACCGGGCGCACGGCCGGGGGAATGAAGCTCCTCGACTGGGACGCGGCCGGCAGCAGCGCCGTGTTCGTCGAGGCGCCGACCGACGTCGGATGCGGCGTCGGCGACGCGTTCGCGGACGAGAAGGTCCTCGACGCGCCCTGCCGCATCGTGCGCGCGGAGCTGGGCGGCGAGCGCCTCCTGCCGCCGCGCGTCGCGATTTCGGGCGCCACCGCGACCGTGCTGCGCACGACGCTCCTCGGCGGAGAGGTGACCGGGCGCCAGGGGCTCCCCGGCGTGGCGGTCGAGCTGCTGCGCGACGGGCGGGTCGTCGGGCAGCTGGTCACCGACGCACAGGGCCGCGTGCCCCTGCCCGCCGGCGACATGGGCGGCCCGCTGGCGGTGGTCGCGGCGACCGAGCCCCGCTCCTACGCCTACAACGGGGGGTAGCTCGCGCCGTCGCTGCGGTCGAGATCGACCTCCGTCGGGATCTGCCGCACGGTCCGCGTCGCGGGGACGGCGAGCACTCAGATCAGGACCGGGAGCGCCTCGTCGCGGGTGAGGATCAGGAACGGGCGCCGTCCTGCGCGGGGGTGCTCGTACCGCCAGACCTCACCGCGCCTCACCACGGGTCGTGTCCACCCGCGCGCTCTTCGGCGTCGAGCCGGAGAAGGAGCTCCTCCGTGGCCGCGTCCGTCGGAACGCTCAGGTCCCCCCACCCCTCGTCCAGCGAGACGACAAGCTCCTCGGAGAGCTGCACCATCGTCTGGGTGCGAGCCATCGCGCTACTGCGCTGCGGCGGGCGGTGCGTAGCGGTGGTGCAGCATGAGGTCGTTTCCGTCCGGGTCGCGGAAGAGCGCCATGTGGCAGACGCCGGTGTCGAAGGTGTCGCCCTCGAACACGACGCCCTTGGCCTCGAGCTCGGCGCGCTCCGTGGCCACGTCGTCGACGCGGAGCGCCACATGGGCGTTGCGCTGGGGCGTGAACTCCCGGCCCATCTGCTCCGGCTCCCAGATGCCGAAGCAGGTCTCGCCGACCCAGATCTCGAAGCGCGCGCTCTCGTCGGGGCGCAGCCCGAGGGTGTCGACGTAGAACGCGCGGGAGCGCTCGGCGTCCTGCGAGGGGATTCCGACGAAGTCCACGCTGTTGATCATGGGGAGACCATCCCAGACCTCGCGGTCAAGGACTGTCCGCGATCACGACGACGTAAGGACTTTGCACCCGGAACGCCGCCGGGTCGTCGTTGTGGGCTTCGAGCGCGGCGAGCGTCTCCGCGCGCGCCCCGGCCCAGACCTCCGGCGCCAGCGCGCGGACGGCCATCCGCCAGACGGGGTGGTGGCGCTCCTGCGCGACCAGCCAAGCCTCTGCCGAGTCCGCGGTGAAGGTGAGCGCGTGGCGCGTCACCTGGACCGGGACGCCGAGCAGTTCCGCGGCGACGACCCGCTCGAACCACGGCGTCGGGCGTCGCCCGGGGGCGAGCGCGCCCATGACGACGCGGCCCGCCTCGGCGACTCCGCCCTCGGGCAGCCAGGCGGTCAGCCCGATCCGCCCGCCGGGCGCGGCGGCGCGCCGCAGCCCCGCAGCGGCCCGTGCCGGGTCCGGGGCGAAGATCACCGCGAAGCAGGAGGCGACGACGTCGAAGGCGTTCTCGGCGACGGGCAGCTCCTCATCCACCATCACCGCCCACTCGACGTCGTCCGCTCCCGGCCGCGCGCGGGCGCGGTCGACGAGCCCCGCGGCGGGGTCGACGCCCGTCGCCCGCACCCCTCGTGCCGTCGCCGCGAGTGCGAGGTTCCCGGTCCCGCAGCCCACGTCGAGCAAGCGCTCGCCAGGGGCCACGGCGAGCGCGTCGAGCAGCACGCCGGCGACCGGCTCGAGCGCCGCGGCGGTCGGGCCGTAGTCGCCGTCGGCCCAGTCGAGCGCCGGCGCGCTCATCGCGCCACCAGCAGCTCGAGCAGCGCCTTCTGCGCGTGGCGCCGGTTCTCCGCCTGATCCCAGATGCGTTGCCGCGGGCCGTAGAGCACCTGCTCGGTGATCTCCTCGCCGGGATGGGCGGGCAGGCAGTGCAGCGCGATCGCGCCGGGCGCGGCGCGGTCGAGCAGCGCGTCGTCGATGCGGTAGGGCGCCAGCGCGGCGCGGCGCTCCTCCGCGGTCGCCTCGTCGCCCATCGAGACCCACACGTCGGTGTAGACGGCGTGGGCGCCGTCGACGGCCTCGAGCGGGTCGCGCGTGAGCTGCGCCCCGGCGACGGCCTCGAGCTCGTAGCCCGCAGGGGACGCGACAGCCACCTCGACCCCCGCCAGCGCACCGAGGATCGCCAGCGAGCGCGCGACGTTGTTGCCGTCGCCGACGTAGGCGAGCTTGCGGCCCGCCAGCGTGCCGAGCGCCTCCCGCAGCGTGAGCAGGTCGGCGAGCGCCTGGCACGGGTGGTGCCCCGCCGTGAGCATGTTGAAGACGGGGATCGAGCCCTCGGCGGCGAGCTCCTCGAGCAGCGCGTCGGGGCCCGTGCGGACCCCGACGGCCTGCACGTGCCCGCTGAGGATCCGCGCGGTGTCCTTGACCGACTCACCTCGCGAGAGCTGCATCTCGCCCGGGCGCAGGATGAGCGGGTGGCCGCCGAGCTCGGCGACGCCGGCCTCGAAGGAGAGCCGCGTCCGCGTCGAGGGCTTCTCGAAGATCAGCGCGACGCAGGCGTGCTCGAGCGCCCGTGAGGAGCGCGGCGCGGCCTTGAGCTCGAGCGCGCGGTCGAGCAGACGGTGCAGCTCGGGCGGCGAGAGCTCCTCGCCGGTGAGGAAGTGCCGAGTCAAGCGCGCCAGACTACTCAGGATGCGCGTCCTCACCTGGAACCTCTTCCACGGGCGCAGCGTCCCCGGAGCTGGGCGCGACATGGTCGCGGAGTTCGCGGCGACGGTCGCGGGCTGGGAGTGGGACGTCGCGCTGCTGCAGGAGGTGCCGCCGTGGTGGGGGCCGGTGCTCGGGCGGGCGTGTGTGGCGAACGCACGCACCGCGCCGACCTCGCGCAACACGTTCCTGCCGCTGCGCAGGGCGGTCGCGACGCGCCTCCCCGACGTGATCAAGTCCAACGGCGGGGGCGCGAACACGATCCTCGTCCGCGGCCAGGCGATCACCGAGCACCGGCGCGCGACGCTGCGGCGGTGCCCCGAACGCCGTGTCGTGCACGCGGTCCGGACCGCCGACGGGGCCTGGTGGGCGAACTTCCACGCGCAGGTCCACTCCGAAGCGCGCGCGCTCGCCGACGCGCGGACCGCGGCGCGCGAACTGCTCGGCTGGAGCGCGGATGCCCCGCGCCTCGTGCTCGGCGGCGACACGAACGTGCGCGCGCCGGTCGCGCCGGGCTTCGCCCACCTGGGCGGCCACGACGTCGACCACGTGCTCGCGCGGGGCTGGACGCGGGTCGGCGCGCGGCTGCTCGACGCGGGCGCGCTCTCCGACCACGCGCCGGTGCTGGTGGAGGTCGCGCCGGCGGCGTAGGAGGCAGGGATCAGTGATGCTTGGCGCCCGCGTCGCACGTTCGTCGGTCGCGGGACGACGAACGTGCGCCAACTGCTCGCGGGGCGGGGATCACCCTGAGTGCGTACCTTCTTTGCCATGCGTCGCCTCCTGCCCGTTCCCCTCGCCGCCGTAGTTCTCGCCGTCGCGGCCTGCGGCGGGAGCAGCGACACCGCGTCGACGGCCTCCGACGCGACGACGCCGACGAGCTCCGCGCCCGCCGCCTCGGGGAAGGCCGTCGAGATCGGCATGAAGGGCCTGCAGTTCGCGCCCCGCGACGTGACGGTCAAGGTCGGCACCAAGGTCACCTGGAAGAACCTCGAGGACATCCCGCACAACGTGACCGCCGAGGAGGGCGCGGCCTTCGAGTCGGACACGTTCGGCAAGGATGGGACCTTCGCGTTCACGCCCGAGAAGGCCGGCACCGTGAAGTACGTCTGCACGATCCATCCCGGCATGGCGGGCACGCTGATCGTCGAGGGGTAGGTTGCGATGCGCTGATGCGCTAGCATCAGCGCATCGCGCGCACCACGCTGGACATAGACGACGACGTCATCGTCGCGGCTCGAGAGCTCGCGCGGGACGAGGGCACCTCGATCGGTGCGGTGGTGTCCGACCTCGCGCGCCGCGGGCTGATGCCTGCCCGGGTCGAGCGTGAGCACGGGCGGCCGGTCATCCGCTCGCCGGCTGGGGCGCCGCCGATCACGCCCGAGATGGTCCGCAGAGCTCTCGACGAAGCCTGAGGAAGATGGCCCTGCTCGACGTCAACGCGCTCGTCGCGCTCGCCTGGGATACCCACGTCCACCACGCAGCCGTGTCCGCATGGTTCGATGAGCGGACGGGGCCGTGGGCCACGTGTCCAGTCTCCGAAGCGGGCTTCGTGCGGATCTCGTCCAACGCCAAGGCCATCGTCGGCGCGCTCGGCGTCGAAGAGGCACGCAGCGTCCTGCACGATCTGCGCGGGGTCGGCGAGCATCGCTTCCTCCTCGACGACGTCTCGATGACCGACGCCGACGTCCCGCGGATCGTCGGACACCGCCAGGTGACCGACGCCCTGCTGCTCACCGTCGCGCGCCGTGCCGGTGTTCCGCTCGTGACGTTCGACGCGGCGATCGCGGCGATCGCGGGCGGGAACGGCGTCGAGGTCCTTCGACGCTGACGCCGGCTGCGCCCTGATGGCCATGCTCGACGGTCCCCGATCCGCGGCCGAGCCTCACCGCCGCGCGCCGAGCCCGAAGCCGCGCAGGGCCAGCAGCGCCTTCTCCCCGAGCGTGCCCGGCTTCGGGAGCAGCCCGAGCTGCATCGCCGCGTCGTAGCGGTCGCAGAACGCGCGGATCCGGAACAGCTCGTCGCCGCCGGCCGAGACCTCGCAGTAGAGGACGACCTGCACGACGACGAAGCGCTTGGTCGGCGGCAGCCCCTCGAGCTCTCCCGTGTTCGTCCCGACGAGCTTGACCGGGGCCGCGACGTAGCGCCCGTCGCCGAGCCGCTCGCCCGAGCGGTCGGCGCGCACATCGGGGAAGCCCGCCCACAGCCGCTCGGCGTGCCTGCCGATCGCCGCCGGGCCCTCCAGGGGCGGCCCGCAGAACGGGTCCTCGTAGTGCACGTCGCTCGCGCACATGTCGTAGAACGCCGACGGGTCGCGGGCGGTCCAGGCCGCCTCGAACGCGTCGAGCAGGTGGTCGGCGTGATCGGCCACTACCCGAAGTCCGCGCGGCCGGCGTCCGGGGTCGACGCCGCGGCGTACCGTCGTCGCGGGATCCGCCCTGCGCCGCGCGCCAGGCGCCCGCCCTCCACGCCGGCGCGGATCGCCAGCGCCATCGCGATGGGATCCTGCGCGCGCGAGATCGCGCTGGCGCAGAGCACCGCGTCGCAGCCGAGCTCCATCGCCAGTGCCGCGTCGCTCGCCGTCCCGACGCCCGCGTCGAGCACGACCGGCACCTTCGCCTGCTCGACGATCAGCCCGATGTTGTACGGATTGCCGATGCCCATGCCCGAGCCGATCGGGGAGCCGAGCGGCATGACCGCCGCGCAGCCGACGTCCTCCAGGCGCCGCGCGAGCACGGGATCGTCGGTCGTGTAGGGCAGCACGGTGAAGCCGTCGGCGACGAGCTCCTCGGCGGCGGCGACGAGCTCGACGGCATCGGGCAGCAGCGTGCGCTCGTCGCCGATGACCTCGAGCTTGATCAGCTCTGTCGAGAACGCGTCACGGGCGAGCTTCGCGGTGAGCACGGCCTCGCGCGCGGTGAAGCAGCCCGCGGTGTTCGGCAGGAGCTCGACCCCCGCGGTGGCGAGGACGTCGACAAGCGAGCCGTGCTGCGCGGGGTCGATGCGGCGCAGCGCGACGGTGACGAGCTCGGTGCCGCTCGCGCCGATCGCCTCCGCGAGCGTCTCCAAGCGCGGGAAGCCGCCCGTGCCGAGCAGGAGCCGGGAGCGGTACGTGCGCGTCCCGATGACGAGCGGGTCGGTGGCCGTCTGGGTCATCGGTTCCACGCGGCTCAGCCTCCCTGCACGGCGGTCAGGACCTCGGCGCGCGCCTCGTCGGCGAGCGCGGCCGAGGACCACTCGGCCCGCGGCACGACCTCGCCGTCGACGGCGACCGCCACGCCGCGGGCGGCGGCGTCGATCCCGAGCAGGTCGAGCATCGCCCGCACGGTGCTGCCCGGCGGCACCAGTCCGTTCGGGATGCCGTTGACGGTGATCACGCCGCGGCCTCCGCAGCGGCGAAGCGGCCCGGAGCGAAGGTGGCGCCGAGCTCCTCCTCGCCGGCGAGGTGCGCGACGACGAGCTCGGCGGTGACGGGCGTGAGCAGGATGCCGTTGCGGTGATGCCCCGTGGCGAAGACGACGCCGTCGAGCTCGCCGAGCAGCGGCGCGTTGTCGGGCGTCCCGGGGCGCAGGCCCGCGAGCGTCTCGGTGACCTCGAGCTCGAGCACGCCCGGGACGAGCTCGCTCGCGTCCCGCAGGAGCTCGTGGAGACCTCCCGCGGTGATCGCGACATCGAACCCCTGCTCCTCCATCGTCGCCCCGACGATGAGCTCGCCGTCCCCGCGGGGGACGAGATAGCCACCCTCGTAGCGGACGGGCCGCTCGAGCAGCGCGGGCTCGCCGGAGGCCGGGCGCAGGCGCAGCGTCTGCCCCTTCACCGGCCGGACGGGGACCACGGGCACGCCGGGGATCGCGCCCGACCACGCGCCGCCCGCGATCACGATGCGCTCGGCGGCGACGGTCTGGCGCCCCTCGATCTCGACGCCCTCGCCGGGGAGCACCGCGGTCACCTCCTGGCCGACGCGGTACTCCACGCCCGCGCGGGCCGCGGCGACGGCGAGCGCGGCGGTGAGCCGGCGCGGGTCGACCGTGTGGTCGTCGGGGGCGTGGAACGCGGCGCGGAGGGTCGGGGCGAGCGCAGGCTCCAGGCGACGGGCGGCGCTGGGCAGCAGCCGCTCGACGCGGAGCCCGAGGCGCTCGCGCACCGCGAGCTCGCGCTCGAGCGCCTCGGCCTCGTCGCCGTCGCGGGCGACCACGAGCGTCCCCGAGGCGCGATAGCCGACCGGCCGGCCCGAGACGTCCTCGAGCTCGGCCGCGAACGCGCCCCAGGCGCGCGCCGAGCGCAGCCCGAGCTCGAGCAGCGCGCGCTCCCCCGGGTCGGCCTCTGAGACCGGCGCGAGCATCCCGGCGGCGACGTGCGAGGCGGCACGGCCGAGGTCGCCCTTGTCGACCAGCACGACGCTGAGGCCACGCCGGCGCGCCCGCCAAGCGATGGCGAGGCCGATGGCCCCGCCGCCGAGCACGGCGACATCGTGGCGATCTTCGTAGGGGTGGGGCACGGCTCGGAGCGAGGGTATCGCCGGACGCATCGGGCCGACCGCTGCGGAGTCGGTCATCGTCTGGTCTCGTATCAGAGCCCAGGATCGCGCGGCGGGTGAAGAGCCTTCCTGAGAACGAGACTGATTCTCAATACTCGGATGGGGGCGAACCAGAGGGCTTGGGCCCTAGTGGCCGTAGATGACGCCCACACGACCCAACCCCCAGTGGGCGGCGTCACTCGCCGCAAGCCAACGCCCTGACGCACGGCCAGGCGAGGGGAGAGTTCTCGGCTCGTAAGACGAATGACACGTAGCTTCTCGGCGGAGAGGGAAGACCGACGACCATGACTCCCCGCACCCTCGCCGCGCCGCTCCTGACCGCCTGCACGCTCGGGCTGGCCGGGTGCGGCGACGACGGGCCAAAGACGGGCGGGAGCAATGCGGCCCCGTCGGCGACGCCGAAGTCGGTCCCCGAGCAGACCCCTGCCTCCGGTTCCTCCGCGGGCGTGTCGTGCCCGGACGTCCCGGTTCCCGGCCACTTGGCCGAGAACGTGAAGGCCACCGGCCTGGACTGCGCTGCCACCGTGGCGATCGCGAACGCCGCCGAGGGCCGCGGCCGCGCGCCGTACGCCTCGCGCGGATTCGCCTGCGAGCCGACCGACGCGGAGGGCGGCAAAACGAACTACAGCTGCACCAAGGGCGAGGCGCAGCTCACCTTCCTCTACGGCTGATGCATTGAAGCCCCGGCGATAACCCGTTCGGGCGCGGCGGCGCACGTTCGTCGGCCGGTGGCCGAGAAACGTGCGGCGGAGGCCGCTGCGGGCGGCATCCTTTCACAAGCGTTGAGTGGTAGAGTGGTGGAGTGCTTCCGCATCCGATTCCCACCGAGCTCGCCGAGGTCATCGCCCAGCGGCTGCGCGTCATCGGTGACCCGACGCGGATCCGGCTCCTGGATGCGCTCCGCGAGGAGGAGCGCTCGGTCGGTGAGTTGGCCGAGCTCCTGAGCACCAGCCAGCAGAACGCCTCCAAGCACCTCGGCACGCTGCTGCAGGCGGGGATCCTGTCGCGGCGCAAGGACGGCACGACGTCGCGGTACGCGATCGCCGATCCCAGCGTGCTCGCGCTGTGCGAGCAGATCTGCGGTGCGCTGCAGAGCCAGATCGAGGAGCTCAGCGCCCTGATCGGGAGCGACCGATGATCTTCCGCCAGATCACCCACGACGACCTCGGGTGCGCCTCCTACCTCATCGGCGACGAGAGCGCCGGCGTCGCCGCGGTCGTCGATCCCAGGCTCGACATCGAGGAGTACCTGCGCCTGGCGCGGTACTTCGGCGTCTCGATCGAGCACATCCTGGAGACCCACAACCACGCCGACCACGTCTCCGGCCACGGTCGCCTGGCCGCCGCCACCGGCGCCACGATCCACGTCCACCTTCTCGCCGAGGCCGACTACGCGCACGACGGCTTCGACGACGGCTGGGAGCTGTCGCTCGGCCGGGTGCGGGTCACCGCGCTGCACACCCCCGGGCACCGTCCGGAGCACACCGCGTTCCTGCTGTTCGACGAGGCTCGCGACCCGGAACGGCCCTGGGCGGCGCTCACCGGGGACACGCTCTTCGTGGGCGACGTCGCGCGCCCCGACCTCGCGATCGACAAGGAGGAGGGTGCCCGCGGCATCTTCCGGTCGCTGCGGTCCCAGATCCTGACGCTGCCCGCGGACGTCGAGGTGTGGCCCGGGCACCTCGGCGGCTCGATGTGCGGCGGGCCCGGCATGGACATGAAGTGCTCCTCGACGATCGGCTACGAGCGCGCCGAGAACGCGGCCCTCGGCATCGAGGACGAGGACGCCTTCGTGCACGACGCGCTCGGCAAGCTGGGACCCCAGCCGCCGAACTTCGAGGCGATCGTGGCGATCAACCGCGGCCCCCTGAACCGCGAGGGCGTCGAGGGCCACCCCCTGGCGCCGCGGCAGGTCGAGGCGCTGCGCGCCGACGGCGCCCTGCTCGTCGACGTCCGGACCGACTCCCAGTTCGACGAGGCCCACGTCCCCGGCGCGATCGGCATCACGTCGCTGCGCGCGGGCTTCGGCACGAAGCTCGCGTGGCTGGCCGACCGCGAGCGCGACGTGGTGCTCATCGGCCGGGACGACGCGGACGCCCGCAGCGCCGTCGACCTCGCGCAGTCCGTCGGCATCACCCGCATCGGCGGCTACCTCGCCGGCGGCATGACCTCCTGGCGGGAGGAGGGCCGTCCGGTCGATCGCGTCGAGCGGCTGACGATCGAGGAGCTCCACGAGCGCTGGTCGCCCGACGGCGACCTCCAGGTCCTCGACGTGCGCGAGCGCACCGAATGGGACGCCGGCCACATCCCGGGATCGGTCTTCTGCGCCTACCACGACGTCCGCGCGCTCCCCGACGGACTGGACTCCGCCCGCCCGATCGCCGTCGTCTGCGGGTCCGGGCAGCGGGCGGCGACCGGGGCGAGCCTCGTCCAGCGCGCCGGCGCGCAGGAGGTCATCCACGTGGTCGACGGCGGCGTGCCGAAGTGGGGCCGGCAGGGCTGGCCGTTCACACCGGCCCACCCCACCCCGACGGCCGCCTGAGCAGGCCAGCTCACCGTGAGCGTCGCCCCCGAACTGCTGGCGATCCCGTTCGGGCTGGCCATCGGGCTGATCGTCGGCACCGTCGGCGGCGGCGGCGCGATTCTCGGGCTGCCGGTCCTCGTCTACGTTCTCGGCGAGGGCGTGGGCCGCGCTTCGACCGCGTCGCTGATCGTCGTCGCGATCGCCGCCGGCGTCGGCGCCGGCGTCCTGGCGGCCCGCGGAGAGGTGTGCTGGCGCTTGGCGCTCACCTTCTCCTGGCCGGCCTCCGTGGGGGCGGTGGTCGGGACCCTGGCCAACGGGGAGGTGAGCCCCAAGCTGCTCGTCCTGAGCTTCATCCCGGTGATGCTCGTCGCGGCCGGCGCCACCTGGCAGCGCGCGGGCGCGGCGACCGACGACGCGGTCACGGGTTGCCCGGCCCCGGAGCTCCGGCGGATCCTCCTGGCCGCCTCCGGCGTCGGCGTCATGACCGGCTTCTTCGGCGTCGGCGGTGGCTTTCTCATCGTGCCCGTGCTCACCCTCCATCTCGGCGTGTGCTTCCGCCGCGCCGTCGCGACCTCGCTGGTCATCATCACCCTCACCGGTCTCGTCGCGCTCGCCAGCCACCTGCTTTCCGGCACGAGCATCGACGTCCCCGTGACGGCGTCGCTCGCCGGCGCCACCGCCGTGGGCGCGGTCGGCGGGACGATGGTGGGCAAGCACCTGCCCCAGGCGATCCTCGGCCGGGCGTTCGCGGTCGTCGTGCTGGGCGTCGCGCTCTTCCTGCTCGTCGACACCGTGCTGCTCGGCGGTCCGCCGCAGGGTTAGCCCCACGTAAGGGATCTACCTCCAGACCCACCTAGACTGACCTCGCGCCGAACCCTCGTCGCGACAACCGAGAAGAGGACTGATGAGCCGAACCGTGAGGATGCTGCGCCGCACCGGACTTCTGCGATGGCACGTGATCGCGTTGCTGGGGGTTCTCGCTGCGCCCGCTCTCGCCACGGCGGCGGCGCAGGACACGGCGCTCTCGGGCAGTGGGATCAGCAAGCTGGGCGACGACACGCGACGCCTGACGGTCAAGGCGGGCACGAGCGACTCGACCGGAGCCGCGGAAGGGCGGGTGTCGTTCGCCCATCACTCGCCGAGCGGCGTCTCGCGCTTCAAGGGAGTCGTTTCGTGCCTGCGGGTTGCCGGCGGCGTCGCGCAGCTCTCCGGAACCGTTTCCGAAGGGGAGACGGCGAGCGGTGTGGTTCTCACCGGCAAGCAGTTCGCGTTCACCATCCGACTCGACGGCGACCAGAGCTTCTCGCTCCCGCGGTTCGCCGCGACGGTGGTGCCGTGCAGCGACGGCCAGCCCACCCAGGTCGCGCTGACCGGCGGGCGGTTCAAGACGCGCTGAAGGCAGGTCGCGGGGAGGGGGAGGTCGGCGCAGGCCGGCACGGCGTGGAACCGCTCGCAAGCCTTGCGAGACTATCCCGACGTGCTCGGCCGCGCCCGCCTCTACCTCGTCACGCCCGCGCTGGAGCCCTCCCGCCTGCAGGCGCTGCTCGACGGCGGCGTGGACCTCGTCCAGCTGCGGATGAAGGACGCCGACGACGCCGACGTGCTCCGCGAGGCCGCATGGATGCGCGGGGCGTGCGCCGCGGCCGGCGTGCCCTTCCTGCTCAACGACCGTCCCGACCTCGCGGTGCTCGCCCGCACCGACGGCGTCCACGTCGGCCAAGACGACGTTAGCGCAGCCTCGGCCCGCGCGACGGTCGGGCCCGAGGCCATGGTCGGCCTTTCGACGCACGCGCCCGAGCAGCTCGCGCTCGCAGCGCCCGAAGCCGACTACGTCGCAGTCGGGCCCGTGTGGGAGACCCCCACCAAGCCCGGACGCGCCGCCGCCGGCCTTCGGTACGTCGCCCACGCCGCGGCGCACGCCGGCGCCCGGCCGTGGTTCGCCATCGGCGGGATCGACGCCGGCAACGTTCGTGCGGTGGTGGAGGCGGGGGCCCGGCGGATCGTCGTCGTGCGCGCCCTCGTGGACGCCGCGGACCCCGCGCAGGCCGCCGCCACCCTCAAGGCCGCGCTGGAGGAGGCCCCCGTTGGGATCGCGTAGCCGCAAGCGCGGGCGGACCGGCTCGCGGGCGCGGACCGCCCCGGCCGGCGACGCCGCCGCGAGCACCGCCGAGGCCGCGACGACGTTGCTCGCGCCCGCGCCGGCCGAGGCCGAGCCGCTCAGCCGCACGGCGCGGACCGAGGCCAAGAACGCGGCCGTCCGCGCGACGCTCGAGCCGCTCGCGCCGGGGGAGCGACCGCCGTGGGTGACCTACGCGGCGGTCCTGGCGACGGTCCTCGGGGTGCTCAACGTGGCGCTCTACGCCGCCGGGGTCCGTGTCGCGGGCTCGGGCTACGCGAGCGCCGTGATCCAGGGCGCGATCCTGCTCGTCTGCGCCGCCGGGATGTGGCGCGCGAAGTACTGGGCGGTGCTCGGCTTCGAGGTCCTGATGGGCGTCACGACCGCGTTCGGCTGCCTCTCGCTGCTCGTCGCCAGCTCGCTGCGCGGCGCCCTGATCGCCGCCGGGGTCATCGTCGTCTGCGGCACGTTCTTCTGGAAGCTCATCCGCGCCATGGCGCGGATCCAGATGCCCGAGCGCCCCGGAGCCGACGGGATCTGACCACTAGGGTCGAAGCATGGCCGAGCGCGCGTACGACTGCATCGTCATCGGGTCGGGCCCGGGCGGGTACGTCGCCGCGATCCGCGCCGCGCAGCTCGGGATGGCGACCGCCGTCGTCGAGAAGGGCGAGATCGGCGGGCGCTGCCTGAACGTCGCCTGCATCCCCGCCAAGGCGGTCCTGCGGGTCGCCGACATCCTCACCGAGGTCTCCGAGGCCGCGGAGTTCGGCATCCACGTCTCCGCGCCGACCGTCGACTACGGCGAGGTCGTCGCGCGCCGCCGGAAGGTGGTCTCCACGCTCACGGGCGGGGTGTCGAGCCTGATGGCGAAGAACGGCATCGACGCGATCGCGGGCCTCGGCTCGGTCACCCCCGAGGGGAACGTCCGCGTCGGCGACGACGAGATCGAGGCGCGACGGGGCGTGATCCTCGCGACGGGCTCCGTGGCCCGGCCGATCCCCGGCACGGAGTTCGGCGGGCGGGTCATCGGGACCGAGGAGGCCTGGGCGCTGGAGGAGCTGCCCGGGGCGCTGGCCGTGGTCGGGGCGGGTGCGTCCGGCGCCGAGATCGCGTCGGCGTACGCGCGCCTCGGGGTCGCGGTGCAGCTCTTCGAGGGCCTGGACCGGGTGCTTCCCGGCGAGGACGCCGACATCTCCAAGGTCGCCGAGCGCGGGTTCAAGAAGCAGGGCATCAAGGTGCACACGAACACGTTCGTCCAGGACATCGAGAGCGACGACGACGAGGTGACCTTCACCCACGGCGGCGTCCGCGGCGAGGCCGACTACCTCGTCATCGCGGCGGGCCGCGGCCCCGACGTGGAGGGCCTCGGCCTCGCCACGGCGGGCGTCAGGCTCACCGACGCCGGCCTCGTCGAAGTGGACGGCACGCAGCGGACCTCGAAGGAGAACGTGTACGCGATCGGCGACCTCGTCCCCGGACCGGCCCTCGCGCACAAGGCCTCCGACGAGGGCGTCATCGCCGCCGAGGCGCTCCACGGCGACGCGACGCACCCGCTCTCCTACCCCGACATCCCGCGCGCGACCTTCTGCCAGCCCAACGTCGCCTCCTTCGGGCTGACCGAGGCGCAGGCGCGCGAGCAGGGCTACGACGTCGTGATCGGCAAGGTGCCCTACGGGGCGGTCGGAGCGGGCACGGTCTACGGCGACCGCACGGGCGTCATCAAGCTCGTCGGCGAGACGAAGTACGGCGAGCTGCTCGGCGGCCACATCGTCGGCGCGAAGTCCACGGAGATGATCCAGGAGCTCGTCAACGTGCGGGCGCTGGAGGGCGGCTACGCGGAGGTCGCGCGCATGGTGCACGGCCACCCGACGCTCTCCGAAGGGATCATGGAGGCCGCGCGTGCCGCCGACGGCTGGCTCATCCACGGCTGACCGCCCGCCGGCCGAGACGTCCTCGCCGGCGCCGGTGCTCTACCTGGACGTGGGGCATCCCGAGTCGCTGCTCGCGGCCGAGCGCGCGCTTCAGGTCATGCCCGTGGCGACCGAGTGGATCCCCATCCATCTGGGCCCGCCGAACGACCTCGACCTCGGCGCGCTCGGCCGCATCGCCGCCGCGCGCGGGCTGCAGCCGCTCAAGGCGCACGCGAGCGTCCCGTTCGACGCCGAGGCGGCCAACCTCGCCGCGACCTACGCGAAGTCCACCGGCCGCGCCGTCGCGTTCCTGCAGGCCGCGCTGCGCCAGGCCTACGCGGGGGGCCGCGATCTCTCGCAGCTCGACAACGTCCTGATCGCCGCCTCGGCGTGCGAGCTGCACCCCCGGGCGGTGCTCAAGGCGATCGCGACGCGCACGTCGCGGCGGACGCTCGAGGCGGCGACGGCGACTGCCAGGGAGCGAGGCGTCACGCGCTCCCCGTCCGTGTTCGCGCTCGGGCGGCTTTTCACGGGCGACCCCGGCCTCGACGAAGCCGCGACGCTGCTGCTCGAGCACGGCTCCCCCGCGGAACCCGGCGTCGCCGCGCGGCTCGCGGTCATCCCCCCGAGGCGACCATGAGCGCGGCACGCGAGCTGAGCGTCGTGCACCGCCGCGCGTCGCGGCTGCCCGCGTTCCTCCAGCCCGAGACGGGGACCGACCAGGTCGAGATCACGGAGGTGGCCTCGGGTGAGGTGGTGCTCTTCTGGGACGTCCCCGCCGAGGAGGCCAAGCGCTTCGTGCGGGCGCTGCGCGCCGACCTCGCGACGCTCTCCGCCGACGAGCTGCTCGAACGCTGGGGCGCCATCGACGCCTGAGCGCCACCACGCGACGCGGACGGCTCGGTTAGGTTCGTAGGACAGGGGTGCGCATCCGCGTGCCCGGGTCACCACCGCTACGACAGGAGACGCGTATGCCGATTCCCACCGAACTCGTCGGATCCCTCCCCCGGCCGCTGAAGCTGCAGGAGGCCTACGAGGAGCTCGACCAGGGCAACATCACCTTCGAGGACCTGCAGAAGCTGCAGGACGAGGCCGCCGAGGACTCGATCAAACGGCTGGAGGAGACCGGGGAGACCTACGTCACCGACGGGGAGCAGCGTGAGTCGAGTTTCGCGACCTACCCGATCACCGACACGCTCGCGGGCACCGGCCTCGCCGACAACCTCGCGGGGGACGGCCAGTTCTTCGCGATCTTCGACGACGGCCACCACCGCCAGCTCCCGCGCCTGACGGGCGGGCCGTTCAAGTACAAGACGTTCGCCTCGGAGTTCGTCGAGAAGAACAAGGCGCTCGCCAGCAAGCCGGTCAAGCAGGCCGTGATCTCGCCGTCGATGATGATGCTCCTTTACCCGCTGGAGGGCGAGATCGACGGCTACTCCCGCGAGCAGTTCCTCGACGACGTCTGCGACGAGGTCGAGCAGGACATCCGCAAGTGCTTCGACGCCGGAGCGGTGCGGGTCTCGATCGACTTCACGGAGGGCCGCCTGGCCAACAAGAACGACTCGAAGAACCCGTGGACCGGCAAGGACATGCTGCAGGAGTTCATCGACCTCAACAACCGCGTCCTCGATCGCTTCTCCCCCGAGGAGCGCACGAACATCGGGATCCACACCTGCCCGGGCGGCGACTGTGACTCGGTGCACTCCAAGGAGGTGCCCTACGAGAAGCTGCTGAGCAAGATGTTCCAGCTCAACGCGGGCTACTTCCTCATCCAGTGTTCGAGCGAGGACGACGAGGAGGCGGTCTACAAGCTCGTCGGCCAGTACAGCCGCGACGACGCCAACGGCGTGCCGCAGGTCTGCTTCATGGGGGTCATCAACCCGCTGAGCCCTGAGGTCGAGACGGCCGAGCAGGTCAAGGACCGCCTCGTGCTGGCGGCCAAGCACATCCCCAAGGAGCGCCTCGGCGCGACCGACGACTGCGGCTTCTCGCCGTTCAGCCGTGACCTCAAGCCGGCCCACGGCTCGCCGGACTTCGCGCGCGACATCGCGATGCAGAAGATCACCGCGCGCGTCGAGGGGGCCCGCATGGCCTCCGAGGAGCTCGGGATCTAGGGCCCCTCAGAACACGACGGTCGTCTGGCCGTCGACGAGCACCCGGTCCTCGGCGTGCGCCCGCACGGCGCGCGCCAGGACCTGGCGCTCGATGTCCCGCCCCAGCCGGACGAGGTCCTCGACCGTGTCGCGGTGGGTCACGCGGATCACGTCCTGCTCGATGATCGGGCCGGCGTCGAGCTCCTCGGTGGCGTAGTGCGCCGTCGCGCCGATCAGCTTGACCCCGCGCGCCTTGGCCTTCGCGTACGGGCCGGCCCCGGCGAAGGCCGGCAGGAACGAGTGGTGGATGTTCATCACCGGCGCGCCGACGCGCTCGAGGAACTCAGGGGTGAGCACCTGCATGTAGCGGGCGAGGATCACGAGCTCGCACCCCGTGAGCAGCTCGAGCTGGCGGGCCTCGGCCTCGGAACGGTTGGCCGCCGACACGGCCACGACGTGGAACGGGATGCCGAAGGCGGCCACCGCGGCGGCGAGGTCGGGATGGTTGGAGACGACGAGGGCGATCTCGAGGCCCGGCAGCTCCTCGCGGCGGGCGCGCCACAGGAGGTCCAGGAGGCAGTGGTCGTCGCGGGAGACCATCACCGCGGTGCGCTTGGGCGCGTCCGCGCTCGTGAGCGTGAACGCCATTCCCAGCGGGCCGGCGACCTCGGCCGCGAAGCGCTCGCGGAGCTCGGGCAGCCGGGCCTCGAGGTCGTCGAGGTGCAGGACGACCCGCAGGAAGAAGCGGCCGCCGACCGGGTCGGACGAGTGCTGGTCGGCGTGCGTGATGTTCGCGTCGCGCGCGTAGAGGAAGGTGGAGACGGCGGCCACGATCCCGGGCCGGTCGGCACACGTCACGACCAGCCGGCCCACGCCCATGCCCATGCCCGCAGGATAGGCGGGGTCCGCCCCGACCCCGGCGCGACGCGTCAGTTCGCCTGCTCGGCCACGCGCGCGAGGTTGCGCACCAGCACGGCGACCACCGGCCCGTAGGTGACGCGCAGGACGGCCTCGACCGCCGGCGCGGCGCGGATGTCCACCCCGATGATCGAGCCTCCCGAGCCGTCGGGATCGACGCGGTGGTCGAGCTCGGCGACGCCGACGCCCCAGGTCCAGGAGCGCCCCTCGGCCACCGCGGTGATCCGCGCCGGGACGGGGACCACCCCGAGCAGGCGGGCCGCGCCGCGCGCGCCGCGGCGGACCTCGGGGACGCCGAGCCCCCAGGCGCCGCGCACGTGCGGCGACCACTCGTGCCAGCGGGCCGGCTCGGCGACCAGCGACCACGCGGTGGCGGGCTTGGCGGCGGATCGGGCCTCGTAGCAGAGCACCCTCGGGATACGTGCCCAGACGACCGCCCGCTCACGAGCGACGGCTACTGTGCCGCCGCGATGCCCGAGCCCGTCGAGCCACCCACCGTCCGCTCCTCCGAAGGGGGAACCGCCAAGGGCGAGACGACCGTCGAGCAGCCCTCCCGGGCACAGTCCCAGCACGCGCGCCGGGTCGCCGAGTCGCGGGCCACGGTCCCCGACCTCACGCTGACCGCGCAGGCCGACATGACGGCCGCCGTCACCCTGCGCGCCGGGCTGCCGGCGCCCGTCCCGAGCTTCGAGGACCTGATCGTGAAGGCGTGCGCGCTCGCGCTCCGCGAGGCGCCGCGGGCGAACGGCGCCTACCGCGACGGGCGCTTCGAGCGCTACGCGCGCGTCAACGTCGGGGTGACGATGGCCGCCCAGGGGACCACCGTGGTCCCGGTCGTCTTCGACGCCGACACGAAGTCGCTCGCCGAGATCGCCGCCGCCACCACCGCGCTGGCCCGGCGCGCGCGCGACGGCGCCATCACCCAGCCCGAGCTCAGCGGGGGGACCTTCACCCTCTCCAGCCTCGGGGAGTTCGGCGTCACGCACTTCGCCGCGGTCGTCCACCAGCCGCAGGCGGCGATCCTCGCCGTCGGTGCCGTCGAGCCGCGGGCGGTCGTCCGCGACGGCGTGCTCGTCCCACGCCCCGTCGTCGACCTCACGCTCAGCTGCGACCACCGCATCCTCCACGCCGCCGACGCGGCGCGGCTCCTGCGGCGCATCCGCGAGCTGCTCGAACAGCCCGCGCTGCTCGCGTAGTAGGCACCGTCGAGGAAGCGCCGCGTCGTCGCAGCCGAGAGGGCGCCCGCCTGGGTCAGGGGCCGGCGAGCGCGCCCAGCAGGGCGGCGACCGCCTCGGTGGCGGCGGCGACGGTGTCGCCCGCCACCTTGCCGGTTTCGTCCACCACGGTCGCCACGGTGGGGGAGACGGGCGCGACGGTCTGGGCCACGCCCGCGCCCGTGCCCGCGACGACCTTGCCGAGCGCCTTGCCGACCTCGCGTACGGGCTGGGCCGCGCCCGCCGGCGGCGCGGCGGGCGCCGTCTTGGTCGGGGGGGCGAAGGACGCGGTCGAGGCGGGGCGCTCCGCGACGATGACGGGCGCCGCCACGGGCGCGCCCTGATCACGCGGCGGGGCCGTGGTGGCGCCGGACGGCCGGGTCGTAGCGCGGCGGACCCCACGCGGTCGCACCACCGCGCGACGAGGGGCCGCCGGCGCTCGCACCGCCGGCGCGGAGAGGGCCACCGCGCTTCGCTCCGCCGGGCCGGGGGTGGGGACGGCAGCCGCCGCGAGGACCGCGGGGGGGAGGGCCGTGGAGTCGGCCGCCCGGAGGCCCGGCAGGCCCGAGAAGGCGACGACGGTGCTCAGCGTCGCCATGGCCAGCGTTCCCGCGAGGACGAGGCAGGTGCCGGCGCCGAGCGACGCCAAGAGGGCGCGGGCAGAGCGCATCACTCGTCTATCGGCACGCGCGCCCCGGAGCTTTAGCGCGAGTTTCGCGCCCGGTCAGCCGCCGCGCCTCCCCGGGTTGTCCGGGCCGGCGATGCGGGAGTTCGACTGCATGTCGGGGTCGCGGGTGACGGTGGCGACGCCGTCCGTGTCGACGTACAGACACAGGCTGCGCCTCGGGTCCGGTCCGGGCACGCAGGTGCGGTAGAAGCCCTCCTTCTGCTTCCAGACGCTCTCCGCGCCGATCCCCGCCCGGAACTCCGGCGGCGCCTGGTGGGCCACGTAGGCACGTACGGCCTGAAGCTGCTCTGCGTACTCGCGCTGCGACGCGGCGACGGCCGCGTGATGGCCGAGCCCGATCGAGAGCAGGAGCGCCGCGAGGGCCACCATGAGGCCCGTCCCGACGCGGTCCTGGAGGACGGCGGCAGGCGTGGGAGACCGGCGACGGCGGTGGACGCTGCGCGCGACGAGGGGCGCCACGACGCCGACCACGGCCAGGTTGAAGAACCCGCAGAGCAGGAACGCCCCGACGACGTCCGGGCCGTCGTCGCCGGCGATCGGCAGGCGGTTGAGCAGGACCGCCTCCGCGAGCGTGAGCCCGGCGAAGGCGGGGGCCTGCCACGCGCCTCGCAGACGCCAGCGCAGCCGGGCCCGCCAGATGCTCTCGTCGCGGTCCTCCGCCATCTGCGACGGAGGGTACCCGCGACTCCGAGGTCCGCCTACTTGAGGAAGGGCGTGACCGCCTTGACGACCTCGTCCATCGTCGAGGTCTTGTCGAACGGCTTGGGCGCTGGCGGCTTGCCCCGCTCCAGGCGGATCAGCGCCGCGTGGCGCGCCTCCACCTGCACGATGGACCCGGCGGCGCCGAGTACCTCCTTGGACTCGATCATCGGCGCGGCCCCGTTGTAGGCGCTCACCCCGGTGTCCTCGAAGATGTTCGCGAACTTCAGGAACGTCTTCTCGTCGGCGAACGCGCCGCCGAAGTTCACGCCGGGCTGCTTGACCGGCTCGCCCCCGGCGCCCTTGATGGCCGCGGTGAGCGCGTCGACGTGCTCGGCCTCGTTGGCGCCGAGCTCCTGCGCGAGCTTCTTCACGTCGGCGGAGAGGCCCTTGGTCTTGGCGATGGCCTCCTTGTAGAACGCCGCCTCGAGGTACTCGAGCGTCAGCGCGAAGTTGAGGATGTCGACGTCGCCGCCGCCGCCCTGGGCGATCGCGCCCGAGACGAACGGGGACAGCGCGCCGGCGCCCACGATCGCGCCCGCCGAGAGTGTGGCCCGCGCGAGGAAGACGGCGCGAGTCGTGCCCTCGACCTGGATCTGTGCGAGTTCGGGATTCTTGAGTGTGCTCATGTCTGTCAGTTCTCCGATCAGCTCGCGAGGAAGGGCTTGACCTGCTCGAGGACCTGTTCCATGGTCATCGGCTTGGCGAAGGCGCCGTCGGGAATCGAGCCCTCGAGGGCGCCGCCGCCCTTGAAGCCCCGCCCGACGAGCTTGTTGAGCGCGGCGGCGTGGCGCGCCTCGACGGTGTGGATGGAGAGCGCGGCGGCGAGGATGTCCTTGCTCTCGATCTTGCCCGCCTGCCCGAGATAGGCGGCGGCGCCGAGGTTCTCGACCGTCGCGGCGGTCATGAGGATCATCTCCGGGCCGCCCGCGATGACCTTGTCGAACGCGGTCTTCGGCTTCTCGGCGGGCGTCCCGCCGAGCTGCTTGGCCGCCGCGATGAGCGCATCGACGTGCGTCTGCTCGGTCTCCCCGAACTGCTTGGCCAGCGCGAGCGTCTTCTTGTCCTTGATCATCCCCGAGGCTGCGGCCTCGGCGTAGAACGTCGCCTCGAGGTACTCGAGGGTGAGCGCGTAGTTGACGATGTCGATGTCGCCGCCTCCGCCGCCGCTGGCCCCGGAGGCACCCGATGCGGCCGACGGGGTCGACTCGGTGCTCGTCGCGGTGCTGGAGGTGCTCGCGGTCTTCTTGTCGTCGCCGCAGGCGGCGAGCAGCGCGGCCAGGCCGGCCGCGGCACCGCCCCCGCCCATCATGCGCAGGAACTTCTTGCGTGAGCTGTCGTCACGGGCCAGCTCGTCTAACGCGCTGGTCGGGGTGGGGGAACTGGGGGGCACGGCGCCTCCTGGTCTGAGTGGATGACTTCTCTGGACTTCTTCTGGGTATCGCAGGGAGTCCCTGCCCGGATCACCGCGGTGTCATGCCTCCCGCATGCGATCCTTGGCCGATGCCCGCCGGAGACCTGGACGTCGTGCACCTGGGGGTCGTGGAGTACCGGGAGGCCCACGCGCTGCAGACGCGGCTGCGCGCGGCGCGCCTGGCGGGCGCGGTCGGTGACACGCTGCTCCTGCTCGAGCACCCACCGGTCTACACGCGGGGGCGCCGGCCGGACCCGGACGGCCTGCCGATGGGCGAGGACTTCTACCGGGCGCAGGGCATCGACGTCGTGACGACCGACCGCGGCGGGCGGGTGACCTACCACGGCCCGGGGCAGCTCGTGGGCTACCCGATCATGGCGGTCGCAGACGTCGTCGGCTTCGTCCGGACGATGGAGCGCGCGCTGGTCGCCGCGCTCGCCGACGAGGGGCTCGAGGCCCGGACGCGGACCGCGGAGGGCACGGCCTACACGGGCGTGTGGATCGAGGAGCGCAAGGTCGCGTCGATCGGCCTGCACGTGAGCCGGGGCATCACGACGCACGGCTTCGCGGTGAACGTGCGCAACGACCTGCAGCCCTTCGCGTGGGTCGTCGCCTGCGGGCTGCCCGAGGTGCGGATGACCTCCGTGCGCGAGGAGCTGGGCCGCACCGACGACCCGCTGCCCTGCTTCCGCCGGCGCGTCGGCCACCGCTTCGCCGAGGCGCACGGGCGCCGCCAGCGCCTGCTCTCCCCTGCGCGCCTGCACGGCGGCCTCGGGGCCGTGGCCGCCTGATGCGCGTCGCGCTGGTCACGGGGGCCTCCAGCGGCATCGGCGAGGCGACGGCCCGCCGCCTGGCCCGTGAGCCCGGCACGGCGCTCGTGCTCGTCGCGCGCCGCGGCGAGCGGCTCGAGCTCCTCGCCGCGTCGCTGGGCGTGCCGGCGACCGTCTGTGCGGTGGACCTGACCGCCGACGACGCGCCCGCGACCGTCCGCGCCCACGTCGAGCGCGAACACGGGCGCCTCGACGTGCTCGTCAACAACGCGGGCGCGGGGTGGCGCGCGGAGTTCGCCGAGGGCGGGACCGCGAACGTCGAGCGCACGATGGCGGTGAACTTCACCGCGGTCGTGCGGCTCACCGAGGCGCTGCTGCCGCTCCTGCGCGCGGCGGCGCCCGGCAGCGCCGTGGTCAACGTCACCTCGGTCACCGGGCGGGTCGCGCGGTCGGGGACGGGCGCCTACGCCGCGAGCAAGTTCGCGCTGAACGGCTGGTCGGAGGCGCTGTGGGCCGAGGAGCGCGCCCACGGCGTGCACGTCGGCCTGGTGCTGCCGGGGTTCGTCTCGACCGAGGGCTTCCCCCAGGCCGAGCTGACGCGCCGCCGCGTGACCCGCTGGATGGTCGCCACGCCCGAGACGATCGCCGACGCGATCGCCGACGCGGCGCTCAATACGCGCGCGGAGCGCTACTCCCCCCGGTACTACTGGATCGTCGTGGCGGCGCGGGTGCTCGCCCCGCGGCTCGTCCGCCGCATCCTGGGCGGCTCCGCCGCGCGCCACCTGGACACGAACGTCCGGGAGTGACCGCTCGGGCGTGGTGCGCGCGCGCGAGTGCCGCTGAGTGCTGCGATTCGGAGCACTACGCTGGACGGCAACGATGAGCGAGCAGACCGCCGGGCGTCGGCACCAGACGCGATCACGCGCGAACCCGGGCGGGATGGACGTCTCCAAGGTGCTCGGCGGCGACGTGCGGCCGATCCGCGAGCGCAAGCCGCCGTGGTTCAAGGTCCCGCCGCCGGGCGGCGGCAGGTACCGCGAGCTGAGCAGGCTCATCGCGGAGGAGAACCTCCACACGGTCTGCCAGGAGGCCGCGTGCCCGAACGTCGGGGAGTGCTGGGAGCGCGGCACCGCGACGTTCATGATCCTCGGCGACACCTGCACGCGCCGCTGCGGCTTCTGCAACGTGAACTCGGGGAAGCCGACGTGGAACGACCCGCTCGAGCCCGCCCGCGTCGCCCGCTCGATCCTCAAGATGGGCCTGCGCCACGCGGTCGTCACCTCCGTCGACCGCGACGACCTCCCCGACTACGGCGCCGGCATCTGGGCCGCGACGATCCGCCAGATCCGCGCGCAGGCCCCGAAGTGCAAGGTCGAGGTGCTCACCCCGGACTTCCGTGGGCAGGAGATGCCGCTGGCGCGGGTCCTCGCCGAGCGCCCCGACGTCTTCAACCACAACGTCGAGACGGTCCCACGGCTCTATGCGGTCGCCCGCCGCGGCTCGACGTGGGAGCGCTCCAACCGCGTGCTGCGCACGGCGAAGGAGTTCGGCGCGGGCGACGTGGCGACGAAGTCGGGGCTGATGGTCGGCCTGGGCGAGACCTTCGACGAGGTCGTCGACGCGCTCGGGACGCTCCGCGCCTCCGGCGTGCAGATCATCACCGTCGGGCAGTACCTGCGCCCGACGGAGCGCCACCTCCCCGTGGTGCGCTACTGGCACCCCGACGAGTTCAAGGCCGTGGAGGCGGCCGGGTACGCGCTCGGCTTCGACCACATCGCCGCGGGCCCGCTCGTCCGCTCGAGCTACCACGCCGACCAGCACGTCGCGCAGGGCGAGCCGGGCGTGGGTCCGCTGGCCGCGGCCGGCTGAGCGTCGCGATCAGCGTGGGTTGGGCGGCTTGGGGATGTTGAGCTGCTTGCAGATCGCGAGCACGACTCCGGTGGCTATCTCGCGGTGGCGAGGGACTGGGGCGGTGTTGGTGTCCAGCGTCCAGATGGTGTGATTGCCGCGGTCACGGACGATCGTCGCGCCGTGGGCGCGACGATGCCGCTGCAGATCTCGCGCTTCATGGCGCGATCGTGAGCGTGAGCGTGTCGTCTGGCGATTCTTTTGCGCGGGCAAGCAACAGCTCCCGCAACGCGTCGCGCACGTTCTCGCGTGCCTCTTCGCGCGTGCGTCCCTGACTGAAAGCGCCGGGGGACCTGCGGAATGCTGGCCATGACCCAGCCCTCTCCAGCGTCGGAGTAGACAATGTCGATGGGAACGCTCAGAGCGCCGCTCATGGCGATCACGTTAGCTGGCCCACCTCGCACCGGCGGCGGAGGCGAGTCGGGACCGGCGAGACCGAACGGCGAGCGGTCGCACGGAGACCAAGTGGTCGTCGTCGAAGGTAGCGCTCATAGGAAGGCACGACGGTGTGACGCGAATGTGTACACGTTTCGAGGGACGGCTCAGGCCTGCTCGCGCATCCGTCGCGACTGGGCGTCGGTGATCACCGCAAGCTCGGGCCACGGGTCGCGGCGCCCGGCCAGAGCGAGCGCCAGCAGCGGACGCTCGAGCTCGAGCCCCGCGGTGCTCGGCGCGGGCAGCCCGCGCGCCCACGCGAAGAACCGCGCCGCGTCCTTGCGGACGGCCGAGGGCTCGAGGTCGACGACGTCCTGAAGCGATTCCCGCAGCCGGGCGAAGCGCTCCTCCGCCTCACCGGCGTCGAGCGCCGCGGCGAGGCCGCCGTCGAGGTGGGCGGAGCCGTCGTCGGTGCGCTGGGCGATGAGCGTCGCGACAAAATGGGCCGACCCCACCGCGACGTCCGCGGCGAGGACGCCGAGGGTCCCGAGCTCGCCGCTCATGCCCTTACCGACCCGGAGCTCGAGCGCGGTCGACGACGCCTCGACGCCGGCGTCGGCGAGGCGCCGTGCCGCGGCTCCGGCCCCCCGGGCCCAGCCCGCGACGATCACGCGATCGAGCGCCAGGAGCACCGCGAGCGCCTCCGGGCTCCCGTCCTGCTCGAGCACGGCGATCACGGTGGCGGTCTCGGTCGCCGTGGCGCTCGCCAGGGACGGCGGCACCCCCACCACGCAGGCGAAGCGCTCGGCCAGCAGCGGGGCCGGGTGCTCCCTGAGGCCGTTCAGCCCTTCGGCGACGAGCCGTTCGAGGTCGGCGCGGGTCTCGGCGTCCATCCGCGCACCCTCTCAGACCCGGACTCGGGCTCCCGCTCCCCGGTACCGTCCGCGGCGTGTTCCCGCTGAAGGACAACATCCCGACCCGGCGCTTCCCGATCGTCACGGTCGTGCTCATCGCGATCAACGTGATCGTCTACCTCTTCGTCCAGAAGAAGACCGGGATCGACATCTCGGGCAACTCGCTCGACCAGGTGGAGCTCACGAAGTACGCGGCGATCCCCTACGAGCTCTCCCACCCCGGCAAGGAGTGCGCGGTTGCCGCGCAGCAACTGCTGTGCGAGGGGCAGGCGGGGGTGCGCGGGACCGCAGGCGACGCCGGGCTGCCGACCTGGGCGACGGCCTTCACCGCGATGTTCAGCCACGCCGGGCTGCTGCACCTCGGCGGGAACATGCTGTTCCTGTGGATCTTCGGCAACAACGTCGAGGACTCGATGGGGCGTGTGAAGTTCGTCGTCTTCTACCTGCTCGGGGGGCTCGCCGCGCTCGTCGGCCAGGTGATCGTCGGCCCCGACGCGGTGGTGCCGACGCTCGGCGCGTCCGGCGCGGTCGCGGCGGTGCTCGGCGGCTACCTCCTGCTCTACCCGAAGGCCCGCGTGGTGACGGCGATCTTCATCATCCTGTTCTTCACGCTCATCGAGATCCCGGCGTTCCTCGTGCTCGGGTTCTGGTTCGTCCAGCAGGTCGCCTTCGGCGCGCTGGACCTCACGAACCCCGCGGGCGGAGGCGGTGGGGTCGCCTACTTCGCCCACGTCGGCGGCTTCCTGTTCGGGCTGGCGGCGATAAAGCTCTTCGCGACGTACCGCAGCGAGATCACCGACGGGTCGCGGGTCCTGGCGCGCTGAGCGGCTAGTGGACGCGGCCAGAAGTTCTGCGGGATTCCCCGGGCGTCTCGTCGCACCTGACGCGCCATCGACGATCCGCGCGGCCAATCCGCCCAGAACTTACGGCCGCGTCCACTAGATGACGGAGCGGGTCCGCTCGAAGGCGATGACGTCCTGGAGGACATCGTCGAGGGTGCGCGTCGACCGCCAGCCGAGGGCGTTCTCCACCTTGGCGATATCCGGCACACGCCGCATCATGTCCTCGAAGCCCTCCTCGTAGGCCTCCTCGTACGGGACCGTGACGATCTCCGACTCCGAGTCGGTCAGCGCGAGGACCCGCCCGGCGAGATCGCGGATGGAGACCTCCTCCGTCGCACCGACGTTGTAGACCTCGCCGACGTGGCGCTCGTCCGCCATCAGGTCGGCCAGCGCGACCACGACGTCGCCGACGTGGCAGAAGCACCTCGTCTGGGTCCCGTCGCCGTGGACCCGGAGGTCGCGACCGGCGAGCGCGGACCGCACGAAGTTCGGGACGACCATTCCGTACTGACCCGTCTGGCGTGGGCCCACGGTGTTGAAGAGCCGCACGACGACCGTCGGAAGCTTTCGCTCCTTCCAGTAGGCCAGAGCGAGGAACTCGTCGATCGCCTTCGAGCACGCGTAGGACCAGCGGCCCTTCGACGTGGCGCCCATCACCAGGTCACCGTCCTCGCGGAAGGGGAGCGCCAGCGACTTGCCGTAGACCTCGCTCGTCGAAGCGACGAGCACCGGCTTGCGCTTCTTGGCCGCCTGCTCCAACACCACCTCCGTGCAGTGGACGTTGGTCTCGATCGTCCGCACCGGCGATTCGACGATGAGCTCGACGCCGACGGCCGCGGCCAGGTGGTAGACGACGTCCGCGTCGTCGACGAGCTCGGAGACGACGCTCGAGCTCGCGCAGGTGTCGATCGTGTAGGTGAGCCGCGAGTCCTCGCGAAGATGCCGCAGGTTGCTCATCGCCCCGGTCGAGAGGTCGTCGAGCAGATGGACGTGCCAACCCCGGGAGAGCAGCAGCTCGCTCAGGTGCGAGCCGATGAAACCCGCGCCGCCGGTGATCAGCGCGCGACTCATGCGGGCGACGATCCGAACTCGGAGGCCGCGCGGAGACTCGATCCTGAAACGGGTGCAAAGCTGGGTATCACGATCGGCTGAGCGTAGGCGGTCACGGGCGACGGCGCCTCCTCGCGGCGGCGGCCGGTGCGGCCAGCGGCTACCCTGCACGCACTCTCAGCAGCGCGTAACAGGGGTTCTGAGTTGGAGCGAACCGCATGGTCACAAGGAGCGAGCACCGTTAGCCACCGAAACGCCGTCCCGGTTTCCCGCCCGATGTTCGTGCGGTGCCGCAGCGCCGCAGACGAGGCGTCGTGAAGGCGCTGGTGACCGGAGCCGGAGGCTTCATCGGCTCGCACATCGCCGAACGCCTCGTCAAGGACGGCCACGAGGTCCGGGTCCTGGACAACTTCTCCACCGGTCACCGCAGCAATCTCCTCCACCTGCAGGACGACCTCGAGATCGTCGAGGGCGACATCCAGAGTTACGAGCGCGTCCACAACTCCGTCCGCGGATGCGACGTCGTCTTCCACCAGGCCGCGCTCCCGAGCGTGCCGCGCTCGATCCAGGACCCGCTCACCAGCAACGGCTGCAACGTCGTCGGGACGCTGAACGTCCTGCTGGCCGCGCGCGACGAACGCGTCTCGCGGGTGGTCTTCGCGAGCTCGAGCTCGGTCTACGGCTCCAACCCGACGCTGCCGAAGCACGAGGGCCTGGCGACCGCGCCGTTCTCTCCCTACGCGGTGGCCAAGCTCGCCGGCGAGGGCTACTGCCGCAGCTTCCACGAGGTCTACGGCCTGCCGACGGTCGCGCTGCGGTACTTCAACGTCTTCGGCCCGCGCCAGGATCCGCTGAGCCAGTACTCCGCGGTGATCCCCAAGTTCATCACGGCATTGCTCGAGGACCGCTCGCCCCACGTCCACGGCGACGGCGAGCAGTCCCGCGACTTCACCTATATCGACAACGTGGTCGCGGCGAACGTCCTCGCCGCCACGGCCGGGGCGGCCGCCGACGGCCAGGCCGTCAACATCGCGTGCGGCGAGCGCTTCAGCCTCAACGACATGGTCGGCGAACTGCGCGACATCATCGGCTCCGACCGCCCCGCCGAGTACGGGCCGGCGCGCCCCGGTGACGTGCCCCACTCCCAGGCCGACATCGCGCAGGCGCGGGCGCTTCTCGGCTTCGAGCCGACGGTGTCCTTCCGGGAGGGGCTCGAGTTCACGGTGGAGCACTACCGCGAGCTCGAAAGCCGCTCGGCCGCGTAGTCCCGCGCCGTCGCGAAGGGACCGCCGGAACGGCTCGGGGTTCCTCCTGGCGCCCACGCCGTCGGCTTGCCGCAAGGCGGTGACCGTGGACGTAACATGGACCTGGTGACCGTCGACGATCGGCGAGGCCCGAGCCGCGCGATGGCGCGAGTGGCATCCTCGAGAGCCTCGATAGGGACAGCCGCTGCCCTCGTCGTCGTCGGCGTCTGCGTCCAGGTCACCGTCGGCGCTCGCGACATCGATCTGGTGCCGGTCGGTCCGAACTCCGTCCCCGCGAGCTACGCCCTGGACCCCTCCGCGCAGACCGGCAACTACGCGCTGCGGATAACCGGCGTCTCCGCGCGAGCGGTCCAACAGCTCGCGGTCGTCCCGGTGGCCGAGATCCGCGACACCGACGACGTGACGCTCGGTCCACGGAAGCCCGCAGCCGGGAAGACGCAACTCCTCGACGTGCGGGTGGTGGCCCCGACCGGGACGTACAAGCTCGAGATACCCGGCTATCGCCCGTTTGCGACCGTGCGGGCAGCGCCGCTGCGATGACCCCGCGCCCGGGCGCCCGCGGCGCGCCCACCACCACCGCGATGACTTGGGTGACGGTCGCACGCGACCGCGTGGGTGCCACTGGCGCGATGACGGCGACCGTCGTGGTGTGGTGTGGGCTGGCCCTCACCGGACTGGCGACGAGAAGCCTGATCGCCGCGCTCGGCTGCTCGGCGGTGTCGCTCGGGGTCGTGGGTCTCGGGATGCGCCGCTACCGCGCCGCGCGCGGCGGGCTCGACCTCGCGGATCCGCTCGTGCCGCTCATCGGGTTGTCGGCGTTCGCCTACGCCGTCGTGCCGCTGCTCCAGGTGTTCGACGAGGGGGCGTTCGCGTCGCTCCCCGGGTATCTCGACCTCCCGCCGGCGCAGTACGGCGCGGCCGCGATCCTCGGGTCCGGAGGGCTGCTCTGCCTCATGCTCGGGGCCTCGAGTCGCACCGGCGCTGCGGCGACGGTGCCGACGCTGCCCCGCCCCCCGTCGGACTCCCGGACGGTCCTCCTGGTCGCGATCGTCTTCAGCGTCCTCGGGTTCTCGTCGGTGCTGCTGATCCTGTTCACCGCCGGCGCGCTCGAGCTCCCGATCGCCGACGTCCTGCGCGGTCGCATCCGTGGTGAGGTGGTCGCCACGTTCTCGGGGCGTGGGTACCTGACCGTCGGGCTGGTGCTCCTGACCTTGGCGGTTCCCCTCTGGGGACTCTGGGCGTGCGCGCGTCGGTCCCGCGTGCGCTTCGCGATCTGCGGCGCGATGCTCCTGACCGCCATGGTCGCCCTCGGCGGGCCGATCGGATCGCGCCTGCTGTCGCTGTCGCTTCCGGTGAGCCTCGTCGTCGTGGTGCACCTGAGCCGTCGTCGCATCACCGAGGCGCAGGCGGTCGCGGCGGGCGCCGCGACCCTCGGCCTGGGGGTGCTGGCCCTCGCCCTCCGCGGAGGCCCCGGAGAGCGCGGGCCCCTCGGCGTGGTGGGCATCCTCTCGCTGACGCTCGACGGCTTCGACTTCCTCGTGAACGCCCTGGATCCGGGAATCCCCCTGGCCTGGGGTCGGTCGATCGTGGAGGACGGCGTCCTGACCTATCTGCCCCGCGCGCTCTGGGCCGGCAAGCCGGAGGCCTTCGGCGCGGTCGACCTCCAGGAGTCGGTCCTGCCCGGACTGCTCGCCGACGTCGGCGGGACGACCTCCACCTACCCGGTCGGACTCCTGGCCGAGGGCTACCTCAACTTCGGCGTCGTCGGCATCTTCATGCTCCCCTGGCTCCTGGGAATCGCGATCCGGCGCATCCGCGACATGGCGCGCCGAGATCATTCGCCGTTCTGGGTGATCTTGATCAGCTGGCTGGTGCCGAACCAGTTGGGCATGCTGCGGGGCCTCGGGCAGATGCTGGCGTCCTCGGCCGTCGTCGTCGTGCTGCTGTCGCCGCTGCTCCTCTCGCGGAGGCGTCGATGAGCCTCGACGCCCAGCTCTCCATCGTCATCCCCACCTACAATCGAGCCCGGATGCTGCCGCGGGCGGTGGCGAGCGCCGCCGGCCACGAGATCGTCATCGTCGACGACTGCTCCACGGACGACACCGAGCAGGTCGCCGCGCGCCTGGTGGCCGAGCACGGTGCGGTGTACCTGCGCATGCCGTCCAACCGCGGTCCGAACCCTGCTCGCAACGCCGGCGTCCGCGTCGCCACCGGTGACGTCGTCTTCTTCCTCGACGACGACGACGTGCTGCTGGCCGGCGGCCCGCGACGCATCCTGGAGGTCGCCGCCCGCCACCCGCACCACGAGCTGTTCCTGCACAACTGCCGGTGGTCGGACGGTTCGACGAGCCTGCCTACGGCGGACGGCGAGCACGAGATGACCTACACCGAATGGCTCACCGGCCGCTTCGCCGGCGAGCTCAAGCCGGCCGCCCGACGATCGGTCTTCCGGAAGGAGGCCTTCGACGACACGGGCGCCGGCGGCGAGGGGTTGCTGTGGGGCCGGATCATCCGCGATCACGGGGCCGTCGTGAGCCTCTCACCGGTCGCGGTCTACGAGGTCGGCCACCCCGAGCGGCTGACGTCACGCGGCGGCTTGGTCGCACACGCGCAGGCCAACGCGGGCATCGCGGTGGCGTGGCTTGCGCTCTTCGGGGACGATCTGCGCGATGTCGCGCGACCGCGCTGGAGGGTGCGCATGGCGGCGGCCGTGCTGTGGTGCGGCCTGAGCCGCCGCCGGAGTCTCGCCCGCGGCCTGGCGAACGATCCGCGCCTCACGCCGTTCGAGCACGTGGGGCTGCGGATCATGGCCTCCGCCCCGCCGGGTGCCGCGCGAACCGCGATGGGCGTCGTCGACGCCCTGCGCTGGGTCCGTCAGACGACCGAAGCGGGAAGGGCGTCGGTCGCGCGGGCGAGTCGCATACCCCGTCGCAGCGGACCTCGATAGGCGGCCAGCCAGGCCGAGATCGCAGCGAGAACGGCCAGGCATCCCCAGCCCGGGTGGTCGCTGACGAGGACCGCGCCGCCCAGGCCCGCCGCCGTGGCCAGGACGGAGCCCACCGTCGCCGCGAGGAGCGCGGGGCGCGCGGCGGTCCGGTCGGCGAGCACACACCCCAGGGCGCCGAGGAGTCGTGAGGCCAGGAACGCCGCGCTCGGACCGAGCAACGGGTCGAGCGGCGCCGCCACCACGGCGAGGACGACGTAGGAGCCCGTCATCAGCATCTGGAGCCGCAACGGCCTCCTCGCGTCCCCGTCGGCCAGGAGCTGCGAGGACACCACGCCGACGACGCTGTTGACGGCGAGCCCGCCGCCGATCAGCGTGAACGGGCCAGCGGCCTGCTCCCAGCCGTCACCGAGCAGGACCGGCAGCCACAGCGGCGCCAACGCCCCCGCCGGGATGAGCAGCGCTCCGACGCAGGCGACGGACAGGCGCACCGTGCCCGCGAGGGCCGCCGAGCGCGCACCGCCTTGCGTCAGCGCCGCGAACGACGGGAAGCTCACCCGCTGCACGACCACCTGGACGGTCGCCAGGTACCCGACGATCGTCCCCGCGGTGAGCATGTAGGCGAGCTCTGTCGCGTTGCCGCCGCCGAGGACGACCGCCGGAACGAACCCGTTGGCCAGGACCAGGAGCGCCGTGCCACTGCTCGGCGCCGCGAAGTGCAGGATCTCGCGCCCCTCCCGCCGCCGCCAGCGGCCCACGAGCGGCACGTGCATCCGCCGGCGGAGCAGGAGGAGCGAGGGAACCCCCCGGAGGGCGAGGCCCAGGGCGATCCCGGTGTAGCCGTGCCCACCGAGGACGAGCGGGACGGAGAGCGCGTAGAACGTCACCTGGTCTGCCACCTCCGCCACGGCGATGGTGCGGTACTCAAGCCGTCGTTCCAGCACGGCCACGGGCAGCGCCCTCAGCGCGTACACCCCGGCACAGACCCCGACCGCGAGGAGGAACGGCTCGAGGCTCGGCTGTCCGTAGGCCGCGGTCGCCGGGCCGCTGAGCAGGACGAGGAGGCCGGCCCCCGCGATCCCGGTCGCCAGCATGAACGCTGCGGCGGAGCGCATCAGCGCCGCCTGAAGGGGCCGCTGGTCGCGCACGACCCGAGCCAGGAACGTCGCGCTGAACGTCGCTTCCATGAACGCGATCAAGAAGTACGCGATGTTGTAGCTGGCCCATTCGGCGGTCGAGACCTGGCGCACGAGCAACGACGTGCCCGCGAGGCTCAGGACACCGACGACGACGTGACGCGCGAACAGGTCGCGAGCCCCCCGCACGGCGCCGCTGCGGGCCTGCTGCCAAGCCTCCGGGCCGTCGGTAGAGTTGTCGCCCATCGCGGTGGAGCAACATACCGAGCACGCGGTTGGTCATCGGCGTCGGACCATGAGCGCCCCGCTTCGCGTGGTCCAGGTGCTCGCGTTGGACGCGATCGGTGGGACCGAGGCCGCGGTCGGCCGGATGGCCGAGATCCTCCCCCGTGACGAAGTCGCGTCCACGGTGATCACCCTGAGCCCGGCCGGGCCGGTGGCCGAGCGCTGCCGGGCCGCGGGCGTGCCGACGCACAGCCTCGGATCGGCCCGTCCGGCCACCCTCCGCCGAGCGCTGGTCCACAGCCGCGCCGACATCGTGCACGCCTACGGCTTCCGCGCGAGCATGCTGACCCGCGCGGTGGCTGCCTCCATCCCCGGCGTGTCCACCGTCGTCGGTGTGAGGGGGCTTCTGAACCTCGACTTCCACGACCCCGCCGCTCCGCGCGCCCGGTTCGCGCTGCGCGCCGAAGCCGCCACCCAGCGGCTCGTGGCCCGCTACGAAGCGAACTCCCAGGGGGCGATCGACCTGCTCGCCGCGGCCGGGGTCCGCCCGGGCAAGCTCGTCTTGAACCCCAACGGCATCGATCTGGGGAGTTGGGCGCCGCCCGGCCGGAGCCCGTCCGCGAGTCCGACCCTCGTGTGCGTCGCGCGACTCAGGGCGCTCAAGGACCACGACCTGCTGTTGCGAGCCTTGGCCGTCCTTCGCGAGCGCGGGCTCGCGCCGGCTCTGGTGATCGTGGGAGACGGCGCGCTCCGGGGCCGCCTCGAGGCGGCCGTCGAGCGGCTCGGCCTCGGAGACCAGGTGCGCTTCCGCGGCGCGGTCGACCCGGCCGAGGTCCGGCGCGCGCTGGGCGCGGCCGACGTCTTCTGCCTCGCCTCGCTCAGCGAGGGGTCCCCGGGTGCGGTGCTCGAGGCGATGGCCTCCGGCCTGCCGGTCGTCGGCACCGCGGTCAACGGGATCAGCGACGTGGTCGAAGACGGCGTGACGGGCGCGCTCGCCGGGAACCGGACGCCCGGGGCGTTCGCCGACGCCCTCGAGGTGGTGCTCCGCGCGTCGCCGGAGCGGCGAGCGGCGATGGGCGCCGCGGCGCGCCGTCGCGTCGAGGCCGACTTCTCCGAGGGGGCGTGCGTCGAACGCCGGCTCGCCCTGTACGCCCGCGTGGCGGGGCGGCGTCGCTGATGTGCGGGATCTGCGGCTTCGTCGGACCCGAGCCGCTCGCCGACGGACGCGCGGTCGTGCAGACGATGGCTGACCTTCTCGTCCATCGCGGCCCGGACGGCGAGGGGTACGAGGAGCTCCGCTCGAGGACGACCTCCGGGTGGCTCGGCCACCGGCGCCTGAACATCATCGACCTGACCACCGCCTCCTCGCAGCCGATGACGGACGCCGAGACCGGCGTGCTGCTCACCTACAACGGTGAGCTCTACAACTTCCCAGAGCTCCGGCGCGAGCTCCAGCACCTCGGTCATCGCTTCAGCAGCTCCGGAGACACGGAGGTCCTGCTGCGCAGCTACCTCGCGTGGGGGACCGAGGCCTTCGGGCGGTTCGAGGGGATGTTCGCGCTCGCCGTCTGGGACCCCCGCCGGGACGCCGTCGTCCTCGCGCGCGACCGGACGGGCAAGAAGCCGCTCTTCCTGCGTCACGACGGCCGGTGGACGTCCTTCGCCTCCGAGCTCAAGTCCCTGCTCGCCATGCCCGACGCCCCGCGCGCGGTCGATCGCGCCCGCCTCGGCGAGTTCCTCCTCTACGGGTACGTGCCGCATCCCGCGACCCTGCTCGAGGGCTACGCGCAGGTGCCACCGGCGCACTACCTCGAGATCGGCCCGACTGGTCCGGGCAGCCCGGTCCGCTTCTGGTCCCCGTTGCCCGACGACGTGTCCGCGACCCCCGACGCCGCGTGGCAGGCGACGACGCGGCAGCTCCTGTTCGAAGCCGTCGAGCGACGGGCGGTGGCCGACGTGCCGGTCGGCGCGTTCCTCTCGGGCGGGATCGACTCGTCGCTGGTGGTCGCGGCGCTGGCGGCCGCCCAGGACGAGCCGGTCCGGACGTTCAGCATCGGCTTCCCGGAGGACGCGAGCTTCGACGAGACCCCGTACGCCCGGGCGGTGGCGAAGCACTTCGGCGCGACGCACACGGAGTTCTCCGTCCAGGTGGATGCCGTGGCGCTGCTCGACCGCCTGGTGTGGCATCACGACCAGCCGTTCGCCGATTCCTCGGCGGTCCCGACCTACCTGGTCAGCGAGCGTGCCCGCGAGCACGTGAAGGTGGTCCTCAGTGGTGACGGCGGCGACGAGGTGTTCGGCGGCTACGACCGCTTCGTGGCCGCGAAGCTCTCGCAGTGGGTGCCGGGTGCGGTGTCCTCCGGAGTGCGGACGCTGAGCGCGCGCCGAGGGCGTGGGACCGGCTACTTCGACGCGGTCCGGCGGCTGGACCGGTTCGCCGAGGCGGCGTCCCTCCCGCTGACGGCTCGCTACCTGCGCTGGATCGCGGTCTTCGACCCGGAAGCCGTGCGTTCGCTCGCCGGCGGGGCGAGCGATGCGGACCTCGGGCAGTCGATGGACACCCGGTACGCGGCGGCCGCGCACCTCCCTCCGCTCGACCAGATCCTCTTCGCGAACCTCGAGACCTACCTGCCGGACGACCTCCACGTGAAGGTCGATCGCATGTCCATGGCCCACGGCCTGGAAGTGCGTTCGCCGTTCCTCGACGGGGCCCTCATCGAGCACGTGGCCCGCATCCCGGCGGCCCGCAAGGTGGGCTGGCGACGGCCGAAGCCGCTGCTGAAGCGAAGCCTCGTGAACGACATTCCCGCCGAGGTCTGGAACCGTCCGAAGCATGGGTTCGGCGTCCCGATGAACCGCTGGTTCGAGGGTGAGCTCGGCGATCGCTACGCCGACGAGGTCCTCGCCCCCGGGGCGCGCACCGCGGGCCTCCTCGACGCCCAGGTGGCGACGGCGCTGTTGCGCGACCACCGGTCGGGCGCCGCACAGCACGGCCCGCGGATGTGGAGCCTGCTGACGCTCGAGCGATGGCTGCGCACGCTCGAGGAGCCGGCGCGGATCCCCGCCGCCGGCGCGGCACATCGAAGCTGAGTCCTCGCGAGATTTCCGCAGGTTCCGTCACCGACGGCGGCAGAACAGGAGCATGACGCTGGGCGTCACGGGTACGCGGCGCAGGAGGAGGAGCACCAGCCGGGACACGGCGGAGGAGCGCGCGAGGAGCCCCGTCACAACGGCGCGGCGTGCCACGACCGGCGTCTGTGACCGCTCGAGCAGGATGCGGCGGGCCTTCCGCTCGACGAGGTCGACGACTTCGACGTCGACGCCGGCGGTCGAGGACCATCGGCGCATCGTTCGCGGATCGCACGAGAAGTTGAGGTGATCGACGAACGCCGGATCACGGTCGCCGACGCGGCAGAGGAGCTTGACGAGGGACTTCGGGCCCTTCGGGAGCATCGGAACGCGGACGTGCGGCTCCCACGGATAGAAGTAGTTGGGCGTCTCGACGAACAGCACCCCGCCCGGCGTGAGGAGCCCTAACAGCTTGTGGAGGACGGCCTCGGGATCGTAGACGTGCTCGAGCACCGCCCGACAATGGATCAGGTCGTAGTGCGCGGGCGGCTCGGTGAGATCCTCGAGGCGTCCGTGCACGCAGGAGCAGTGCGGCTCACGCTCGGTCAGGCGCTCGGCGAGGGCGATCGCAGGAGCCTCGACGTCGACGCCCACGACCTTCGCTCCCGGGTACCTACGGCTCAGCGCGAGGGACGTGAGCCCGGGGCCGCAACCGGCGTCGAGGATCCGCTGCACGGAGACACCGAGCTCCGGCTCCCAGCTCGAAGCGATGACCTCGAGCTGCTCCTCGGCGTAGTGGCGGAAGTGCTCGGAGACGACGAAGGCGGCCGGATCGCGAGGAGCACCGAGCGTCCCGGCGGCGTACGCGGCGAGGTCGGCGCGGCGCCCGTGGACGCCGCGGTTGCGATCGTTCGTGACGTAGGCCTCGGCGAGGGCGAGGAGCGCCTCGCTCACTCCAGACGGCCTTGGAGCGCGGGAACGAGATCTCGAAGGGACACCGCCAGCAGCGCCGGCAAGGCGGACTGCGGACCGCAGGGCCTCGGAACCAGGCGGTCAGGTTCCTTCGAGCACGCGACGGTGATCGTCACGATCGCCGGCCCGATCCGCAGCGAGGCCGATCGTGAGCCCTCGTCCTCGTAGAACACGACGCTGCGACCGGACACGCGGGTCGGTCTGCGACCGGCGAAGAGGAGCCGTCGAGCCCCGTCGACGTTCTCGGGAAAGATCAAGCGGACGAACACCCCGCGGCGGTCATGCGCGCGAACGCCGAGCCCCGGCTCGAGGTAGACGATCTGGCGCGCGTTGCAGTTGGCCGACGTCGACCCGCTGAAGTTGTCGATGTCGATGTTCTGGATGAGGGGTCCGAGGGCCGGCGGGTCAGCCCCGAGGCGCCGCCTCGCCGCGACGGCGTTGCACTGGGCCGACGGCTTGACGGTGACGTTCACCTTGGTGGCCTTCGCGGCCGGGTCGCCGCCGCACGCTGCGAGCAGTCCGGCGCAGCCCGCGAACAAGGCGACAGCACGACGCCCAAGCAAGTGAACACCTCGTGACGAATAGGGGACCTTCGAGCCTGAGCAGCTCCCTGCGCCGCCGCCGCGATTGTACCCGCGTGCGCCAACCGGCGCGTGCTGCTCGAAATGCCTGCACCAGGGAGCCACGCTCAACTGCTGAGCTAGAGTCGTCGGCCTGCCTCTCGCCAGCTCGACCTTCTCTCTGCGCCGAGCGTTCTTCGCCGCGTACGTCCGCGTACGCCCGCCGCAGTCCGAGCTCACCCCCGACAGGCTCTACGCCTACCTCGACGCGCTCTGGCGCTGCCGTGAGGTGCCCGGAGCGATTCTCGAGGTCGGATGCTTTCGCGGTGGGACGACGCGGGTGGCGGCCCGGTTTCTCGCCGAGACGCAGATCGCCAAGCGGTATGTCGCGGTGGACACCTTTGCCGGTTTCGTCGACCGGCAGTTCGAGCACGATCTCACGCACGGCACCGAGGGATCAACGCGGACCGGATTCGCGCGGAACTCCCTCGACCTCGTGCGTCGGCAGTTGGATGCCGAGGGGTATGAGGCGGTCGAACTCCTGAAGGGCGATGTGAGTGAGATCGCGGAGCATCGGCTCCCCCCCGCGATTGCCGTATGTCTGCTCGACGTCGACTTGGACATCCCGACGTACGACGGACTCCGCAAGGTGGCACCTCGCTTGGGCCGCGGCGGGGTGCTCTTGGTCGACGACTGTCACCCGAGCAACGCGTTCGCCGGCGCGCGGGCGGGGTACCGGCGGTTCGTCGCGGAGGCAGGCGTTCCGGAGGAGTACTTCATGAACATGGGCGTGGTCCGCGGAGCGTGACCGCCGCGGAGATCGAGCGCCTCGGACGGCGACTGTGGGACGAGCGCTCCCACCTGATGAGGTTCCTGCTCTCCCGGGTCCTCCGGCGCACCGGCCTCGCCGAGCGACTGGCACTCCGGGTGGCGGTCGCCGATGGCGTTCCGGTGTGGTTCTCGCGCACCGCGCTGGCGACGACGCTCTGGGTCGACCCCACCGCTCTGCGCGTCCAGCGGCGACTGGTGCAGGAGCTCGTCGACGAAGGTTCGTCGGTCGTCGACATCGGCGCGAACATCGGGGTGCTCGCCCTCGTGGCGGGCCGCGCGGTGGGTGAGCGCGGAGTCGTGGTGGCGGTCGAGCCCAGTCCTCAGGTGTTCCGCGCGCTGTCGAAGAACGTGGAGACCGCCGGGATGACGTGGGTGCGCTGCCTGCCGTGCGCGATCGGCGAGGCCCCGGGAGAGGCGCGGCTCACCCGCCTGTCCTCCGACGACCAGAACTCCGTCACGGATTCACCGGACGGCACCCCGGTGGCGCTGAGCACGCTCGACGACGTCGCCGCGGGATTGACCGAGATCTCACTCGTCAAGATCGACGTCGAAGGCTACGAGGAGTCCGTCCTCGCCGGAGGGCAGCGGACGCTGCCGCGGGCACGGCATGTCCTGATGGAGGTCGCGCCGAGCCTCCTCGCGCGCTACGGATCGAGCCCGGCACCGCTGCTGAG
>JBBQEV010000027.1:0-44218 GCA_038321325.1 Solirubrobacterales bacterium
GTCGGACCCGACGGCCCGGGAGCGCCGGACGGCGCGGGCGCAGGCGGGGTGCCGGGCGGGGCCGCAGGCGCGGCGCCGGAGGGCGCCGCCTCGGCGGCCGGCGCGGGGGCCGGCGCCGGGTCGCCGGCGCCCGCGGGATCGGCCGCGGCGGGACCCGTGACGCCCGACGGGCCCGTCGCGCCCGACGGCCCCGGCGTCGCGGGGCTGACCGCGGGGGGCGTGTCCCCCTGGGTGGGCGTCTGCGCCATGGCGGGAGCCACGGCGGCAATGCTGAGCGCGCCGGCGACGGCGAGGCCGCCGCGGGTGCGTGTGGGTCTCATCGGCCTCATGGGAGGTCGACCTCCTTCTGGGTCTCCTGCCGCCTACGGGGTTAGCTGTCGGGCTCGCAGCCGGGACGCCCATCGCTTGGGCGACGACGCTCCGGACGCTACGCCGGCTCATCGCCGGCGATTCGCCCCATCCAGGTCCGGCGTACCAGGTGCTGGCGATGGGTCCCCCGCTCGCGCCCGCAGGTGCGGACCCGACTCGGCGATCGAACGTACGTGCGCACTGTAGCGGCGCGTCCGGCGGACTCCGTGACACAGGTCACAGACATGCAGCAGGAGTCCCGGCCTCCGGGGTGCCGCACAGCGCCTGGGCGACGAGCGCGCCGGCGAGCGCCGCCAGCGGGTCGTCGGGTACCAGCATCACATGGGCCTGCGCCCGTGCGAGCACGTCGTCGGCTGCGGCGAGCAGCGCGCTGTGCTCCTCCCCGCCGGAGGTCTGGCAGGCCAGCCGCGCGAGCGCCAGGGCCTCGGTCGGGTCGCCGCCGCGCAGGCTGACCTGCACCGCTGACGAGGCGTGGACGACGACGCGCTCGAGCGCGGGCGCGCGCCGGCCGAGCCCCGCCGTGCCGCAGGCCGGACCGAGCTCGAGCGGCGGCGACCCGTCGACGAGGCGGGCGAGCTGGCCGCCCGCCATCGCGCGCACCGCATCGCGCCCGTGGCCCGCCGCGCGCGCCGTCCGCAGCAGGAGCAGCGCGGCGTAGCGGCCCGGGCCGTAGGGCATGTCGCTCGCGTACAGGATCCGCGCGGGCGGGATGGTGGTCATCAGCGTCAGCACGTCGGCGACCTGCCACCACGCCGTGTCGAAGAACAGGTTGGGCAGCGCCGCGGCCGCGCCCGAGAGGAGCCCGAGGTCGGAGATCCCCGCGTGCGCGAGCACGATCGCGACCTCGGGGTGCCGGTGGGCCAGCGCCGCCGCGGCCAGCCCGAGCACCGGGATGCCCCGGCCCGCGTGGAAGAGCACGATGCCGCGGTGCTCCGCGGCCAGCGCGGCGAGCGCGTCGACGACGGGGTGCGGGAGGCCGAAGCCGTCCGACCGCGGGTGCAGCTTGATCCCGCGGGCGCCCGCCTCGAGCCCGCACCGGGCCTCGGCCACCGCGCCAGGGGCGTTCGGGTCGACGCGGACGAGCGCCACCAAGCGGCCGCCCGAGGCCGCGCAGGCCGCGCGGACCGCGTCGTTGGCTGCCGGGTAGCCCGCGGGCTCGTGCATCGCGAAGAGCAGCGCCCGCCGGTGACCGGCGTCGTCGAGCCCGGCCAGGATCTCCGCGGGCGCGCCCCTCACCCCGTCGGGATCGTTCGCCCCCATGTGCGTGTGGGCGTCGAACCAGTGGGTCGCACCGAGCCAGTCCCGCGAGTCGGCGTAGTACCCGCCAAGGTCGTCGGCGGGCGATTCCCCCCGGATCGGCATCGGCGCAACGCTACCGGCCGCGCCACCCGCTGAGCGCCGGGCCTGGGAGGCGCGCGCCGCCTCCGGGCGCGCCGCGACCGGCGGGCCCGGCGGGCGCGCCGCAGCCGGCTGTCGCCTACGCCGCCGCGGGGAGCGCCATCGGCTCGCGCGCCGCCGCGGCCGTGTCGAGCTCGTCGCGCATCTTGGCCAGCCCGAGGCGGATACGGCTCTTGGCGGTGCCGAGCGGGACCCCGGCGCGCCGCGCGATCTGGTCGGCGGTCAGGCCGCCCCAGTAGGCGAGCACCACGGCCTCGCGCTGCGGGTCGGGAAGGCAGCGCAGCGCGTCGCGGACGGCGGACCGGTCGCTCTCGCGCTCGGCCATCGGCGCGGGACGGTCCTCCACCCGCGGCTCCTCCTTCGCGACGACGAGCTTGAGGCGGTCCGATGCGCGGCCTGCGGCCTGCCCCTCGCGCCACATGTCGAGGGCGCGGGAGCGCGCCATCAGGCGCAGGTAGCTGCCGAGCTCGCCGCGCTTGGCGTCGAACTTCTCGGGCTTGCGCCAGACGCGAAGGAAGACGTCCTGGACGACGTCCTGCGCTTGGGTGGCATCGCTCAGGATCCGGAAGGCAGCCCCGTAGACTCCGCGGTGGTGCTCGTCGTACACGCGAGCGAAAATGGTGGGGTCGTCGAGGCGCATCGGCACTGCCTTTCGGGGGGATGATTGACCAACCGAGCTGATGTACACAGCATACACAACTTGTTGAAGGTTCGCTGCATCTTCTGTTGAACGTTAGGAAACAACCCGTGCCGCCACGCGATCGCCTGTCCGCCCTCGACACGTCGTTCCTGCACCTGGAGACCGGCGGCGCGCACATGCACGTCGCTTCCGTGCTGGTGTTCGCCGGCGCGGCTCCGACCCACGAGGAGTTCATGGCAGGCGTGGAGTCCCGGCTGCACCTCGTGCCGCGCTACCGCCAGCGCCTCGCGCACGTCCCCTTCAACCAGGGCCGTCCCGTGTGGGTCGACGATCCCCACTTCAACATCGCCTATCACGTGCGTCACGCCGCGCTCCCCGTTCCGGGGGGCGCACGCGAGCTGCGCAACCTCGCCGGACGCCTGTTCGCCCAGCCGCTGGACCGCACCAAGCCCCTGTGGGACATGGTCCTCGTCGAGCGCAGCCGCGACGAGGGCGGCGAGCGCCGCTTCGCGATCATCTCCAAGACCCACCACTCGCTCGTGGACGGCATCTCGGGGGTCGACATCATGTCGATCCTCTTCGACCTCACCCCGGAGGCCGGGCCGCCCCCCGGCCCCGAGGCCCCGTGGGTCCCGCGCCCCACCCCCACCGCCTCCGAGCTCCTGGCCGACGCCCTGCTGGAGCGGGCCACCGTCCCGCGCGAGGCCGCACGCGGGCTGCGCGCGCTCACCCGGGCGCCCCGCGAGGTCGCCGGCCGGGCGACCGAGGCGCTCTCCGGGCTCGGCGCCCTGGCCCTCTCGGGCGCCGGCTCCCCCGCCCCGCCCACGCCGCTCAACGTGGAGATCGGCCCGCACCGGCGCTACACGTGGGTCGACGCGGACGTGTCGCACTTCAAGGCGATCAAGGCCGCCCTCTCCGGGACGCTCAACGACGTCGTGCTCGCCTCGGTCTCCCTCGCGCTCGGCCGCTTCCTGCGCGAGCGCGGGGAGCTCACCGGGGGGCTCGAGCTCACGGCGATGATCCCGGTCTCGGTGCGCGCAGACCGCCAGCGCGGCGCGCTGGGCAACCGGGTGGCGACCATGTGGGCGCCCCTGCCCGTCGGCGTCGAGGACCCGGCCGAGGTCATGGCCATCGTCAGCGAGGCGACGCGGGGGCTCAAGGAGTCCGGGCAGGCCGTGGGCGCCGCGACGCTCACCGCCCTGGCCGACTTCGCGCCGCCGACGATCATGACCCAGGCCGCACGGCTCCAGGCCCGCCAGCGGTACTTCAACGTCGTGGTGACCAACGTGCCCGGGCCGCAGCAGCCGCTGTACATGCAGGGCCGCCGGCTGGAGCGCTTCTATCCCGTGGTGCCGCTCGCGCGCAAGCAGGCGCTGGGCATCGCGATCATGTCCTACGACGGCAAGCTGGGCTACGGGCTCCTGGCCGACTACGACGCGCTGCCCGACCTCCAGTCGATCGCTCGGCACCTGCGCGACGCGATCGAGGACCTCGCTCGGGCCGCCGGACTCGAGCCCGCCGGCCGGGGCCCGAAGCCGCGCTCCCGCCGGCTCCCGGCCGCCGCCGGGAGCTGACGCGTGCGCATCGCCCTCGCCCAGCTCAACGCGACCGTCGGTGACCTCCCGGGCAACGAGGCCAAGGTGGCCGTCGCCCTCGACGAGGCCAAGGCGGCGGGCGCGCAGCTCGTCGTGTTCCCCGAGCTGGTGGTCACCGGCTACCCGCCCGAGGACCTGCTGTTCAAGGAGCACTTCCTCTCCGGGGCGCGCGCGTGCGTCGACCGCCTCGCCGAGCGCTCCGTCGGCATCGCCGCGATCATCGGGTTCCCGGAGCGCGACGACGACGTCTACAACGCCGCGGCGGTCTGCGCCGGCGGGGCGGTCGTGGGGACCTACCGCAAGCTGCGGCTGCCGAACTACGGCGTCTTCGACGAGCTGCGCTACTTCCAAGGTGGCCGCGAGCCGACGGTCGTGAGGATCGACGACGTGCCGGTCGGCATCACGATCTGCGAGGACGTCTGGGTCCCGGGCGAGCCGATGACGGCCGAGGCCCTCGCGGGCGCGCTCCTGGTCGTGAACCTGTCGGCCTCGCCGTTCGACGCCGGCAAGGCGATGCAGCGCGAGCGGATGCTCGCCCAGCGCGCCCGCGACTCCCTGTGCGCCGTGGCGTTCTGCGCGCTGGTGGGCGGGCAGGACGAGCTCGTCTTCGACGGCTCGAGCGTCGTGCTCGACCACCGCGGCGAGGCGATCGCCCGCGCGCCGCAGATGGCCGAGCACCTCCTGATCTGCGACGTGGACACCAACGCCCCGGCGGCGGCGCGGCTGAAGGACTCGCGTCCGCGCGCCGCCGTGCGCGCCGAGCACCCGACGGTCGCCTGGCTGCCCCCGATCACGACCGGGGCGACGATCTGCGCGCCGTCGGCCGAGCACCCCGTGGGCGGCGCGCGCTTCGCGCCGCTCGACGAGCTCAGCGAGGCCTACGCCGCGCTCGTGCTGGGGACGCGCGACTACGTCGAGAAGAACGGGTTCGACAAGGTGACCCTCGGCGTGTCGGGCGGCGTCGACTCGGCGCTGGTGGCGCTCGTGGCCGTGGACGCGCTCGGGCCCGAGCGCGTCGTGGCGGTGACGATGCCCTCCCGGTACTCGAGCTCGGGCACCCAGGCCGACGCGCGCCAGCTGGCCGAGAATCTCGGCTGCGAGCTGCTGACGCTGCCGATCGCGGGCCCGATGGAGGCCTTCGACGCGCTCTTGAGCGCCCCGTTCGCGGGCTGCGAGCCCGATCTGACCGAGGAAAACCTGCAGGCGCGCATCCGCGGGAACCTGCTCATGGCCCTGTCGAACAAGTTCGGCTGGCTCGTGCTCACCTGCGCCAACAAGTCCGAGATGAGCGTGGGCTACTCCACGCTCTACGGCGACTCCGCCGGCGGCTTCGCGGTGATCAAGGACGTCCCCAAGACACTGGTGTACCGCCTGGTCGCGCACCGCGCGCACCGCGATCCGGAGAGTCCCGTGCCCGAAGAGATCGTGAGCCGGCCGCCCACCGCCGAGCTGCGCGCCGAGCAGCGCGACGACGACTCCCTGCCGCCCTACGAGGTGCTCGACCCGATCCTCGAGGGCTACGTCGAGGAGGACCTCGGCCGCGACCAGCTCGTGGCCCTCGGACTGCCGGCCGACGACGTCGAGCGCGTGATCCGCCTCGTCGACCTGGCCGAGTACAAGCGCCGCCAGATGCCGCCCGGCATCAAGATCACCCCGCGCGCGTTCGGCCGCGACCGCCGCCTGCCGATCGTCAACCGCTACGGCGGGTGAGCGAGCGCCGGGGCCGCAGCACGGGCACGGCGCAGCGTCCGGAGTCTGGCCCGCCGAACGGGCTGAAGTCCGGACGCTGCGCGCGAACCCTGGCGCTCAGTCCTTGCGCAGGACGTCCTTCACCTTGTCGCCGGCGTCACCGACCTTGTCCTTGACGCTGCCGACGCCCTGATCGACCTTGCCCTCGTTCTTGAGGCTGTCGTCGCCGGTGAGAGCACCGGTGGCCTCCTTCACACGGCCCTTGGCGTCGTCTGCTGATCCATCGCCCATCGGGGACTCCTTGGTTCGGGAACGTCTGACCGTGTACCCGGACCCTCGCGCGCTCACGCCGGCAGGGGCCGCACCGCGATCGTCATGCGCACCAGGGCGCACAGCCGCTCGGCGTCGTCGGTGATCTCGACCTCCCAGACCCACGTCGTGCGCCCCCGATGGCGGCGGCGGGCGACGGCGTGCACCGTGCCCTCGAGGATCGGGCGCAGGAAGCTCGTCTGGTTGGAGAGCCCCTGAGCGCCGAGCCCCTCGTCGTGGACGGCGATCGCGGTGGCCATCGACGTGATCGACTCCGCGATCGACGCGAAGACCCCGCCGTGAACCAGGCCCATGGGCTGCTTGATCGCGTCGCGGACGCGAACCTGGGCGCGCACCTCCTCGGCGGAATGCTCCAAGAGCTCGAGGCCGTAGAGGCCGTCGAACGTCTTCTCGACCGGGATGAGGCCCTCGAAGTCCATCGCGCAGACCTTAGGTCGCGGGAGGGGTCTCGTGGGGGGAGCGCTCGTTAGTCTGGCGGATCGATGCCCGGATTCGACGACCTCGCCCCCGACCAGAAGGCCGTCCTGCAGCTCTTGCTCAAGCAGGGCAAGAGCTACGACGACATCGCCGGCCTCCTGCGGCTGGAGCGCTCCAGCGTGCGCGAGCGGGGCCTCGACGCGCTCGACGCGATCGGCGCCGACGTGCCGGGCACGGTCGGCGAGCTGAGCGCCGAGCGCCAGGACGAGCTCGCCGACCACCTCCTCCTGCAGCAGACGGCCTCCCAGCGCGCCGCGACCCGCGACTTCCTGCAGGGCTCGGCCCCGGGGCGCGCCTGGGCCCGCGGCGTCGCGGCCGAGCTGCGGCCGATCGGCGGCGACGCCCTCCCGGACATCCCGGAGGAGCCCGCCGAGGTCGCCGAGGCCTTCGACGCGCTCGACGAGCGGACCGCCGCCCGCGAGCGCGCGAAGCAGTCATCCCGCCTCGGCGGCATCCTCGTCCTGTTGGCCGTCGGCGCCGTCGTCGCGCTCGCGATCCTCGTGATCGTCCGCGGCGGCGGCGACGACAAGCCGGCGACCACCGCCGACGTCCCCGCAGCGACGACCGGCGCGACCGGCGCCGGCGCCGAGGGCGCGGCCCTGCCCCAGCAGCAGGTCAACTTCCGGCCGCCGAACGGCTCGAAGTCCAAGGCGCTCGGCTTCGGGATCATCACCAAGGGCGGGCTGGCGCTCCAAGCCGAGGGGCTGCCGGCGAGCGACCTCTACAAGGTGTGGCTCTACAACTCGCGCGCGGACGTGCTGCCGCTCGGCTTCGCGTTCTACGACCGCAAGACCAAGCGCCTGGCCGGCGCGGTGGAGCAGCTTCCCGCCGCGGCCTCGCGCTACGCGGCGATCATCGTCACGCGGGAGAAGGCCAAGGATTCCGCCCGGCTCGGGACGATCGTCCTGCAGGGCCCGCTCAAGCGCGGCTGAGCAGCGCGGCGAGCGCGTCCAGCGCCTGACCGAGCTGGCGGCGCATCGCCCGGCGCACCAGGAGCCGGCCGAAGCGCGCCATGCCCGCGGGCGTCTGGTCGAGCTCGAGCGTAACCCGCGTCCCCCCTCCGCCTCCGGCGGGCGCGAGCGCGAAGCGCCGGCTCGCCGCGGAGAGGACCTGCGCGAACGGCGTGCCCTCGAGCTGCTGCACGACGCGGATCTCACGGGCCGTCTCGAGGGTCGCGATCCGGAAGTCCGCGCGGACCAGGCGGCCCCGCTTGGTCCGGTAGACCTCGGTGAAGCCCGCGCGGTCGACGGACTCGACCCGCTCGACCCGTGGCCACCAGCGCGCGAGCTGCCCCGGGTCGCCGACGACTTCCCAGACGGCGGCCGGCGAGGCGGCCAGCACCCGCTCCCGGCCGAGCCTCACTCCGCGTCGTAGGCCAGCAGCGCGTGCACGTCGTAGCCCTCGAGCTTGGCGCGACCGCGAAGGAAGGCCAGCTCGATGAGGAACGCGCAGCCCGCGACCGTCCCGCCGCTCTGCTCGACCAGCGAGCACAGCGCCCGCGCGGTGCCGCCCGTGGCGAGCAGGTCGTCGTGCACGAGCACCCGCGCGCCCTCGGCGATCGCGTCGGAGTGCAGCTCCAGCGCGTCGGAGCCGTACTCGAGCAGGTACTCCGCGCGGACGGTCGACCCCGGCAGCTTGCCCGGCTTTCGCGCCAGCACGAAGCCCGCGCCGAGCTCGAGCGCCACCGCCGGGCCGAGCAGGAAGCCCCGCGCCTCCGCGGCGATGACGACGTCGACGGCGCCGTGGCGCGCCCGGACGTCGCCGGCGATCGCGTTCACCGCGCGGGCGAGCGCGCCGGCGTCGGCCATGAGCGGCGTGATGTCCTTGAAGACGATCCCCGGCTTCGGGAAGTCCGGGATGTCGCGGACGAAGCGCTCGAGGTCGACGCTCACGTGCCGGCGATCTTGCGCAGGTCACGGATCAGCAGCAGGTGCTTGAGATGGGTGGTGACGGCCGCAAGGTTCTCGAGGGCCTCGAGCGCCTCCTTGCGGCGCTCGGCGTTGTGCGATCGCAGCGCCGGCGCGAGGATCTGCTGCAGCAGCGCGGCCTCCCGGTCGGCCGACGTGCGAAACGCGCTCAGGTTGCGGCCGCCGACGCCGTTGCGCGCGATCTCGGTGACGGCGCGGACGATCTCGCGCTCGGTCTCGTCGTAGTACGTCGTCCCGGCACGCCGCTCGCCCCGGATGACGCCGTAGTCCTCGAGCTCGGCGACCATCCGCGGATCGGCGCGCGTGTCCTCGACCACGTCCTCGAGGGAGTAGAGCGCACCCGTCTCGCGCACCGACACGCTGGAGCGGCGGCGGCGGCGCTTCTCGGCCTCGGCGGCGTCCGCGCCGCTCTCGCCGCGCGGAGCGGGCCGCTCCTCCTCGGCGCCGGCGCCGGCGGCGAGCTCCTGTCGGATGACGCGCAAGGGCAGGAACTCGTCGCGCTGAAGGCGCAGGATCGTGCGCAGGCGCTGCACGTCGCCGGAGCTGTAGAGCCGGTAGCCGCCCGGCGTGCGCCGGGGCGTGAGCAGCTTCTGATCCTCGAGGTAGCGGATCTTGGAGATCGAGATGTCCGGGAACTCCTGGGCCAGCGCCTTGCACACGGCGCCGATCGTCATCGCCTTCCCGCGCGCGCGTGAGCCGCCGGGCTGCGGGGTCGCAGCGGAGCCGACGGTCCCCGCCGGGCTCGAGGGAAGGGTGGCCATCAGCGCGAGAGGAACGTGAGCTTGTACTTGCCGACCTGCAGCTCGTCGCCGTCCTCGAGGCGCTGGGAGTCGATGCGGTGGCGGTTGACGTAGGTGCCGTTGAGCGAGCCGAGATCGTCGAGGAACCACTCGTCGGAGCGGTGCACGAGCATGGCGTGGTCGCGCGAGACGGTCACGTCGTCGAGGAAGATGTCGGCGTCGGGCCGCCGGCCGATCGTCATCCGGTCGCCGTCGAGCGCGAAGGATTCCCCGACGCGCCCGCCCCCGGAGCGGATGACCAGCGCGGCGCCCTTCGCGTCGACGACGTCGCCGATCTCGACGGGGATGAACTCGCCCGTCTCGCCGACCCGGTAGGTCGCCGTCTGGGCCTCGCCGCCCGCGCCCTCGGGGGCCTGGGCGCCGATGAAAGCGCCGCAGCGCTGGCAGTAGTTCGAGCCTTCGGCGTTCGTGAAGCCGCACTCGGGGCAGTGGAGGGCCATGGGCGGGCGGGGCCGGTCCGGCTCCTAGGAGGGGTCGGTCTCGCCCAGGGCGCGGCCCGCGAGGATGTCGGTGAGCCGCTGGACGTCAGCGCCCGAGATGACGTCCTCGCCGCCCTCGTGCTTCTTGCGAAGACGGTTGACGAGGTCGGCCCGGAGCAGGTCGATCTTCCCGTGGAGCATGCGCCGGCGGTAGGAGACGTCGATCTCCTCCTCGGTCAACTGCTGGATGAGCTCTTTCAGCTCCTGATCGGTCAGCGAGCCGAGATCCGGGAAGGTGTCCATGGCGCGCGATGCTACCAGCGCCACCGCCCGCCTCAAGCTGAGCTTGAGGGTGCAGCGCGGCTTGCGAGCTGGAGCCGTCCTTCGCGCCGGTACAGGAACGCCGCGTAGTAGGCCAGGGCCAGCCCGACGTAGAGCAGGACCTCGGCGAACGTCCGCAGGGCGGCCATCGCGAAGAAGAGCGCGGACATCACCGGCCCGACCGCGATGCGGCCCGGCCAGTTGATCTTCAGCTCGAGCTTGTCGCGGATCGCCTTGCGCCCGTTGTAGAGCACGTAGAGCTCGCGCACGACGAGCAGGACGAGCGCCCAGCGCGGCAGCAGGGCGAACGCGAAGACGACCGCGACGCCCGAGATCACCAGGCAGCGGTCGACGATCGGGTCCATCAGCGCCCCGAAGCGCGAGTACTGGCCGGTGACCCGCGCGGCGATTCCGTCCGCGTAGTCGCCCCAGGCGCAGATCGCGAAGAGCGCGGCGGGCAGCGCGTCGGTGCCGTGGTCGGAGGAGAGCGCCGTCACCAGGAAGATCGGGATGAGGATCGCCCGCACGATCCCGATGGCGTTGGGCAGCGTCCACACGCGCCACGGCTGCCCGTAGGCCGTCTGCTCCGGCGGCGGGCCGGAGCGGTCCAGGCCCGACAGCCGCCGGAACGTGAGGCGGGTGCGCTCGCGCGCGTGGGCGGCCCGCTCGCCGACGGGCGCGCCCGGCCCGGGCTTCGGGCCGAGCGCCTCCAGCGCGGCACGGGACACCTCGGTCTCCCCGATCCGCTCGAGGCGGCTTTCCGCGCGGTCGCCGCGCGGAGGCTCGTCGCCGTGGCCTACGGGAGCTCGCGCCACAGCGCCTCCGCGGCGGCGGGGGCACCGTCGATCGGGACGCCGCCGTCCACCTCGAGCCTGCCTCGCCGCTGCTGCGCCTCCAGCTGCCCCGACTCCAGCGCGCGCTTGCCGAGCGTGAGCCGCAGCGGCACGCCGAGCAGCTCCGCGTCGGCGAACTTCTCGCCCGGCTTGAGGTCGCGGTCGTCGTAGAGCACGTCCAGCGCGCTCGCGGTGAGCGCTGAGTAGAGCGCCTCGGCCGCCTCGCGCTCGGGCGTCTGCGCCTTGCCGATGCCCACCAGCTCGACGTCCCAGGGCGCGACCGAGCGCGGCCAGGCGATCCCGCGCTCGTCGCCGACCTGCTCGGCGATCGCGGCGACCACGCGCCCGGGTCCGATGCCGTAGGAGCCCATGACGATCGGCCGCGCCTTGCCCTGGTCGTCGAGGTAGGTCGCCCCGAGCGGCGCGGAGTAGCGCGTGCCGAGCTTGAAGATGTTCCCGATCTCGATGGCGGGCTCGATCGTGACGGCTCGGCCGCCGACCGTGTCGCCCGCCACGACCGTCCGCACGTCGACGCGCTCCCCGGCCTCGATCTCGACGACGGCGTGATGGTCGGGCCGCCCGCTGCCGACGATGTAGCGGCCCGGGGTGATCGCGGCGTCGTGGAGGGTGAGCACCTCGGCGCTCGGCCCGAGGAAGCCGGGCGCCAGGCCGGCGCCGCCGAGCTCTGAGTCGCTCGCCGCGCGGAAGCGCTCGCCGAGCTGCGTGGCGAGCTTGACCTCGTTGACGCGGTGGTCGCCGCGCACGAGGACCATGACCAGGCCGCGACCCTCGGTGACGACCGGGAAGGCCTTCAGGAGGTTGCCCGGCAGCACGTCGAGCGCCTGCGCGACCGCCTCGATCGTGGTCTGCCCCGGCGTGTGCAGCTCGCCGCTGAGCTCCTCGCGCAGCGGGGCCACGGGCTGCGGGTCGGCGCTGGCCACCTCGACGTTGGCGGCGTAGCCGGGCGCGAGCGCGACGTCGTTCTCGCCCGCCGCGCAGGGCGCCATGAACTCGTGGGCGCCCGAGCCGCCCATCATCCCCACGTCGGCCTCGCACTCGTAGAAGCGCAGCCCGCAGCGCTCGAAGATGCGGTGGTAGGCCGCGCGCTGGAGCTCGTAGGAGGCATCGAGGCCCGCGTCGTCGCGGTCGAAGGAGTAGGCGTCCTTCATGATGAACTCGCGCGTGCGCAGGAGTCCCGCCCGCGGCCGCAGCTCGTCGCGCTCCTTGATCTGGAAGTGGTAGAGCTGGAGCGGGAGCTGGCGGTAGGAGCGCACGAGCTGGGCGACGTGGAAGGTCACGGTCTCCTCGTGGCTCATCGCGAGCATCAGCTCGGCGCCCTTGCGGTCCTGCAGGCGCATCAGCTCCCCCCCCACGCTGTCCCAGCGCCCGGACTTCTTCCACAGCTCGGCCGGCGTCAGCACGGGCATGAGGAGCTCCTGGGCCCCGATGGCGTCCATCTCCTCGCGGATCTGCTGCTCCACCTTGCGGTGGATGCGCCATCCCGCCGGCATCCAGCTCCACAGCCCCGAGCCGACCTGCCGGATGAGCCCCGCGCGCACCATGAGCTTGTGCGACAGCGCCTCCGCGTCCGACGGTGGCTCGCGCTCGGTGGGCAGGAGGAGCTCGGACAGGCGCATGGGGGCGAAGGCTAGCCGCGGGGTCGGAGGAGGCCGGTCGTGGGGTATAGGTTGAGCCCGAACCCCCTGACCCGATCGAGGAGACAGCCGCCATGGCCTACGAGGTCCCCGCCCTTCCCTACGCCTACGACGCGCTCGAGCCGCACATCGACAAGGCGACGATGGAGTTCCATCACGACAAGCACCACCAGGCCTACGTCGACAAGGCGAACGCCGCGCTCGAGGGCACCGACTTCGAGGGCCGGGAAGTGCGCGACGCCCTCGAGCACCTCACCGCGCTCCCGGGCGACAGGCAGCACCCGTTCCGCAACAACGGCGGCGGCCACTACAACCACGCCTTGTTCTGGGAGGCGATGAGTCCCGACGGCGGCGGTGAGCCGACGGGTGACCTGGCCGCGGCGATCGCCGAGAAGTTCGGCTCCTTCGCCGACTTCAAGAAGGAGTTCGAGGCCGCGGGCGTCGCGCAGTTCGGCTCGGGCTGGGCCTGGCTGGCGGTCATCGCGGGAGAGCTCGCGGTCATCTCCACGCCCAACCAGGACTCGCCCGTGCTGAAGGGCAACACCCCCCTGCTGGGCAACGACGTGTGGGAGCACGCGTACTACCTGAAGTACCAGAACAAGCGCCCGGCCTACCTCGAGGCGTGGTGGAACGTCGTCAACTGGGACAAGGTCGCCGAGCGGTACGCAGCGGCTAACTAAGCGCGGCGCGCCGCTCCTCCAAGCGGCGGATCGGCGCAACCTTCACGGTAGGCTCGCGTTGAGTACGAGGGCGGTCGACACCCGGCCGCCCTCGTCGTTTCTCCGAGTCCCCGCCCGAGCAGGAGCCTTCATGCCGCCGACCCTCCGCACGATGCTGAACGCCCTGGCGGCCTGCGCCACCCTGTGCACCGTTGCGCTCAGCGTCGCGGGCGTGCGGCCCGCCGTGGCCGCCGCCGCGGAGAACCAGTTGTCGATCATGCAGGACGACGACCTGCTGGTCTACCGGGACGACGCGACGCGCGACGCGGCGCTGCGACGGATGAAGGGCCTGGGAGTGGACACGGTGCGCGTCACGCTGCTGTGGTCGGTGCTCGCCGAGGAGGCCCGCTCGACCAAGGCGCGTGACCGGCGCTTCCGCCTGCTCGGCGCGAACAACCCGAAGGTCTATCCCGCGGGCACGTGGGACCGCTACGACCGCCTCGCCAAGGCGACCCGCGAGCTCGGGCTTCAGCTCTACTTCGACGTCACGGGCCCCGGGCCGGCCTACGCGCACACCAAGCCGCCGAAGAAGTACGCCAAGGACGCGAAGTGGTGGCGCCCAAAGCCGCGCGAGTACTACAAGTTCGTCCAGGCGGTCGGCAAGCGCTTCAGCGGCACCTACCGCGACGAGAACGACGGCCGCCCGACGATCCCGCGCGTCTCCTTCTGGTCGATCTGGAACGAGCCCAACCAGGGCGGCTGGCTGCGCCCCCAGTGGCTCGACGGCAAGCCCGTCTCCCCCTCGATCTACCGCGAGCTGTTCGCGTTCGGGCGGCGCGCGCTGGTCTCCACCGGCCACGGCAACGACGCGATCCTCGTCGGCGAGACCGCGCCGCGCTCGGTCGCGCGCCGCACGACGACCTCGGCCATGGGCGTGCGCACGTTCGCCACCGAGCTGCTCTGCGGCCCGGGTTCCACGGGCGTGGGCTGCGGGCGTTTCGCCAAGGACGGCCCGATCGTCGCGACCGCCTGGGCGCACCACCCCTACACGCGCTCCCTCGCCCCCAACGTCCGCGAGAGCAACCCGGAGGCGATCACCCTCGCGAACTTCGGCGACCTGGGCACGCTGCTCGACCAGCTCTCCGCGACGGGCAACATCAAGGCGGCCATGCCCCTGATGTCGACCGAGTTCGGCTACGAGACCCAGCCGCCGGACCCGTTCGCCAAGGTGACCGAGCAGCAGCAGGCCGACTACATCGCCCTCTCGGAGGCGATCACCTACTTCAACCCCCGGGTGCTCGCGGGCACGCAGTTCCTGCTGCGCGACGTCCCGCCGAACAAGCGCTACCGGCGCGGCTCGCGGCCCTACTGGGGCACGTACCAGTCGGGCCTGTTCAACGCGCAGGACAAGCCCAAGCTGGCCGCGGCGGCCTACGCGTTCCCGTTCCTGGCCTACCCCGCGGCGCCGAAGCCCGACACCGGGCAGCCGCAGAGCGTGGTCTTCGGGCAGATCCGCTTCCGCGCGAACGTGCTGCTCGGGCAGACGCCCGACACGGTGCAGCTCCAGTACAAGCCGGTCGACGGCTCCGCGGACTGGGCGCCGTTCGACGCACCGATCCCGACGAGCTCGCTGGGGTACTTCACCGCCACGGTCGTCATCCCGGGGGGACGGGCGCTGGTGCGGGCCGTCTGGACCGGTCCGCAGGCGCCGTTCGCCTTCCCCTCGGCCGCGAAGTTGGTCTGAGCCGTGAGGCCCGGCGCCGCGCGGACGGTCACCGCGCTGGCGGCAGCGGCGCTCGGGCTGGCCTCCGGGACGCCGGCGGCGGCGTCGACGTCCCAGCTCTCGCTCTTCCAGGACGACGGGCAGCTCGTGCTGTCGGGTGACGCCGCCCGCGAGCGCGGGCTCGACGACCTGCAGGCGCTCGGCGCCGACGGTGTGCACTCGATCGTCTTCTGGGGCAGGGTCGCCCCGGCCCCCACCGCCCGCAGACGGCCGGCGGGCTTCGACGGGAGCAACCCGGCCGCCTACGGCGCGGAGAGCTGGGACAAGTACGACGAGCTCGTCCGCGGCGCCCAGGCCCGCGGCATGCAGGTCCTCCTCTCCCCCGCCAGCCCGATCCCGTTCTGGGCCTCCGGATGCAAGCGTGGCCCGGGCGTCGCCCTCAGGACCTGCCGGCCGAATCCGACGCAGTTCAAGCGCTTCGTCCAGGCGCTCGGCACCCGCTACTCGGGGACCTACGCCGACGAGAACGCAGGCGGGGCGACGCTGCCGCGCGTCAAGCGCTGGTCGGTCTGGAACGAGCCCAACCAGGGCGGCTGGCTGACGCCGCAGTTCGCGCGGGTCGGCGGGCGCGCGCAGCCGCAGACCCCGGTGATCTACCGCGCGCTCGTCCGCGCCGCCGCCAAGGGGCTGGCCGCCTCGGGCCACCGCCGCGACGAGCTGCTGTTCGGGGAGACCGCGCCGATCGGCCGGCGCACGGGCGGTCTGGCGACGCGGCCGATCGCGCCCGGGGCGTTCCTGCGCGCGGCACTGTGCCTCGACGGGCGCGGGCGCGCGCCCCGGGGCGCGGCCGCGCGCGCCCTGGACTGCGGCGGCTTCCCGCGGCTGCCGGTCACCGGCATCTCGCACCACCCCTACACGCGTGGCGGGTCGCGCCCCCCGACCGACGAGGGCGGGTCGACGGAGATCACGATCTCCTCGGCGTCGCGGCTGAAGAAGATCGTCCGCCAGGCGGCGGCCCGGCGGCGCATCCGCTCGGGCCTGCGGCTCTCCTACACGGAGTTCGGCTTCCAGACCAATCCGCCCGACGAGCTCTTCGGCGTCAACCTGGCGGCGCAGGCCGCCTACCTCAACCAGTCCGACTGGATCGCCTACCGCGACCCCGCCGTCAAGACCGTCGCGCAGTACGAGCTGCGCGACGAGCGGGCGTCGGCGGCCTTCCAGACCGGCCTGCTGTTCCTCGACGGGCGCCCCAAGCCCGCGTTCGCCGCCTACCGCATGCCGCTGTGGCTCTCGCGGCAGGGCTCCCGGTACCGCGTCTGGGGCCAGGCGCGCCCCGCCGCCGACGGCGCCCGCGAGGCGGTCGAGGTGCAGAGCGCACCGCCCGGCTCCGACGCGTTCACCACGGTGACCACGACGACGACGAAGGGCAAGAAGGGCTTCGTCGACGTGACCGTCCCCGCGCGCCCGGGCTCCTGGCGGCTGCGCTGGACGCCGGCCGGCGGCGGCGAGACGATCACGAGCCGGACGGCCGCCGGCGTGGGCCGGTGAGCGCCCTGCGCCGGGCCCTGGCGGGGCTCGTGGCCGTCCTCGCGCTCACGCTCGTCGCGGCACCGGGCGCCCACGCCGCCGGTGACATGCAGACCGGCCTGGCCGACGACCGGCTGCTGCTCGCGGGCGACGAGACCGTCGCGCCGGTCGCCCGGCTCCTGGCCGCCATGGGCGTCGACTCCGTGCGCCTGCACGCACGCTGGGTCGCCGTCTCACCGCGCCCCGAGAGTCGCCGCCGGCCCAAGGGCTTCACGCTCTCCAACCCGAACGACCGCCGCTACCACTGGACGGCGCTCGACGTCGCGGTGCGCGAGCTGCGCGCCAACGGCATCGAGCCGATCCTCGCGGTGACGGGCTCGGGCCCGCTGTGGGCGAGCCGCAACCCGGCCCTCGGCAACCCGCGCTACCGGCCCGACCCGCGCCTGTTCGGCCGGTTCGCCGCGGCGGTGGCCAAACGCTACAGCGCGCAGGTCGATCGCTACATGATCTGGAACGAACCGAACCTCCCGGCCTGGCTCCAGCCCCAGTTCACCTGCCGCGCCGGTCGCTGCGCCCCCGAGTCGCCGCACATGTACCGCGAGCTGTTCCGCCTCGGCGCGGCCGCGATCCGCCGCCAGGACCGCAGGTCGCAGGTGATGTTCGGCTCGCTGGCGCCCCGTGGCTCGCGGCCGACGTCGCGCAACGCGAGGGTCCGGCCCCTGGCGTTCCTGCGCGCGATGGGCTGCGTGACCGCGCGCTACCGCCGCGACCGCTCGGGGCGCTGTCGCACCGCGCGGACGGTCCGCGCCGACGCGTTCAGCTACCACCCGCATCCGATCCTCATGGCGCCCGACGCGCGCTCGCCCCACGCGGACGACGCGGCGATCGCCGACCTCGGGCACCTCGAGAAGGTGCTCGACCGCACGACGCGCTCCGGCGTCGTCAAGCCCGTGCGCGGGCGGCGCTTCGCCATCCACCTCACGGAGTTCGGGTACCAGACCAACCCCCCGGACCCGAACGTCGGCGTCTCCACCACCCGCCAGGCACGGTGGGTCCAGCAGTCGACCTACCTGGCCTGGAAGGACCCGAGGATCAAGACCATCACGCAGTACGAGCTCCAGGACGAGCCCGTCAAGACGAACTCGGCCGGGACGGACCCGTTCGCCTCCTGGCAGTCGGGGATGCTCTTCACGAACGGACGGCCGAAGCCGCTGCTGGCCGCGTTCCCGAACCCGTTCTGGGTCGACGTCCGGCGCGGCCGGTCCCTCGCGCGCTTCTGGGGCCAGGTGCGGCCCGGCGGCCGTCATCAGGTGCAGTTGCAGCGCCGCATCCAGGGCGCGTGGACGACGCTGCGCGAGCTCACGACGAGCCCGTCGGGCTACTGGACCACGGAGCTCGCGGTGCGCGCGGCGGGGGAGTTCCGCTTCGCCTACGAGCTGCCCGACGGCGGGGGCACCGCGACGCGGGTGTCGGCGGTCCAGAAGGTCGAGCCCGGCCGCTCCTGACGATGGGCCCGCGCGAGCCCTAACGGGAGCCGACCGGCGGATCGGCGCTCCAGCCGCACTGCGTCCGTGCCGGCGGAGCGTGGATCGGCACGATGGTGGTGCGCCTTCCTCGGCTCAGCCGGACGGAGCGCAGCGCCTCGCCGGGCGCGAGCGTGAGGACGCCGGCGCCGGAGGCCAACGGCAGCGCCCGCGTGCGACCCGCGCCGAGGCGGAGCGTGACGCGGGTTCCCGGACGCGCCTTCACCGCGACGCTCAGGCCGCGCGGGGCGCACGAGGCGCGGAGCAGGACGACCGGCGTCTCGCGCGAGGGCGCGACCGTGGGGCAGTCCGCGTCGGCCGCCGGCGGGGGACCCGGGGTCAGCGCGAGGCAGAGCGCCGTCCTTCCCTGGGTCACCACGGGGGTCTGCCAGAGCGACGGGCGCCCGGGGCGGCCGGCGCGCCGGCGCGTGGCGAGGAAGCGCGGGGGCTGGAGGTCGGTCTCCTCGGAGTCGTCGACCTCGCGCTGGAGGACCCGCCCCGTGGCGTCGACGAGCTCGGTGCGGCTGAGCTCGCGGACGCTCGCGATCTCGGCGGCGGCGAAGCGTACCCGCCCGGCGTACACGCCGGTGTACCCGTCCCCCGGCACGGTCGGGATGTCGCGCGTGCCCACACCGTTCACGCCGGCGATCCGCACCGTGACGACGGCTGCCGGGACGGCGAGCACGAACGCGCGGGGCCGCGTGTAGCTGTCGACGGTCCCGGTGAGCTCACCGGGGATCGGGGCGATCGCCGCGCAGCCCAGGACGGTGAACGGCTGGCCGCCGACGGCCACGCACAGCGTCTGGCCCGGACCGTCGGCGATCCTCGCGGCGGGCGTCCCGGGCAGGGTGGCGACGGGCCCGGTCGGCGCGACCGGTGGAAGGTTCGCCAACGGTGAGGCTCGCGTGAACGCCGCGAAGTCCCCGGCCGACACGTCGACGTCGTCGTCCCCGCCCGCGCACCTGACCGCGAGCGGCGGCGCCGCGACCTCCCGCGCCGAGGCGCCTCCGGAGGCGTCGCGCAGCAGGACGCGCCGAACCGCCGCGGCGGCCGGGACCACGAGGGCGTAGGCCGTGCGGCCCCCGGGGTAGGCGGCGGTGCGCGCCCTGCGCGTCCGGCCGTCGCCGAGCACGACCCGCACGCTCCGCAGCGTCCCCGCGACGACGCCGTGGACCAGGCGGAAGCGCTGCGCGCAGCGATCCGAGACGACCACCGCGGCAAAGGTGTCCCCGAGGAGCAGGGAGGCGACGCCGGGTGTCTCGCCCTGACAGGCGGTGTCGATCCCCGCCGAGCGCCCCGCCCTGATCGTGACCTTGAGACAGTCGGAGCGCTCCTCGCGCTCGGCGTCGAGCACGCTCGGCGTGAGCTCCGCGGACCGGCTGCTGGCAATCCGCCACGTCGCGCCGCGGGCGTGACCGGAGAGCACCGTGCGGCGGCCGGTGACGAGCGCGCTGTCGGTGGGGGCGAGCGCGATGACGAGCCCCTCCGCGGCGTCGAGCGCGCGCACGCGCAGGCCCGTGGTCGGCGTCCCGGTGGGAAGCGCGACCAGCGCGAAGCGCAGCTCGGCGGCGTGCCGGCCGGTGTACGCGCCCGCGGCGGCGGTGGGCGCGCCGACCAGGAGCCGGCCGGCGCGCCGCAGCTCGACCCGGGTCGCCGTCACCGGCACCGCGACCCCGACGTACTGCGGAGAGCCCGTCGGGGGCGGCCCGGGAGCGACGACCACCGCCCCGGAGGCTGCGGGGCTGCACGTGTCCGACGTGGATTGGCCCGCCTGCAGCCGCAGGCAGATCTGGTCCCCGTCGTCACGGGCCAGGAGCGAGGTGTCGCGATCGCGCGCGACGAGCTGCTGAGTGGGCGGCGTGGCCGCCTGCGCCGCCGGACCGATCGCGAGCGCGAGGAGCACTGTGCACCCGAAGGCCCGGGCCACGTCGATGATCGTCAGGCTTGGCCGCGATCGCACCGGCCGACCGTACCTGAGGGGCCCTCAGCATTCAGCCCAGCAGCGTCCACGGGTCGAACTGGTCGATCGGGATGATGCGCACCCGCGGCAGCGCCACGGTGAACGCGCCGACGTCGTCCTCGAGGTCGAAGAGCTCGAGTCCGGCGGGGACGAGCTCGGCCAGCTGCGTGCTGACGAGCTCGCGGAACCCGAGGACGCCGACGCGGCGCTCCCCGTCGCGCAGGAGCGTCGCCAGCTGGGGCGCGAAGTCGCCGTCGTGGCTGGCCAGCAGCACGTCGCCGCTCTGCCGCTCGGCGAGCGCGCCGAGGGTGCGCAGGATGGCCTCGTCGACGACCTTCACCTCGGGCGGGCCGCTCAGCAGGACGGGCCGGAACTCGAGCGCGACGAGGGCCTGCACGAAGGCCATCGGCAGGTGGTGAGAGCTGTTGAGGAAGAAGAGCCCGCGGACGGGCTGCCCCCAGGTCGCGCTCGCGTGGTCGCGGACGCGATCCCAGCGTGGCCGTTCCTCGGGCGCCGGGCGGCGCCCGAGCAGGCTGCTCCCGAGCGTCGCGTCGATGTTCTCCCCGTCGACGAGCAGGAAGGTCTCGGCGGGCAGCGAGTCCACGATCCGCAGGCTAGTGGTCAGCCGGGGCGGGGCGCAGCCCCGATGCGAGCGTCGCCGCCCCAGGTCGCGTCGGCCCCGGCGGTCCGTCACGGGTATCGTGCGCCGCTCACTTCTCCAGGAGACGCTGGCCATTCCCTTCGCGAGCACGATCGAGCTGGCACCCGCCAGACCACCGCCGGACGGCGCCCAGCACATCAGCTCCGAGTCCGCGCGAGCCCTTCCGGGGAGCCGTCTCGCGGTGGTGAGCGTCACGCTCTCGCTCTTCGCGCTCGTCGCCGTCCTGCGGTTTTCGATCGGGGCGCCGGACTCGCTGGTCGGCACGTACTTCCTCCTGCCGATCGCGCTCGCCGGCATGGAGTTCGGGTGGCGTGGAGGCGTCTTCGGTGCGGCGCTCAGCTCCGCGGCGATCATCGCGTGGGCCGTCTCGCAGGACGCCGCCCTGCCGCCCTCGGAGATCGTGGCGCGCTGCGGGTTCCTGGCCCTGTTCGGAACCTGGTTCGGCGTGCTCGGCGCTCGCATGTCCCAGGCGGTCACCGATCGAGGGGTGATCGCCGACCAGATGCTGTACATGGAGGCGTTGACCGTCCACGGGATGATCCGCCTCGATCGCTCGGGGGTCGTCACCGGCTGGAACCGGGGGGCGAGCGAGATCCTCGGCTACTCCGAGGCCGAGGCGCAGGCGCTTTCGCTGACGGTCATCTTCGGCGACGACGAGGCGGGGTCCTCGTTTCGCGAGATGCTCGACGGCGCGCTGCGACACGGCCTCTGGGACGAGGAGCGGTGGGTGATCGCCAAGGACGGCCGGCGCCTCCGGGCCGCGATCAGCGTGACCCCGCTCGGCAGCGGACGCCGCTCGGGATTCGCCTTGGTCATCGGCGACCTGACGGCGCGCGAGGCGGCGCGCCACGAGAGCTCGCGCATGTGGGAGCTCTCCTTCCAGCTGCTGGCGACGATCCGCTTCGACGGCTACTTCCAGCACCTCAACCCGCGCTGGGAGGAGCTCCTCGGCTGGACCACCGAGGAGCTGCTCGCCCGCCCGATGAGCGACTTCATCCACCCCGAGGACGTGGAGCGGACCGATGTCCGGCTGGCCCAGCGTGCACAGGGCATCGTCGTCTCTCCCGAGCACGAGATGCGCCTCCGCTGCCGCGACGGCTCGTACCGCTCGCTGCTGTGGAACAGCATCGCCAGCCTGGACGACGGCTTGCTGTACGCAGCCGCGCTCGATGTCACCGAGCGCCGGAGGCAGGAGGCTGCGATCGAGGTCGCCAACAAGGAGCTCGAGGCCTTCAGCTACTCGGTCTCGCACGACCTGCGCGCACCTCTGCGGGCCATCGACGGCTACACCCAGGCCATCCTCGAGGACTTCGGCGAGGAGCTCCCCGCTCAGGCGCAGTCCGACTTCGCGCGCGTCCGCGCCGCCTCGCAGCGGATGTCGCTGCTGATCGACGAGATGCTCGCGCTCTCGCGCGTGACCCGCCGCGAGCTGCGCAGCGGCTCCGTCGACCTCAGCGGGCTGGCCGACGAGATCACGGGGGAGCTGCGCGGACAGGCGGGCGAGCGCGAGGTCGAGGCGACGATCGAGCGCGGGCTCCACGTGGCCGGAGATCCCGAGCTGCTGCGCCTGGTCCTGCACAACCTGCTGGAGAACGCCTGGAAGTTCACGGCGCACACCGAGGGCGCTCGAGTCTCGCTGTCCACCGTCGCCCGCGCAGACGGGCGCGCGACGCTCGCCGTTCGCGACAACGGCGCCGGGTTCGACATGCGCTACGCCGACAAGCTCTTCCTCCCGTTCGAGCGCCTGCACCGCCAGGACGAGTTCCCCGGGACGGGGGTCGGCCTGGCGACCGTGGCCCGGGTGCTCCGTCGCCACGGAGGGGCGATCTGGGCCGAGGGCGCGCCCGGCGAGGGCGCCAGCTTCTTCTTCGACCTCCAGACTGCACAGGAGCCTCATGCTCAGGACCACGCGTAGATCACCGATCCTCCTCGTCGAGGACAACCCCGACGACGAGGACCTGACGCGGCGTGCGTTCAGGCGCAGCAGCATCGCCAACGACCTCGATGTCGTCCGCGACGGGCAGGAGGCGCTGGACTACCTCTTCGGCAACGGCGGCCCGGCGAAGCAGGTGCCGGCCCTCATCCTGCTCGACCTCAAGCTGCCCAAGGTCGACGGCCTGGAGGTGCTCAAGCAGATCCGCGCGCACGCGCGCACCCGCCTGGTGCCGGTGGTGATCCTCACCAGTTCGCGCGAGCAGACCGACCTGCTGGCCAGCTACGGCCACGGCGCGAACAGCTACGTCCGCAAGCCGGTGAACTTCGAGGAGTTCTCCGAGAACGTGCGCCAGCTCGGGCTCTATTGGCTCGACGTCAACGAACCGCCGCCGATCCCGGCCGACGCATGACCCAGCCACCCCTGCGCCTCCTGATCGTCGAGGACTCGGCCGACGACGCCGCGCTGGCGGTTCGCGCGCTGGAGTACGGCGGCTTCACGCTCGAGACGGTGTGCGTGGAGAGCGAGGCGGGGTTGCGCGAGGCGCTCGACGGCGCCACCTTCGACCTGGTGATCACCGATCACGCGCTCCCCGGGTTCGACTCGACGGGCGTCCTGACCGTCCTGACCGAGCGGGCGCCCGATCTACCGTGCCTGCTCGTCTCGGGGAAGGTCGGCGAGGAGGCCGTCAGCGCCGCGATCCGCCAGGGCGCCGTCGACTACGTCGGCAAGGACAGCCTCGGGTGCCTGGCGACGTGCGTCGAGCGCGCGCTCGCCACGAGCCGACGGCGCCGCGAGCACGAGGCCGCGGAGGCGGTCATCGCGCGCAGCGCGCGGCTCTTCGAGGCGGTCTTCGTGAACGCCGGTGACGCCATGCTGATCCTCGACGACGACCGGCGCCTCGTCGACGCCAACCCCGCAGCCGCACGGCTTCTCGAGCGGCCACGAGAAGAGCTCTTGACGCTCCGGCTCGAGGACCTCGTTCCGGAGGCGTCGTCGGCGGCGCTCCTGCCCGCCTGGGCGGCATTTCTCGATGCGACGCAAGGACGGGGCGAAGGCGACCTCCAGCGCCCGGACGGGGTCTGCGTGCCCGTGGAGTTCACCGCGGCGGCCCACTTCCTGCCCGTCCGTCACATCGTGGTGATGCGCGACATCAGCGAGCGACGTGCGGCCGAGAGCGAGCGCGAGCGCCGGGTCGCCCAGCAGGCGGCGGTCGCCGAGATCGGGGCGCTCGCCCTCCGTGCGGATGGCCTCGACGCGCTGCTCATGGCCGCCACCGAGCGCGTCGCCGCGACGCTGGGGGCGGAGACCGCCGCCATCCTGGAGCTTCGTGTGAGCGAACACACGTTCGTCGTCCGGGCCGAGTCCGGCGCCGGGCGGTCGCGCGCCGGGGAGGTGGTTCCCGACGGCTCCCAAGCGCTCTACACCGTCGGCCAGTCCGGCCCCGTCATCGTCGGGGATTACGAGACAGAGTCGCGCTTCGAGCGCCCCGTGGCTCTCGGCGAACGGGGGATTCGCAGCGCGATCAGCGTCCTGATTCCCGGCGACCAACACCCGTTCGGCGTGCTCGGGACCGCGTCCGGGGCGCCGCGAGCCTTCGACGCCGTCGACGCGAGCTTCCTGACCGCGGTGGCCCACACCCTCGCGGCGGCGGTGAGGCGCAACCGGAGCGAGGACGAGATGCGTCACCGGGCGCTCCACGACCCGCTGACCGGGCTGCCGAACCGCACGCTCTTCTTCGAGCATCTGACCCTCGCGCTCGCGCGCACGGAGCGCCTCGGCACCCACCTGGCCGTCCTCTTCCTCGACGTCGATCGCTTCAAGGCGCTCAACGACACCCTCGGCCACGAGGCCGGGGATCGGCTGTTGACCCAGATCGGCGGGCGCATCGCGCGAACCATGCGCCCGAGCGACACGGTCGCCCGTCTCGGGGGCGACGAGTTCGTCGTCCTCTGCGAGGACCTCGAGGGCGAGACCGAGGCAGCCGCGCTGGTCACGCACCTCGTCGCGGCGTTCGCGTCGCCGTTCGAGTCCGAGGGTGAACGCCACGCGCTCAACGCCAGCGTCGGCGTCGCGCTGAGTGACGCGAACCACCGTGGCGGGGAGGCGCTGCTGCGAGACGCCGACATCGCCATGTACCGCTCCAAGGAGCGCGGTCGGGGCACGTGGACGCTGGCCACGGCGGAGTTGCGCCAAGCCGTGATCGACCGCTTCGCGACCAAGCGCGCCCTCGAGCACGCGGTCGAGGCCGGCGAGCTGCGCCTCGAGTACCAGCCGATCGTCGTGCTCGACGGCGGTGGCCTCTGCGGTGTGGAGGCCTTGGCGCGTTGGGAGGACCCCGAGCGCGGCCCCGTCGCGCCGGGGCACTTCATCTCGATCGCCGAGGAGTCGACCCTCATCCTGCGCCTCGGCGCGTGGGTCCTGCGCGAGGCCTGCGAGCAGGCGGCGCGGTGGCGCAGGGAGCTGGCCGACGACGCGCCCCTGCCGATCCACGTCAACCTCTCGGCGCGTCAAGTCGCGCAGGGCGACCTCCCGCACCTCGTGGGCGCCCTGCTCGTCGAGGCCGGGGTCCCGCCGAGCGACGTCGTCCTGGAGATCACCGAAACCGCGTTGATCGAGGGGGTGGACGGGCCGAGTGCGGTGCTCGCGGAGCTCGGCCGCATGGGCGTCCGCGTCGTCCTCGACGACTTCGGCACCGGCTACTCCTCGCTCTCCTACCTCGACCGCTTCCCGATCGACACCCTGAAGATCGACCGGGCCTTCGTCTCTCCGCTGGAAGCGGCGTCCGACCAGGCGCCGATCGTCACCGCGATCATCGGCATGGCGCACGCGCTCTCCGTCGGCACCGTCGCCGAAGGAGTCGAGACGGCCGGGCAAGCGGCGGCGGTCGCCTCACTGGGCTGCAAGCACGCCCAGGGCTACTTCTTCGCCCGTCCCGGGTCGGCGGAGCAGATCACCCAGCTCGTTCGCGACGGCGCGCGGGTGCGCGAGCGAGCCGCCGCGGCGAGGGCGCTCGCCTCCGGGCAGGGCCGCGGCATCGAACCGCGCGCCGAGTCCTCCGGCGGACCGGCGCCCGCACCGGACATCGTCACGCTCGAGCAGTGATGCCGCCGCGCGCAAAGCGCGGCAACGGGCGGTCCGCCGGTCCTGCTCGGCCCCTACGCCGCCCGGTCGTCGCGCTTGAAGCGCCGGCCTTCGACCGGAGACTCGGCCTCGTCCATGCGCAGCATCGCCGAGGCCTGCGCGGCCTCCTCGGCAGCCTTGGCCTTCTCGGCCGCGGCCAGACGCTCGGGGGTCACCGCGGACTCGTCCTCGTTCTCCGCGAGCCAGGCCGCGGCCTCGGCGGCCTTGTCCGCGTCGCGGACGACGACCTTGCCGGCCGCGTAGTACTTGTCGATCTCGGCGAAGAGCTCGTCGACGAGATTCTCGGTCTTGACCTTCTTCAGCGGCTCGCCCTTGGAGTAGATCATCCCGGAGTCCTTGGCCCCGGTGATGCCGAAGTCCGCGTGGCGGGCCTCGCCGATGCCGTTGACCCCGCACCCGAGCACCGAGATCTCGAGCGCCTCTTCGTAGGCCTCGAGGCGGCGCTCGACCTCGGCGACGACCGAGTCCATGTCGAACTGCAGCCGCCCGCAGGTCGGGCAGGCGATGAGGACCGGGCCGCGCTCGCGCAGCTTGAGCGCCTTGAGGATCTCCCAGGCGACCTTGACCTCCTCCTCGGCGTGGAAGGTCGAGAGCGAGATGCGGATCGTGTCGCCGATGCCGTCGGCCAGCAGGGTGCCGAGGCCCACGGCGCTCTTCAGCGAGCCCGACCACTTCGTGCCCGCCTCCGTGACCCCGAGGTGGAGGGGGTACCCGATCTGGGCGGCCAGCAGGCGGTTGGAGGCGATCGTGTTCGGCACCGAGGTGGACTTCATCGAGACCTTGAAGTCGCCGAAGTCCAGGCGCTCCATCAGCGCGACGGTCTCCACCGCCGCGGTCACGAGCGCCTCGACGGGGTTCGAGTACTCGAGGTCGCGCAGGTGCTCGGGCAGCGAGCCCGAGTTGACCCCCACGCGGATCGGCGTGCCGAACTCCTTCGCCTTGGCGATGACCTCGGCGACCTTCTCCGGCCCGCCGATGTTGCCCGGATTCAGCCGGATGCAGTGCGCCCCGGCCTCAATGGCCTTGAGCGCCAGCGTGTGGTTGTAGTGGATGTCGGCGATGATCGGGATCGGGGACTGCGCCACGATCTCCTTGAGCGCCTCGACGTCGCGGTCGCGCGGGACGGCGACGCGGACGATGTCGGCGCCGGCGTCCGCGACGGTCCGGATCTGCGCCAGCGTGGCCTGCAGGTTGGCCGTCTCGGTCTTGGTCATCGTCTGAACCGCGACGGGCGCACCGCCACCGACGGGGACCGCTCCGACGTGGATCTGCCGCTCGGAAGCCATGGGCCTGAGTGTACGAGCGGTGAGGCGCGGATCGCCGGACGAGAACGAGGGGAGTGCCCGCCGCCTTCAGAGCGTGGCCACGACCCCCGCGGTCTTGAGCAGGTCGACGGCGGCGAACGCGCCGTGTTGGCCGTAGGTGGGCTCCCAGTCGGGGTCTTGGCGCACGTAGGAGCTCGGGTCGCCGTAGATGAGCCCGACGATGACCTCGGCGACGATCCGGCCGCCGACGGGGCCGAGATGGTTGCCGTCGGCCATGACGTCCGCCTCGCGCAGCACGTAGAACCACAGCGGCGTGCGCTGCTCGAGGTGCAACGCCGTCAGGTCGTCGAGGTCGGCGGCCGCGAGGACCGGGAGCTTCATCGCCTTCGCGACGCGCTGGCCGGAGGGCACCTTCAGGGTCAGGTTGCGCAGGAGGTTGCGCGTGGCCAGCGAGGTGGCCTCTCCCTGGGGCAGGCCCTTCAGATTGAACAGGACGCTCGAGAGCTTGGTGTCGATCCGCTTGTTCTGCCGCTTCCTGCCGTCACCGAAGTCGAAGAACGTCTGCCAGTCGATGAACCGACGGGCGGCTCGCCTTCCGCCCCGCAGATCGGCCGGGTCGGCCGGGTCCGCGGCGGCCGGGTCGAAGAGCAGGGCGAAGAACTGCTGGGCCGGGTCGGTGGCGCTCGTGCCGAAGTTGGCCCGGTAGCTCGGGCGGACCTGCGAGTGCCCGAACCGGTAGGCGGCGACCGAGAACTCGACCGGCATGTACGGCTCGTTGCGCCATCTGAAGTACTTCGGCCCCTTGGCGACGACGTCGTGCGCCGTGTCCGGGCCGACGGTCTTCGGGAGGAACTCGTGGAGGATCAGCCACTGGTAGTGCCAGCGCACCACTCGCTGGGCCTCGGCGAAGATCTCCCCGGGCGTGAAGCCCGCGCCGAGGACGGCCTTGACGTCGGCGACCACCACGTTGTGAAAGCGCAGCAGGGCCAGGTGGAACTGCGAGACGATGAGGTTCTCGTCGTTGCGAGGATCGCCGGTGAGCGGCGTGCTCTGGCTGTTGCGCGGTAGGTCGAAACGGGCGTGATGATCGACCGACACCGCCGCCGAGCCCGGGATCTCCTCGACCAGGAGCGTGGTCCGCCCCCCGTCGACGGTGGAGTCGTAGAGGTGGGGGGAGGCACCCGGCCCGCCCCCGTAGACGCTGTCGAGGTCGAGCGCGGGGATGCGGAAGTTGCGGATCGACTCCGGATCCTGCACGCGCGCCAGGCTCGACGTCGGGTCGAACGTCATGTCGTGATCGAGGAACTGGCCCAGGAACGTGAAGCCGGCCGTGAGCGTCGGGTTGTCCGGGTTGTGGACGCTCTTCGCCGGATCGGTGATCAGCGTGATCGGATTGGACAGATCGTCGCCCGCGTCCATCGGGCCGCCGACCGCGCCCAGCTCTGCGAGGGCATCGCGCATGAGCTGGGTGTCGGGCGCGAACGGGGGCAACGACGCGAACAGCCGGCCGAACCTCCCCTGGCTGTAGAAGCTCGACTGAGGGGTTGCCGATCCGCCGAGATTCGCGTGGCCGTGAGACATCGCCGCCTACCTCCACATTTATGGGAATGGTGACAAACGCAACTCAGGCACGAGCGTAAGGCAACCGCGGGCGACGGGCGGGCTCCACTTGGCGCTTTGGCGCTCGTAGCGCGCATTTTGCGCAAGGGACCGCGGAACGCGCGCGGGCGCTACCGCAGCCCGAAGCCGTCGCCCTGCAGCCTGCCGATGTCGTTCGAGAGCCCGATCGCGAACAGCGCGACGACGAGCAGGATGCCGACCACCGAGGCGCGCTCCATGATCCGGAACGGGATGGCGCGGCCGCGCAGCTTCTCCGCCACCGCCCAGAAGATGTGGCCGCCGTCCAGGGGCAGGAACGGGAAGAGGTTGATGATCGCCAGCGACAGCGAGATGAGCGCGAAGATCGACATCACCGTCTCGAAGCTCGATGTCTTGATGACCTGGCGCGACACCTCGTAGGTGCCGACGATGCCCGACACCTCCTTGCGCGCCTGGGCGTCGTACACCAGCGCGGAGACGCGGTCCACGGTGGTCGTCGTCACGCGCCACATGCCCGCGACCGACGACCCCGCAGCCTCGACGGGCCCCTGCCGGTCGTAGACCGGGGTGAACGCGAAGCCGACGAGCGCCCGCCGCTCCTGCGCGTCGTACTTCGGCGTGATCCGCAGCGTCTGCTCCCGGCCGGCGCGGACGACGGTGAGGGCGGCCGGCTCCGCCGCGAGGCATCCCTGCTTCGGGGCGCCCACGCACTTGTGGGTGGCGATCTGCGCGCGCAAACGCTCGGAGCCGCCGCGGACCCCGTCGACGGCCACGATCCGGTCGCCCCCGCGCAGCACGCCGGCCGCCGGCGAGCCGGCGTTCACCGCGTCGACGGTCGTGTTGACCCCGACGGCCGGCCCCTGCGCGACGAAGAACACGAGGAACAGCAGGAACGCCACCACCACGTTGACGAGCGGACCCGCAGCGATGACGACCACCCGCTTCCACACGGGCTGGCGGTAGTAGGCGCGGTGCGCGACCGCGGCGGGGATCTCCTCCGCCGGGTTCATCCCGGTGATCTTCACGTAGCCGCCGAGCGGGAGCGCCCCGATCGCGTACTCGGTCTCCCCGCGCCGGACGCTCGCGATGAGCGGGGGGAAGAACAGCGAGAAGCGCTCCACGCGCATGCCGACGGCCTTGGCCGCCGCGAAGTGGCCGAGCTCGTGCAGGATGATCAGCACGGCGAAGCCGAGGAAGGCGAAGAAGAAGCTCATCGGTGGCCGTCAGTGTAGGAACGCGGTCCTAACGGCCGGCTCAACTCCCCGCCGACAGACGTGCGCCTCACTGCACCCGGCCTGCGGGCACGACCCACCGGCAGCGCTGGCCGGTGACCGAAGCGATGAGGTCGCCCGCCGAGCACGTCCTTCTGCGATCCGACGGCCTCGCTCCGAGCTGGCGCGGCGAAGCGCCTCGATGACCGTGGTAGATCTCCCCGCTGCTCGGCGACGACTGCGCGGCTGCGTGCCAGCGCCCGCCCGTCGCCTACCCCACGGACGCCGCCACCAGCCCTGCGGCGACCTCCCGCGCGTCGCGGTCGGCCGCGTAGAGCGTCTCGAAGGCGCGGATGCGCTCCCCCGGCAGCGCGTCAAGGGTGCCGGCGATGACGTCGGCGATCTGGAGGAAGCGCAGGCGGCCGGTGAGGAAGGCGTGCACGGCGACCTCGTTGGCCGCGTTGAGCACGCAGGGCGCGGTGCCGCCGGCGATCCCGACCGCGCGGGCCAGGCGCAGGCAGGCGAAGGTCTCGGCGTCGACGGGCTCGAAGGTCAGCGACCCGTGCGCGGCGAGGTCGAGGGGCTCGATCGGGACCGGTACGCGCTCGGGGTAATGCAGCGCGTAGGCGATCGGGGCGCGCATGTCGGGGTTGCCGAGGTGGGCGAGCGCCACGCCGTCGACCAGGGTGATGAGCGCGTGCACGATCGACTGCGGGTGCATGACGACGTCGATGCGCTCGTAGGCCACGCCGAAGAGGTGGTGGGCCTCGATGACCTCCAAGCCCTTGTTCATCAGCGTCGCCGAGTCGATCGAGATCTTCCCGCCCATCGACCACGTCGGGTGCGCGAGCGCCTGCTCGACGGTGACGTCCTCGAGCTCCTCGCGGGTCCGCCCGCGGAACGGGCCACCGCTCGCGGTGAGCACGAGCTTCTCGACCGCCCCCGGCAGCTCGCCGGCCAGGAGCTGGAAGAGCGCGGAGTGCTCGGAGTCCACCGGTAGGATCTGGGCGCCCGTCGCCTCCGCGAGCGCCATGACGAGCTCGCCGCCGACGACGAGCGACTCCTTGTTGGCCAGCGCGAGGTCGATCCCCTCCCCCAGCGCCGCGACGGTCGGTCCCAACCCAGCGGAGCCCACGAGCGCGTTTAGCACCAGGTCGGCTCCCGTGTCGGTGACCAGGCGGACCAGCCCCTCGGCCCCCGTGAGCACCTCCCCCTCGGCCCACGCCTCGCCGGCCAGCGCGCCGGCGTCGGGGTCGGCGAGCGCGATCCGCTCGACGCCGTGAGCGCGCGCCTGTTCGACGAGCTCCTCCCAGGAGCCCTGCGCGGAGAGCCCGACGAGCTCGAGCTCGTCCGAGCGCTCGACTATCTCGAGCGCCTGGCAGCCGATGGACCCCGTCGAGCCGAGGATGAGGAGGCGACGCATGCGGCGCCCAGTGTAGGTCGCTCTTCTTAAGCGCAGACCCGACGCCCGGGCAGCTGATGGCCGTAAGCGTGGACTACTCGCAGCACTCGTCGCTGCAGCCCTCGCCGCCGGCATCGAAGCCCAGGGGCGCGCAGCAGTCGTCGCTGTCGCCGCGCCACAGTCCGAGGCAGTCCTTGACGGCGATGCCCGAGATCACCAGCGCGGCGATCGGGTCCAGGATCCCCAGGCCCGCGCCGGCTCCGATCCGCGCGATCCCGAGCAATAACCGTCTGGTGTTGCTACAACCGGTGGGTTGTGCCATGCTGGGTCTATGGTGCCCTCTGCGCCCGTGCTGTCACCGCGCCGCCGGCAGTCGGCGGGCTGCTGCGTGACGGCTGTGCAACCCGACGTCACGCCTGAGCGAGCGGCCGCGTTGGCCAGCGTCGCGAAGGCACTCGGGGACCCGACGCGTGTGCAGATCGTCGACATCGTTCGCAAGTCCGCGCCCGAGGCCGTCTGCCAGTGCGAGCTCGTGCCGCTGTTTGAGATGTCGCAGGCTGGTCTGGCCAAGCATCTCAAGGTGCTCGTCGATGCCGGGATCCTCGCGTCCGAGCGACGGGGCACCTGGACCTATTACTACGGCCGTCCTGGTGTCACGGAGGATCTGACGTCATGGCTGAGCTGACCGATCCGGACACGATCCGCGAGCAGGTGCGCGAGAAGTACGCCGCGGCCGCGCGCGCGAAGTCCGACTGCTGCAAAGAGGCCACGGCGCCACCGTCCCGCTGTGCCTGCAGCCCGGCGTGACCGACCAGCGGCCAGCGCTGCTGCGCCGCGCGGCCGCGGAAGGCCTCGCGGCGTTCGCGCTCGTCTTCGCCGGCTGCGGCGCCGTCATCACCAACACCACGCATCAGGGCGCCCTGGGCGCGGTCGGCGTCAGCCTCGTGTTCGGCCTGATCATCATGGCGATGATCTACGCCACCGGGCATCTCTCCGGTGCGCACATCAACCCCGCCGTCACCGTCGCGTTCACGCTCACCCGCCAATTCCCCGTGCGCGACGCGATCGCCTACATCGCCGCCCAACTGGCCGGCGCAACGATCGCCGCCCTCGTCCTGCTCGCCGCATGGACCGACAAGCCCGCGCACCTCGGCGCGACCGTCCCGGCGGTCGCGACCAGCACAGCACTGCTCTATGAGGTCCTCCTGACCGCCTTTCTGATGTTCGTGATCATCGCCGTCGCGACCGACACCCGGGCGGTCGGCGCCGCCGCGGCGCTGGCGATCGGCGGCACCGTCGGCCTGGACGCGCTGTTCGGCGGGCCGATCACCGGCGCGTCCATGAACCCCGCGCGATCGTTCGGGCCGGCGCTGGCGTCCGGCACGTGGACGGACTTCTGGATCTATGTCGTCGGCCCGCTCGCGGGCGCCGCGCTGGGCGCATTCGCCTACCAGCTCATCCGCACCCCGCAGACGCCGCCGGGAGGTGTCACCTAATGGCGCAGGTGCTGTTCGTCTGCCTCCACAACGCCGGACGCTCGCAGATGAGCCGCGCGCTCTTCGAGCACGCCGCCGCCGGCCGCCACAGCGCCGACTCCGCTGGCACCACACCGGGCGAGCGCGTCCATCCCGAGGTGCTCGACGTCGCGCTCGAGCTCGGCATCATCGTCCCGGTGGGGGCGTGTCCGTTTCACGGCGCGCCTGGGCGCGACGCTGCGCAAAGCGCGCGCGCTCCTCGTCGTCGCGGAGGCTCGCCTGGCGTAACGCGTCGGCCGCGGAGGGCACGTCGCGCTCGAGGTCGAGCTCGATGGGCTGGCCGTCGGGCCGGACGGCCTCGCCGACCGCCTCCGCGCCCTCGAGTCCCGCCAGATAGGGAGACAGGTAACGCCCGGCCACCTTGGTCGGCGGCCACCACAGCGCGTGGCGCGACGCGGCTCCCTCGCCCGCGCCGCCGGTCAGCTCGTGGCGCATCCACTCCTTGCCGCGTCCGGTGAGCATGACGCCCCGCAGCACCGGGTGAAACGGTCGCGGCTCGACATCGGCGCCGGCCGCGGCGGCGATGGCCTCGGCCGCCGCGTCGGCCTGCTGCGCGGCCAGACCGCCTTGCTTGACCGGAAAGGCGATCGCATCACCAGCGGCCCAGACCGCATCGACACCGGGAACCTTGCCGTGAAGGTCTGTGAGCACGAAACCGCGCGCGTCTGCGGGCAGCCCCTCCAGCGCAGGTCCGGCGGCGCGCGGGAGCGCGACGACGCGCTGGGCCACGAGCTCCCTCTCGCCGGGGTGCAGGACCAGTCGTCCTGGGGTCTCAGGATCCTCGACCACGTGGACGCCCGTTTCGGCAGCTACACCCGCTTCCTCGAGGTCATGTCGCAGCGCCGCCGTAGCCTGAGTGCCGAACAGGCCAAGCGGGGCATCCTCGTGCGTGTAGACCGTCACCTGGATGTCGTCCTGTCCCATCCCCCACGCCTGCCAGGCGGTCATGAGCGCCAGCTCATAGGCCGGCAGCGCCCAGGCCACGCCCGGCGGGACCACGAATGCGACACGCTTGCGATAGCCCTCCTCGAGGTCCGCGAGCAGGCCCGCGAACAGCTCGGGATCGGTCTCGGGGGTCCAGGTGAGCACTCGGCGGAAGGCCGACTCACTGCGCGCGCCGACCGCCACGAGCAGCGCATCGTAGGGGAGCCGGTCGCCCGCGCCGGTGAGCGCGGTGCGAGCCGGGCCATCGACTACGGCCAGCGCCCCGCGGACGAGCTCGACGTCGAGGTCGCGAGCGATGTCTACGAGCGAGTGGCGGGCTGCGTGGCCGCGAGCGAAGGGCTCCGCGACCGCCATCGGGCGGTAAGCGAAGTCTGCTTCGGACGAAAGCAGGGTCAGCTCGACGCGAGCCCCGGCCAGGTCACGCAGTGCCAGGAGGGCTTCCAGTCCGGCGACGCCACCTCCGGCGACGACGACGCGAAACGGAGGGGGCCTGGTCATGACGCCCATGCTACCCCGAGGCCTGTCGGGCCCCGACGCAGCTACCCGGAGGGCGCCCCTTCTGAGATCGCTAGAACCGCCCGCCCGGCCAGGCAACCCCCGCGTAACGCTCCAGCACCGGGCCGGGCGGCGGCGGGACGTCGCAGAAGAGGTCGGTGCGCAGGACCGTTCCGGGAAAGAGCCGGGCAAACGGGTCGTCGATCCAGGACACGGGCTTGCGCGCGACGGTGATGGCGCCGCCGTAGCGCGACTCGTCGAGCGCGAGCGTCGTCAGGCAGACCAGCGCATCCCCGAGCAGTGGGATCCACCAGGCGAGCGCATCGCGGCGTACCTGCTGGACCTCGGGCTGATCGAACTCGAGCGCGGCGTCATCGTCGGTCACTGCGCAGACGTGGGCGTACGCGCCGTGCACCGGCGTGCCCTGCAGGCAGCGGGCGTCGACCATGAAGCTGCGCCCCGGGGCGCCGGCGGCGTAGAGCTCGCGCCCGTCGAAGGCGACCTGCGCCGCGCCCTTGGGTAGGTCGCCCATCAGCGCCGGAAGTCGTCGCGCACGTCGCGCGAGATCGCCCGCATGTCCTGGCGCAGGTCCTCGACCGTCGGCCGCCCCCAGTACCAGTAGCCGTCGTAGGCGGCGTGGATGGTCAAGTCGGGGAACAGCGTGAAGGCGGTCGGCCGGTAAGGCCGGTGAACCGTGTCGGTCTCCTCCAGCAGGTCGAGCCGCGAAAGCCACTTGCGTTGGGCATCGGACAGGAACACGAACCGGGCGCCCAGGCCGGCGCGAAAGGCAGCCTGCACCTCGGGCGTGTCGATGCTGACCACGACCATGCGCGTATAGGCAACCTCGAACTCGTCCTGCAGCGCCGTCACCTCGCGCAGGTGGCGCTGCTCCTTGGGGCACCACCAGCCGCGCGAGAACACCAGCGCGACGGGGTCACCGCCCGCCACCTCCGAGAGGAGCCGTGGCCGGCCGGTGTGGTCGGGCAGATCGATGTCCGGGAACCTCTCGCCGGGGTCGAGCTTCATGCCGCCGCCTCCTCGCGGGCCGTCTCTTGCCGCAGAGATGTCACCTACTCCCATGGTTTCATCGCCCTGATTGCATCGCGCGCTGCGGTCCCTCGACTCCACCCCCCGCAGCCTGCCCCGCCTGACCGTACCGCGACACCGCGGCCAGGAAGAAGGGCACGAGCAGGAGGCCAAAGCCCAGGTGCGTGAGCAGGCCGAACCACGGATCGGGACCCTGTGCGTCCGACGGGTCAAACCACTTGAACAGCACGCGACCGAGGATCTGGTAGTTGACGACGTAGAGCAGGCCGCCGTACACGACGCCGCCAACCAGCAGCACGAGCTTGTTGCGCAGCAGCGGCACCAGCACCAGCGCGAAGATCAGGGCGAACACGATCGAGAGCGAGAAGTGCGTGATGAGTCCAGCGAACGGATACTCGGGCGTCATCTGGGGCTTGTCGTCGAAGTAGAAGACGGTGCCGATGTCGAGAAACGGCGCGCTTGACGGCAGCTTCGGTCCGTCCGGGACATTGGGAATCGCCGGTTGCGAGGTCGCATAGATCATGTTGGCCAGGATGAAGACGAGGCCAACCCCCAGCCCGGCGACCACCGCGGTCGTCAAGAGACTGCTGAATGCATTGGGGCGCGACGCGGTCGCAGCCCCGGTGTTCCTTGCGAGGGCCATCTTGCTTCCTTTCTGTGGGCAGGGGTCCATCTCCGCTGCCGCATCGCTCCGCACGCAGGTTGCCCCTCATGTCCCGGTAATGCAAAGAACGATCCATTAACGGCAGTCGGTAGCCGGCGTAACGGCGTCAGTGCGGGCGCATCCCAGGTCGGCGCCGACCGCGTACGCTCCCGCGGCGTGTCGCCCGCCCTGCCCCGTCGCGAGGTCGCGCTACTCGCCCTCGGCGCGGTCGTGGTGGCCGTCGCGATGCACTGGCCGCTCGTCCTGCACCTCGGCCAGGACGTTCCCAGGGACGTGGGCGATCCTCTGTCGCAGGCGTGGCAGGTCGCCTGGGGCGGGCACGCGCTCGCCAGCCAGCCGCTCGACTACTTCCAGTCCAACCAGTTCTGGCCGTTGCGCGACAGCCTTGCGTTCTCCGACGCGCTGATCGGCTACGCCCCGGCGGGAATGGTCGGCGAGGGCTTCGAGGCCGCCATCGCGCGCTACGACGTGCTCTTCCTCCTCGCCTACGTCCTCGCTTTCGTGGGAGCCCACCTGCTCGGCCGCGAGCTCGGGCTGGCGCCGCTGCCGGCCGCCGTGGCCGGCGCGGCCTACGCCTACGCGCCGTGGCGCCTGGAGCAGGACGGGCACATGCACGTCATCTCGAGCGGCGGGATCCCTTTGACGCTCTTTCTCCTGGTGCGCGGATACCGGCGCGGGCGTCCCGGGCTCGTCGTCGCGGGCTGGACGATGGCGGCCTGGCAGCTCGCGATCGGGTTCTCCCTCGGGCTCCAGCTCGCCTACCTGCTCGGCGTGCTCGGCACTGGATGGGCGCTCTGGTGGTGGCGGCGACGGCCTCGCCCGCGGCTCGACTGGCGCCTGGCCTCAGCGACCGCGGCGGGCGTGCTCACCTTCGCGGCGAGCGCGGTCGTCCTCGCCCGCCCATACCTTCGGGTCATCGACGACCATCCTGAGGCCAGGCGCTCGGCCGCGACGGTCGCTGACTACTCAGGGCCGGTGTGGGAGCTCTTGGTCGCTCCGGGCGAGAATCTCGTCTGGGGCCCGGCGACGGCGCCGCTGCGCGAGCGGCTCAACGCGGTCCCCGAGCAGACGCTCTTCCCGGGGCTTACGATCCTCGCGCTCGCGCTCGCCGGGCTCGGCGCCGCCGCCTACGGTCAGCGCCTGCGCCTGGGCCTCGGCGCCGGCGCCGTGCTGCTCACCGCGCTGGCGCTCGGCTTCCCTGACAGCTGGGCGCGGTGGCTGACCCCCTACTGGTACCTCTACGAGCTCGCGCCGGGCTGGTCGGCAATTCGCGTCCCGGGCCGCATGCTGACCCTCCTGACGCTGACGTTGGCGCTGCTGGCCGGAGCGGGCGCGCAGCGAGCCATCGCCCGCGTCGAGCGGCGCGGCGGGAAGGGGCCCCAGCGTCCCGGCCCGCCCGCCGCCCGCGAGCGGCTCAAACGGCTGGCTTCTCGCGCAGCCGGCGCGACGCTCGTCGCCCTCGTGCTCCTCGAGGGCTCAGGGTGGGATCTCGACGGACTCGGACCCAAGGGTCCGGCGCACCCCACGGTGCCCGCTCCGCCGCCGGGTCAGCTCGCGGCGCCGGCTCCGCAGCTGCACCTGCCGACCGAGCCCGACGACAACCGCCGCTACCTGATCTGGTCTACCGAGGGCTTCCCGAAGATGGTCAACGGGAGATCGAGCTTCATGCCCCGCCAGTTCGCAGACGTGCGCCGCCGCACCGCCCGCTTCCCCGACCGTTCCTCCACTGCCTTCCTGCGGCGGCTGGGCGTTCGAACGGTGATCGTCCATCTCGACCGGCGCGACGCTCCACCTCCCCCGCCGGCCCTCGGCCTAAAGCGCGAGGTCCGTGGCCGGGTCGCGCTCTACGACCTCGGTCCCGGCAGCCGAACCGAGCCGCGCGACCCTCGATGACGTGCCCGCCGATTCCGGCCCGGCCCTGCCCGCCAGCGCGCGGAGGGGCGCCCCTGCGCGCAGCGCGGCCGCGGCGAGCGCCGCGAGCCCCCCGGCGACCCCCGTCAGCGCGAGAGCGAGCTCATCCCAATTTCCCAGCAACGCCGCATCCCCCCACGGTGCGGGCCCGACAATGGCGATCACGCCCCACGCGAGCACCGCACGGATGCCCCGCGGAAGGTCGGCGCGAACGTCGATCTCCTCGGTGGCTCGGGCCGCACAGACGATCGCGCCCGCCAAAAGGATCAGGAGGGGCGCGACACCCAGCCAGCCGGTCACCCCGAGGGGGACCAGCGGCGTATTGACGAACGTCGCGTCGAGCATGCGGCGGACCCATTCCCCGACGTCGTCGTCGCCGATCAGCGGGTACGTCGCGGTGGCGAGGAGCATGGTCAGGACCGAGGGCACGGCGAGGCCGAGCGTCACCGCAGGCATACGCCGCAATGCGAGCCCGAGCCCCGCGCACAGGAACGGGAGGATCGGGATGAGGAAGCGAGGGCCGGGCGAGCCGCCGCCGAAGGGCAGCCAGTACCCGGCGTCATAGACCAGGAAGGCGACGGCCACCGCGGCGATTGTTCGCGCCTCGGCCCGGCGACCGCTGCGGTAGAGCAACCAGGTGCCCGCGATCGCCGCGACCAGGACCGGGCTGAGCACAAGCAGGCCACGTGAGGAGATCAACAGCTCGAGGGCGACGTCCGGCCTCGGTATGCCGATGCCGAAGAAGCCGCCGTCGTTGAGGCCCAGCGTCCAGTGGCCCGTGAACCCCTGGTGCTCTACAGCGTCGCTGTAGGAGAGGTGGGTCGGATCTCCGTAGGCCCACTGGTTGTAGAGCGGCAGCGGAGCGACCCCGAGCGCGACGCCGGCCGAGTAGGCGCCGCCACGCCGGAGCCACCCCGAGCGGGAGATCGCATAGCAGCCCACGATCGCGCCGGCGATAGCGAGCGGGTACTCCACCGTCACCGCCAATCCGGCGAGCACCCCCGCGGCGAGAACCAACGCCAGGCGCGCGCGCCCATCGCGCTCGTGCCACAGCAGCGCGAAGGCCGCGAACGCCAGCAGCGCCGAGAGCATGTGGCCGAAGAGCTGGGAGGCGAAGACCATCACGAGCGTGCCCGTGCCGAGCATGACGGCGGCGGCCGTCCCCGTTCCCGGGCTCGCCCGCTCGGCCACGGCCCGGACGGTCAGCAACAGGAGGAAGGCCGGGAGCACGGAGCCCAGCAGGCCCAGGACCCAAACGATCGGCGCCTCTCCCTCGACCGCGCTTCGCACGCGTCGGGCGCGGACGCGGTCGTACCCGTATTCGCTCGTCAGCAGAGCCCTGTAGGCCCAGCGGCTGTCCCCGCTGCGCCGAGCGGCCCGTGCGACGTCGCGCGACGCCTCGGGCGCGCCCAGCGCCGTCAGCCCCTCGTAGAGCGGTAGCACGACGAAGCCCAGCCCGGGCGCCTTTACCGAGTAGAAGCGCTCTCCGGTCCACGCCTTGTCGCGCGTCTCCCAGTGGTAGCTGTCGATGCTCGCCGTGCCGTGCGCGAGCGACTTGACCAGCGTGTAGTAGGAGGTCTGTGCCCAGCCAAGGGCCTGCATGACGAAGGCCCACGCCAAAGCGAGGAGCACGAGGGCCAGAAGCCCCCGGCGCGCAGGCCGCCCGGTTTCGCTCGTCGGCCGCCCCATCGCCGCCGGGCAAGCTACCAGTGCGACACCCAGGCTTGTGAAGCCGGCGTTTCGCCGGGCGCGCCAGCGCGGCGAGGACCTGCGTCACATCACCGCGAGCCACACGTAGTAGCCCACCGGCACGGTGAAGAGCACAGCGTCCAGGCGGTCGAGCGCGCCGCCGTGGGCGCCGAACAGCCGACCTGTGTCCTTGATCTCGACGTCGCGCTTGACCAGCGACTCGAAGAGGTCTCCGACCGGCGCAGCGAGCGCGACCCCGAGGCCTATGAGCAGCGCCTGCCCACCTGAGAGCCAGTCCTGGTAGAGCCCCGCGGCCCACGTGGCGGCGATGGCGAAGAGGAAGCCGAAGGCCAGGCCCTCGAGGGTCTTGTTGGGGGAGATGCGCGGAGCCAGCGGTCGCCTCCCGAACGCGCGCCCGCCGAAGTAGGCACCGGTGTCGCCGATGAAGGTGCCGACGAGAACGTCGACGATGACGCCGTTGCCATGGGGCGCCTCGCGCAGCAGGACCGCGTGGGCGATCGCCAGCCCGACCCACCAGATCCCCAGCAGGGTGACCGACATCGCCAGCGTCGGCTGGTCGCGAACGGGCCGCAGGACGGTGAACGCGAAGACGACCGGCACCAGGGCGACCGCGATCAGGACGAGCTGGAACTGCTCGCCGTAGAGCGCCGCCAAAGCCAGGGCTACGAGACCAAGGAAGCCCGCGATCTTCACCGGGCGAACGTCGGCCAGCATCGTGTAGAGCTCGTGCAGGCAGATGAGCCCAAGAGCGATCGCCCCGAGGGCGAAGATCAGGCCGCCCTGTGCGATGAAGAAGATCGCGAGCACGATCGCGGGTATCGCCGCGAGGACCCGCGCCCGCAGCTCCGAGCGCCGGCGGCGCCGGGGAGGCGGCCGGCGCCGGCGCTCGGGGGCGGAGGCGGCGCGCCGAGCGCGTGGCGGTGCCGGCGACATCAGCGGCCGCCGAACCGGCGGCGCCGGGCGTCGTACTCGGCAAGGGAGGCCTCGAAGGCCGCGCGCGAGAAGTCGGGCCACAGCTCGTCGCGGAAGACGAGCTCCGAGTAGGCCGAGTGCCACAGGAGATAGTTGGAGAGCCGCCGCTCGCCGCTCGTGCGGATGATGAGGTCGGGGTCGTGCATGTCGGGTGCGTAGAGATGGCGGCGAAAGTCCTCCTCGGTGCCGCCCTCGAAGCTTTGCGCCGCGTCGACGATCTCCGCCCGCCCGCCGTAGTTGAACGCCACGAAGAGGGTGATCTTCGCGTTGGAGGAAGTGAGCGTCTCCGCCCACTCCATCCGGCTGACCAGGTCGGGCGTGACCCCCTCCCGCCGGCCGATGAAGCGCATGCGGACCCCTTCGTCGTGGAGCTCGGGGGTCTCGCGATCGATGCGCTGGGCGAACATCGCCATCAGTGCGTTGACCTCCTCGGGCGGGCGCGACCAGTTCTCGGTCGAGAACGAGTAGACCGTGAGCTCTGAGAGCCCGAGGTCGACCGCATCGCGCAGACGGGCCTTGACCGCGTCGGCGCCCGCTTGGTGGCCGGCCACGACCGGAAGCCCACGCTGCTGGGCCCAGCGCCCGTTGCCGTCGGTGATGATGGCGACGTACCGGGCCCGCCCGGGCTCGCGATCGCTCACACCTCGAGGATCTCTGCTTCCTTGGCCTTGAGCAGCGAGTCGAGCTCGCCCACGCTGGCGTCGGTCAGCCTCTGCAGCTCAGCCTCGGCGCGGTGCTCCTCGTCGGAGCCCGTCTCGCCCGAGTCACGAAGCTCGCGGAGGTCGTGCATGACGTCGCGGCGGATGTTGCGGATCGACACGCGGCCCTCCTCGGCGATCCCGCGGACCACCTTGACGAGCTGCCTGCGGCGCTCCTCGGTCAGCTCGGGGATCGTGAGGCGCACGAGCTTGCCGTCGTTGGACGGCGTGAGGCCGAGGTCTGACTCCATGATCGCCTTCTCGATGGACTTGATCGAGGACTGGTCGTAGGGCTGAACGCTCAGCAGCCGGGACTCGGAGGCCGATATCTGCGCGAGCTGCTTGAGGGGCGTCTGCGCGCCGTAGTAGTCGACGTTGACCCTGTCGAGCAGGGCTGGGCTCGCTCGGCCCGTGCGCACGGAGCCGAACTCGTGCCGGATCGCCTCGACCGACTTTGTCATGCGCTCGCCCGCGTCCTTCAGGAGGTCATCGATCACTTGAGCTCACCAGCGTTCCGACCCGCTCGCCGCAGACTATCTTCAAGATGTTCGACTCGTCGTCCATGTTGAACACGTAGATCGGGAGCCCGTTCTCCATGCAAACCGTCAGCGCGGTGGCGTCCATCACGCGCAGCTGGCGCTGGAGCGCGTCCATGTAGGTGACCGTGGGCAGGAAGGAAGCCGAGGAGTCGAGCGCCGGATCGGCCGTGAAGACGCCCTCCACGCCGTTCTTGGCCATGAGGATCGCCTCCGCGTGGACCTCGGACGCGCGCAGGGCCGCGGCGGTGTCGGTCGTGAAGAACGGATTGCCGGTGCCGGCCGCGAATATGACGATCCTGCCCTTCTCGAGGTGGCGAATCGCACGCCGCCGGATGTAAGGCTCGGCGACCTCCTGGACCTCGATCGCCGACTGGACGCGCGTGTGCGCGCCCTCCTTCTCGAGCGCGTCCTGAAGGGTCAGGGCGTTGAGGACCGTCGCGAGCATCCCCATGTAGTCGGCCGTCGCGCGGTCCATGCCCTGAGCGGCGCCGCGCAGGCCGCGGTAGATGTTGCCCGCCCCGACGACGATCGCGACCTCGACGCCTCGCTCCTGGACGCCCGCGATCGCCCGGGCGATGGCGGTCACCCGATCCGGGTCTGTCCCGTAAGAGAGACCGCCCATGAGCGCCTCGCCCGAGAGCTTGAGGAGGATGCGCTCGAAGGCCGGCTCCGGCGTCATCGAGCGCCACCGCTCGACATCGCCCCCACCTCGCGCTCCGCCCATGTCGAGCGCACCCTGCTACTCCCCGACGTTGAACCGAGCGAAGCGGCGGATGACCACGTTCTCGCCCGTCTTGGCCGAGAGCTCGGCCCGCAGCTCCTCGATCCGCTTTCCCCCGTACTTGTCCTCGTTGACGTGTACCTGGTTGAGCAGGACGACGTGCTCGAGCCACTTGGAGAGCTTGCCCTCGGCGATGCGCGGGCGGACGTGCTCGGGCTTGTCGGCCGCCTGCTCCTCGAAGATCCGCAGCTCGGCCCGGCGCGCGTCCTCGGGAACCTCGTCCTCGGAGACATAGAGCGGGTTGGCCGCGGCCACGTGGAGCGCGACGTCGCGGGCGAAGGCCACGAAGTCCTCGTTGCGGCCGACGAAGTCGGTGTTGCAGTCGACCTCGACCAGGACGCCGATCTTGCCGGTCGCGTGGATGTAGCTCTGGACGGTCCCCTCGGTCGCCTCGCGGCCCCCGAGCTTGGCGGCGCCGGCCTGGCCCTTTACCCGCAGGATCTCGATCGCCTTGTCGATGTCGCCGCCCGACTCGGTAAGCGCGGCCTTGCAGTCCATCATGCCGGCGCCCGTGCGATCGCGCAGCGCCATGACCTCGCCTGCGGTGACCGGTGCCATCGCGTCTACTCCTCGTCGGCGGCTTGGGGTGAGGTCTGGGCCTGGGAGTCGGGCTTGGCGGCATCAGGATCGCTCCCGGGCGTGTCCGTGGGATCGGCGGCGACCTCGGGGACCCCGCCCTCCGTCGCCATCCGGTCGACCTGCTGCGCCGCTTGGGCGACCTCGGCCTCGGCCTCCTGCCTGTCCTTGCCATGGCCGCCGCCGACGAGCGTCTCCTGCGCCGCGGCCGAAGCTGCGGTCCCCGTCGCCGCAGCCCCCTGCGCGGCGGCCGGTGCCGGGGCCTGCGGCGCCGGAGTCTGCGCTGCGGCCCCCTGCGCCGAAACGCCCTGCGCGGCGGCCGGCGCGGCGGCCGGCGCGGGAGTCTGCGCCGCAGCCGGCACCTGCGCGGCGGCCGGCGCCGGAGTCTCCTGCGCGGCGGCCTCTTTCGCCGCCTGCTCCGCCGCCGCCTTCGCGGCGGCCTGCTCCTCGGCCTCCTGACGCGCGCGCTCCTCCTCGGCCTCGCGCCGTGCCCGCTCCTCGGCCTCGCGTCGCGCCTGCTCCTCAGCCTCCTGGCGCGCGCGCTCCTCCTCGGCGCGGAACACCGCGCGGCCATCCGCCGCGACGTCGCCAATGGCGTGAGTGATCAGCGCGCACGACCGGATCGCGTCGTCGTTGCCCGGGATCACGTAGCTGATCCCGTCGGGATCGCAGTTGGTGTCCACCAGGCCGATGATCGGAATGCGCAGCCGCTGAGCCTCGCGCACCGCGATCACCTCCACCTTGAGGTCGATGACGAACACGGCGTCGGGCACGCGCTGCATGTGCTTGACCCCGCCCAGGTTGGCCTGGAGCTTGATCAGATCGGCCTCGGCCGCCATCCGCTCACGCGTCGGCAGGAGCGCGAGCTGGCCCTGCTCGGCATAGCCCTCGAGCTCGTGGAGGCGCTTGATGCGTAAGTTGATCGTCTGGAAGTTGGTGAGCAGACCGCCCAGCCAGCGGTGGTTGACGTAAGGCATGCCGGCTTTCTCGCCCACCTCCTTGACGGCGTCGCGGGCCTGCTTCTTGGTCCCCACGAAGAGGACCGAGCCGCCGCGATGGGCGATCTCCGAGGTGAACTGCTGCGCCTGCTCGAGCAGACGCTCGGTCTTGAGCAGGTCGATGATGTAGATGCCGCTGCGCTCACCGAAGATGAACCGGCGCATCTTCGGGTTCCAGCGGCGCGTCTGGTGGCCGAAGTGCACGCCGGCCTCCAGCAGCTCCTTGATGCCTACCTGAGCCACGGATGCTCCCTTGTCGATTCGAACGTCGAGATTCTCAACCGGG
>JBBQEV010000028.1:0-43741 GCA_038321325.1 Solirubrobacterales bacterium
CCTGCTCTTCTGCTGCTGTCACCCCGACCTCGCGCCCGCGTCCCAGGTGGCGCTGACCCTGCGCGCCGTCGGCGGCCTCACCACCCGGGAGATCGCCGACGCCTTCTACGTGCCGGAGGCGACGATGGCGCAGCGGATCAGCCGGGCCAAGCGCGTTCTTGCCGGCCCGCCCGCCCGCCGCCTGGACCAGCCCGGCGACCTCGCGGTCGTACTGCGCGTGCTCTACCTCGTCTACACGGCCGCGCATGTCCGCGCGCCCGCCCGGGTGGACTTGGCCGGCGAGGCGATCCGGCTCGCCCGCCAGCTCACCCTCGCCACGGAGGAGCCCGAGGCACGCGGGCTGCTCGCGCTGATGCTCCTGAACCACGCCCGGCTCCCGGCGCGGCTTGACCGCGAGGGGCGGATCGTCACGCTCGACCGACAGGATCGCGGCCGGTGGGACACCCGCGAGATCGCCGAGGGCGTGCGCGTCCTGCACTCGGCGCTGGCCATGCAGACGCAGGAACGGCGCCCCGGCCGCTACCAGGTCGAGGCCGCCATCGCCGCCCTGCACGACGACGCGGCAAGCGCCGAGGAGACCGACTGGCCGCAGATCCTCGCCTGGTACGACGATCTCGTCGCGCTGACCGAGGACCCGGTGCGTCAGGACCCCGCCGCGGTGCTCGGGCGCGCGGTCGCGGTCGGCCACGTGCTCGGCGCGGGCGTCGGGTTGCGCGAGACCGACCGGCTGCGCGAGGTGCTCGGCGAGCGGCACCGGTGGCACGCCGTCCGCGGCCACCTGCACGAGCTCGGCGGCGACCTCCCTGCCGCCGCCACGGCGTACGCGGATGCTGCCTGTCGGGCCACGGACGTCGCCGAGCGCGACCACCTGGTCCGTCAGGCCGCCCGCGCGCGCGCCGCCGAGCTACCTTCGAGCGCATGACGATCCAACGCATGGAGCACGTGGGCATCGTGGTCGACGACCTCGCGGCCGCGACGGCGTTCTTCGTCGAGCTCGGACTCGAGTTGCGGGGCGAGGGGCCGGTCGAGGGCGGTTGGGTGGACCGGGTGGTGGGGCTCGAGGGCGTCCGGGCGGAGATCGCGATGATGGAGACCCCGGACGGTCACGGACGGATCGAGCTGACGAAGTTTCACGCCCCGTCGGGCCGGGGCGGCGACCAGCACGCGCCGGCGAACACCCGAGGCATCCGCCATGTCGCGTTCGCCGTCGACGACATCGACGCCGCCGTCGCCGGCTTGCGCGCCCGCGGCGCGGAGCTCGTCGGCGAGGTCGAGCGCTACCGGGACAGCTATCGCCTCTGCTATGTCCGCGGCCCGGAGGGAATCATCGTCGAGCTGGCGGAGCAGATCGGCTGAGGGCTCCGGCCGGTCGCCAACCGCCTCGCCGGCGTCCTCGTCGCTACAGCCGCGGGTCCACCGGCTCGCTCTCCAGCGCGAGCACCGCGAAGACGCACTCGTGTACGCGGTAGAGCGGCTCGCCGCGGACGAAGCGCTCGAGCGCCTCGATCCCGAGCGCGAACTCGCGCACCGCGAGCGAGCGCTTGCGGCCCAGCCCGCGGCCGCGGAGCCGCTCGATCTGCGACGCCTCGGCGTACTCGGGCCCGTAGACGATCCGCAGGTACTCCCGGCCGCGGCACTTGACCCCCGGCTGCACGAGGCCCCGGCCGCCGCGCTCGACGAAGCCGAGCGGCTTGACGACCATCCCTTCGCCACCTGTCCCGGTGAGCTCCTCCCACCAGGCGATCGCCTCGTCCTGGGCGGCCGGGTCGAGCACGTCGACGAAGCGGCGGCCCGTGCGCCGCATCCAGTGCGGGTCGGCGTCGACGAGCGCGTCGCAGCGCTCCAGGTGCCAGCGGTGGTCGCGGTCGACGAAGACGCCGGACTCGGCGGCGAGCAGGTGGAACGGCGCGAGGCGCAGGTCGTCGAGCCCGGCGACCGGCCAGGCGAAGCGGCGGTAGGCGTCGCGGAAGCGCGCGACGTGGGTGGCCCGGGCGCGCATGTGATCGAGCAGCTCGCCCACCTCGACGCCGCGCCCGCCGGCCCGCTCGAGGACGTCGGTCGTAGCCGCGAGTCCCGCCTGCCCGGCGGCCCCGACCGCGGCGAACTGGCGCTTGAGCAGCTCCACGGCCTTCGCCGACCAGGGCATCAGCTCGCAGTCGAGGACCACCCAGCCGGTCGCCAGCGCGTCCCACAGCCCGGCGCCGTCGACCGCCGCGCGGGCCCGGTCGACCAGGCCGCGCATCAGCTCGGCGTCGTCGAAGAACGGGCGGCCCGTCCGGGTGAAGACGACGCCCGCGGAGCCGTCGGCGACGCCGAAGCGGGCCGCGGCGACCTCCGCGTCGCGGCAGAGCACGGCGATCGCGCGCGAGCCCATGTGCTTCTCCTCACAGACCACCTGCGCGATTCCCGCCGCCCGGTACTCCGCGAAGGCCTGCTCGGGATGCTCGAGGAGGTCCGCCCGCTGGGAGGTCGCGGTCGGCGCCATGGTGGCCGGCAGGTGGATCAGCCAGCGCGGGTCGACCGCGAAGCGGCTCATGACCTCCAGCGCGGCCGCAGACTGCTCCTCGCGCACGGTGACCGTCCGCGCCAGGCGGGTCTGGACGATCCGCTTGCCCGCGACGTCCTCGACGTCGAGCACCAACGGGCCGCGGTCTCGCGCGATCGGATCGATCAGGAAGGGCCGCGGCGGCGCGTAGTAGGTGCGCGCAGCCGGCACGCCGACGAGCTCGCGCTCGGGCCAGCGCAGCGCCGTCAGGCGTCCGCCGAACACGCAGCCGGTGTCGAGGTTGATCGTGCCGTTGACCCACTGCGGCTCGGCGACCGGCGTGTGGCCGTAGACGACGGCGGCACGCCCGCGGTAGTCCTGCGCCCAGTCGCGCCGCACGGGGAGGCCGATCTCGTCGGTCTCGCCGGTGGTGTCGCCGTAGAGCGCGAACTCCCGGACGCGCCCGGACGAGCGCCCGTGGTAGGCCTCCTTGAGCCCGGCGTGCGCGACCACCAGCCGGCCCTCGTCGAGGACCAGATGGCTCACGAGCCCGTCGAGGAAACCGCGCGCGCGGTCGGCCAGGTCGGCCGGCGCGCCGTCCATCTGCTCCAGCGTCTCGGCCAGGCCGTGCGTGATCTGGACGTTGCGGCCGCTGAGCTTGCGGACGAGCTTCACGTCGTGGTTGCCCGGCAGGCAGAGCGCGTGCCCGTCGGCGGCCAGGCGCATGACGAGCTCGAGCACCGCCGGCGTCGCCGGCCCGCGGTCGCCGTAGTCCCCGACGAAGACCGCGCGCCGGCCGTCGGGCGGGGTCGCCGAGCGGCCGTCATCGGCGACCGTCCAGCCGAGCTCGCGCAGCAGCGCGACCAGCTCGTCGTGGCAGCCGTGGACGTCGCCGATGACGTCGAACGGCCCGCTATCCGCGCGGCGGTCGGTCCACAGCGGGGTGCGGACCAGCTCGACCGCCTCGACCTCCTCTGGCGTGCGCAGCACCCAGCTGCGGCGGAAGCCCTCCTTCGTCAGCCCGCGCAGCGAGCGGTGGAGCTGGCTGCGCTGGTTGCGGATCACGTGCGGGCCGAAGGCGCGGTCGGGCCGCTCGTCGTTGCGCGCGCGGCAGAGCGCCTCGGGCAGGTCGAGGACGACCGCCACGCAGAACAGGTCGTGCTCCTTGGCGAGGCGCACGAGCCCGCGCCGGCTCTCGCGCTGGACGTTGGTCGCATCGACGACCGTCAGCCGCGGCTGCGCGAGCCGCCGGCCCGCGACGAAGTGCAGGACCGCGAACGCGTCGGTGCTCGCGGCCTGGTCGTTCTCGTCGTCGGCGACCAGCCCGCGGCAGACGTCGGAGGAGAGGACCTCGGTGGCGAGGAAGTGGCGGCGGGCGAACGCGCTCTTGCCCGACCCCGAGGCGCCGATCAGGACGACGAGGCTCGGGTCGGGGAGCTCGATCCTCATCGCCGGAACACCGCCATCTGCGTCGGGGGCCCGACCTCCGGGTCCTCGGGGCCGATCGGGACGAGCTCGACGCGGTAGCCGTGGCGCTCGGCCACCGCCTCCGACCAGGCGGCGAACTCGGCGCGGGTCCACTCGAAGCGGTGGTCGGGGTGACGGAACTGCCCGGCTCCGAGCGTCTCCCAGCGCACGTTGTACTCCACGTTCGGCGTGGTGACGATCACCGTCGCCGGCTGCGCGCTGGCGAAGACGTTGAGCTCGGCGGCCTCCAGCCGCGGCGGGTCGAAGTGCTCGACCACCTCGACGAGGACCGCGGCGTCGTAGCCTCGCAGGCGCTTGTCGCGGTAGGTCAGCGGGCTCTGCAGCAGGCGGATCCGGGCGCGCCGCTCGTCGTCCATGCGGTCGAGCTTGAGGCGGCGCTCGGCGATCTCCAGCGAGCGGTGCGAGACGTCGACGCCGACGAGCTCCTCGTAGCCGTCGTCCTTGAGCAGGCGCAGGAGCGCGCCACCGCCGCAGCCGAGGTCGAGCACGCGACGCGCGCCCGAGGCCTTCAGCGCGGCGCGAACAGTTCCGAGGCGCTGGTCGCGCAGCGAGACGCGCTCCTCGAGCACCTCCTCTTTGGCGTCTTGCGCCGCCGGGTCGGCGATCATGTCGTCCTCCATCCGGCTCAGCGCCGGGTGGAACAGGCTCGCCTGGTGCTTGAGGTAGCGGCGCGTGATGAGCGCCTTCTCCGGGTGGGCCGGGAGCCAGTCGCCGCCGCGGCGCACGAGCTTGTCGATCTCGGCCTGGTCGACCCAGTAATGCTTGTCGTCGTCGAGCACCGGCAGCAGCACATAGAGGTGCGTGAGCAGGTCGGCGAGCGTCGCGGCGGCGCGGAGCGTGAGGCCGACGTGGCGGCTGTCGCCCCATTCGGGGTGCCGCGCGTCGAGCGCGATCGGCTCGACCGCGACCGCGTAGCCGAGCGGCTCGAACAGGCGGCGCACGAGCGCCTCGCCGCCGCGGGCCGGCACGGTCGGCAGGCGCGCCTCGAGCTCGATCTTCGTGGCCGCGAGCGCCTCGTGGCCCTTGCAGACCCCGCTCATCGCGCTCTTGAGGACGGTGACGAGCGCGACCGACAGGAACGACGAGGCCACGTAGGGCCGATCGTTGACGTACTCCGCGAGCGCAAACGCCGACACGCCGCGCCCGCGGCGGACCCGCCCGACGGGATCGACGTCGAGCACGAGCGCCGCCGTGCAGCGCTCCTCGGTCGCCTCGGGGTAGACGACGTGCGCCGCGCCGAACGGCAGGCCGAAGCGCTGCGCGCGGTCGGGGTGCTTGTGCAGCAGGAAGCCCAGGTCGGTGGCCGGGCGGTGGGTGGTGGTGATCGTCAGCAGCACGGGGCGGCCGAGCGTACCGGCGGCTCGGGAGGCCGTCGGCCGTCGCGTCGCGTGGAGGGTGAGCCGGCCCGCGCGGGTTCGAGCCCGCCGCGGTTCAGTCCGGCACGGCCATGAACGCGAACAGTGGGCTGAGCTCGACGGCGACGTCCGGCAGCGCGACCGGCCGGAGCGTCTCGCCCGCACCGTGCACGGTGCGCGAGGCCCACGCGCCGCCGGAGGGCTCGCGGTGAACCTCCATGATCTGCTCGCCGACGTTGAAGATCCAGTACTCCGGTATGCCTTGGCGCGCGTAGAGCCGTGCTTTGGTGATGCGGTCGAACCTGAGCGAGGAGTCGGAGACCTCGACGATCAGCAGGGGCCGCTCCTCGGCGCGGTCGAGTTCGGCGACCGCGAAGATCGCGATGTCGGGCTCCGGCGCCGAGGCCAGCGCGGTCAGCACGACGTGGTTCTGCGGCGAGAGGATGTGCTCGTCGCCGAGCTGGGGCACGAGCGCGCGGGTGAGCCAGCTGACCGCTCGCCGGTGGCGCGGGCCCATCGGGCTCATCTCGAGGATGACCCCCTCGATGAGCTCGACGCGGACGGCGCTCTCGTCGAACATCCCGATCTCGCCCATGCGCTGGTACTCCTCGACCGACAAGCGGTGCACGGGAGCGAGCAGGTCGATGGTGGTGGTCGCCATGGCACGATTGTGGCGCGCGGCGCTCAGAACGCCAAGTCCTCCATGCCGACGATCATCGACGCGGATCGGGCTGACGAACAAGACACGGTTGTTCCAGAAGACGCGCAGAACGGCGGACCGATTGCGCGGACGGCTGGCTCGGAGCGTCAGGTCAGACGCGATTCAACTCGACGTGCGCGCCCGCGGCGCTTGCGAGGAACGCAAGATCCTCGGGGTCGGAGGTGACGAGCTCGTCGCCGTCGGCGGCGAGCAGCACGAGTGCGGCGTCGACGACGTCCGCGCTGCCGGCGGCGCCGAGCAGCACGCCGGCGCGGCGGCCGAGATCTTCGTCCAGGGCAACGACATCTACGCCCTTGAGCATCACGGCGAGGCGCGCCTGTCGCGGCCCGCCGCGCCAGACCTGCCCCACGACGCCGCCATGGGTACGGGGTGTCCGGCCCAGCTTCCGTTCGCCCTTGAGCAGCCGAAGGAGCTCACGATCACCGCGCTCGGCGGCGATGACGGCACCGGCGTCGAGCACCAACGTCATGCCGTGTCACCGGTGCGCCGGCCGCCGCGGACGACGACGCCGCCTCGGACGACGATCGCCCGCTCCTTGAAGCGTCGTCGCGCATCCTCCATCTCCTCCTCCGTGATCTCACCGTGCTCGGCCTCGTACTCGGCGAAGAACTCGTCCAAGGCTCGCAGCCGACGTTCGTGCGCAGCCTGTCGTTCGAGCGCTTCGCTCACCCAGGCGCTGATGCTCGGGCTCTGTCCGGCCTCGACCGCAGCGCGGGCCGCCTCCAGCAGGGCGGGATCGATCGAGACCGAGAGACGCTCCTTGGTGGCCATGACAATTATGCCACCGCGTGTACCACGATCGTAATACTGCTGTGGCTACCGCCGCTCCGCCGTGAAATCGAACAGCGCATCGAGCGCCACGGAGACCCCGTCCAGGAGCAGCGGGGCGAGCACCTCCCCCGCGCCGTGGACGGTGCGGGCGTTCCACTCGTCGCCGCCCGGGCCGCGGTGGACCTCCACGACCTCCTCCTCGAGGTTGACGATCCAGTAGTCCTCGACGCCGTGCTGGGCGTACAGGCGCGCCTTCGTGATGCGGTCGAACGCCAGCGAGGCGTTGGCGACCTCGACGACCAGCAGCGGACGGTCGGTCTCGACGGCGGCGTCGAGGACCTGGGAGAGCTCGAGCACCGTGATGTCCGGCTCCGGCATCGACTGGAGCGCGGGCAGGCGGAGGCCCTGCTGCGGCGAGAGGATGTGGCCTTCGGCGAGCTGGGGTTCGAGCGCGCGGTTGAGCCACATCACGGCGCGCAGGTGCGGCCAGTCGGCGGGGCTCGTGTCGAGGACGACCCCGTCGATCAGCTCGACGTGGACGTCCTCGTCGTCGAACAGGCCGATCTCGCGCATGCGCCGGTACTGCTCGACCGACAGGCGGTGGACGGGGGCGAGGAGGTCGACGGCCGTAGGTGCCATGCCGTGAGTCTGGCGGGCGGCGGCGCCCGGTGCAGCGTTCGCATCCGGGCTCGCTGTGCGAGCCGGACGACGAACGCGGTCGCCTCGCACATGGCATCCGTCGGGCGGGCAGACGCGCGCTCAGCCTCGTGGATCGCGGCGTGCGGCGTCGCTCACGACGGCGACGGCGCGCCTCCCGCCATGAACGCGAACAACGGATCGAGCTCGACCGACGCGTCGGGCAGCAGCAGCGGCCGGAGCACCTCACCGGCGCCGTGGACGGTACGGGCGCCCCAGGTGTCGCCCGCCGGCTCGCGGTGGACCTCGACGACCTTCTCGTGCACGTTGACGATCCAGTAGTCCTCGACGCCGTGGCGGGCGTAGAGGCGCGACTTCGTGATGCGGTCGAAGCGCAGCGAGGTGGCGGACACCTCGATGACCAGGGGCGGCCGGCCGGAGGAGCGGGCAGCGACCTCCTCCATCGAGAGGACCGCGAGGTCCGGCTCCGGCATGGAGAGCAGCGCCGGCAGCTCCACGCCCTGCTGCGACGAGAGGATGTGCGCATCGTCGAGCTGGCGCACCAGCGTGCGGGTGAGCCACATGACGGCGAGCCGGTGCGGCCACTCGGCGGCGCTCATCTCGAGGACGACTCCGTCGATGAGCTCGACGCGCGCGCCGTCGTCGTACAGGCCGGCTGAGGCCATCCGCAGGTACTGCTCGACCGAGAGCCGGTGCACGGGAGCCAGGAGGTCGATGGCCGTGGTTGCCGCCATGGCATGAGTCTGGCGTGTGGCGCTCAGAACGCCAAGTCCTCGCGCGGCGTCGGCTCGGCGGGGACTTCTCTGTCGGGCTCTCGCGGTTGGCCGTTCGCGGTCTGCATACGTAGATGATCGCCGCGCACCGCGTGAGCGAACAAGACTCAGGCGTCACGAGACACGCACGGTTCTGCGCACCGTCTGCCTCGTCAGCGGCGCAGGTCGGCGAGCAGGTCGCTGAGGACAAGCTCCTCGGGCACGTTTCGTCCGGCGGCGGCCAGCGCGTCGGCGAGCGGTCCGCCGACGTTGCGGCGCCGCGTGCCGAGCGCCCGGAGCGGCTCGTCGCGGTGGCCCACCGCCGCCCCGTAGGCCGCGGCGTCGTAGCGCCACGGCAGCACCCCGTGGTCGCGGACGAGCGCCTGGTGGATCGCCAGGCCGTCCCAGTCGAAGTCCCCGTGATGACGCAACCGGACGCCCGCGGCGCGCAGCTGGTGAAGCAGTGCGGAGACCGCCGCGCTCGGCCACCCTCCCGTGCACACCAGCGGCGCGCAGACGGTCGCGAGCGCGCGCTGGGCGGCGCGCACGACGGTCGGGTTCTCGCAGACGTAGACGTCCCCGGCCGTCCACGCCACCGGGCACTCCTCGAGCTGGGCCAGCGTGAGGACCGCGTGCCCGCCGTGGAGCGCCGCGAGCGCGGTCGCCAGCGGCGTCCCCGGCGCGCCGGCGAGGTTCAAGGTGAGGACGGTGGAGGAGAGCGGGTCGCTCTCCACGCCCCACGCCAGCCAGAGCTCGCGCACGAGTCGCTCGCCCGGTGCGCCACCGTCGAGGCGCTCGAGCAGCCCGCGCGCGAGGCGCTCGACCTTCGTGTCGGCGTCGAGCACGTGCGCGTCGCCGCCGAACAGGCGCGCCGAGAGGACCGCGCGCTCCACCACCGGCGCGACCGGCAGCACGGCGACCACGTCGAGCGCGTGGAGCCAGGCCGCGACGTCGGCGGTCCGGATCTGGCTGGCTCGCAGCGCCTCGGCCACCGCCGCCCTGCCTGTCGCGGCAGGGTGTCCGTGCACGCGGGCACGCTCGCCGGAGGCGTGATCGCGCCGCCCGGAGCGCTCGGCCGGCAGATCGCGCGGTCCGCGGCCCGCGAAGCGCTCGTAGCCCTCGATCGGGTCCACGCCCGCGTCGCAGACCGCGGCCTCGAAGCGCGAGAGCCGCTCCCGAAGATCCGTGCCCGACAGGATCCGCCGCCGCGCCACCCGCCAAGGCAGCGCGTCGAGGGCGTCGGCCTCGGCCACGGTGATCGCGTCGACGACGAAGGTGCCGTCCTTGAAGTAGCCCACACGCTCGCGCGCTGCGAGCGCCGCGGCCCAGACACGAGCGAGGGCGGGGTCGGCGGCAGCGCTCACCCCACGAGCAGCTCGGACTGCTCGAGCTCGTGCAGCACCTCACCCTCCCAGCGAAACGCGATCGCGTGGACGCCCGGTTCGGAGTTGTGGCGGTGCAGCTGGTAGATCCCCAGCGCCGGGACGGTGACGTAGGTGCCCCACAGCTCGTGCGACGTCATCACGAGGTCGAGGTCGAAGTCGACGGTCGCGCCGAGCACCCGCTGGCGTGTGTCGTCGTCGATGCCCGACAGCGCCTCGTCGAGCATGATCAGCCGCGGCGCCGGCGTGTCGTCGTAGAGCGCGGCCGCGGCGGCGAACAGCGGCAGGTGGATGAGCACGGCCTGCTCCCCACCCGATCCCACCGCGTGGCGCCTGCGGGTCAGCCGCTCGCGCGTTCCGCCCTGCACCTGCACGAGGTCGAAGGCGTGCCACCCGCGGTAGTCGAACGCCGCCGCGAGGGTGTCGATCATCGCCTCGGCGGCGCCCGGCGAGGTCGCCTCGCGCGCCGCGTCGATCCGTCCGCGGAAGAACCCGACCAGCTGGTCGCGCTCCTCGGCGCTGGCCGCCGATGCGGCGCGGCGCAGCAGGACGACCATCGGCCGCAGCGACTCCTCCTCCTGCACGCGCCAATCGAGCTCGATGACCTTGCCGCTCGCCGTCGGGCAGCGCCTCAGGATGGCGTTCATCCGCGCGACGCGGTCGTGGACGCCGCGAATCCGGACGCGGAGATGGTCGGCGAGCTCCTCGACCAGCGTAGCCCCGAAGACACGCCGCTCCTCGGCGGTCAGCAGCCGCTCGCGCTCGGCGACGTCGAGCTCCAGCCCCGCCAAGACCTCGTCGAGCGTGCGGTCGGCCGGTCCCTCGGTCACCCGGACGACGAGCAGCCCGTCGTGCCTCTCGGTGTAGACCCCGAGATCGGCCTCGGCGAGCTCCTGCCCGAGATCCATGACCGCGCGCGAGACGCGCTGGGCCAGTTCGCCCGACGGGGTGCTGACCCGGGTCACGCGCTCGGGCAGCGCGCGGGCGACTTCGAGCGCTCGCGTCAACGGCCAGTCCGGCGCCTCGGCGGCATCGTCAGGGACGTCCTGATCCAACGCGGCCGCGAGCAGCCCGCGGACCGCGAGCGCGCGGAGGGCGACGAGCGCACCTCCCCGCACCGTGCGCGTCGTGTCGCGCCCGGCCTCGGCGTCGCCCGTGTCGCGCGCCGCCTCGCGGGCGGCATCGTGGACCTCCGACAGCGCCGCAGTCGCGGTGCGGTGGGTGTCGCGGAGCGAGTCCAGCGCGGCCGTCACCTCCGCGTGGCGCCGGCGCAGCGCTGCGCCCTCCTGCCCGAGAGCCGCCTCGCGCGCGGCGTGCTCGGCCGCCAGGCGCGCCGCCTGCTGCTCGGCCGCGGCGGCGCTGCGGGCGCGCTCGGCGGCACGCGCGGCGAGCTCGGCCTGACGCTCGCGGCGGCCGGCCAGCGCTTCTCGGGCGAGGACGAGCGCGTCGAGCTCCCGCGCGATTGCGCCGACGACGGCGGCCAGCTCCGAACACGCCTCCCGCCGGGCGACCAGCGCGTCGTCGGCGAGCGCGGGCGGTAGGCCGTGCGCGACGGAGTGCTCGCGCTGCTCGGCCTGCGCGGCGATGAGCACGCCGGCGTGCCGTGTCGCCTCCGCCTCGGCCTGCTCGTGCTCGCTGCTGGCGCGGGCTTCGATCCCGACCGCCACGCCGAGGCTGCGGAGCGCGGCCGCAAGCGCCGCGGCCGGCGGGAAGGCCGCGAGCTCTTCGTCGAGCGTCGCCGCGCGCCCAGCGAGGTGCCGGAGCCGCGCGGTGATCGCGTCCCGAGCGGCGCTCAGCGTGTCCAGCTCGCCCCTGATCTCCTCCCGGCGGCGCGCGCGACGGGCGGCGCGCGCGCTCGCCCCGAGGTGCTCGGCCTCCGCCTTCGCTGCGCGGCCGGCGAGCGGGCCGAGGACGAAGGAGCCGTCCGCGCCGATCGCCGCCGTCGCGCCCGTGCCCGCGGCGGTCGGGCCGTACGCGACGGCGGCGAGCACGCGCTCGACGACCGCGACCTCGATCGATGCGGCCGGGTCGGCGCGCAGGACGGTGGCCAGCGTCCGACCGCTCTCGATCGGCGCGGTCTTCGGAAGGGCGGGGGCGAGGAAGACGGTGTCGAGGGTGGACGCGTCGAGCACCGCACCGTCCGGCGTGAGCCACGCGTCCAGGAGGCCCGCCGCGTGCAGCGCCGCCTCCACGCTCGCCCGCTCCTCGCGGGGGACCTCGGCGCGCAGGTCGACCGCGCGCCACAGCGGCGCTCCGGGACGGCCGGCGCGCGGGCTCCGAGGCCACCCTGGCCCGGCCGGCGGCTCGTCATGGTCGGCGTCGAGGCGCTCGGCCTCGGCTTCGAGCACCGCGCGCGCGCTCGCCGTCGCCGTGCGCTCGGCCTCGGCGACGGCCCGCTCGTCGGCGACCACGGCCCGTAGACGCCCGGCGGCCGGGGCGAGCAGCGGCTCGACGGCCTCCGCCGACGCAGCGGCCACCTGCACGGTCGCGAGCTCCTCCGCCTCGAGCGTCAGCTCGCGCAGGGTCTCGGTCCAGCCCGCCACCGCCTCCTCGCGCGCGAAGCGCTCGCGGTCGACTTGCGCGTCCGCCTCCTCACGAAGCGCTCGGGCGGCGGCCAACCGGGTCACGGCCGTCTCGAGGCCGGCGCGCGCTCGCGCCGCGGCTGCCTCAGCGATCCGGACCGCCCGGCGCAGCTCGGCCTGGCGCATGAGAACGGCCTTGGTCCCCTGCGCGAGGTCGCGCAGCGCGTCGCGCCAGGCGGTCGGCGCCAGGCCCGCGGCGAGCTGCTCACGCAGCGTGACGACTCGCGCGGCGAGCCCAGCGCCGCGGGCGACGGCGTCGGCTTCGCCGAGCCGCTCGTCTGCCCCTGCTGCGGCCGTCTCGAGCGCCGCCACGGCGGTGACGAGATCGGCCTCGGCCGCCACGACCTCCGCCGCGGCCTCCGAGGCGGCGTCGCGGCGTGCGGCGGCGGCGGCGCGCTCGGCCTGCACGGAGCGACCGAGCTGCGCGACCTCGGCCACCGACGCCCAAGCCGCCGAGGTGACCAACGCGCGCTCCTCGCCGTCCAGCGCCGTGACCTCCGCCTGCCGCTGCTCCTGCTCGGCCCGCAGCCGCGCCTCCTCGTCGGCGAGCGACTGCGCGCGCGAAGCGGCCGTCCGCAGCGCGTCCGCCGCGGTCCGCGCCGCGCCGTCGGCCGAGCGCAGGGCCTGCCCACGCTCGCGCACGAGCGCCTGGGCGTAGGCGCGGTAGGTCCGGTCGTGAAAGGACTTCAGCCGCGTCCGGTTGGCGCGGGTACGCGCGAGCCCCGCCTCGAGCGCCTCGAGCTGCTCCAGGCCGCCGGCCAAGCGGCGCAGCAGCGCGTCGTCGACGGCCGGCAGCCCGGACGCCAGCATCGTCGCCACGCCCGCGGGGTCGAGGCTCTTGGAGAGGTGAGGGCGCCGGAGCTGGCGCATCAGCTCGAGCATCACGCGGTACTCGTCGGCGGTGGCGAAGCCGAAGACCCTCTCGCGCAGCCGCTCGCGGTACTCCGACGGGGAGCCGAGCAGCTCGCCGTCGTCCCCCATCGCGTCGACCAGGCCCGCGCGCGAGACGGGCTCCCGGTCGGGCCGCATGAGCTGGACGTCCTCGCCGATCCGCGCGCCGTGCAGCAGCCAGTACCAGCGCGTGACCCCGGGGCGGTCTCGCCACGCCTTCATTCCGATCCCGGCGGTGACGCGCTCGACGCCTCCCGAGCCGTCGGGCCGTTCGAACTCGATCCAGACGTAGCCGGTGCGGTTCTCGACCTCGAGGCAGCCGGTGAGGTTCCACTTCATCTCCTTCGCCGTTCCCGCGAACGGGTCCAGGCGCGCGGGGGAGATGTCGCCGTCCAGGCAGAACGGGAAGAGCAGCTCGAGCACCTTCGTCTTGCCCGAGGTGTTGTGGCCGCGCAGCAGCAGCCGCCCGCCGGCGAACGCGAAGGTCTGGTCGCCGTACTCGTAGAGGTTGACGATCCCGGCGCGGGTGGGGACGAAGCGGGTGGCGGTCATGCGAGCTCCTGAGGGGCACGGCGCAGGTCGGGATCGCGGAAGCGGTGGGCGAGGGGCCGAAGCCGCACGGCGCCGGACGGCTCCAGCGCGACGAGATCGAGTCCCGCGAGCGTCGCGACCGCATCGGCGGCCAGCGCGGCGACGACCACCGGGTCGTCGGGGTCGCGCTGCCAGTGGGCGCGGTGCTTGCGGGCGAGCGCCCGCACGAGCGCGACGATCCGCTCGTGCGCGACGGCGGCTTCGGTGGCGTTGCGGCAGAGCGCGGCGCAGAGGAGCAGCGCGACCTGCTTGGCGGTGGCCCGCGTGGGGAACGGGAGGTCGGTCAGCGCGCGGTCGTCGGTGACCAGCGCCGTGCCCTCTGCGCGGCGCTCGACCGTGAGCCCCGTCGCCCGCGCCACTCCGTCCTCGACCCGCGCGCGCTGACCGAGGAAGTAGCTGCGCTCGGTCTCGTCGAGCTCGTCGAGCAGCAGCGCGGGATCCTCCAGGAGGCGCCGCGCGAGGTCGTGGGCGAGCGCGCGCCGGTCGCCCTCGGGCGTGGGCGCGTAGCCCTCGCCGAGCGCGTCGATCTGGGCGGGTGCGGTCGCCGCGAGCGCCTGGGCAGGATCGCGCACCAGGACGGCCAGGCGACGGCGGTCGACGGTGAGCAGCGCCTCGTCCTCCCCCGCCTCGAGCGTCCGGTAGCTCGCCCGCGAGCCGGCGGTGTGCTCGAGCACCCCCCAGGCGACGAGCAGCTCCAATCCATCGGCGAACGCCACCCGCTCGGGGCGGGCGAGGAAGTCCACCGTGATCGGTGGCTCGCACTCGGCTGCTGCCGCCGCGGTGTCGCGCGCGAGCTCGGCGAGCGCGATCTGCGCGCCGCCGCGCTCCAGCGCGGCAAGGGCGCAGAGCAGCAGCACCGCCGCGCGATCGGAGAGCGCCGGCCACTCGTCGCGCGGTCGCTTGCGGCCCGTCTCGCTGGCGGGCGCGACCCGCAGCGGCCGGCGCGCCGAGCGCGCCGTCGGCGCGGCGACCAGGCGCGCGGCGGTCGTTCCGACGTGCAGGCGGTAGCCGAAGACGTCGGTCGCGACGCGCGCGAGCTCGGGCTCGTGGCGACGCACCAGCGCGTAGGCCGGCTCTCCCGCTCCGACGAACAGCGTGGTGAGCAGCGCGCGGAAGGCCACGCGTTGCTCCTCTTCGATCTCCAGGGTGCGGACGGCGGTGCTCATCGCAGTCGCACCTCGAGGCGGTAGTCCGGCGTGTCGAGCCGCCCGTGCGCGACCTTGAGCACGGTGCGCGCGCCGTCGGCGGGCGCGACGAGCACGATCTCGGCGCGCCCGTCGCTGGAGCTCGCGCGGCGTCGTCCCTCGGTCGCCGGCGTCTCGTAGGCGCGCGAGACCCAGGCGAGCAGATGGCCGAAGCTGCACGGGTCGAGCGTCACGAGGTCGGACAGGGCGAGCGGGCTCCGCGAGGCGAAGCGCCGCAGCACCGCCTCGAGCTCGGCGCGCTCCCCCCGACGCTGCTCGGCCAGCCGACGGCGTCCGTCGGCGAGGTCGAGGACGCGCGCCGAGCGCCCCCGGCCTGGCGTCGGCACGCCGGGACGGCGTAGGTGGGCGACGACCGGCGCTGGCGGCGCGGCCGCCCAGGAGGTCCGGCCGGGCACCTTGACGTCCTCCGCGTCGCGCTCGGGCACCCCGACGTGGCGCGGCTGCAGGAGCCCGAACGCGCGCCGGACGACCTCGACCGACGCGCCCGGCGGCGCGCGGTCGGCGAGCCCGGCGAGGTGCAGCAGGACAGTCGCGCGATCGACGCGGTCGGTGCGCCGCGCGATCAGGCGCTCGGCGATGTCCAGGAGCGCGCGGATCGCCTCGACGACGTTCTCGTCCAGCGTCCGCCACGGCGAGCTGGCGGCGCGATCGTCGCCGACGAACCACGTCCGCACGCCGGCCCACTGGCCCTGGAGCTCCTCCGCGCGGCGGGCCCTCTGCGCGGCTGCGGTCGCTCCGCCCGGGAGCTCGACGAACTCCTCGGCGGCGACGATCAGGGCGACGAGGCGCTCCGGCGGCGCCGCGCGCTCGATCCGCTCGATCGCCGCGAGCACCTCGTGCGTCCAGCGCCTCCGGTCGCGCCGGAAGCCCTCCAGGTGCTCGACGATCGTCCCCTTCGAACGCTCGAACTCCTCCTCGTCGACGCGCTCGGAGCGCCGGATGAGCGCGCCGAGCGACGACATGAACGCCAGCGCTCCCGCGTGGAGCGCCTCGACCTCGCCCAGCGCCCGTTCGAGCTCGGCGCGCAGCGTCAGGCCGTCGGGCGTCTCGGCCTCCAGCTCGGCGGCCAGGCGCTCCAGCGCGGCCCTGACCGCGGGAATGCGCTGCCCGTCGAGCACGCCGTGCTCGCGGCCGAGGCCGTCCAGGCGCGCGAGCAGCTCCTCGGTCAGTCGCCCACCTGGCGTGACGTCGAACGTGTAGCGGTTGCGCCGCCACTCCTGCGCGGTCGCCGCGAGGCTCGCGTCGTGCTCCTGCTCGAGCGCGCCCCAGCCGACGAGCTGCGCCAGCCGGTCGTCCAGCAGCTTGGGGTCGACCCGCGTGCCGTAGCGAGCCGCGAGCCGCTCGGCCACCTGCGCGGGCCGAAGCCGCAGCCCGAAGGCCTGATGCTCGAGGAACAGCACACGCATGATCCGCCGGTAGGACTCGGCCTCCTCCGCACTCGCGTACCGCACGACGAGGTGGCGGCGCAGCGCCTCGTCGGCCGGCGGTGGACAGACGTCGGGGGCGGGGTGGCCGATCGTCGCGGCGGCGGCCTCCCGGAGCTCCGTGGAGAGCTCAACCGTCATCGCGGTCACCAATCTCCGCCTCGACGCCGACGACGAGCTCCGACGCGACGACCCGGGCGAGACGCTCCAGCGTCGGCGCGTCCCGCTCGAGGCGCCGGACGACGCTCATCACCTGCTCGTCGAGCTCGAGCCGCGCCGACCCCAGCGCGTGCAGCTCGTTCCTCAGCTCCGGGCCCAGGCGCGCGGCGACGGCCTCGCGGTTGCGCCGCCGCTCGACCGCCGGGACGCGCCCTTCCCGCAGTGCAGCGTCGACGACGCGCTCGAGATGCTCGAGCGCCTCGACGCTCCCCACGTCTCGCGACCGATCGGCCGCGGCCATCGCCTCCGCGGCCGCATCGAGGGCCAGAACCGGGTCGCGCAGCACGCGCACGGAGACGACCAGCAGCAGGCTGAGGCGGTCGTCGGCGGAGTCGAGCACGCGCTCGGACATTGGACCTATCGTCGGGGTCGCGGCGGACGGAACGACGGGTCCGTGAGAAACTGCTGGAGAACGGTGGGTTCCGGGGTTCCGCGGTTCCGGACGCTCCTCGGGGCCGACCGGCACCTGGCACGTATCCAAGATCGTATGCTTGGGGGTATGTCAGCCGAGCCGATGACCACCATCAAGGTGCCGAAGCATCTGCGCGAACGCGTCTCGCGCGATGCGGCGCGGGCAGGCCTGACGGCGGCCAGCTTCATCGCGGAGCTGATCGACGAGCATGAACGCCAGGAGCGATTCGACGCGGTGCGCCGAGCCTATGAGACCACCGATGCGACCTACGCCGGTGAGACGGCTGATTGGGACTCGCTGTCGGCCGACGGACTCGATGCTTGACCGAGGCCGTGCTTCGCGGATCGCTCGTGTGGGTCAGCTTCGACCCGGTTCGAGGACACGAGCAGCGCGGCACGCGACCGGCGCTTGTCGTGGCCAGCACCCGTTACCTCACCAGCGTGCGTGGCTTGGTGATCGTCGTCCCGGTCACGTCAGTCGACCGCGGCTGGCCCCATCACGTCCTCATCCAGGGTGACGCGTCCTCGCTTGCGCAGCGGAGCTTTGCGATGACCGAGCAACCGCGCACGATCTCCTCACGACGCATCGGCGCACACGCCGGATCGGCCGACGCAAGCACCCTGGCCGAAGTCGACCAGTGGCTCCACGACTTCATCGGGCCGTAGGGCTTGCCGAGGGTCTCATCGGTCGGCCCTCGCCGCGACCGGGTGCTGAGCCTGGTCACGGCTTCAGCGTTACGTTCGGGAGCAGCAGCGGCCAAACAGGAGCGCCCGGCTCGCCGCGCTGCGACGGCTTCGCGGTCAGTTCGCGACCGGCGGCCCGGCGGGGGCACTGTGAGCTTATCGGCGCGAGAACAGGGCAGGTCGAAAGCGTGCGATGAGATTTGCGCTTGGAGAGCCGGCGCGGCCCGAACGAGCGCGGTGCGACAAAGCGGTCCTGGCCGTAGGCGTCCGTGCGGGGGGAACCGCTCAACTGTTGTCGCTCGCCGCGGAAGAGGCGGCGGCGATGATGACTCCCAGCGCGGTGAGGGCAACGCTGTCGTCGTCGCGCGTGACGATCCCGATGTCGGTCAGCTGAGCCACCATCGCCCCGGCAAGTCCGACCACGTGGCGACGCTCGCCGTCGTCGTCGATGTCGTAGCCGTAGCCGAGCACGACGTGCTCCCAGGCGCTCTGCGCGATCGCGCTGTACGGCGCGGCTCCGCCCGCCTCGAAGATCGCCGTGAGCAGTTCGCCCACCTCGGCGTCGAGAAGCTCGACGTAGGTCTTGCGCCACCCGCGCCGGAACCCGTCCAGCAAGCCGTGGTCGAGCAGCGTGATCGCGGCCGTCAACCACGCCGAGAGGGGATCGTGCTGCAAGTCGGGCGCCCGCGGTCCGGCCACGATCTTGGTGCCGCGTTTGGCGACGAACCCGGCCGCAGCTGCCCAGCGGAAGACGTGTGCCAGCTCGGGGAGGTCGTCCATGGCGCGGATCTCGCCGGAAGGCCCAGCCCCCTGACCGAGTGCTGCGGCCGCAGCGGCGAGATCGGTCGGCTTCAGGTTGCCGGCTTGCGTCCCCGGGCGCCCCGTGCCTACGAACGCCACGAGGTCGCGCAACCGGGCCATCGCGGGGACCTCGAGCGCCGCTCGGTTGAGCTGGTGCGCCGCCGCGCGCTCGCCGGCGTCCACGAGATCGACCAGCGGAGCGTCGAGCACGCGCTGAATCTCCTCGAGCGCCGACGCGACCTCTGGCTCGGCGCCGGCGAGCATGGGCGCTGATCGTGACGGGTTGCCTGCATCCCGACTTCGACGCTTCCCGGCGGTGCGCGGCCTCTTACCCGGCATCCAGAAACCGTAGTGTCGCGGCTGGTCGGATGTCCGCCGGAGGCTCGCTGCGGAGATCTGTTCGCTGGGCCGGGTCGGCGTCATGCATCATGCGGCGAGCGCCCGGCCGTGAACGCCAGCAGCGGTCCGAGCTCCACCGTGACCTCCGGAAGCAGCAGCGGCCGCAGGACCTCGCCGGCGCCTTGCACGGTCCGCTCGCCCCACACGCCACCCGCCGGCTTTCGGTGGACCTCGACGACCTCCTCGTCGACGTTGTAGATCCAGTAGTCCTCGATGCCGAACCGGGCGTACAGCCGGGACTTCGTGACGCGGTCGAAGGGCAGCGACGAGTCGGAGACCTCGACGATCAGCGCCGGCAGCTCGTCGCTGCGCTCGAGCACCTCCGACGTGAACTTGATCGCGATGTCCGGCTGGGGCATCGAGCGCAGCTGGGGCATCGCGACGCTGTTCTGCGGCGAGACGACGTGCGTCGGGCCGAGCTGGAGCACGAGAGCGCGGGTGAGCCAGATCACGCCGCGCTCGTGCCGGCGGCCGATCGGGCTCGTCGCGACGATGACCCCGTCGATGAGCTCGACGCGAACATCGTCGTCGAACAGCCCGACCTCGTCCATGCGCCGGTACTGCTCGATCGTGAGCCGGTGTACCGGGGCGAGCAGATCGATCGCGGTGGCAGACACGACACGAGTCTCGCGCGCCGTGCTCAGAACGCCAAGTCCTCGTCCGCGACGGGTTCGGCTTCGACAGCGTCGGTGCGGCGAGCCACATGTCGTCATGGTCCCCGCGCCCCGCGTGGCCGAACAACACGCGATCGTCACCGAAGACGCGAGGAGGTGCTGGCCGATCGCGCACGGAGGCGAAGGAGCCCCCCCCCGGGCCGCGCGATCAGCCCCCGTCGGCGCCCAGCGCGCGGCGGCCGGCCACCAAGCGCTCCGGCTCGAGCGTCGCGTACTGCGCCTCGGCGCGGAGGATGAGGGCGTCGAGGTCGACGTCGGCCAACTGAGGGTGATCGGCACGCACCTCGCGCAGCGCCACCCAGAGCGAGCGCTTGCCCAGTACCCCCAGGGCCAGGCTCTCGAGCGCCATGAAGAGCCCGTGGTCTTCGTCCCCGGAGGACAGTCCGCCGAACTTCACGTGGCTGGCCTTCTCGGCCAGCCAGCCCGTCGCCTGCTTGACCGGGTGCCGGCCCGCATCCAGGCGCTCGACCACGTCGAGGAGCGTCCTGCGGTCCGCCTCGATCTCGGCCTGAAGGGCGGCCATGACGCCCGCCAGGGCCGTGCCTTTCGCGTACTCCCCGATCTGCTCGGCCAGCTCAGCGCCGAGGGTCGCGCCCGCGAGGTGGTCGTGGAGGTAGACGTCCAGCCCGGTGTGCGCCATCGCCTGCTCCTCGCGGTCGAAGAGACTCATCCTGTCCGTCCGACGCGGTGCCGAAACTCGACGTCGTCGGCGGGGCGCTCAGAACCCCGCACTCCGCGGCCCCACGGTGAAGGCGAGCAGCGGCCCGAGCGCGAGCGTCACCTGCGGGAGCAGCAGCGGGCGCAGGACCACGCCGGGGCCGTGGAGGGTTCGGCTGCTCCAGCCTTCGTCCGTCGGACCGCGGTGGACCTCCACGACCTGCTCGCGGACGTTGAGGATCCAGTAGTCCTCGATGCCGTGGCGGGCGTAGAGGCGGGACTTCGTGATGCGGTCGAAGCCGAGCGTCGAGTCGGAGACCTCGATGATCAGCAGCGGTCGCTCGGGCACGCGGTCGGCGAGGTCCTCGACCGCCACGATCGCGATGTCCGGCTGCGGCATCGACCGTAGCTCGCGGAGCACGATGCAGTTCTGCGGCGAGACCATGTGGTCGTCGTCGAGCTGCGGCACGAGCTCGCGGTTCAGCCAGTTGACCGCGCGCGTGTGGAACTGGCCGGACGCGTTCACCTCGACGATGACCCCGTCGATGAGCTCCACCCGGACGTCGCCGACGAAGACGCCCGCCTCCTCCATCCGCTGGAACTGCTCGACCGAGAGCCGGTGCACGGGTGCGAGCACGTCGATCGAAGTCGATTCCATGGCACGAGTCTGGCGGCTCGGCGTCAGAACGCCAAGTCGTCGTCGGGCCCGGGCTGGGCGGTGGCCTGCATCCGTCGATCCTGTCCTCGACCAGCGTCATGACACAACACGCGAACGTCACGGCTTTCACGCGAACGTACGGCGGAACGGCGCGGCCCGCGGCTGACGGGCGAGTGGTCGGGCGCCGCGCTGCTCGTCTGCGCGCTGCGCCGCTCGAGCGCCCATGAGCGTCCAGGGGGTGGGTGCTCATGGGCGCTCGGCCCATGTCTGGGCCTCATGCGCCCTAGCGGGCTCGCCCGGAACCGATGGAAGTGGTGTCGGCCGCCGGATGACCCGCGCCGATCGGGCTCGAGACCGCAGCGGTCGCCCGCGTCGTCCCTCGCCGGGCCGGCGTACCCTGTCGCTCGTGACCGCGCCGACTCCGACCCCTCGTGCCGCGCAAGGCAGACACTGAGCAGGTCGACGCGGTGGCCCGCGAGCTCGCGATGAGCCGGGGCCAGCGGCTTGGCCTCGGCGACCGCCTCGAGGCCGTGAAGGCCGCCGGCGGCGGGGGGTCGAAGAACGCCCGCGGGGACTTCACGATGCGCGAGCTCCGGGCCGAGGCGCGCGAGAGCCGCCGCGCCGACGGACCGGCGATCGAGCCCGCCGTCGCCCGCTCTGCGTCGTTCGCCGCCGCGGAACGGAGCCTTGACGCCCTGGCCGGCGCCGAGCTCCGGCAGGCGCGCTTCACCCCCGCGGACGAGCTCGATCTGACGTTTGGCGACGCGGCGCCGCACCCGCGTCTGCGGGAGGGCGCGCGCGCCTCGCGGGGGTGGACGCTCCGGCTGCGAGCGGCGCCCTGGACGCTCGTGTCCGACGAGGAGCCCGTCGCGCGCTCGCGGGACGAGCCCGCGCACGTGCTCGAGTGCTTCGATGCGCTCGACGGCCGGGTGGTGGCCGAGGCGCTGCTGCGGCGCCGCGACGCCGCGATGACGCTGAACCTCGAGGATGAGCTCGGCGGGGAGCGCGTCGCGCTCGTCGTGCGCGGCCGGCCCGGGCGCCGCGAGCGGGCGACGCTCTGGGAGCTCTCCACGCCGGAGGGGCTGCTCGTCGTCGCCTATGGAGATCGCGCGATCAGCGTCGGCCCCGACGAGCCGGCCGGCAGCGGGTGTCGCTGACCGGCTACGCGGCCCGCGGCCCTACGCTCTCGACGGCATGCCGACGACGATCACGACCCCGGCGGGCATCGAGCCCGGCCGTCTGGAGGAGTGCCTGCGCGTGCTCGCTGAGGCCGAGGCGCTCCCGCTCGACCATCCCGACGCGCTCGCGGTGCAGCGCGCGACCGCGCGGATCTACAAGGCGGTCAAGCTGCGGCGGCGCAACGAGCGGCGCGACGCGATCCTCGCGCACGACCGGGCGGTCACCGCCGCGACCGCGACCGGCGCTCCCGGGCGCATCGACGACGAGACCGAGGGGCTGCCGCTGGTCTCCTCCGTGCGGGGAGCGACCGCGGGGGAGCTCATCGAGTCGCGCGCCTGCTACGTCTGCAAGGAGCGCTATACGACGGTCGACGCGTTCTACCACCAGCTCTGTCCTGGCTGCGCGCGGCGCAACCACGCGCGGCGCGAGGCGCGGACCGACCTCTCGGGGCGGCGGGCGCTGCTGACGGGCGGCCGGGCGAAGATCGGCATGCACATCGCGCTGCGGCTGCTGCGCGACGGCGCGCAGACGACGATCACGACGCGCTTCGCGAACGACGCGGTGCGGCGCTTCACCCAGATGCCCGACAGTGCGGAGTGGCTGCACCGGCTCAAGATCGTCGCCATCGACCTGCGCGACCCGGCGCAGGTCGTCGGGCTGGCCGCGTCGGTCGCGGCCGAGGGGCCGCTGGACGTCCTGATCAACAACGCGGCGCAGACCGTCCGCCGCTCGGCCGCCGCCTACGCGCCGTTGCGGGCGGCGGAGCGCGCGCCGCTGCCGCCGGGGGAGCTTCCGGAGGTCGTGTCCTTCGCGCGGGCGCCGGCGAGCAACGCGCTCGGTGCCGGGAAGCACTGGACCCCGACGCCGCAGGCGCTCACCGCCCTCGCGCTGATCGCCGGCTCGGCCTCGCCGGAGCGAGCCGCGCGGGGCCAGGCGATCGACGCCGGCGGCCTGCTCCCCGACCTTCACGGGGTGAACAGCTGGGTGCAGCACGTCGACGAGGTCGATCCGGTCGAGCTGCTCGAGGTGCAGCTGTGCAACATGACCGCGCCCTTCATCCTGATCTCGCGGCTGCGTGCCACGCTCGCGGCGAGCCCGGCGCGGCGCACCTACGTCGTCAACGTCTCGGCGATGGAGGGACAGTTCGCCCGGGGCTACAAGGGGCCGGGCCACCCGCACACGAACATGGCCAAGGCCGCGCTGAACATGCTCACGCGGACGTCGGCGGAGGAGATGCTCGCCCGCGACGGCATCCTCATGACCGCGGTGGACACCGGCTGGATCACCGACGAGCGCCCCCACCCGACCCGCGCGCGGCTGGCCGAGGCGGGTTTCCACGCGCCGCTGGACCTCGTCGACGGCGCCGCGCGCGTCTACGACCCGATCGTGCGCGGCGAGCAGGGCGAGGACGTGCGAGGGGTGTTCCTCAAGGACTACGCCCCGGCGGCCTGGTAGCCGAGTGACATTGGGCGGACAGGCTCCAATATGGAGCCTGTGGTTCCAATCCCGCGGACGAATAGTCCCTTGCGCCGGCGAGGCATCGGCGTATCGTCAACGGGCCATGCCGTGTTCGGTGGTGTTCCGCTGCGAGTTCTGCTCCGTCGTCCCCGACGCGGAGACGCAGGTGTGGCTGGAGCACCAGATGCTCGACTTGCGGCACGGGGAGTACCTCGACATCGAGCCCGGCAACTGGCTCGTCTGGCACGGCCGCGGCCCCTACGGCGGAACGCGCTACGCCTGCGCCGGGCATCGCGGCGAGCTCAAGACGCTGGTGCGCACCCACTATGGGTCGCTCGGCGCGGGCCCCTGGGCGGAGGGGCCGCACCCGTGGCGCTTTCGCAAGGGCAGCGAGCGCGCGCGGCGCATCCTCCGCGGGCTGCCCGCGGACCGCGGCTGACCGGAGCCGAAACACGCAGGGCGACGGAGCCTCGACTCAAGCGCGCCACCATGTCCCGATGAGCCCGACCGCCGCTCCCGTCCTGCCCGCCTCGCTGCGCCTCGGCGCCGTCCACCTGGACGTCGCCGAGCTGACCCGTGCGGTCGCCTGGTACGAGCGCGCGCTCGGGCTGCGCGTCCACGAGCACGGCGAGACGCTGGCGGTCCTCGGCGACGGCGACGAGCCGCTGCTCTTCCTCCACGAGGACCGCGAGGCGCAGCCGGCCGGGCGCACCGCCGGGCTCTACCACTACGCGCTGCTGTACCCCAGCCGGGAGGAGCTCGCGCGGGCGGCGCTGCGGCTGTCGGCCACACAGACCCAGATCCAGGGCGCCTCCGACCACGAGACGCACGAGGCGATCTACCTCGCCGACGCGGACGGCAACGGCATCGAGCTCGCGGCCGACCGCCCGCGGAGCGCGTGGCCCGAGCACCTCGGGTACGCGGGAGGCCCGAAACCGCTCGACTTCGAGCGTCTGATGGAGACCGTCGCCGGGGAGCAGCCGACACCGTGGGTCGCGGAGGGGCTGCGGGTCGGGCACCTGCACCTGCACGTCGGTGACATCGAGGCGGGGCTGCGCTTCTACCGCGACACCGTCGGCTTCGAGGTCCAGGCGAACCTCGGCTCGGCGGCGTTCGTCTCGGCCGGCGGGTACCACCACCATCTCGGCTTCAACGTCTGGAACGGGCTGGGGGCGACGCCGCCGCCGCCGCACACCGTCGGCCTGCACGCCTGGTCGGTGTGGCTCGACGCGCCGGACGCGGCGGAGCTCCGCGCGCGCCTCGAGGCGGCCGGGCACGCGATCCGTGAGGTGCCCGGCGGCTTCTTCGTGCGCGACCCGTGGAAGATCGGGCTGATCGTGGCGGTGGCGCCGTGACCTGGGAGGACGTCGTCGTGATCGCCACCCGCTACCCCGGCGTGGAGGCGACGACCAGCCACGGCCGCCCGTCGCTGAAGGTCGGCCGCAAGCTGCTGGCCGCGCACCGCTCCAACCCCGACGCGCTGGTGCTCAAGACCATCGACATGCAGGAGCGCGAGGCGCTGCTGGAGGGCCGCCCCGAGCTGTTCTTCACCACGCCGCACTACGACGGCTACCCCGCGGTGCTCGTGCGGCTCGAGCGCATCGAGCCCGCGCTGCTCGAGGAGCTCGTCGAGGACGCGTGGCGCACGCTTGCGCTCAAGAAGCATCTTCGCGCGCACGCGGGCTGACGTCACGCGCGCAGGCGGTACCCCGTGGTGAAGAGCCGCAGGTTGAGTGCGAACAGCCCGGTGGTCGCGACGGTGAGGAAGAGCAGCGAGAGCGCGACGTTCGCCCCCGAGTAGTCCAGGAACCCGTAGCGGACGAGGCTGATCATGTAGTAGACGGGGTTGAGGTGGGTCAGCGTCTGGAACGGCTCGGGCAGCAGCGACGCCGAGTAGAAGACGCCGCCGAGGAAGATCAACGGCTGCAGCACGAACGTCTGCGCGAAGGAGACGTCGTCGAACTGCTCGGCCCGGATGCCGACGAGCACGCCGAGCTGGGAGAAGAAGAAGCCGACGAGGAACAGCGCAGGCGCGAGCACCAGCGGGTTCTCGACCGGGATGCCGATGAGGATCGACGCCGCGGTGAACGTGAGGAGCGCCACGAGGCCGCCGCGCAGGAAGCCGCCGAGCGAGAACGCGAGCAGCAGCTCGAGCGGCGAGGCGGGGGAGGAGAGCTGGTCGTCGATCGCGCGCTGGAACTTCTGCTGCAGGATCGAGGAGGAGTTGTTCGAGAACGCGTTGATCGCCCAGGCCATCATGATCAGCCCCGGCACGATGAACACGACGTAGTCGATGCCTTCGAGCTGCTTGATGCGAGAGCCGAGCGCGGCACCGAAGACCGAGATGTAGAGGAAGGTCTCGAGCAGCGGAGCGCCCAGCGTCTGCTTCTTGATCTTCATGAAGCGGCTGACCTCGCGCCGCAGCAGCGAGAAGAAGCGGATCTGCACCGCGGTCACGACGTGATCTCCGACACGTGCCCGCGCGAGAGCTCCTTGCGCCCGACGAGCTCGAGGTAGGCGTCCTCCAGGCTCTCCACGCCGTAGCGGGTCGCGAGCTCGGCGCTCGTCCCCTCGGCGACGATCTTCCCGCCGTTGATGAAGGCGATGCGGCTGCAGAGCTGCTCGGCCTCCTCGAGGTAGTGCGTGGTGAGCAGGATCGTCGTGCCCTCCTGGTTGATCCGCTGCACGTACTGCCACAGCTCCAGGCGCAGCTCGACGTCGACGCCGGCGGTCGGCTCGTCGAGGATCAGCAGCTCCGGGCGGTGCATCAGCGCGCGAGCGAGGATCAGCCGCCGCTTCATGCCGCCCGAGAGCGTCTGCGTCCGCTCGTCCTTCTTGGCCAGCAGCGAGAACGCGTCGAGCAGCTCGCGGGCGCGCTCGCGGCGCTCCTTCTTCGGCATCCCGAAGTAGCCGCCGTGGTAGTCGAGCGTCTCCTCGAGCGTGAGGAACCAGTCCAGGTTGAGGTCCTGCGGCGCGAGTCCGACGCGCTTGCGCGCGTCGCCGTAGTGGTCGACGGCGTCGTGGCCGAAGATCCGGATGGCGCCGGAGGTCGGGCTGGCCAGGCCGGTCGCGCAGTGGATGAGCGTCGACTTCCCGGCGCCGTTGGGGCCTAGCAGGCCGAAGAACTCGCCCTGCGGGATCTCCAGCGACACGCTCTTGAGCGCCTCGGTGCCCGTCGGGTAGCGCTTGACGAGGTCTGTGATCTGAAGCGCAGGGGCCATGGGCTCTCATTCAAGTGCCTCGCGCGTGCGGGGAGTTCCGGGCCCGATTCACGCCGGGCGTGAATCGGGCAAGCTGACCGGCCGATGCCCGACACCGACGACCCCGGCCCCGCGCCCCCCGACGCGCCCGACACCGGCCTGCAGCACCACGGCGGCAAGGCGGCCCTGACCCTCGGGGCGCTCGGCGTCGTCTTCGGCGACATCGGCACGAGCCCGCTGTACGCGATGAAGGAGACGTTCTCCGGCGCGCACGAGCTCGCGCCGGCCGAGGCGAACGTCTACGGCGTGATCTCGCTGGTCTTCTGGGCGATCACGATCATCGTCTCGATCAAGTACGTCCTGTTCATCACGCGCGCCGACAACGGCGGCGAGGGCGGGATCATGGCGCTCATCGCGCTCGTGCAGAGCTGCGTGATCAGGTCCGGGCGCGCGAAGTTCGTGCTCGTCGCGCTCGGCGTCTTCGGGGCGGCGCTCTTCTACGGCGACGGGATGATCACCCCGGCGATCTCGGTGCTCTCCGCGGTCGAGGGCCTCGAGCTCGTCCAGCCGAGCCTGCGCGACTTCGTGGTGCCGATCACGATCGCGATCCTCGCCACGCTCTTCTTCATCCAGCGCTTCGGCACGGGTGTCGTCGGGCGGCTGTTCGGCCCGGTGATGGGCGCGTGGTTCGCGGTGCTCGCGGTGCTCGGGCTGGTCAAGGTGATCGGCGAGCCGTCGATCCTGCGGGCGCTCTCCCCGCACTACGGCGTGGCGTTCTTCCTCGACAACGGCTCGAAGGCCTTCCTCGCGCTCGCCTCGGTGGTGCTCGCGGTCACGGGCGCCGAGGCGCTCTACGCCGACATGGGGCACTTCGGGCGCGACCCGATCAAGCGCGCGTGGTTCCTCCTCGTGCTCCCCGCGCTCGTCCTCAACTACCTCGGCCAGGGCGTCCTGGTGCTCGAGGACCCCGAGGCCGTCGCGTCGCCGCTCTTCCGCCTGGTGCCCGACGGGCTGCTCGTGCCGATGGTCCTGCTCGCGACGGCGGCGACGGTCATCGCCTCCCAAGCCGTCATCTCCGGTGCGTTCTCGGTCACCCGCCAGGCGGTGCAGCTCGGCTTCCTGCCGATGCTCACGATCAAGCACACCTCGCGCCGGGAGGCGGGACAGATCTACGTGCCCGTGGTCAACTGGGGGCTGTTCGTGGCGATCGTCGGCCTCGTCGTCGGCTTCGGCTCGTCCACGGCGCTGGCCAGCGCCTACGGGATCGCGGTGACCGGGACGCTGGCGATCGACACGATCCTCTTCTTCGTCGTCGTTCGGCTGCTGTGGAGGAAGCCGCGGTGGCTCGTGGCCCTCGGCGTCGTGGGCTTCCTCTTCGTCGACCTCGCGTTCTTCGCCGCGAACCTCACCAAGGTCATCTCCGGCGGCTGGTTCCCGCTGGTCATCGCCGCGCTCGTCTTCACCGTCCTCATCACGTGGCGGCGCGGGCGCGAGGTCGTGGGGCGCAGCCGCGCGAAGGAGGAGGGTCCTCTGCTCGACTTCGTCGTCGCCCTGGAGGCCTCCGACGCGCCGCCCGTCCGGGTGCCCGGCACCGCGATCTTCCTCAACGCCGACGCCACCCGCACCCCGCTGGCGATGCGCTACAACGTCGAGCACAACCGGGTGCTCCACGAGCATGTGGTCGTCGTGTCGCTGGAGACCGCGGGCGTGCCCTACGTGCCCGACGAGGAGCGCATGGAGGTCGACGACCTGCTGATCCCCGACGACGGCATCGCGCTGGTCAAGCTCCGCTACGGCTTCCAGGACGAGCCGGACGTGCCCGCAGCGCTGCGGCTGGCCGACCGGTTCGGGCTGCGCATCGACGTCGACGAGGCGACCTACTTCCTCTCGCGCGTGACGATCTCGCCCACGCGGGGCGGCGGCATGGCGACGTGGCGCAAGCGGATGTTCACCGCGATGAGCCGCAACGCGGCCGGGCGGGTGCAGTACTTCTGCCTTCCCGGTGATCGGGTGGTCTCGTTCGGCGGCCAGATCGAGGTCTGAACGGCCCGGTGCACCCCCGGCGGGCGTTGTAGGGCAACATGGGAGGTATGTCCACCTCACACGGCCACCGCAGCGTCAAGATCGCCAACGACGAGCGGCTGGGGTGGTCGTCGGATCGGCCGCGGAGGGACGGTGCGCCGAACCGCCCCGCCGACATCTCCGTCCGTGGCCGGGTGCTCAGCCCGGCCGATCGCCTCCGCTACTCGCCCGGCAGCCTGCTGCTGATCGTCTCCGCGTCCCCGGCCGAGCGCGACCGCTTCGCCGATCGCCTGATCCTCGACCGAGGGTCGTTCTTCTCGCTCGGCAAGGTGCGCACGCTCATCTCGGGCCGGGTCCCCCAGGAGGTCCTCGACGAGAAGGCCGCCGAGCTGCTGCGGGCCGCGGTCGCCAAGCGCCTGAGCTCCGGCGAGACCGTCGTCGTCGCCCTGGAGGGCCTGACGCCCGAGGAGCGCGAGCTCTACGTGCGCCCGGCCGCTGAGCTCAAGCGCCCGCGCCACCTCATCCTCCTGGAGACCGGGAAGGACTTGGTCGCCGAGGAGGACCGCGCGCCGCTGAACGACCTGCGGCGCCTTCTCGACGCCGGCGACCTCGGCGCGGAGGGCATCCAGACGTCGCTGCGCCTCGGCGGCGCGACGATCGGGGAGGTCAAGAAGGTGCTGTTCCGCCCGCCGCCGCGCGACGACGACTGAGGATTCCTCGCGAGCAGCGCCCTCGTTCGGGACGCTGCGGTGAGCCGGGCCTTCGTCATCCTCGGCCCCGGTCCTCCAGCCGGTAGCGGTCCATGAGCGCGAGCAGCTTGGCCGCGTAGCGCGGGTCGGTCGCGTAGTGGCGGGCGATGACCTGGGCGAAGCGCCGCGGGCTGTCGGTGTAGGCGAAGGCGGCGCGGTAGACCGGATTGATCGTCAGTCGCTCGCCGTGGTCGAGGATCGACTCGTCGAGCGTCGCGTAGGCGCGGAACGCGCCGATCGTCGTCACCGAACGGCCACGCTCGCTCTCACGCGTCTTCTTGAGCACGCAGCCCGCCGAGCGCAGGCCGAACGCGAAGCGGCCCGGCACGCCGGTGGGCTGCGCCTTGAGGCCGAAGAAGTTGTTCGCTCCCGCCGTGAAGCGCCCGCCGCCGGTCTCGAGGATCGTCTGCGCCAGCGTCACCGCGACCGGGACGCGGTAGGCGGCACGGGAGGCCTCGGCGCCTGGGAGCGCGGCGGCGATCAGCGCTTGCGGCGTCGGGAACGGCGCCAGCAGCGCGACGGGGGCACGGAGCGCGCACGGGCCGGTTCCGGCGCCCGGCAGCGCCGGCGGGCCGAGCGGCGGGAGGCCGCACAGGGGTGCGACGAGGCCGTCGGTGCCCGTGTCGAGGAAGCCGTCGGCGACCCAGCCGGCCGCGCCGCCCGTTCGCGCCACGCGGTCCCAGACGCGGGAGGGCCCCGCACGGCCCGGGGCCAGCGGTCCGACGCGCTGGCAGGCCACGGCCACCCGCGTCGCGCGGGGCAGGCGCGCGAGGACCCGGCCACCGCCGGGGCGCGTGCGCAGGTTGATCCTCGTTCCGGTCGTGATGCCGACGGCGGGTGACCCGTCCGGCACGGAGGGCGCCGCCGCCGGGGCTGTGTCCGCAGGCGACGGTGTCGCCGCTGCCGGGGCCCGAGCCGCAGGCGGTGGCGTGGCAGGAGGCGGAGCGGCGTCCGCGGGGCCGCCCGCGGCGATCTGCGCGGCGGCGGGCGAGGGGCCGAGCCCGGCGAGGGCGACGGCGGTGGCGGCCAGGACGGTGCGACGCACGATCTCGGCATTCTGCGGGTCGCACCGGCGTCCCTGCGCAACCTTCGGTGATGTGGCGCGTTCACGGTACCGTGACGACCATGCGCTTCAACGCGGGGCCGTGCCGGGCAGGTGCGGTGGCGGTGACGTTGTCGCTCCTCGTCGCGGTGACCCCCGCCACCGCCGACGCGGCCTCCCGCCGCAAGGTCCCGCGCCTTCAAGCGTTCTCGTCCTGCCCCGCGCTGGTCGATTACGCGCGCACGAACGCCGAGCGGTTCGGCGGAGGGACCGGTGTGCCCACGCGGGTGGTCGCGTCGCCGCCGCAGGTGCTCACCGCGCCGCCGCCGATCCCGACGGCCACCGCGGGCCCGCAGCCCGTCACCGCGACCCCCGCGCCCGCGCCGCCGGCCGCCGCCGCGCCCGCCGCCGACTTCGGCGGCCGCGAGTCCGCCCCGGCGTTCTCCAACACCAACGTGCAGGAGGCGGGCGTCGACGAGCCGGACATCATCAAGACCGACGGGCGCCGCATCGTCGCGATCGCCAACGGGCAGCTCCTGGTCATCGACGTCACCGGCGCCGCCCCCGTGATCCGCGGGCGCTTGGCGCTCGAGGGCTTCGGCCACCAGTTGCTCGTCCGCGGGGACACGGCGCTCGTCACCGCCACCGTCACGGGCGGTCCGGTCGGAACGCAGGGTGTGCCCACGGGACCGAGCGGGCCGGCGGGGCCGCGTCAGGCCGCCGAGCCCGCGCCGGTGCCTCTGCCCGCGCCCGTGCCCACGCCACCCCTGCCGCCCGTGCCGCCAGGGCGTCCGGGCGTGTCCCCGTCGATCGCGCAGTCCGAGCCGGCCTCTCGCCCGGCCACGCTCCTGACCGAGGTCACGCTCGCCGACCCCGCTCGCCCCACCATCCGCCGCTCGCTCACCCTGGACGGCACGCTCGTCGACGCGCGCCTCACGCAGGGCACCGCGCGCGTCGTCGTCACCAGCGCGCCCCAGTCCGTCGCCGCGGACGAGGTCGGCGACGCCGGCCTGCGTACGTGGGTGCCGAAGACCGTGCTGCGCTCCCGCGTGTCGGGCCGCACGTTCACCCGCGGGGTGGTGCCCTGTGACGACGTCCGCCGGCCCAAGCAGTTCAGTGGGCTGGACCTCCTGAGCATCCTGACGATCGACCTGGATCGCGGCCTGTTCTCGGTCGACCGCGACGCGATCCTGGCCGGCGCGCAGACCGTGTACGCCTCGACCGACAGCCTGTACGTCGCCAGCCGGCCGTACTCGCGGGGCGTCGAGGCCGGGACGAGCGTTCCCGACGGCCTCCGCACGCAGATCCACCGCTACGACGCGCGCGGCACGGACACCACGACCTACCGGGCCACCGGGGACGTCCCCGGCTTCGTGCTCAACCAGTACGCGATGAGCGAGTACCAGGACCGCCTGCGGGTGGCGACGACGAGCGAGCCGATGTGGTTCCCCGACGGCACGGCGACCGAGAGCGAGAGCCGGGTCACCGTGCTCGAGGAGGCGGCCGGGCGCCTGAACACCGTCGGCGGCGTCGGCGGGCTCGGCAAGGGCGAGCGCCTCTTCGGCGTCCGGTTCATCGGCGACCGCGGCTACGTCGTGACGTTCAGGCAGACCGACCCGCTCTACACCCTCGACCTGTCCGACCCCACGGCGCCCAAGGTCCGCGGGGAGCTCAAGCTCCTGGGCTACTCGGCCTATCTGCACCCCGTCGGCGAGGATCGCCTGCTCGGCGTGGGCCAGGACGCGACGGAGACCGGCCGCCGCAACGGGGCGCAGCTCTCGCTGTTCGACGTCTCCGACGCAGCGGCGCCCAAGCGGCTCGCGCAGGCCGTGCTCGGCACGGGGAGCTCGACCACGGCGGAGTTCGATCCGCACGCGTTCCTCTTCTGGGGGCCGACGCGCCTCGGCGTCGTCCCGCTGGAGCGCTACCGCACGAGCGCCGCCGATCCCGGCTTCACCGGTGCCGTCGGGTTCCGGGTGGGCCGCGACACGCTCGCGGAGGTCGGCCGCCTGTCGCACCCGGCGCGCGAGAACGTCGGCACGCCGCCCATCGGCCGGTCGCTGGTCATCGGCACGCGCCTCTACACGCTCTCCTACGACGGCCTGCAGGCCGCGAACCTCGCCGACCTCGTGCCCGTAGGCTTCACGCCGTTCGCCCAGCCATGACCCCCTGACCCGACGAGGAGTCGCCATGCCCTTCACCATCACCCGGCGCCGGATCGCCGCCGCAGGCGCCGTATGTGCCCTCGCGGCCGCGCCCGCATACGCGCTGGCCGCCAGCAAGAACGGCATCACCCCGACGTCTCCGCGCGCCGGTGCGACCGTCCCGAAGGGCCAGGCCGTGACCTTCAAGGGCAAGGTCCGCGGGCCCGGGGTCATCTACGTCCACGTCTGCAAGTCCGCCAAGCGCTCCGCGAAGGAGGGAGTGATCTGCACGAAGGAGGCGATCGGGAAGGCCGCGAAGAAGGGCGGCACGTTCTCCTACAAGCAGAAGGTCTTCGCCTTCGACGAGTACTGGCTCAACTCCCCCGGCACGTACTACTGGCAGGCCCACCGCATCGTCTGCGAGAACGGCAACACGAGCGACTGCCGCCAGGAGGGCCCGGTCGTGAAGTTCAAGGTGGGGTGAGGCGCCCCGCCGGGGCCTCGCTGCCGAGCATGGCCGACACCGACGAGCTCGCGGCCCTGCGCGCCGACGCGCGCTACGCGCGGGAGCGATTCGAGCTCTATCGCGCCAAGAGCTACGGCATGCGCGCGACCCGTCCCGAGCGCCTGCGCGAGCTCGAGCGCCGGGCGAACGAGACGCTCGAACGGCTGCGCTTCGCCGAGCGCCAACGGCGTGCCGACTGAGCGCCGCGCTACCGCCCGGTCGCGAGGAGCTTCTTGGCCTGCTGCTCGGCGCTTGGGTACTTGACGCTCCAGACCAGGCCCAGTCGCTCCATCAGCCCGATGACCGCGGCGCTCAGGTCCCACTGGTGGCGGCCGAGGCCGTGGCGGGCGGAGGTCGGGAACGCGTGGTGGTTGTTGTGGAAGTTCTCGCCCATGGCCAGCGGGGCGAGCCAGGACAGGTTGCGCGACTCGTCGTCGGTGGCGAAGCGGCGCGAGCCGAAGACGTGACAGAGCGAGTTGATCGAGTAGGTCACGTGGTGGAGGACGAGGATCCGGACCGCGCCGCCCCACAGCAGGCCCGTGAGGCCCGCGCCGACGCCGCCGCCGAGCGCCCAGCCGAGGCCGAACGGCACGAGCAGCCCGAGCGCGGCCCAGAGGAAGAAGGTCCGGCTGACCCACGCGATGACCGGGTCGTCGACGAGGTCGCGCGCGTAGCGGTCCTTCGCCGCGCGCTGGGTGTGGATGAACAGCCAGCCGACGTGCGCGTGGAAGAGGCCCCGCAGCGCACCCTTCAGCCCGTGGCCGTGATCGACGTGCGGCGAGTGCGGATCGCCCTCGCGGTCGGTGAACGCGTGGTGCTTGCGATGGTCGGCCACCCAGGAGATCACCGGCCCCTCGATGGCCGCCGAACCGAGGATCGCGAAGAGCGCCTTCACGGGGCGGCTCGTCTCGAAGGCGCGGTGCGTGAGCATCCGGTGGAAGCCCACGGTGATGCCGAGGCCGGTCGCGAGGTACATGACGACGAACACGACGAGATCGGACCAGTGGAGGCTGTGGTTCCAGGCCTGGAACCCAGCCGCGATCAGCGCCAGGAACGGGACCACGGTGATCGTCCCCGTGAGGGCCCGGTCGAGGCTCTCGTTGGCGGTGGGCTGGATGTCCGCCTGGGTGACGCCGGTCATGTCCGGCGAGGGTAGCTTTCCAGCCTCAAAACGACCATAGCTAAGTGACGCGATGCCTTACCTACGCTTGCCTGGCCCGCTATTCTGCTCCCCGTTCAGGTCGGGTGCCCTTTTGAAGGAGCTCGGCAGCACGCCGTTCCTTTAGGAGGAAACATGGCAACAGGTACCGTGAAGTGGTTCAGCGACGAGAAGGGCTTCGGGTTCATCACGCCCGACGAGGCCGGTAAGGACCTCTTCGTCCACCACTCCGCGATTCTCGGCGACGGCTACAAGTCGCTCGCCGAGGGCGCCAAGGTCTCGTACGACGCCGAGCAGGGCCCCAAGGGCCCCGCCGCGGCGAACGTCCAGTCCGTCTAGCACCCGGCTCTCTCTGAAGAGCCTTGCTTCTGCGGCCCGGTCCTCGACCGGGCCGCGGTGCGTGGGAGGCCGGCCGGACAGGCCGGTCCCTGCACGGGATCTCCACACGCCGGCCACCCGGTCGCGACCGGAGGGCCCTTAGCATCGCCCCGATGAGCGGGCAGACGATCGCGGTGGTCGAGGACGAGGCGATGATCGCCGAGGCGGTCGCCGCACGGCTGCGCGCCGAGGGCTTCCGCGTGGAGGTGGCCGCGACCGGCCCGGCGGGCGTCGAGCTCTGTCGCCGGCTGGCGCCCGACCTCGTCGTCTTGGACTGGATGCTGCCGGGCTTCGACGGCATCGAGGTCTGCCGGCGCATCCAGGCCGACCGGCCGGTTCCGGTCCTCTTCCTCACGGCGCGCGACGCGGAGGCCGACGTCCTCGTCGGGCTCGGCATCGGCGCCGACGACTACGTCACCAAGCCGTTCAGCCCTCGTGAGCTCGTCGCGCGCGTCCACGTCCTGCTGCGGCGAACCGCGCGGGGCACCGCGACCGCCGCGCCCGAACGCGTGCAGCTCGGCCCGTACCTGCTCGACCTCGAGGGCCGCCGCCTCCTGCGCGACGGCACGCCGATCGCGTTGACCCCCACCGAGTTCGAGCTGCTGGCGACCCTCGCGGGCCGGCCGGCCCGCGCGTTCTCCCGCGACGAGCTGCTCGCCGAGGTGTGGGAGTGGCGCGCCGGCGGCTCGACGCGCACGGTCGACTCGCACGTCGCGGCCCTGCGCCGCAAGCTCGGCGCCGGCGTGGTGCGGACGGTCACCGGCCACGGCTACGCGCTCGGGGACCTCTGAGGGTCGTGATGAACCCGCTCGACCGGATCCCGTCGCTGAAGCTCAAGCTCGGGCTGATGATCGTGCTGGCGATCGGCGTCACGCTCACCACGCTCGTGGCCGCGGTGCTGTTCGGCGTCCGCCTCGACCTCGCCGCGCTCGCGGCGGTCGCGCTCTCGCTGGCGGCGGTGCAGCTCGCCGCGCGGGGGCTCACCGCTCCGCTGCGCGCAATGGCCGCCGCCGCCGAGGCGATGGCGCGCGGGGAGCACGGCCAGCGCGTGGCCGAGGCCGGGCGCGACGAGGTCGGCCAGCTCGCGACCGCCTTCAACCGCATGGCCGTCGAGCTCGAGCAGGTCGACCGCGTCCGGCGCGACCTCGTCGCCGACGCGGCGCACGAGCTGCGCACGCCGATCAGCGCGCTGCGGGCGACGCTGGAGAACGCGGTCGACGGCGTGGCGGAGGCCGATCCCGCCGAGCTCCTCGAGCAGGTCGAGCGGCTCGGGCGCCTCACCGACCAGCTCCTCGACCTGTCCCGCCTGGAGGCCGGCTCGGAGGCGCTCGAACGGCGGCCGCTGCTCGTCAGCGAGCTGCTCGAGGGGCGCGGCGCAACGGTCGACGCGCCGCGAGGCCTGCGGATCGTCGGCGACCGCGACCGCCTCGACCAAGTCGTGACCAACCTCGTGGCCAACGCCCACCGCCACGCCCCGGGCGCCCCGGTCGTCCTCCGCGGCCGGGCGGCGTCGGGCGGCGGCGTGCGCCTGGAGGTCGAGGACCACGGGCCCGGCCTGCAGCCCGGCGACGCGGAGCGGATCTTCGACCGCTTCGCCCGCGCCGACCGCTCGCGCTCGACCACGGGCGCCGGCCTCGGCCTGGCGATCGCCCGCTCCATCGTCGAGCTCCACGGCGGCGCGATCCGCGTCGAGCCCGCGACTCCTCAGGGCTGTCGCATGGTCGTCGAGCTGCCGTAGTCCTCGCTTGTCCTGTGCCGAGAACGACCCGAGACCGGGAGGTCCGCCCATGCCCAGATCCGCCCTCGCCTGTGCCCTCGCGGCCGCTGCCGCGGCCGCCCTCGCCGTCGCCGAGCAGCGCATCGGCCTCGCCCTGTCGGCCGCGCTGCTGCTCGTCCTCACGGCCGGCGCGCTGAGCGCCCGCGACCGGCGGGCCGCCGCGCCGGAGGATCACGACGACCCCGCGCCCGTCGCGCTGCGGCTGCTGCCCGGAGCGCTGGCGGTCGGCCTCGCCCTGCAGCCCGTGCTCCGCGACGCGGGGTGGGTCGTGGCCGTCTCGGTCGCCGCGGCCCTCGTGGCGGGCGCCGCCGCGTGCGCGCCCGCGCGGTCCTGGCCGCGCGTGCTCGGCGTCGCCGTCGCGCCCGCGCGCCTGGTCGCCGGGAACGTCGTGGTGGCCCGGACGGTGCGTGCGCTGCTGCCCGACGCCGCCGGTGGGCGTGCTCGCCACGGCGCGCCGGTCGCCCGCGGGGTAGCGGCCGCGGCGGCGCTCCTGGCCACGTTCGGCGGCCTGTTCGCCGCGGCCGACCCGGCCTTCGCGAACGTCGCCGACGACCTGCTCACCTACGAGTGGGACCCCGCCCGTGCGCTGTGGCGCGTAGCGCTCGCGCTGCTCTTCCTCGGGGCCGCGGGCGCCCTGGCGCGGGTCAGCGCCCGGCGCGCGGCCCCGCAGGAGCCGCGCGCGCCGTGGGTCCCGGCGCACACGGAGCTCGCGATCGTCCTCGCTGCGCTCACCGCCCTCTTCGCCGTCTTCGTCGGCGTCCAGCTCCGGGTGCTCTTCGGCGGAGCGGCGTACGTCGGCCGGACGACGGGGCTCGGCTACGGCGAGTACGCCCGCCAGGGGTTCGGCACGCTGCTGTTCGCCTGCGCGCTGACGCTCGCGCTCGTCGGGGTCGCGGCGCGCCGTGAGGGCCGTGTGGTCCGTGCGCTCCTCGGCGCGCTGTGCGGCCTGACGCTCGTCGTGCTCGTCAGCGCGCACCTCCGGCTCGGGCTCGTCGAGGGCGCCTACGGATTCACCCGCGCGCGCTTCGCCGGCCACGTCGTAGTGCTCTGGCTCGGCGCGGTGTTCGTGCTCGTGATCGCCGCCGGCGCGCATCGTCGCCTGGCCGCGGCGGCGCCGCGCGTCGTGCTGCCCGCGACGCTCGCCGCGCTGCTCGTCCTCGCGCTGGCCAACCCGGACGGCCGCATCGCGACGTCGGCGGTGGAGCGCTTCGCCCGCACGGGCGAGCTCGACGTCAACGCGCTGTCGCAGCTCAGCGCCGACGCGCTCCCCGCGATCGCGCGGCTGCCCTCCGCGCCGGAGAACCTTGTCGCCGACAGCCTCCGCGCTCGCCTTCGGCGCCCCGACGGCCCGGCCGGCCTCAACCTCGCGCGGGCTCGCGCCCGCTGACCGTGGGGGTGAGCCGTGACACGACGGGGACCTCGCGCCCGCCGCGGGTCACCGCCGCAGCACGGCCTGCGCGGCGTTGTGTCCCGGGATTCCGGAGACCCCGCCCCCGCGCCGCGCTCCCGCACCGCAGATCAAGACGTTCGCATGCGCGGTCTCGACGCCCCAAGTGCCCACGTCGTCGTCGCGCTTCGCCCACGGCCGGGCCAGGTCGCGGTGGAACCGCCGCCCCGCCCGCGTTCCGCGGCGCGTTCCAGGACGAGGACGCGCCGCCCGGCCCGTGCCAGGTAGGTGGCCGCGACCAGGCCGTTGTGGCCGCCGCCGACGACGACGGCGTCGTGCCGGGTCCGGCTCGGGCGTCCGCTCATCGCCGGGGCCGGCGACCGGAAGGCCGGCTCGGGTCGCGCCGGGCAGGCTCAGCGCACGTCCGGGTCGGCCTTGTCCGCGCGCGAGAGGTTCACCTGGGCGCGCTCGGCCGCCTCCCGCGCTTCCGCGTCGCGCTCCTCGGCGGTCTGCTCGGCCTGCTCGGCGCGCCGCAGGTGGGCATCGGCCTGCTGGCGCTCGCGCCCGGCCTCCACCCGCAGCTCCTCGGCCGTCGCGCGCTGCTCCTCGGCGGTGCCCTGGAGGCGACCGGCCTCCGTGCGGCGGGCGCGCGCCTCGACCGTGCCCTGCGTCCGGCGGCGCTCGGCGACGCCCCGGTGGCGTGCGAGCAGCGCGAGCGCGAGCAGCACGAGCACGACGGCGGCGACGATGATGACGATCAGCGCGGTGGACACGGTCGTGGGGGTACCCGTCGCGGCCCGCGGGTATCCGCGCTCCATGGCGACCTACTCTCTCGAAGTCCTGCTCTCCTGGCGCGGGCGCACCGCCTACGACCGCGCGGGGGAGAAGCTCGGCCGGATCGGGGATCTCTACCTCGACGACGCGACCGACCTCCCGGCCTACGCCGGTGTGCGCACCGGACTGCTCGGGCGCCACGAGTCCATCGTCCCGCTCGCCGGAGCCGAGCAGCGCGAGGAGGAGGTTCACCTGCCCTTCGACGCCGAGCTCGTGCGCAGCGCGCCCAGCCTCGATCCCGGCGTCGCGCTCGACCCCGAGGAGGAGCACGCGCTCGCTGCGCACTACGGCCGCCAGGCCGACCGCACCCACGGCACCGAGGACGAGAACACCATGCTGCGTTCCGAGGAGGAGCTCGAGGCCGGCCACACCGAGATGCGCCCGACGGAGCGCGTGCGGCTGCGCAAGGTGCTCGTCACCGAGCAGGTCGAGACGACCGTGCCGCGCCGCCGCGCGGTCGTCCAGCTCGAGACCGAGCCCCCGCCCGCGGGCACGATCGAGTCGTCGGAGGACCTGGGGGAAGCGCCGCCGCGCTGAGCCGCGCGACCGGCGGCACCGGTCCGGCCGCACCGGTCCGGCCGCTACGCGACGGGCCGCAGGTGCTTGTAGGGCGCGCGGTCGCGCAGCTCACGCACCACGGAGGCGACGAGCGCCTCGCCCTCGTCGCGCGTCCCGTCGGTCACCGCGCCGACGAGGCCGCGCTTGCGCTGCAGCATCGCCGAGATCGTCTCGTCGATCGTGCCCGCGGCCAGGAGGTACCAGGCCGTCACCGCGTCGTGCTGGCCCATCCGGTGGCAGCGATCCTCGGCCTGGTCGTGCATCGCCGGGGTCCACTCGAGCTCGAGGAACGCGACGTTGGAGGCGCGGGTGAGGGTGATCCCCTGCGCCGCGACGCGGGTCGCGCAGACGATGAGCTGCGGCCCGTCGGGCTCCTGGAAGGCCTGCACCGTCGCCTCCCGCGCGGCGACCGCGTCGCGCCCGAGCAGGTGCGCCGCGTCCGGGAAGCGCTCCATGACCGCGGCCTGGACCTCCTGGTGGTGGGCGAAGACGACGAGCGGCTCGCCGGACTGCAGGAAGTCGTGGATCCACGAGAGCGCGGTGACGAGCTTGCCCTTGGCCGCCAGGCGCTTGAGCACCCCGAGCTGCACGAGGCGCTCGGTCCGCAGCGTCGCGGCGATCCGCGCGTCGAGCTCGCGCAGGTCGAGCGGCTGCTCGCGCAGCCAGGCGATCACGTCCTCCTCGGCCAGGCGGTACTCGCGCTGGTTGGAGAGCTCCATCGGCACGACGACCTGCCGCTTGGCCGGCAGTTGCGGCAGCACGTCCTTCTTCAGCCGCCGCACGAAGCAGCGCCGGCGCAGGTGCCAGTGCAGCCGCTCCTCGGCGCTGTCGCCCGTGAACTGACGGGCGAACTTCGCGCCGGAGCCGAAGTCCGCCAGGCGCCCGAGGATCCGCAGCTGCGGGATGAGCTCCTCCGGGTGGTTGAGGACCGGCGTCCCCGAGAGCGCCATCCGCAGCCCGTCGGGCGGCACCGCCTGGGCGAGGCGCCGGACCGCCTGGGTGCGCTTGGCCTGCGGGTTCTTGCAGTAGTGGCTCTCGTCGAGGACGAGCGCACGCGGCCGCAGGCGGGCGAGCATCTCCTTGTGCGCGGCGACCAGCTCGTAGTTGAGCACGGTGATCTCGCCCGTGGGCTGGGCGACGCCGCGGCCTTGGAGCACCACCGTGCGGCGGTGCGGCAGCCAGCGGACGGCCTCGCGCTCCCAGTTGAGCTTGAGCGAGGCGGGGCAGACGACGATCGCCGGGTAGGCGTCGTCGACCTCCAGCGCGGCGAGCGCCTGGACGGTCTTGCCCAGGCCCTGCTCGTCGGCGAGGAACGCGCGGCGCTTGTCGAGCAGGTAGTTGACGCCCGCCCACTGGAACGGCTCGAGGTGGATGCCCTCCCCGAGCCGCGGCAGCGGGTCCGGCGGCGCGGCGTGCTGGGCCTTGGAGGCGGCGATGTCGAGCTGGGCCGCCGCGTGCTCGGCGTGCATCTCCGCCAGGCGCGGCGCGGCGGCGCCGCTGACCTCCACGCGGTGCAGCGCGAGGAACGCGTCGAGCGGCTCGACGAGGTACGGGTCGACCGGGATCGAGCGCGAGCGGTCGCCCGCGCCGGGGAGCGCGTCGAAGGCCTTGGCGGCGTCGGCGTCCCAGAGGACGTCGAGCTTGAAGTGCGTGCCGGCGACGCCCTCGACGAAGGAGAGGATCGCCGGCGGAGGCGCGAGGCCGGAGCGCAGGTGGGAGATGCAGCGGTTGGCCGGCGCGTCGAGTCGCGCGCTCTTGATCTCCATCAGCCGCTCGGCGACCGCCTCGGTCATGGCGAGCCAGTGGAGGCCGCCGTGCTCCTCGGCGCCCTCGCGCAGCGCGTCGGGCAGCTGGCCCGCGCGCGTGCGCAGGGTGAAGTACCCCTTCCCGCCGCGGACGCCGGTCGAGATCGCGCCGACCCAGCGCTGCTCGATGCCGCCCAGCCACGCGTCGACCTCGCCCGAGGTCTCGAGCTCGGGGAAGCGCTCGATGATGCTCGACACGTGCACGCCCACCCAGTCGTCGACGGGCGCCGACCACTCGCGCGTGTCCCAGTCGAAGCGGCGGCCCGGGAGGCGGCGCACCGCCTCGACGATCGACGAGTCGTAGGGGAAGGCGAGGACGACCTCATCCCCCGTGGAGCCCGCGCGCAGCGAGACGTTCGGTTGGCCGGGGACGAGCTCCATGCGCGCCGGCCACGATAGGCCCCGTCGCTCAGGTCGCGGCCGTGTCGCCCTCCGCCTCGGCGAGGAGGAGCTGCTTGAGGTCGGCGGGCAGCTGCTCGGCGAGCTTGTCGATGACCGCGCGGTCGACCGTGTCGACCAGACCGCGCAGCACGGCGACCACGAGGTCGAGCGGGTCGGCGCCGACGCTGCCCTCCTCGTCGGCGTCGAGGACCTCCTTCGTCCGGGCGGCGAGCTCCATGGTGCCGCCCGCGTGGGCCTCGCCGTCGGAGCCGCGACGCAGCGCGCCGGCGAGCGGGGCCGCCAGCTCGACCGCGAGCGCCTGCACGTTGCCGGCGGCGATGCGGCCGCCGAGGGCCTCGAGCACCGCGGCGGCGGCGCGCTCGGCCTCGGCGTCGTCGGCCAGGCCGGCCTGGGTGCGAACGGTCTCGATGAAGTCCATGCCCGAGCGCTACCCATCGGGCTGCGCGGCGACCCCCCGCGGCTGGCTAGGCTCCCCGCTCCCCGACGAGAGGCGTGCAGGCCAGTGGCGACGACCGAGCAGGAGCCGAAGGCGACGGAGACCCCCGAGGTCGCCTTCACCCTGGAGCTCAACCAGGACCAGAAGGACATCCGCGACTGGGTGCACGGCTTCGCGAAGGACGTCATGCGGCCTGCGGCGCACGAGTGGGACGAGCGCGAGGAGACCCCGTGGCCGATCATCGAGGAGGCCGCGAAGATCGGGCTGTACTCCTTCGAGGGGCTCGCGCAGTTCTACGCCGACCCCACGGGGCTCACGATGCCGATCGCCAACGAGGAGCTCTTCTGGGGCGACGCGGGGCTCGGGATGGCGATCATGGGCACGTCGCTGGCGGTGGCCGCGATCTTCGGACAGGGCACGGGCGAGCAGATCGGCGAGTGGATCCCGCGCTGCTTCGGCACGTCCGGCGACCTCAAGGTCGCCGCGTTCTGCGCCTCGGAGCCCAACGCCGGCTCCGACGTGTCGGCCATCCGCACCCGCGCGAAGTTCGACGAGGCCGCCGGGGAGTGGGTCCTCAACGGCCAGAAGGCGTGGGCTACGAACGGCGGCATCGCCGGCGTCCACGTCGTCGTCGCCACGGTCGATCCCGAGCTCGGCTCGCGCGGGCACGCCGCCTTCGTCGTCCCGCCCGGCACGGCCGGCCTCACGCAGGGCGCGAAGGTCAAGAAGCACGGGCTGCGCGCCTCGCACACCGCCGACGTCTATCTCGACGACTGCCGCATCCCCGCCGGCTGCGTGCTCGGTGGCAAGGAGAAGCTCGACGAGCGTCTCGCGCGCGTGCGCGGGGGCAAGCGGGCGAAGTCGCAGGCGGCGATGGCGACCTTCGAGACCACCCGGCCGACCGTCGGCGCCCAGGCGCTGGGCATCGCCCGCGCGGCCTACGAGTACGCGCTCGACTACGCGAAGGAGCGCGAGCAGTTCGGGCGCAAGATCGTCGAGAACCAGGCGATCGCCTTCACGCTGGCCGACATGAAGATGGAGATCGACGCGGCGCGGCTGCTCGTCTGGCGCGCCTCGTGGATGGGCCGGACCGGCCAGCGCTTCGAGAATGCCGAGGGCTCGATGAGCAAGCTCAAGGCGGGCGAGGTCGCCGTGTGGGTGACCGAGCGCGCGATCCAGATCCTCGGCGGCAACGGCTACGCGCGGGAGTTCCCGGTCGAGCGCTGGCACCGCGACGCGAAGATCTACACGATCTTCGAGGGCACCTCCGAGATCCAGCGGCTCGTGATCTCGCGGGCGATCTCGGGGTTGCACATCACGTAGGCCGTCGACGCTCCACGTCCGCCGTGGGGTGCGCCCCGGCCAGGCCACCGCCCGGGCTCCTTGCGCTTGCTGCTCGGCGTGATCGGGAGTACCCTCGATCGATGGCGTATGCGCCAGACGGCCGGCTCGCACGCGGGACCCGGACGGCTCTCTCTCGGCGTGTTTCTCGGCTGCGCCCTGGTGGCGCCGCCCGTAGGAGCGTCGACGCCAGACCCGCTGACAGCGGTGCGACAAACGCTCACGAGCGCCGCGCCGGCGGTGCTCGCCCCCAACCAGCCGACTCGAGAGGGCAGCGTGCAGGTCGACCCTCAGTTGGCGTCGGCCGGCAGCGGACTCGTCTCGACAGGTAGCTTCGCCAAGACGACACTCCCGGCAGATCTCAGCAGTGCGATCGCCATCGCGACCGGTGGCCGGCGAGCGTCTCGCTGAGCCTCGCGTCGGGGTCCGCCAAGGTGGCTGCGCTTTCGGGTACCTCGGCTGCTTACGCGTCCAACGATGCTTCCACCACCGTCGTTCTGCGCCCCTCGGCGGTGGGACTCCAGGTCTTCGAGGCGCTGCCGGCGCAGAGCGGTCCCC
>JBBQEV010000029.1:0-41578 GCA_038321325.1 Solirubrobacterales bacterium
CGGCTCGCACGCGGAGCATCGGGGTCGTCGGGCGGTTGCGCAGGCCCCACTCGCCGAGCAGGGCCAGCAGCGGGACCAGCTCGATCGCCGCCTCGGTGAGGCTGTAGGTCGCGCGCCGACCGCGGCCGACGTCCGCCCGCATGAGCAGCCCGGCCGACACGAGTCGCCGCAGGCGGTCGGCGAGACTGTTCGAGGCGATCCCCTCCTCCGAGCTCTCCTCGAGGACGCGGAAGCGCCGCCGGTTGCCGAACATGACGTCGCGCAGAACGAGCAGCGACCAGCGGTCGCCGATCACCTCCACCGCCGCGTTGATGGGGCAGCCCGAGCGCGGCTCGCTCGCGGTGCGTGTCGCCATGCCACGGATAGTCCTTTCAGTCTGCCATCACCTCGGTAGATTGCGGGCTACCACTTGCAAATCGCAATCACCTTCGAAAGGGTCGCGGATGCCGGACACCACCTGCCACATGTCGATCTCGCTCGACGGTTTCGTTGCCGGGCCGGACCAGAGTCGCGAGCACCCGCTCGGGAAGCGCGGAAGGGAGCTCCACGGCTGGCACCTCGGCGACGAGCGCGCCAACGACGCTGACGAGACCGCGACCGGCTGGCTCATGCGCCCACGCGGCGCCTACCTCATGGGCCGCAACATGTTCGGGCCGACCCGCGGCGAGTGGGAGGAGGACTGGCGCGGCTGGTGGGGGCCCGAGCCGCCTTACCACGCACCGGTGTTCGTGCTCACCCATCACGCCCGCGAGCCGATCGAGATGGAGGGCGGGACGACCTTCCGCTTCGTCACCGACGGCTTCGACGCCGCCTACGCACAGGCGCGTGAGACGGCCGGCGACGACGGCGTAGACATCGCAGGCGGCGCCTCCACCGTTCGGCAGGCGCTCATCGCCGGGGTCGTCGACGAGCTCGCGCTCGACATCGCCCCAGTCCTGCTCGGGTCCGGCGAGCGGATCTTCGACGGCGTCGAAGCTCTCGGGTTGGAGCCCATCGAGGTGCTGCATTCGCCGCTGGCCACGCACATCCGCTACCGCCGGACGAGCTGAAGGCCAGCTTCCGATACGTCTACCAGGCACCGCTCCGAGTCTCCCGATGGGACGGCCAGCGCTTCGGGCGTCCCGCAGAGGATGGTCCACCGGGACGGTCAGGATGAGGCTCGGTGGGTGCCGGGCGTGCTCCCGGTGACCCGGCGGAACGCCTCGACGAAGCTGCTCGTCGTGGCCCATCCGCAGGTGGTCGCCGTGTCGGTGACGGAGTGGCCCTCGGCCAGCAGCACGGTCGCCGTGAGGGTCCGAGCACGCGTTCGCCATTGCGGGTAGGTCATGGCAAGCTCGTCTCGAAAGAGGCGGGCCAGGGTGCGCTCGGTCGAGCCGACGGCACGGGCCAGCGAGGGCAGCGTCATCGGTCGATCGAGCTCGTCGAGCACCCGCTGGCAGGCTGCGGCCAGGCGCGGGTCAGACGGAGCCGGGAGCGTCAGCGGCGACCGGTCGGCGCGCCGGAGCTGATCGGTGATGACGCCGCGCAGTCGTCGCTGTTCGGGGGCAAACAGATGTGGGTCGGTGACCGCGATCAGCAGCTGGCGGAGCAGAGGACTCGCTACCAGCACGGCGGGGCGCTGGTCGGGAACGGGCGCCGAGCTCGAGGGGAAGCCGACGGTGCGCAGGACGCAGTCGCCGTAGAAGCGGTGCTCGTGCCAGGTCCCGGCGGGCAGCCACACCGCGTGGTCGCTTCCCGCGACCCACGATTCGTCAGGGGTGTGCAAGGCCACGACACCCGAGCTGACATGGATCACCTGATGATCGTCATGACGATGGCGAACGATCTCCTCGCCCGCGCCATGGAAGGCTGCCGCGGTGGGCGCCCGGGGCCGATGGCGGATAAGCGACACGAAGTGGCAGAGTATCGGTAGTTCCGTGGCGTCCGCCGCGTCAACCTCGGCAGCCCATGCCTGCCGAAGCTGCGTCAGTCCGCTCTACCGCAGGCACCGTGACCGTGCGTCGGGGAATGGCCGTCTGGACTTCGGCGCACGCGGTCGACGACTTCTTCCAGGGGCTCGTGCCCGCGGCCCTGCCGTGCTTCGCCCTCGAGCGGGGCTACAGCTACCTGCAGATCTCCGGGCTCGCGCTCGCCGCCACCGTCGGCAGCGCGGTCCCGCAAGTGCTCATCGGTGTGATCGCCGACCGGCGAGCACTGATCTGGATGTCCCCGACCGGCCTGGCGGTGGCCGGCACCGGCGCCGGTGCAGCCGGCCTGCTCCCCGGCTACGGCGCGGTCTGGCTCGCGCTGCTGATCTCCGGCCTGGGCGTCGCGATGTTCCATCCTCCCGCTGGCCGCGACGCGCGCACCGCCGCGGGCAGCAGCGCGAAGGCCATGAGCTGTTTCGCGGCGGGCGGCAGCGCCGGGTTCTTCCTCGCGCCTGCGCTGGCCACACCAGCGCTGCACGCCTGGGGCGTCGAGGCCACGGCGATGTTCATTGCGCCCGCGCTGCTCATGAGCGCCGTGCTCATGCGCCACCAGCGCCGACAGCGCACCGCGGTGGCATCGCGCCCCCGTTTCGCAGGCACCGACCAGCCCCGGATGTTCGCGCTGCTGACCGCCGTCGAGGTGATCCGCTCCACCGTCTCCTTCGGCATCAACACCTTCATCGCGCTCTACTGGATCGGTCACCTCGGGGCCTCCCCGAGCCTCGCCGGACTGGCGCTGACCCTGCAACTCGTAGGTGGGTTCTGCGGCACTCTGATCGGCGGACACCTCGGAGACCGCTACGGCCTGGTCCGCACAGTGCAGATCGGCAACGCGCTGCTCGTCCCCAGCATCGCCGCACTCCTCCTCTGCCGCGACCCGCACCTGGCCCTCCTGTTCGCGATGCTCACCGGGACGGTCACCAGCCTGCCCTTCGCGGTACTCATCAAGCTCGGACAGGACTACCTCCCGACCTGCCCCGGGACGGCGTCCGGCGTCACCCTCGGACTGGCCGTGAGCGCCGGCGGGCTCCTCATGCCCGTCCTCGGAGCGCTCGCCGACCACGCTGGCACCCAGAGTGTCTTCGTGGTCTTGGCGTGCGTCCCGGCACTCGCTCTCGTGCTGTCCGCTGCACTTCAGGAGCCGGCGAACGGCCGCGTGCAATCGACGCTCGGAATCACTGCTTCGCCGTGACCTCCGGTCGTCCCGCAAGCCGATCCGTGATCGGGACGACGCCCGCGATCGTGGCGGTGTGCTCCGGGTGTCTCAGCGCGGCGTATCGATTTCTTCGCTTGAGATTTGCGCGAATCGGGGACGGGGCGCGACTGCCGCTCGCTGCTGCCGGTCCTCGTCCAACGCGGCAGCGCGGTGGCGATCCGTGATGAGCCGTGCTACGACTGGAGCGATGACCGGGAGACCCATCTGGTGCGAGATCAGCCCTGATGACATCGTGGCCGTCGATCTGCCGGACCAGCAACGCGACCTGATGATCGAGGGGTTGTCGCAGTGGGGTGGCCCGACTCGTCCGACCGACACGATTGCGGTCGCGATGGGGTTCGCCAACGCGGAGGCGATCAAAAGTGAGGGTGAGCGCCTTCGAGCAGCGCTCCGCGAGCGGCGGGAGATGAGCATGAGGGACTGGGCACGAGCGCTGGTCGCAACGGAGATCGTTTTCGCGAGCTCCTACTACGGCGCCGGGGGCGACTGGAACAGCGTCGCGGGATGGAGCGATGAGCACACGTTGCGGGTGCTGCGAAGCCTGCAGAGCACCTTTGGTGGGCTGCGGGCGCCGCCACGGCACATTGGCGGTCTGTCGGACCCGTTTGCCGAGCCCGACGACTGAGCCGCGCCGCTCCTCCGTTCTCCGCTCCAGCACCACCTCAACGAGTTCGCCGGGCTGCTTCTACTGGACGGTTCCCGAAGCGCTCGGCGTGGAGGCCGAGCATCTGCGTCGTCCACGGTCTCACCGGCACCAACCGCGAGCGCCCTGGTCTGCACCAGGCGCTCGCGGCATGCCGCGCCGGCGACACGCTCGTCGTCACCAACCTCGATCGGCTCCCGCGCTTGCTGCCCGACGCACGAGCGATCGCCGACGAGCTCACGAGCGCGAGGTCAAGCTCAACCTCGGCGGCTCGGTGCATGACCCGACCGGCCCGCGAGGGCACGAAGGTCGCCGCCAAAGCCAAGGGCCGCCGGCGCGGAATGCGGCCCAAGCCGAGCGCGACGCAGGAAGCGCACCTCGTCAGGCTCCACCGCGCCGGCGAGCACACACCGTCAGCGAGCGCGAAGACCTCTTCCCGATCATCCGATCAACGGCGATCCGCCGACCCTCCTTTCGGCGCGTGCGGTCCGCGTCGGACCTTCGCCAGTCCGGTTCACGCGCCGGACGATCCCACGAAGATCGGCGCCCCGGTTCGCAACGATCCCACCGCCCACCGCAACCCTCAACGCCCGCGTAGCGTTAGAAGGCGGATGCCCTGCTCGCCACGCTTCGCCCTGCCTCTCCTCGCCGCCGCGGCCGCCGCGGTCGCGCCGGCTGCGGCCTCGGCGCGCTCGATCGTCGTCGCGGGCGGCGACGGCGCCGCGCGGCTCGTCGACGTCAGCTCGGGCCGTGTCGAGGCGCGGCTGGACGTCGGCGGGCAGACGCGCGGCGCCGCGGTGGCCCCTGACGGCTCGCGCGGGTACGTCAGCGGCGCCGACCGGGTGGTCGCCATCGACCTGGCCACCAATCAGGTCGTCGCGCAGGCGATGACGCCACGGCGCCTGCTGGCGCTCGCGATCTCCCCGGACGGCACCAAGCTCTACGCGGCGCGCTCGGGCGCCGTGGACGTCATCGACACCGCGACGATGACCACGGCCCGGTCCATCGCCATCGGCCGCGCGAGCCCCGACGCGGTCGCGATCTCCCCCGACGGGGGCCGCGCCGTCGTGCTGCTCGACGCCAAGCGCGTCGGCGTCCTCGACCTCACCGCGGGCCGGCTCGTGCGCCGCGTCCGGCTCGCGGGCGCCACGGGGGTCACGTTCGGGCCGTCGGGCTCCCTCGCGCGAGTCGTGACCGTGGGCGACCCGACGCCCGCCAAACGCAGGAAGGGCAGGAAGGCGCCCCGGGACACCGCGGCACGGCTCGTGACGCTCGACGCCCAGGCCGCCCGCGCGGGCCTCGAGCTGAACCTCGGCCCCGGGGTCGGCGGCGGCGCGACCGTCACCCGCAGCGGGCGCTACGCGATCGTCGGCGCGCGGCTCGGCGGCACCGTGACCAGCGTGGTGGACCTCGCGCGGCGCAAGCAGGTCGCGCGGGTGAAGACCGGCGCGGGGCCGGGCGTCCCCGCGATCTCCCCCGACGGGCTGCGGATCTACATCGCCGACCGCCGCGACGGGGCGCTGAGCGTCCTCTCGCAGCTCTCCTTCCGGCGGCTCAAGCGCCTTCCGCTCGGCCGGGGCGCGCGTCCGTTCGCCCTGGCCGTCCAGCCGGGCCTGGCCGTCCAGCGCGGCACCGAGGGGCCCGACGTGATCACCGGCACGCGGCTGGACGACAGCCTCTTCGGCCTCGGGGGCGACGACCGCCTGAGCGGCGGCCGCGGCAACGACGCGCTCGACGGCGGCGCGGGCAACGACACGCTCGCGGGCGGGGCGGCCGACGATGTCCTCGCCGGCGGCGACGGGAACGACCGCGCGACGGGCTCGGCGGGCAACGACACGCTCGGGGGTGGTCCGGGCAACGACTCGCTCGACGGCGGGACCGGCAACGACAAGCTCGACGGCGGCCCGGAGAGCGACTTCCTCGACGGCGGCGACGGCGACGACACGATCCTCGGCGGCGAGGGGGACGACAAGATCGTCGAGGCGGGCTTCGGCAACGACATGCTGCTCGACGGCGGACCGGGCAACGACTTCATCGACGGCGGCCGCGGCGAGGACCGCATCGTCGGCGGCGACGGCGACGACCAGCTCTTCCTCGGAGCGGGCTCGGAGACCGCCGACGGCGGGCCGGGGAACGACGGCATCGACGGGGGCCCGGGCTCCGACCAGCTGCTGGGCCGCACGGGCGACGACGTCCTCGCCGGCGACGCGGGCAAGGACACGCTGTTCGGCTCGGAGGGCAACGACACGCTCGACGGCGGCTCGGGCGACGACCGCATCTCGGGCTCCGACGGCAACGACGAGATCATCGCGGGGCCCGGCGTGGACTCCGTCACCGGCGGCAAGGGCGACGACGTCATCCGCGCGGCCGACGGCGACGCCGACACGATCGACTGCTCCTCGGGCCGCGACACCGTCTACGTCGAGGCCGACGCGCCCCAGCGCGACACCCTCCGCTCCTGCGAGACGGTGATCCAGATCCCGGCCGAGCCGGCCAACGACAAGCCGCCGCCGGCGAACGTCATCCGCGGCACGATCGGCAACGACGTCCTCAACGGCACGCCGATGGCCGACACGCTCCTCGCCTCCGACGGCGACGACGAGCTGTTCGGCGGCGACGGCGACGACTACGTCGACGGGGAGAACGGCAACGACCTGCTGCGCGGCGGGCTGGGCAACGACAGCATGCACGGCCGCGGCGGCGACGACCGGATCCTCGGCAACGAGGGCGACGACTACATCACGGGCGACCGCGGCCGCGACACGATCTTCGGCGAGACCGGCAACGACACGATCTTCGGCAACCTCGACGACGACGCGATCGACGGCGGCGAGGGCGACGACCGGATCAACGTGGTCACCGGCGGCCGCGACACCGTGAGCTGCGGCCCGGGCAACGACGTCGTGTTCGCCGATGTCGACGACACGATCAACGCGGACTGCGAGGACGTGCGGCGGTAAGGCGGCGGGGGGTTCTGCACTCGTGACCAAGAATTGGGTCACGAATGCAGGCCCCCCCGGCGCCTACGCGAGCTCGCCCTGCGGGCCCTCGCCGGTGCCGGCCCGCAGGCGGTAGAGCACGTGGTCGGCGTCGGCGTGATGGACGTGGACCTCCTCGCGCGCGAAGCCGAGCTTCTCCATGACCCGGCGCGAGGCGAAGTTCGCCGGGAGCGTCAGCGCGACGAGCCGGGCCAGGCCGAGCGGGCCGAGCCCGTGCGCGACGGCGGCGGCGCCCAGCTCGGAGGCCAGGCCCTCGCCCCACCGGTCGGCGTCGACGACCCAGCCGACCTCGACCTCCGCACGGCCGCCGACGAGCAGGTGGTGCAGGCCGCCGCGGGCGACGACGGCGCCCGAGGAGCGATCGCGCCACAGCCAGCAGCCGAAGCCGTGAGCGGTCCAGTGGGCGGCCTGCCGCGCGCCCATCCCCGCCAGGGCGTCGAAGGAGGGCACGCCGCCGAGCGTCCGGGCGACGCGCGGGTCGGTCAGGATCGGCGCCAGCAGCGGCACGGCGTCCGCGGTCATCGGCGTCCCCTCCAGGCGCGCCGTCACGAGGACGGTCACCGGCGCACGCGAACGCGCACCACGCGCGTGCGGGGGTCGCCGCCGGGGGCGGAGGAGCGCAGGACGACGCGGGCGTCCACCCGGCGGCCGCGGCGCAGCGCGCGGGCGACGGCGCGGCGAGTGGCGGCCGAGAAGCGCAGCGTGATCCGCACGCGGGCCTTGGCGTCGAGGCGGTCGCGGCGCTGCTGCAGGACGAGGCGCGGGCGGGCTCCGGGCCGCTGACGTCCCGCGAGGAACAGCCCGCCCGTGCGCACGTCGCAGAGCACGTCGCAGCTGAGGGTGAGCCGCACGCGCCCGGTGGCGACCGCGCGCTGAGGCCCGCTCGCGAGGACGGTGAGCACCGGCGCGCGCCGGGCGGCCGGCGGGACCCCCGACACCGGCGGCGGCCCCCCCGGGGCGGGGACCGCCGGCCCGCCCGGCGGCGCGACCGGGGTCACGCACTCCCCGCCGCCGGAGACCAGGCGCTGCACCGTGCCGTCGAGGGTGGTGACGTGCAGGCGCCCGCACGCGTCCTCGCCGAAGGAGATGAGCGAGTTGCCGGCCAGCGCAGGCAGCGGCAACTCGCGGTCGTCGGTGTTCCCCGTGGCCGTCAGCCGCGCCGCGCGGAGCTTGGACGCGCAGTAGTCGCCGTAGACGTACTGCCCGGCGAGCTCGGGCACCTGCGGGTCGCGCACGACGTACCCGCCGGTCACCGAGCACCCCGACGTGGCGCCGAACGCCCCCGGGCTGTGGCCGTACTCCAGCACGGGGAAGGTGAAGCCGACGCGGGTGCCCATGCCCAGCGTGCCCTCCCAGACCTTCCAGCCGAGGTTGGCTCCCGCCGAGCCGCCCGCCGGCAACAGGTCGACCTCCTCGCGCGTGTTCTGGCCGACGTCGCCGATCAGCAGGTTGCCCGTGCCCGCGTCGAAGGAGAAGCGGTAGGGGTTGCGCAGGCCGTAGGCGAAGATCTCCGGCGCCTTGGTCGCCGGGCCGAACGCGTTGCCCGGCGGGCTCGCGTAGCCGGTCGCGGGCGAGACGTCGAGGCGCAGCAGCTTGCCGAGCAGCGGGTGGTGGTTGACGGCGTTGACCACGGCGGGGCTCGCCGAGTCGAGGTTCTGGCCGTTACCCGCCGGGTCGCCGCCGGAGCCGCCGTCCCCCGTCCCGGCGTAGAGGAACCCGTCACCGCCGAACTGGAGCTGCCCGCCGTTGTGGTTGCTCTGGGCGCCGTGGGGGACGCTCAGCAGCAGCTCCGGAGTGGCGGGCGCGCTGTCTGAGTCGGTGGCCACGAAGCGCGCGATCGCGATGTCGCCCGCGGTGCGCACGAGCGGCGGCTTGGCGGTGAAGTAGGCGTAGAAGCGCCGGCTGGTGGCGAAGTCGGGCGCGAAGGCGACCGAGAGCAGCCCGCGCTCCCCGTCGACGCCGGAGACAAGGCCCGTGAGGTCTGCGAACGTCCGCGGCACGCCTCCGCGAAGCACCTTGATCGTCCCGCGGCGCTCCACGACGTACAGGCGCGCCGGATCGCCCGGGGCGGCGGTGACGTAGGTCGGCTGCTCGAAGGAGCCGACCGACACGAGCGACAGCGGCGCGGCGCGCGCGACCGGCGGGAGGCAGAGCGCGGCCACCACCGCGGCGGCGCCGCACGCCGCCCGGCGTCCGCCCGAACCGCCAACCCCCCGCAGCCGCATGGGCTAGATCATGCCGTCGCGGCGCCCGAGCCGCGCCGGGCGGCGCGGCGCTCGGCGCGCACGCGCTTGGCGACGCCGGCGCGGCCGTGCTGGTCGAGGCCCGCGTAGAGCGCCTTGATCTCCGTGAAGATCGCCTCCGCGACGATCTGCTGCTGGTCACGCGTCGGCTCCGCCGTCGGCTCATAGCAGAACGGCTCGCCGTACTGGACGGTGACCTTCGGAAATTGCAGGCGCTTCCAGTTGCGCACCTTCGACGAGCCGTGGATGGCGATGGGCACGATGATCGCGCCCGACTCGAGCGCGAGCCGGCCGATCCCCGGCTTGGCCTCCGCGGCCAGCCGGCCGGTGCGCGAGCGGCCACCCTCGCAGTACATGCAGACCGTGCCCCCGTTGCGCAGGATGATGTTGGCGGTCTCGAAGGCCCGCTCGTCGCGGGCGCCGCGCCGCACGGGGAAGACGCCGCCGTGCGTGTAGACGCGCGTCATGAGGTCGCCCCGGAACATCTGCGACTTCGCCATGAAGCGCACCTTGCGCCGGGTGAACGTGCCCGCGAAGAAGTGGTCCATGAACGAGAAGTGGTTCGGCGCGAGGATCACCGGCCCGCTCAGCGGCACCTTGTCGGAGGAGATGCAGCGCATGCGGAAGAACACGTAGCCGTAGATCGCGGTGACCAGCTTGACGGCGTCGTAGACCCAGTCGGGCTGCCTGGTCTGCGAGCGCGCGTAGAACGCGTCGAAGTACTCCTCGGGCCGTGGGTCTGCGTAGACCTGGGCCTTCATCGGCACCAGCTGGTCCTCGGTCATGCGTGCTCCTGTACCGCAGCGTCCACGATGCGGGCGATTCTACTCCGCGACCGCGCGCCCGCGCGCCCGCGCCAGCGCGTCGTGCCAGCCCGCCAAGAGCACCGCGCGCTCGTCGACGCCGATCCGCGGCTCGTACTCGGCCCGCGGCGAGCGCCCGCGCCCGGCGGCCTCCGCGGAGAAGACGGCGGCGCCGACCCCGGCGAGCATCCCCGCGCCGAGCGCCGTCGTCTCGGCGACCTCGGCGACCACGACCGGGAGGCCGAGCACGTCGGCCTGGAACTGCATGAGCCAGCCGTTGACGGTCGCTCCGCCGTCGGCCTTCAGCTCGGTCAGCGGCGTCCCGCTGGCGGCCTCCAGCGCCCGGACCGCGTCGACGGTCTGATAGGCGATGGCCTCCAGGGTCGCCCGCGCGAGGTGCGCGCGGCCGCTGCCGCGCGTCAGGCCGGTGATCGTCCCGCGCGCGTAGGGGTCCCAGTGGGGCGAGCCGAGCCCGGTGAGCGCGGGGACGAAGTAGACGCCGTCGTTGGCTTCGAGCGAGGCGGCAAGTGCCTCGGTCTCCGCCGCCGCACCGATGATGCCGAGCCCGTCGCGGAGCCACTGCACCCCCGCGCCGGTGACGAAGATCGCCGCCTCCACGGCGTAGGTCGTCGCCTCGCCGATCTGCCAGGCGACGGTCGTGAGCAGCCCGGGCGACGCCGGCGGGGCGGAGGTCCCGGCGTTCTGCAGCACGAAGGAGCCCGTGCCGTAGGTGTTCTTGCCCTGCCCGGGCGCGAGGCAGGCCTGGCCGTACAGCGCGGCCTGCTGATCGCCGGCGATCCCCGCGACGGGAGCGGTGTGGCCGTGCAGCGCGCCGGGCCGGGTGGTCCCGAACGGCTGAGCCGACGGGCGCACCACGGGCAGCGCGCGCTCGGGCACGTCGCCGAAGATCGCGAGCAGCTCGGGGTCCCACCGCCCGCGGGTGATGTCGTACAGGAGCGTGCGCGACGCGTTGGACGGATCGGTCACGTGCTCGCCCGTCAGCTTGAACGCGATCCAGCTGTCGACGGTCCCGAAGACCGCGCGGCCGTCGCGCGCGCGCTCACGCAGCCCGGGGATCTCCGCGAGCAGCCACTCGATCTTCGTCGCCGAGAAATACGGGTCGAGGACGAGCCCCGTGCGCGCGCGCACGAGCGCCTCGTGGCCCTGGGCGCGCAGCTCGTCGCAGCGCCCGGCGCCGCGCCGGTCCTGCCAGACGATCGCGCGGTGCAGGGGCTCCCCCGTGTGCGGGTCCCAGACGCAGACGGTCTCGCGCTGGTTGGTGATCCCCACGGCGAGCAGCCCGCCGGCGCGGACCCCGGCGTCGTCGAGCGCCCGGCCGGCGACGGCGTGCGTGACGGCCCAGATCTCCGCGAGGTCGTGCTCGACGAGGCCCGGGCGGGGGAAGTGCTGGGGGAACTCCTCGTAGGCCCGGCCGGCGACCTCGGCCTCGCCGTCGAGGACGAGGCACGTGGTGCCCGTGGTGCCCTGGTCGATCGCGAGGATCATCGCTCGCGGCGAGCCTACCCGGGCCGGTCAGGGGCGCCGCCGGGTCGCATGCTCCCCTCAGACCACCCGCCCCGACGGCGTCCCTCCTTCCGGCTGGCGATGAACCGACCGGGGCCGGCCCGGGCACGAAGCTGTCCCGTCTTCGTGCCCGGGGCCATGGCCCCGGCCTTCCTCACCGATGTCGGCGGCGTCACGCGTGGGAGATGCACGCCCCACCGAGATGGGACCGCCTTCGACCGCTCCCTCCCAGGCTGGGTCAGGGCCGGGAGGAGAGCGATCTGATCTGAGGAGACACGAGCCGCCCGTCGCCGCAGGAGGAGACGAGGTCTTGGCGGTCCGCTTGGCGTCGCCTCAGAACATGACTGCAACCTACGCCGAGCGTGCCGGCAGCGGGATGGACAGACGGTCGGCAATCGGCCGGCGTTGGTTCGCCTCGCGGTCGAGCGCCGCCTGCCTGCCTGCGGCGGGAGCCCTCGCGTAGCATCGCGCCGACCAAGGCAACGCACGGCGAGGAGAACCAGTGGCGAACGTCGAGGCCCACATCACGGGCACGGTCTGGAAGGTCGAGTGCAAGGTCGGCGACGTGGTCGCCGAGGGCGACACCGTCGTGACCCTGGAGTCGATGAAGATGGAGATGCCCGTCGAGGCCGAGGAGCCGGGGACCGTGAAGGAGATCCTCTGCGAGGAGGGTCAGGCCGTGCGCGAGGGCGCCACGCTCGTCGTCCTGGAGTAGCGGGGGCCGAGATCGACGGAGGCCCCGGGTTCCGCCGGGGCCGTCTTCGAGGTTCGTGGCGCTGAGCGGGACGAACCCCGAAGACGGCACGTCGAGAGCGTGTCCGGGACCCCGGTTCGTCACGCCATCCCCCATCTCGTATCGTGCGACCGCATGGACGGAGGCGGGATCATTCGGGCGGCGCGCGAGCGGCAGGGCGTCTCGCAGCGTGGCCTCGCGGTGCGCGCGGGCACGAGCCAGGGGTATGTCTCCCAGGTGGAGCGCGGGGAGGTCTCGCCGAGCGTCGAGGCGGTGTCGCGGCTGCTGGCCTGCCTCGGACGGGCGGGGCGCATCGAGACTTCGGCGCTGCCCCCGATCGATGCGCCACAGGGGCGAGACGCCGAGGGCCTGCGGCCCGGGCCGATGCTCGCGACCCTCGCCGGGCGCGACGTCGCGCTCGTGCTCGTCGGGGCGCTGGCCGCGCGCGTCCACGGGGTGCATCTCCCGGCGGGTGCGGTGCACGTCACGCTCGAGGCCGACCCGCGCAACCAGGAGCGCTTGACCCGCGCGCTCGGCGACCTCCGGGGCCGCATGGCCGGCATCGCCGCCGCGTCCGACGGGTCGCGCGCGCTGGCCTCCGGCGCGACGTTCACCTTCGCCACGAGCGAGGGCTCCTTGGTGCTGGAGCCCAACGGGATCCGTCATCTGGTGTTGGCGCGGCGGGCCGTCATCACGAAGGTGGGCGGCGTCGCGGTGCCCTGCGCGGGACGCGACGACCTGATCGGCAGAAGCCGGCCCGGCGGCGTAGCGGAGGATCCGGCGCTGCTCACGGCGCTGACCGTCGGCGTCCGCGAGTGACCCGGGCGACCGTCCCGTAGCCTGCGCCCGGTGCGCCTGGTCACCTGGAACGTCAACTCGCTCAAGGTGCGCATGCCCCGCGTGCTCGCGTTCCTCGCGGAGCACGCGCCGGACGTCGTCTGCCTGCAGGAGACTAAGACGGAGGCGGCCGCCTTCCCCGTGGGCGAGCTCGAGCGCGCGGGCTACGTCGCCGCGCATCACTCCGGCGGGCGCTGGGCGGGGGTGGCGATCCTGGCCCGCGAGGGGTTGGCGGTCTCCGACGTCCGCGCCGGGCTCCCCGGGGAGGCGCGCGCCGATCAGGCGCGGTGGATCGAGGCGACCGTGGGCGAGCTGCGCGTCGCCAGCGTGTACGTCGTCAATGGCCAGGCCGTCGGTTCGGAGCCGTGGGCGGAGAAGCTGCGCTTCTTGCACGCGATGGGCGAGCGGCTGAGTGCGCTGCGGGCGCGGGAGCTCGTGGTGATGGGCGACTTCAACATCGCGCCGCACGACGTCGACGTGTACGACCCCGCCGCGTTCGCGGGCTCGACCCACGTCACCGCGGAGGAGCGCGAGGCGCTCGCCGGGCTCTCGGCCGCGGGAGGCCTCGTCGACGCCTACCGCACCCTCTATCCGGTCGGCGGCGAGGACCCCAACCGCACGCACCACACGTGGTGGGACTACCGCCAGGGCCACTTCCACCGCGGCCTCGGGCTGCGCATCGACCTCGCGCTGGTGAGCGAGCCGCTCGCGCCGCGACTCGTCCGTGCGGGCATCGAGCGCGACTACCGCAAGGGCACGAAGCCCTCCGATCACGCGCCGCTCGTGGTCGAACTGCGCTCCTGAGCCGGGTCCGCGGACGGGCGCTCAGGCCGCGGTGCGACGGCGCTCAGGCCGCGGTGCCGACCTCGCGGATCAGCCGCGCGATGTCCTCGAGGTCGGCGCCCTTCTCGAGGTAGGCCACCGCGCCCTGGGCGATCATCGTCTCGGCCATCCGGTCGGCGGTGAAGCCCGACAGGCCGATGATCTTCGTCCCCGGAGAGACGTCGAGCATGAGCGGGATCGCCTCGAGGCCGTCGAGGACCGGCATCGAGAGGTCGAGCAGCACGACGTCCGGCTTCTCCTTGGCGACCCCGTCGACGCCCGCCCGCCCGTCCGCTGCCTCGCCGACGACCTTGATGTTCGGATCCTCCTCGAGCACGAAGCGCATCAGCGAGCGGAAGGCCTGGACGTCGTCGCAGAGGAAGACGCGGATGGGATGCGAGCTGCTCATGTCTGTGGCGGTCGGGCACCGGGGGGAGGCCCGGAGCGCCAGGGCCCACCGTAGCTGGGGCGAACGGCGCACGCGCCCCTCCATGGTTGCCCTGCCGCGCAAACCGCTCTGCACGCGTCCGCGTAGGCGCCTAGGCTTGTGCGATGCCGCCGCTCATCACCCGTGAAGAGGCCCGTCAGCTCGGTGAGATCGAGGATCACGCCGCGATCGAGGCGTTGGTGGAGCGAGCGTGGCTGGCGCGTCGGGAGCGGTTCGGCGACGCGACGGATCTGTGCTCGTTGGTCAACGCGAAGTCGGGTGGGTGCGCGCAGGATTGCGGGTTCTGCGCGCAGTCGCGTTTCGCGGAGGCCGAGACGCCGTTGCACGCGATGATGGAGCCGGAGCAGATCCTCGAGCACGCGCGGGCCGCGGAGGCGGCGGGGGCGCATCGCTTCTGCATGGTGACGCAGGGACAGGGGCTTTCCAAGCGCGACTTCGAGAAGGTGCTCGAGGGCGCGCGGCTGGTCGCTGAGCAGACCAATCTCAAGCGTTGCGCGTCGGTCGGTCACATGAGCCCGGCGCGGGCCAAGGCGCTCAAGGAAGCGGGCATCCAGCGGGTGCACCACAATGTCGAGACGGCGGAGAGCTACTACCCGGAGGTCTCTTCCACGGTGCGCTACGAGGGTCGGCTGCGGACGATCCAGGCCGTCCAGGAGGCGGGCTTGGAGACCTGTGTGGGCGGGATCTTGAACCTCGGCGAGTCGCGTGAGCAGCGCGTCGAGATGGCGTTCGAGCTGGCGAGGATCGATCCTGACTCGGTGCCGATCAACCTGCTCAACCCGCGGCCGGGGACGAAGTTCGGCGACCGTGAGCACATGGACCCGTGGGAGGCGGTCAAGTGGATCGCGATCTTCCGCCTGATCTTGCCCGAGGCGCTCTTTCGCCTGTGCGGCGGCCGGGTGGAGAACATCGGCGAGCTTCAGGGCCTCGCCGTCAAGGCCGGGCTCAACGGCGTGATGATGGGCAACTTCCTGACCACGCTGGGCTCGACCCCGGACGAGGACCGCAAGCTGTTCTCAGACCTCGGCCTCAACGTCGCCCGGCAGAGCGACAACGGCGCCAACCCTCGGCCGGACAACCGCTCCGGCTGGCTGGAGGGCGAGACGCCCGACGTCGTCGAAGCGTTCCTGGACACCAAGGAGGACGCGATCGCGGCCGGCTTCGAGGTCCGGCTCTGGGACCCGGCCGAGCAGCTGCGCTTCGCCAAGAAGGGCGCGATCCCGCCGCGCCTGGACGGCGCGCAGAACGCGTGGCCCGACCGGCAGGCCGCCGCGTCCGGCCTCCCCCACGGCCTGTAGGACCGTGTCCGCCGAGATCGAGCAGCGGCTGGCCGAGCTCGAAACCGCCGGGCTGCGGCGGCGGACCCGGCTGGTGAGCGGACCGCAGGGCGCGCATGTCGTGCTCGACGGCCGGCCCGTCCTCCTGCTCTGCTCGAACAACTACCTCGGCCTGGCCGATCACCCGCGGGTGCGCGAGGCGGCGGCCGACGCGGCGATGCGCTGGGGCGCGGGCGCCGGCAGCTCGCGGCTGGTCAGCGGGACGATGACCATCCACCAGCGCCTGGAGGAGCGCCTCGCGGCGTTCAAGGGCACCGAGCGCGCGCTGCTGTTCGGCTCCGGCTACCTCGCGAACCTCGGTGTCGTCGGGGCGCTCGGCGCGGCCGGGACGGTCGTCTGCTCCGACGAGCTCAACCACGCCTCGATCGTCGACGGCTGCCGGCTGGCCCGCGGGCGCACCGCGGTCTACGCCCACAACGACGTCGAGCACCTTCGCTGGCTGCTCGAGCAGGCGCCGGAGGAGCGCGCCGTGGTGGTGACCGACTCCGTCTTCTCGATGGACGGCGACGTCGCGCCGCTCGAGGAGCTCAGCGTCCTCACGCGGGCGCGCGGCGCGTGGCTGGTGGTCGACGAGGCCCACGCGACCGGCTGCTTCGGACCGGGAGGCCGCGGCGCGATCGCCGAGGCGGGGCTCGACGGCGCGGAGCACGTCGTGGTGGTCGGCACTCTCGGGAAGGCCCTGGGCGCCTACGGCGCGTTCGTCGCGTCCAGCGATGCGGTGCGGGAGCTGCTCGTGAACACCGCGCGGCCGTTCATCTTCTCCACCGCCCCGCCCCCGCCCGCCGTCGCGGCGGCGCTCGCGGCGCTCGAGCTCCTCGAGGAGCAGCCCGAGCGGGTCGCCCAGCTCCAGGCCGGCGCGCGGGTGCTGCGCGACGAGCTCGCGCGCGAGGGCTTCGACGTCGCCGGCTCCTCGACGCAGATCGTCCCGCTGGTCATCGGCGACGCGGCGCAGGCCATGGCCCTGTGCGAGGCGGCGCTGGAGCGTGGCGTCTTCGCCCAGGCCATCCGGCCCCCGACGGTCCCGGTCGGGACCTCGCGGCTGCGCCTGGCGGTCATGGCCTCGCACACGAAGGTGGAGCTCCGCGAGGCGGCGCGGACGCTCGGGCGCGCCGCGCTGCAGGCGGGCTTCAGGCCGGGCGACGGGATGCCGGTGGCCGCGGCGACGCGCGGCGATCACCGGGAGGCGCCGCGGCCCGGGAGCCACCGCACCGCGAAGACCCTCACCGACAACCGCGTCGCCGTCGCCCGGAAGGCCCCGGACGGCAAGGGCCGCCGCGCGGCCGCGCGGCCCGCCGACCCGGACGGCGCGAGCCGCCGCTCCGCCACGCCTGCCGACCCGGACAGCGCTGCGCGCCGGGCGCTCGACGGCGCCCCGCCGCTCCGCGTCGGCTGAGCACCGCGGCCGTGCGCGGCGTCCTCGTGACCGCGACCGACACGGGCGTCGGCAAGACCGTCCTGGCCGCGGCGATCTGCGCGGTGCTGCGGGCGCGCGGGGAGCGGGTGGCCGCCTACAAGCCCGTGGTCACGGGGACCGACGAGACCGAGCCGGGCGTGCCGCCCGACCACGTGGTCCTCGCCGGCTGCACCGGCCAACGGCCCGAGGAGGTGACCGCGCGGACGTTCGGCCCCGCCGTCTCTCCGCACCTGGCCGCCGCCGCCGCGCCGCTGGACCCCGCGGCGCTCGAGGCGGCCGCACGCGCCGCCGCACCCGCTGGCGGCGTGCTCGTGGCCGAGGGCGTCGGGGGCCTGCTCGTCCCGCTCGACGACCAGGGCTACGACGTCCGCGCCCTCGCGCGCGCACTCGGCCTCCCGGTGGTCATCGCCGCACGCCCGGGCCTCGGGACGATCAACCACACGCTCCTGACGCTCGAGGCGGCGGCGGCGGCCGGCCTCGACGTGCGCGGCGTGGTGCTCACCCCGTGGCCCTCGCAGCCGTCCGCGCTGGAGCGCTCGAACGCGACGACGATCGCGGAGCTCGGCGACGTCACGGTGAGCCGTCTCCCCCACGCCGCAGCGCTCACCCCCGCCGCGCTCGCGGTCGCAGGGGCGGCGCTCCCGGTCGACCGGTGGATCGGAGAGGCGGTGCCGCCACTGCCGAGGTTGTCCCGTGGCCCGTAGAACTTCGTCGGTGTCGGGCCTGCGGCGTCGGCCGCGGCGACTGGGAGCGTGGCGAGTGCGAACAAGACCATTGTCCAGCGGCGTCCGCCAGTGTGGGGCACTGATCGCGGCCGATTTGGCAGTTTGGGCCCCGCGGTGGGCACCACGTCGCGGGCTGACTGGCCGGCGCGACGCGCAGACGCGTCAGCGGGGTGCCCGGCGCCGCGGCGTGCGAGCACGCTTCCGTCATGCGGCGGCGGCGCCATCGCGCAGCACGTCGCTGGCAACGGCGATCACGGATCGTCCTTCACGGTCGGCGCGCTCCTGCAGGCCACGGAGTGTCGCCCCATCCATCGGCACCTCAAGGTGCACGCGCAGGTCGGGGTTGGGGACCAGTCGCTCACCGGCATCGGGATCGGCGGCGAGCAGGCGGTCGACCTCGTCGGATGTGGGCTCGTACTCCATGCTCAGAGATCATCCTCCTCTAGCGGTGTCGATGGTAGGTGTCGATCTGGCGCGCCGACGATTCCCAGGCGGTCATCACATGCCATCGCGTCGCGGTGTCCTCGTCGGGCTGCAGGATGATCGTAAGGCAACGAGCAGCGCCGGTCAGGCCCACGGCGATCATGCTTCCCGGGACTCGCGGCTCCGGGTTCGCACGGATGTACGGCCCGTTCCTGACGACCTGATCGACCTCGTCGCCGGTGATGCCCCGCGTGGCGAGCTTGACGACCGCCACGTCGTTGACGACGAGGTCCAAGATCAGCATCAAGCCATCGTGTCATCGAGCGCCTCGACGGCGGCGGCGCGCCCTTCCGCGATCCTTGGCGCCCATGGTTCGACTTGTACCCGACCGCGCCAGCGGCGCAGCGTTTCGCGCGAAACGCACAAGTGGGCTATCCACTTCGCTCCCCCGTTTGGGGTGACGCCACTCGCGAGAACCTGGATCCATCTCCCCCTGGGGGGTTGCGCCCCACCAAGGCGACCATCTCGCGCGAGATTCGGCGCTCGCTCCCACGAACCGAGCCAGGGGGAGCGAAGGGGATAGCCCGCACGCACAATTCGCGTCAAGAGTCGAATCCGACCGTTTCGCGGCGGTCGCCTCGCCGCGGGCGGGTCAACTCTGGATCACGCCCGTCGTCAAGCTCGAACTACACCGACGCGCTGATCGCCGCCGGCGAGCGCGGGGTCGGCGTCCTCCACTACGACGAGCACTTCGATCGCCTGGACCATGTCCTCGGGTTCGCGAGCCGCTGGATCGCCCCGCGGGGCCTGGTGCGACGTCCGCCATCGCCGCGCCGACCCGTCGCCTGCCCCGGCACCCGGGGGGCAACGGGCGGCTCGCGGCGTGCCCAACGCGCCGCTCAGCGCCGGCCGCTGGCCGCCACGTCGACGATCGACGCGTCGATCAGCCACTCCACCGGCGCGACGTCGTCGGTGAAGACCCGGCCGCCGCGCAGCCCTGGCCGCAGCTGCGAGGCGGTCGCCGCGGCGACCGTGCGCAGCTCGTCCGGCAGCCCGCCCGCGGCGGCGAGCAGGCGCTGCGCCGACACCGGCGCGTCCGAGCCGACGACCATCGAGTTCGTGGCCTGTGCCGGGTCGCGGACGACGTGGCGGAACGCGGAGCGCATCGTCGCGCTGAGGACCTTCTCGAGGCCGTCTGACTGCTCGGGATGCCCGACGTTGACGACCACGAGACCACCGGGGTTCAGGTGGTCGGCGACGAGCGCGAAGAACTCCTTGGTCGAGAGGTAGAACGGGATGTACGGCTGGCGGTAGGCGTCGACGAAGATCGCGTCGTAGCGCTTCTTGCTCGTGCGCAGGAACGGGCGCGCGTCGGCGGTGTGGGTCGTGAGCTTGGGGGCCTGCATCCCGAAGTAGCGCTTGCCCACCTTGGTGAGCTGCCCGTCGATCTCGACCGCGTCGATCGACGTGCCCGGGAAGTACTTCCCGTAGGCGGTCGCCATGGTCCCGGCCGCGTTGCCGAGGATCGCCAGCGACCGCGGCGGGCGCTGCAACGCGGCGAGCGGGAGCACGAGGAACTCGTCCCAGTAGTTCCCGGTCAGCACCGTGCCGGGCCGGGAGAGGGAGTGGATCGCCTGGCCCTCGTTGAGCTCGAGCGTCCGCGTGCCGTCCGGGTCCTCGATCACGCGCGCGTACTGGTACTCCGTCTCCTTCTCCCACAGCACCTTGCCGCCGCCCGTGCTCTTGAGCGTCCCGCTCGGGACGAGCAGCAGCGCGGCGATCGCGGCGGGCGCCAGCACGAGCGCGGGGCTGCGCCGAAGCTGCATCACCGCGACGACCGCGAGGGCGAGCGAGAAGACGATGAACGTGCGCTTGGAGCCGACGAACGGCACGAGCACGAGCGCGGCGGCGAAGACGCCGACCAGCGAGCCGACGGTGGAGATCGCGTACAGGCGCCCGGCGGTGCGGCCCGCGCCCGCCACCGAGTCGACCGCGAGGCGGATCGCGTAGGGCGCGACCATGCCGAGCAGCAGCACCGGCGCCGCGATCAGGACGCTCACGGCCAGCAGCGAACCGACGAACGCGCCCGCGCTCACGGAGTCCAGCGCCTCGACCGAGGCGCGCAGGAAGGGCCCCGAGATGAACGGCACGATCGCCAGCAGGACCGCCGCGGCGAGGACGAGGCGGGCCAGCCCCCGCGCGGTCGGGTCGCGGTCGGCGAGGCGGCCGCCGAGCGCGTAGCCGACGCTCAGGGCGACCAGGACGGTCGCGATCGTGTTGGCCCAGATGACCGTCGAGGCCCCGAACCACGGCGCCATCAGGCGGGCGGCGGCGATCTCGGCGCCGAGGCTGGCCGCTCCGACGACGAAGACGGTCAGCTCGAGCGGGCGCTTGTTCACCCGCCCGAGGCTAGGGGCTGCGAACCGCGGTGGCGCCGCCCGGTCAGGCGCCGATGGCCTCGCGCCCGTGCGGCGCGTCGAGGTCGAGGATCGGGCCCGCGGGGACGATGCCCGTCGGGTTGATCGAGCCGTGGGTCATGTAGTAGTGGCGCTTGATGTGGTCGAAGTCGACGGTCTCGGCCACGCCGGGCTGCTGGTAGAGATCGCGCAGGTAGCCGCTCAGGTGCGCGAAGTCCGCGATCCGCCGCAGGTTGCACTTGAAGTGGCCGACGTAGACGGCGTCGAAGCGCACCAGGGTCGTGAACAGGCGCCAGTCGGCCAGCGTGAGCCGCTCGCCGAAGAGGTAGCGCCGGGTCGCGAGGCGCTCGTCCGCGCGCGCGAGCGCGGCGAACAGCGGGTGGACGGCGGCCTCGTAGGCCTCCTGGCCGGAGGCGAACCCGGACTTGTAGACGCCGTTGTTGACGTCGTCGTAGACCCACGCGTTCAGCGCGTCGATCTCGGGCCGCAGCCCGGCGGGGTAGAGGTCGAGCTCGCGGTGCCCGGCGAAGTCGTCGAACTCCTCGTTGAGCATCACGAGGATGTCCGCCGACTCGTTGTTGACGACGCGGCCGGACGTCGTGTCCCACAGCGTCGGGACGGTCACACGGCCCGCAAACGCCGGGTCGGTCGCCGCGTAGGCCCGCGACAGATAGTCCCAGCCGTGGCCGAGCGGATCGGGGAAGTCCGGGCCGAAGCGCCATCCGCGCTCGTCGCGCAGCGGATCGACGACGCTCAGGGAGATCGCGTCCTCGAGGCCCTTGAGCTTGCGCACGATGATCGTCCGGTGCGCCCACGGACAGGCGAGCGAGACGTAGAGGTGATAGCGCCCCGCTTCGGCGGGGAAGCCGCTCGATCCGTCGGCGGTCACGCGGTCGCGGAACGCGGACTCCTGGCGGACGAAGGCGCCCTGCGCGTCGGACTCCTTGGGGAACGGTGCGGCGGTGCTCATCGAAACCTCCCGGGGAAGTGGTTGCACGCGCAATCATACTCGATCGGCGTCGCGCTCGTCGTTGTCAACGGCGTCTTGACAGCGGCGTAGTGTCAAGGCATACTTGACAGATGCACAGATCCTCCGCACTCCGCGCCCACCTTCACCCCCACGCACGGGGAATCGCAGCAGCCGCCCTCGTGCTCTTCGCGAGCCTCGCCGCATCGGTCGCGGTGGGCGCGGTCGGCCTCGACACCGCCGCGGGGGTCTTCCTCGGCGCGATCGTCGGTGCCCTGGTCGCCGCCGCCGTCGCGGCCCGCGGCCTCGGCGACGACGACCGCGTCCCTGGTCGCCGCGCCGAGGCCCGCCTGCGGGCCGAGGACGCCGCCGCCCTCGAGGAGCTCGAGCCGCTCGCACCCGAGCGGGGCTGACCCGTGCTCTCCAAGGCGGAGACGGCCCGCATCCGAGAGGGCATCGCCGACGCCGTCCTCTCCGGCCCCGAGGGGCTGCGTGACGCACTCGAGCACGACCGGGCCAGCTACCTGCGGCTCGTCGCGGCCAGCCGCGCCGGGGCGCAGGAGACCAGCCGCCTCCTGCGCGACGCGATCGCCGGCGCCCGCCGCGCGGGCCACAGCTGGGACGCGATCGGCCGGGTGCTCGGGGTCAGCCGGCAGGCCGCCCAGCAGCGCTTCGGCGCCGCGACCGCACCGACGCGCGGAGCGCCGCCGCCCGGCGCGCCGGACCGTCGCGTCCTCACCCCGCTCACGGCCTTCGACGAGATGGAGGCGCTGGAACGCGAGGGCCTCCTCGGCTGGCACCTCGTCGACTTCGGCCCGTTCTTCCACGTGGTGGAGCGCTCGGACCGCCCCTGGGAGCACCGCCGCGTGCCCTTCGCGGTCGGGCCGCGCCTGCGCCGCCTGGAGGCCGAGGGGTGGATCCCCGTCGGAGCCTGGTTCCCGTGGCGCTACCTCAAGCGCCCGCTCGACCCGCCGCTTGCCGCCGCCTCGGCGCAGGACCCTCCCGGACGGCGTCAGCGTGGTGACTGATGGAGCCATGCGCGCCATCGGACACCACGGAGGCCGGTCAGCCCGCGCCCGCCGCCGTCACCACGGCGCGCGTGATCGCGGCGACCTCGCCGGGCGTGCAGACGAACGGCGGCATCGTGTAGACGAGGTCGCGGAACGGGCGCAGCCACACGCCCTCGGCGAGCGCCGCGGCGGTGGCGGCGGCGACGTCGACGGGGCGGTCGAGCTGGACCACGCCGATCGCGCCGAGCACGCGGACGTCCGCGACTCCGTCGAGCTCGCGTGCGGGCTCCAGGCCGTCACGCAGGCCGCGCTCGATCTCCGCCACCCTCGTGCGCCACTTCCCGTCGAGCAGCAGCTCGGTGCTCGCGAGCGCGGCCGAGCAGGCGAGCGGGTTGGCCATGAACGTCGGGCCGTGCATCAGCGCACCGCCCTCGCCGCCGGAGATCGCCGCCGCGACCGCCGGGGTGCAGAGCGCGGCCGCGAGCGTCATCGTCCCGCCGGTCAGCGCCTTGCCCACGCACATCACGTCCGGGGCGACCCCAGCGTGGCCGGCGGCGAAGAGCTCCCCCGTCCGGCCGAAGCCCGTCGCGATCTCGTCGAGCACGAGCAGCACGCCGTGGCGGTCGCAGAGCTCGCGCAGCACCGGCAGGTAGGCCGGTGACCAGAACCACATGCCGCCCGCGCCCTGCACCACGGGCTCGACGACCACCGCCGCGAGCTCGGACCCGTGCCGCGCCAGCAGCCCCTCGACGCCCGCCACCCACGCGGGATCCACGGCGGCCCCGAAGCCGCCGGGGGGCCGGTCGGCGAAGAGGTGCCGCGGGAGCACGCCGGCGAAGAGGTGGTGCATCCCGCCCACCGGGTCGCAGAGCGCCATGGCGCCGAAGGTGTCCCCGTGGTAGCCGCCGCGGAGGGCCAGGAAGCGCGTCCGCCCTTCCGCCCGCCCGACCTGAAGCGCCATCTTGATCGCCACCTCGACGGCGACCGAGCCCGAGTCGGCAAAGAACACGTGCTCGAGGCCGGCCGGCGTGATGGCCACGAGCCGCTCGGCCAGGCGGATCGCGGGCTCGTGCGTGAGCCCGCCGAACATCACGTGCGGCATGCGCGCGAGCTGCGCGGCGACCGCGGCCTCGATGCGCGGATGGCGGTACCCGTGGCAGGCGCACCACCACGAGCTCATCGCGTCGATGACCCGCCGGCCGTCGGCGAGCGTCAAGTGCACGCCTTCCGCGTGCTCGACGACCAGGGCCGCCTCGGGCGCCGGAAGGGCGCCGTACGGGTGCCAGACGTGGCGCCGGTCGAGCGCCTGGAGCTCCGGGAGGAGGTCTACGTCAGTCCTCGTAGGCGACGAAGTCCTTCTTGCGGGCACCGCACACGGGGCAGAACCACGTGTCCGGGATGTCCTCCCACGCCGTCCCCGGCGGGATGCCGCCGTCGGGGTCGCCGTCTGCGGGGTCGTAGATGAAGCCGCACGCCTCGCAGACCCACCGTTGCACTGTCGCCTGATCGCTCACCGGGCAAGAGTACCCTCCGGCGATGGCGGAGGAACGGGCCGCGCACGGCCCCACCACCGAGGCGATGCGCCGCAGCGGCGAGCCGCTCAACGGACCCGGCGAGGAGGCCGTCGCGCGGCAGGCGGCGACCGTGGTGCTCCTGCGCGGTGGCTCCGCGACGCTCGAGGTGCTACTCGTCCGGCGCACGCACGCGGCGCGCTTCATGGCGGGCGTCTGGGTCTTCCCGGGCGGTGCCGTCGACGCCGACGAGGGCGAGGGGGACGCGGCCCACCGGCGGGCCGCGGTGCGCGAGCTCGAGGAGGAGGCGGCCGTCGGCGGGATCGCCGAGACGGAGCTCGTGAAGTTCTCGCGCTGGATCACCCCGCGCGAGGTGAGCGTCCGCTTCGACACGCACTTCTTCCTCGTCCCCGCGCCCGACGCGGCAGCGCCCGCGGTCGACGGCGACGAGTGCATCGACGTCGGCTGGTTCACCCCCGCGGGCGCGCTCGCGGCCTACGGGCGCGGCGAGCTCCCGCTCGTCTTCCCCACCATCAAGCACCTGCAGCAGTTCGCCGCCTTCGGCTCGGCCGAAGCGCTGCTCGCGCACGCCCGTGGCCGCGAGGTGCGGCCCGTCCTTCCGCGCGTCGTGGTCGAGGGTGAGGTCGCCCGGGTCCTGCTGCCCGGCGAGTCCGGCTACGACGAGGGGGAGTGAGATGGGGCTGAAGGTCGCGGTGACGGGCCCGACGGGCGACATCGGGCGGGCGCTGCTGCGCGCACTCCAGGACGACGCGCGCATCGACACCGTGGTCGGCATGGCGCGCCGCGCCTTCGACCCGGCCGCGACGGGCCTGACGAAGACCACCTACCAGCAGGGCGACATGACCGACCGGGCCGCGGTCGACCGGCTCGTCGCCGGCGCCGACGCGGTCGTCCACCTCGCCTTCATCATCATCGACGCGGCCAACGCCCACGACGTCAACGTCACCGGCTCGCGCACCGTCTTCGAGGCGACCGCCGCGGCCGGCGTCGGGCGCCTGGTCTACGCCTCGAGCGTCGCGGCCTACGGCTTCCACGCCGACAACCCGCAGCCCCTCGTCGAGAGCGTCGCGACGCGCGGCACCGACACCCATCCGTACTCCGCGCAGAAGGCCGCGCTCGAGGCCATCCTGGAGCAGAGCCTCGCGGGCTCGCCGACGCAGGCGTGGGTCTTCCGGCCGTGCCTCGTCGCCGGCGAGGACGCGCCGATGCTCGTCGACCAGCTCCCCTTCGACCGGTGGGAGGCCAAGCTGCCCGGCGCCGTGCGCGCGCTCCTCGGCCGGGTGCCCGCCGTCAGGCCCGTGCTCCCGGATCCCGGCGTCCCGTTCCAGCTGGTCCATCACGACGACGTCGCCGCCGCGCTGGTGGCGGGCATCGCGGGAGAGGGAGAGCCCGGCGTCTACAACCTCGCGGGCCCCGGACAGCTCACGGTGACCGAGCTCGCCGACGCGCTCGGCTACCACGCCGTCGGTGTCCCGCGCGTCGCCGTCGACGTCTCCGCTCAGCTCCTCGCACGGCTCCCGTCGGTGCCCGCGCAAGCGCGCTGGATCGACACGTTCCGGACCCCGGTGCTCATGGATACCGCGAAGGCGCAGCGGGAGCTCGGCTGGCGCCCGGAGCACGACGCGCGCGAGACGCTGCGGCGCACCGTCGACGCGGTGCGTGCGGGGCGGCCGCCGGGATGAGCGCGCTCAGGCGGGCGCAGCGGCGGGCGTGCGGAACGCGTCCATATGCGGCGCCCCGAGCCGCTTGAGGCGCGCGCGGATGTAGACGTAGCCGCCGAAGGCGAGGAAGGCGAAGACCGGGTAGCCGAAGGCGACGCTCACCGCGAGCAGCGCACCGTCGCGGCCCGCGAGGATCAGCAGGAGGTAGACGACGGACTTGGCCGCGGCGCTCAGCGCCCAGACCATCGTCCACTCCGAGAACGCGGGCCGCACCCGCTCGTGCTGCCACCACTGCTTCGGTGCCTGAAGCACCGTCTCCATGAGGAGGCCGAGCGCGGGCTTCCTGAACGCCACGGAGCCGGCGAGGCCGAGGAAGATGAGCGCGTTGGTCACGACCTTGGGCCAGAAGAACCCCTCGGTGCTGCCGGTCTTCAGCGCGATCACGACGGCGATGCCCGTCCCGAAGACGCCACCGAGCGCGTAGGTCACGTCCTGCTTCTTGGCCAGGCGGTAGGCCATGATCACCACGGCGAGGCCGAGGGCCGCGAGGGCGCCCGCGGTGAGCCCGGCGAGGAGGTTGACGCCGACGAAGACCGCGGGCGAGAGCGCGGAGTCGACGAGCAGGTCTGTGCGCTTGAGGAACGCGCGCGGGTCGACCGGCGGCGGCGCGGCCGCGGCCGGCGCGGTCTCCTCGGGCGCCGGGGGCTGATCGACGGGCGCGCTCACCCCGTCGAGGCTAGCGAGCCGCGCGCGCACTCGCCACAGGCATCCCGGCGAGCGCCGTCCGTCGCGTTCGCGGCACGAGGCCCTCACATGGGGCCGAGTGCCCATGAGCACCCACCCCCTGAGCGCTCATGGGCGCTGGAGCGAGGCGACGATCGGGCGGCGACCCGGGGCGCCGCCTGAGGCTCAGGCCGGAAGCGTCCGCTCGTCGACCGGCACGCCGAAGCGGCGCTGCGCCTCACCGACGACATCGTCCTCCTTGTAGCGTTGCTCGTCCTCGGGGCGGGTGAAGATGAGGATGCGCTCGGCGGAGAACGTCGCGAGGGCGTCCTGGAGCGCGAGCAGCGGCTCGCTCTCCCCCACGCCGCTGCGCACGCGGCCGGCGGGGTCCGCGAGCGCGGCGACGCTCTGCTGCGCCGCGGACTCCGCATCGGCGATCGCCTCGTCGGAGTCCGAGACCCAGAACGCGAGCGGGCTCTCGTTCAGTGCCGGCGAGATGACGAGCACGTCCGCGCCGTCGAGCTCGGCGGCGTCGCCCAGCGCGGCACGGACGGCGGCGGCGTCGACGGGAACGGTGGACAGGACGAGCAGGCGCATGGACGTCCCTTGCCCCGGAGCCGCCGCGCCGGAACGCCGCCTGGCGCCCGCGGACGGCTCACGCCAGCGTCGGGATCGCCCGGAGGGTGAGCACGCAGCCGACGGCGACGATGGCGACGGCCGAGACGAGTGGAAGCGCCGCGACCACGCGACCCCCGCGGCCGGTGGGCAGCCGCGCCTTGGAGTGGACGACGACGAGGCCCAAGACGGTGAGCGTCCCCGCCAGCCCGAGGCTGAAGACGGTGATGAGCACCAGCCCGAGCACGATCTCGTGCTGGGAGATGGCGCCGAGCAGGACCACGAGCGCGGACGGGCACGGGATCAGGCCGGCCGCGGCCCCCATCCCGAGCAGCCCGCGCCCGGTGAGGCGGTCGGGGGGCAGATGCGAGTGGGCGCGGCCGCCGTGGGAGTGGACGGCAGCGGGCGCGTGGTCGTGATCGTGGCCGTGGCCGTGCGCGTCGTCGTGGTCGTGCGCGTGGTCGTGGTCGTGCGCGTGGTCGTGACCGTGCGCGTGGTCGTGGTCGTGACTGTGGTCGTGGTCGTGACTGTGGTCGTGATCGTGCCCATGCGGGTGGTCGTGGACGTGCGCAGGCCCGTGCCCGTGACCGTGCCCGCGCGCGCGGGCACGCAGCGCGCCGATCCCGACGACGACGACGAGGAGCCCGGCAGTCAGGTTCAGATACGGATAGAGCGTCTCCGGGAGCACGTACTGCGACAGCGCGAGCGTGACGAGGCCGAGCGCGAACACGCCGATGGTGTGCGTCACCGTGACGATCGCCCCCAGCGCGACGGCGTCGCGCGTCGTGCCCTTCGTGCCGACGAGGTAGGCCGCGACCATGACCTTGCCGTGGCCGGGCGAGAGCGCGTGGAAGGCGCCCCAGGCGAGCGCCGCGAGCAGCAGGAACGCGAGCACGCCCTGCCCGGCCGCCGCGTCGGCGAACACGCCGGCGAAGCCGTCCCCGCCGCTGCGCGCGTCGTTCCCGCCGCCCGCACCGCCCACGTCGCGGGTCGCGCCCGCGGGGCCGCGCGGCGCGTCGACGCTGCCGTCGCCCCGCGCCACCGAGAAGGTCGCCGCGGGGTCGTCCAGCGGCGTCTGCAGCAGCGCCACCGGGTAGCGGCGCAGCCCGTCGGTGGGATCGGTGGAGAACGCCTGCTCGGTCGCCACGGCGGTCCCGCGGCCGGGCACCACGATGATCGCCCGCCAGCCGATCCGCCCGCGGTACGTCTGGTCGCGCAGCGCCACCCGCCGCGGATCACGGACGGCGGCGCGCAGCACCAGCTCGAAGCGCGTCGTGCGCAGCCCTCCCTGGCCGACGGGCTTGACCAGGCTCCCCGGCCGCGCCGGCGCGAGCGCCACACGACGGCCGTCGGCGGTGAGCTCGAGCCCTGCGATCGTCGCCGCGGTCTTGCGCGCGACCGACTGCGCGTCGGTCAGCCGCCGCTCCTGGAACGTCGGGATCTCCGCGATGTCGAGGACGTAGCGGACGTCCACCGCGTCGGCGGAGATCGCCACGCGCGAGATGTGGTTGACCGTGAAGTTGCCCAGCGGGTGCGCGAGCGCCGCGCTCGCGGTCACGAGCAGCGCCAGGCAGGCCGCGAGGAAGGCCGCGGCGGCGCGCCTCATCGCACCCGCTCCAGCGCGCGCCGGGCTCGCGGCGCGTAGAGGGGCGAGAAGCGCGGGCTCTGCCCGAGCAGCCCTCCGAGCAGCCGCCGCGCCGCGCCGCGCTCGCCGGCCGCCGCCGCGCTCATCCCGGCGTGGTAGAGCACGAGCGGATCCCGCCAGCCGAGCCGGAGCGCCCGCCGCGCCCAGACGTAGCCCTCCACGGGCCGGCCCGCCCGCGTGAGCGTCCAGGCCACGGCGTCGGCGGCGCGCACGCTCGGGGCCGCGGCCCATGCGCGCCGCGCGAGGCGGACGCCCGCCGCGGGATCCCCGTCGTCGGCCTCGAAGAGGGCGAACTCGACGTCGGTGTTCACGCCGCGTGCGGCGAGCAGCCGGCGCTCGACGGGCACCAGCGCGAGGTCGTCGCGGGCCTGCCGCGTCCGCCCGGCGGCGCGCTCGAGCTCGCCCAGGGCGACGACGTGCTCGGGGAGCGGCAGCCGCTCGACGACGCCCCGCAGGCGCGTGATCGCCGGGCCGAGGCGCCCCTCCGCGGCCTCGACGCGCGCGAGGCCCGCGTCCGCGGCCGGGAAGCCGGGCTGCGCCCGCAGCGCCGCGCGGTAGGCCGCCCGGGCGGGCGCGAGCCGCCCGCGGTTGCGCTCGAGCGTGCCGAGGAGCGTCTGCACGTAGGCGGCGCCCTCCGGCGTGGAGCTGCCCGCGGAGACCGCGAGCCGCATGATCCGCGTGGCGCCCGCCAGGTCGCCGTGCAGCTCGCGGAAGTACGAGGCGCGTGCGTAGGCGGGCAGCCCGGGCTTCCCGTCGACGAGCCGCTGCAGGGCTCGCCCGGCCTCGTCGTAGCGACCGAGCTCCACCAGCGCGTCGATGACGACCGGGTAGGGGCCGTACGCGGCCGGCGCGAGGCGGCGGGCCCTGCGCCCGAGGGCCAGGCCGCCGCGGAAGTCGTGACGGGCGAGCGTGAGCGTGCCGAGGGCCACCACCGCGTCGAGGTTGCGTGGCTCGCGCTGGAGCGCGAGCCGGAGCACCCCCTCCGCGCGGGTGTAGTAGCCCGCGTCCCCGGTCTCGCGGACCTTCTGGAGGTACGCCGCGCCGAGCGCCGCGTAGCGCGCCGCGCTCGGCGCGGCCCGCACGTTCGCCTGCAGGGCGGCGATGCGCTGGTCGGTCCCCGCTCCGGGCGGGAGGACGGCGAGCCGCTCGGCTCGCGCCCCGCCCGCGGCCGGTCGGTCGTCGCGGTTGACCGCGCCGAAGAGCACCAGCGCGACGAGAAGGGCGGCCAGCGGCGCCGCGACCTTCGCCGCGCGCGCCGCCCGGCCGCCCCCGGGCGCCGCGAGCGGCAGGTGGACCGCTGCCGGGCCGCTGCGGGCGCGCGCGTTCTTCCAGGGGCCCTACGGGACGCTGATCCCAGGAATGTCGGTGTCGGTGAACTGCGGGCCGATCGGGATCTGCGGGTTGTTGCCCGGCAGCGTCGGGAGGTGCGGGGGCTCGAAGCGCCGCGACGGCCGCTGATTGAAGCCGTTGTCGGGCACCGACTGGTAGGGAAACGTCGTCAGGAACGGGCGGTCGTCCTGGTCGACGCCGTCGCCTAGCGGCAGCTTGTTGCCCTTCATGAAGCCCGCGACCATCTGGATGTAGATGTCGGTGGCGTCGTCCTCCAGGCGCCGCCCGTTGGGGAAGCCCGCGTTGTCACCTCCGATGACGCCGAAGCGGTTGGGCGTCTGGGCCGGCGGGACGCCGAGGTTGATCTTCAGCGTGTCCGCGGCGACGGGGTTGGCCTTGTCGATCTGGTTGAGGCCCGGCATCCCGGTCAGGAACACGTCGACGAGGTCGGTGCGGTCGGTCTCGGGCGCCTGGATCTTCAGGTCGTTGACGGTCTTGACCTCGTTGATCTGGCGCGCCACCTCCGGCGCGAGCACGAAGCGCTTGATCTCCTTGGCGTCCGTGTCGGGGCGCGTGGCGTTGAAGCGGTCCTTCAGGCCCGCCGGGATGAAGAGCTCGTTGACGAGGGGGTTGCCGAGCCGGGAGACCTGCACCCAGCTGCCGCGCGAGCCCTTGGTCTTGTCGTAGCGCGCGTTGGTGACCTCGACCTTGCGGCGCTCGGTCGAGGCCCACACACCGACCGTCGCGTTGGCGGCGTCGGGTCCGGAGACGGCCTTGGCGTCGCGGGTGACCTCCGCCTCGGGGACCTGCATCGTGATCGTCTGGATCGACGTGCCCGCCTGCGTGTCGAGCCCGCCGCCGGTGTTGCCGAGCCCCAGGCGCAGGTTGACGTTGTCGAACGCGACCCCGAGATCGATGAAGAACGCGTCGTTGCGCTGCCCGGCGAAGTACTTCGAGGAGCCGACGGTCCGGATCGCCTCGTTGGCGACCTTGTTGTAATCCGGGAACGTCTTGGTCCCCGCGTTGCTGGGCGCGACCGGCAGATCGCTGGCGATCGTCTTCTCCCCCGCCGCCTTGCCGTCGCGGAACTGCTCGCGCACGATCGTGTAGCGCTGACGGGTCTGGAGCTTGGGGTCGTCGAAGGACTGCACCCCGGAGCGGGCGTAGCGGTAGGAGGTGTCGCTGAACTTCGTGGTGAACACGTAGCGGTAGCGGATATCGGCCTTGCCGTCGCCGGTGTTGTCGATCGAGATGTAGTACCGGGCACGATCGTCGAAGCGGAAGAAGTTCGGCCCGTTGGCCGGGTTGCCGCCGGGCACCCAGTTGGCCACGACCGTGAGGGCGTCGGGCGCGTCGTTGGCCTTGAAGGCGTAGGTGTCCGTGTTGTCGGCGGACGGGTCGAGCATGATGTTCGGCGCCTCGCGATGGCTCGACCCCTGGCCGACCGAGACGGCGATCAGCGCGGCGAGCGCGACGGCGAGGGCAAGCAGCTTCTTCATCGACGACCAGCTTTCAAAATGACGTTCCGGGTCCGGTCCTGCGTGGGTGAGTTAGCGCGAGGCGCGGCGAACCGGATCATCGCGACGTGCGATCGAAGCGTCGATTGATCCGACCTGACGCAGAAGCAGCATCCCGGGTGGTGCGCCGCCTCTGCCTCCTTCCGGCCCTCGTCTGCTCCCTCGTCCTCTCCGCCTGCGGCGGGAAGGCGGCGCCGCGCGCTCCGGCCGCGCCGCTCGGCGCCGTGGTGGCTCGCGCCCCGATCCCGGCCGGGCGGACGCCCGTGGCGCTCGCGGTCGGCGCGGGGGCCGTGTGGGTCGCCGACGCGGGCCGGGGCACCGTGCTGCGGATCGATCCTGCTCGCCGCCGGCGCGTGGGCGCCGCGATCCCCGTCGGCCCGGCTCCGCTGGCCGTCGCGGTCGGCGAGGGCGCCGTCTGGGTCGCCTCGGCGTCGGGCGAGATCCGCGCGATCGACCCGCGCAGCGGCCGTGTCGCCGGTCGCCCCACCGAGGTCCGCGGGGCCACCGGCCTGGCCGTCGGGCTCGGCGGCGTGTGGGTGACTAGCCGCATCGCGGGCACGCTCACCCGCATCGACCCGCGCACCCGACGCGCCGACCGGCCGATCCGCGTCGGGGAGGGCCCGGCCGACGTCGTCGTGGCCGACAAGGCGGTGTGGGTCGCCGACGCGGCCGGCGCGACCGTCTCCCGCGTCGTCCCCGGCACCGGCCGCGCCGAGGCGCCGATCCGCGTCGGCGGCTTCCCGCTGGCGCTAGCGGGGGGGGAGGGGGCGCTGTGGATCGGCCGGTCCGTCGGGGCGTTCGGCGAGCAGATCGAGGTCGTCCGCCTCGACCCGCGCTCGCGCCGGGTCACCGGGCGCCCTGTGGTCGTCCCGGGCGCGATCCCGCTCGACCTCGCCGCCGGCGGCGGCAGCGTGTGGGCGACCGACGTCGGCGGGCCGCGGCCGCCGCAGCCCACGCGGCCCGGGGTGGTGACGCGGATCGACCCGGGTCGCCTCACGAGAGCCGCGGCGCTGCGGACGGGGAAGCGGCCTACCGCCGTCGCCGTCGGCGCGGGGGCCACCTGGGTGGCCGACGCGAGCGACGGGACGGTGACGCCGATCACCGCGGCGCGCTGAGCCGGCCTCCGGCGCTCAGCGGCGGTGCCGGCCGCTCACCCGGCGGCCGCCCGGCAGGCCGGGCAGCGGCCGAAGAGCGTGAGCTCGTCGTCGGCGAGCGCGTAGCCGCAGGTCGCCTCGACGCGCTCGGGCAGATCGCCCAGGAGGTCGTCGTGCACGTGGACGACAGCGCCGCAGCTCCGGCAGACGACGTGGTGATGACGGTGGTCGTGAGCCGGCTCGTAGAAGGTCCGGTCGCCCCCGAGTTGCGTGCGCAGCACGAGCCCCTCCTCGACGAGCACGTCGAGCGACCGGTAGATCGTCGACGCGTTGACGCGCGGAAGCTGCTCGCGCACGCGGGCCTCGATCTCGTCGACCGCCAGATGCTCGTCGGGAACGGCGGTGAGCGCGGCCCAGATCAGCTCGCGCTGACGCGTCACGCGGCGGCCGCTCGCCCGCAGCGACGCCGGCCCCTCCGGCGGAGGATGGGCGTGTCCGTGGGGATGGTCGTGCTCGTGGGTCACGCGTTCGCCACGGTACCGGCCAGCGGGCCCGGAGGCCCGGCGAGCTCCTGCGTGCCCTCGGGTGGTCAGCAGCCCTCGGGCCCGCACGCCTCGCCGCCCGCCACCACGGGCACGCGCGGCTTGGCGTCCCAGCCCTGCTGGAGCAGCTGCAGCATCGCCTCCGCGGGGTGCGCGCCCGAGGCGGCGACCGCGCGGTCGACGACGAAGAACGGGACCGCGGAGGCGCCGAACGAGGACGCGGTGCGCTCGTCGTCGCGGACGTCCTCGGCGAAGCGGTCGGTCGCCAGCACGTCGACGACGTCTGCCTCGGGCAACCCGGCCTCCACCGCCAGGCGCCGTAGCGTCGCGTGGTCGCCCATCAGCTCGCCCTCGGTGAGGTAGGCGCGCATCAGGCGCTCCTTGAGCGCGTCCTGAAGGCCGACGGTGTGCGCGAGGTGGAGCAGGCGGTGGGCGTCGAACGTGTTGCCGGTCCGCAGCCGGTCGAAGCGGAACTCGAGGCCGTCCCCGGCCGCGGTCTCGGTCATGCGCTGCTGCATCGCCTGGGCCTGCTCGAGCGAGGTGCCGTACTTCTCGGCGAGGTGCTCGGCGCCGCTTCGGAGGCGCGCGGCCGGTGCCGTGGGATCGAGCTCGAAGCTCCGCCACCGGACGACGACCTCGTCGCGGTGCTCGAAGCGCTCCAGTGCCGTCTCGAAGCGGCGCTTGCCGACGTAGCACCAGGGGCAGGCGATGTCGGACCAGATCTCGACGTCCACGACGTTTCCTCCTGAGGTTGTTGCGCGAGCAACTACAGGGTAGCGCCTCGCGCGCCCTCGCGGCGCGGCTCAGACGCGAAAGACTCGACGGAGGCGAACGCGCCGAAGTCCGCGTCCTGGGTCACGACCGGCACCCCGTGGCGCAGCGCGGTCGCGGCGATCCAGGCGTCGTCCCGGCGCAGCCGGCGGCCCGCGCGCAACTGCTCGTCGCGATGCGCGCGAAGCAGGAGGCGGCGACCGTTGACGAAGCGGACCAAAGTCCGCTATGGTCCTCCCGACAAGCGGACCACGGTCCGAATCATCTCCCGAAGGAGCCCCCGATGTCCACCACCGCACCCGACACCAGCGTCCTGACCGGTACCTGGCAGCTCGACGCGACCCACTCCAACGCGGGCTTCGCCGTCAAGCACGCCGTCGTCAACACCTTCCGCAGCGAGTTCAAGGACGTCGCGGCCACCCTCGTGGCCAACGAGGACGGCAGCGCGACGCTCACCGGCACCGTGCAGGTCGCCTCGATCGACCTCGACGACCCGAACTTCAAGGGTCACCTCATGAGCGCCGACTTCTTCGCCGCCGACGAGCACCCGACGATCACCTTCACCTCGAGCTCGTTCGCCAAGTCCGGCTCCGAGGTCGCCGTCGTCGGTGACCTGACGATCAAGGGCTCGACCCAGCGCGTCGAGGGCCGCGGCGAGATCGCCGACGGCGTCGAGGACATGTACGGCAACACCCGCCTCGGCATCTCCGTCGAGACGAAGATCGACCGCACCGCGTTCGGCCTCGACTGGAACGCCCCGCTGCCCAAGGGCGGCCTCGCGCTCGCCAACGAGGTCAAGCTGACGCTCGACCTGGCCTTCGTCAAGGCGTAGCCCCATGCGCATCCTGGCCATCTCCGGGAGCCTGCGCGCCGACTCGTGGAACACGACGCTCCTCCGGGCGGCAGCCGAGCTGCTGCCGCCCGGCGCGGAGCTCGTGCTCCACGAGGGCCTCAAGGCGATCCCGCCGTTCGACGAGGACGACGAGCACGACCCGCACGGCGCGGTCCGCGCGCTGCGCGACGCGGTCCGCTCGGCGGACGCGCTGCTCGTCGCCACGCCCGAGTACAACCACTCCGTCCCCGGCCAGCTCAAGAACGCCGTCGACTGGGTCTCGCGGCCCGTGACCGACTCGGCGTTCCGCGGCAAGCCCGCCGTCGTCGTCGGCGCGGGAACCGGCCTGTTCGGCGCGGTGTGGGCGCAGGCCGAACTGCGCAAGGTCCTCGGCGCCGCCGGGGCCACCGTGCTCGATCGCGAACTGCCCGTGGGGCAGGCCGCGCAGCACTTCGACGACGAGGGACGGCTGACCACGCCCGAGCTGCGCGACGAGCTCGAGTCGATGCTCGCCGCACTCGTCGAGGCCGCGCGACCTGTCGTTCCCGACGCGGCCTGAGCCGTGCCCGGCTCCCGGACGGCGGCGACGGCGGGAGGTGCCGACCCACCGGACACCCCACTAAGATGGCCGTCGTCCGCCGTGCCCGACCCGCGCGCCCCCACCGAGCTGATCGTCCTGCAGCCCGCCGGCCGCCCCGAGCGCTCGGACGCCGCGCGCAACCGCGAGCGGATCCTCTGCGCGGCCCAGCGCCTGTTCGCGGAGCGCGGCGTCGCCTGCGTGTCCATGGACGAGATCGCCGCCGACGCGGAGGTCGGCAAGGGGACGCTCTACCGCCGCTTCGGCGATCGCGCCGGGCTGGCGCTCGCGCTCCTGGAGGCCGGCGACGTCGAGCTGCAGGACGGCTTCCTGCGCGGGCAGCCGCCGCTCGGCCCGGGCGCGCCGCCCCGCGAGCGCCTCCTCGCGTTCTTCTCCGCCCTGAGCCGCCTGCTCGACGAGCACGGCGACCTCATCGCAGAGGCCCAGCGCACCAAGCCGGCGGGCGCACCGTTCGGCGGCGGGCCCTACGGCGCCTACCACACGCACGTCCGGATCCTCCTGCGCGAGCTCGACCCCGATCTCGACATCGACGTCCTCGCCCACGTCCTGCTCGCGCCGTTCCGCGCAGAGCTCTACGGCCACCTCGTCGGCGGAACCCGCGCGGTGGGCCGCGAGCGGCTGCTGGCCGCGCTCGCGACGCTCCTCGACGGCCTGGGCTGAAACTTTGCCCGAACTGCGAAACCATCGTCCCCGGCCGTCGTTAGGATCGGCGAACGGGCATGGAGGCGGCTTCTCTCACAGCACCCGCAGGACTCGCCGCCGCCCGCGGCGGGCGGCTCCTGCGGCTGCGCAGCGACGATCAGCTCGTGGCGCTCTTCCGCCTCGGCAACGACGAGGCGTTCCGCGTCATCCACGACCGCTACCGCGCGCGGCTGTTCGCCTACACGCGCCAGATGCTCGCGGGCTCGGCCTCCGACGCCGAGGACGCGCTGCAGGACGTCTTCCTGCGCGCCTACGGCGCCCTGCGCGCCGACGCGCGCCCCGTGACGCTGCGGGCGTGGCTGTATCGCGTCGCGCACAACCGCTGCGTCGACCACCTCCGCCGCCCCGTCAACCAGCCGACCGCGGAGCTCTTCGAGAACGTCTCCTCGCTCCACGACCCGCTGGGCGACATCCAGCGCCGCGACGACCTGCGACAGCTCGTCGCGGACATCCGCCGCCTGCCCGACCAGCAGCGCTCGGCCCTGCTCATGCGGGAGATGGAGGGGCTGACCTACGCGGAGCTCGCCGACGCGCTCGGCGCGACCGTCCCCTCGGTGAAGTCGCTCCTGGTCCGCGCCCGCATCGGCCTGACCGAGGCGCGCGAGGCGCGGGACACCGCCTGCGTCGAGATCCGCGCGGACCTCGTCTCCGCGCACGACAAGGGCGTCCGCCTGAACGGCCGCGCGCGCCGCCACGTGCGCGAGTGCTCGTGCTGCGCGGCGTACCGCACCCGGCTGCGCGGCGTCCGCGAGGGGCTCGCGGCCCTCGGCGGCAGCCCGACGGGCTGGGGAGTGCTGGCCAAGCTGGTCGGCCTGGGCGGCGCGGGCGGCGGCGCAGCCGCGAGCGTCGGCGGCGGCGGCGGAGGCGCCGTAGGCCTCGGAACGATCGCGATCGGCGGGACCGCGAAGGTCGCCGCGCTGGTCTGCACCGTCGCGGTCGTCAGCGGCGGCGCCATCGAGGCATCGCGCGAGCTCGTACGCCATGACGCGCGGACCGCGGAGGTGCGCCGCGCCGCACCGGCACCGCGCCCGGCGGGGAGGGTCCCCGGCACGGTCTCCGTCCGCGCCGCGCGCTCTCAGCCCGTCTGGGCAGGACGCGCCTCCCGCGTGCGGGCCGCCACCGGCGCGCCGCGCCGAGAGGCGTTCACGCTCGACCGCTCGACCCCGGACGTCTCCCGCGCCCCCGAGCCGGGCGCCGCGCTGCCGGCCCTCGCCGAGCCGCGGTCGCTCGGCGGTCCCTCGGCGGACGAGGACGCCCGCCAGGCGGCCGCCGCGGGCGGGATGCTCGCGCCCGACGAGACCGCGGATCCGGCGCCGCTGACCACCGACCGACCCAGCGCGGCGCCCGCGCCCGACCCGTTGCCCACGCTCCTGGTGCCCACGGGCACCACCGGTCCGGGCTGACGGCTCGCCGCGGCGCTGCGGTCAGTCGGGGTGAGGTTCGGCGTGGGCCTTGCGGAGCGCGCGAGAACGCGCCGACCGCCGCAGCCCTACCGCGCCGCGTCCCGCGCGGTGGCCAGGAACGCCGCGAGGACGGGCGAGCAGTCGTCGGGCCGCCAGGCGAGCGCCAGCGAGACGGTCGGCGCCTCGCCGGCGACGGGCCGGTAGGCCACGCCGCGGTGCTCGTCGGCGCCGACCGACGCCGGCACGAGCGACACGCCGAGCCCGGCCGCCACGAGGCCGACGACCGTCTGCATCTCCCGCGCCTCCTGCACGACGTGGGGCACCCCGCCGGCGTCGGCCATCGCCTGGACGAGCGAGGCGTGGAGGCCCGGCGCCTCGCGGCGCGCGAGCAGGACGAACGGCTCCTCGACGAGCGCGGCGAGCGCGACCTCCGAGCGCTTCGCGAGCACGTGGTCCTCCGGGAGCGCCACCACGAACGGCTCGGTGTGGATCGTCTCGAACGCGAGGCTCGGCTCGCGCACGGGCGGCCGGATGACGCCGACGTCGAGGCGGCCGGTCATGAGCGCCTCGAGCTGCGCGGCGGTCGGCAGCTCGGTGAGCACGAGCTCCACGTCTGCGAACGCGCGGCGGTGGGCGCGCAGCACGCCGGGCAGGGCGCCGTGCATGGCCGAGCCGACGAAGCCGAGCGCGAGGCGCCCGGCCTCCCCGCGCGCGACGCTCCGGGCGGCCTCGGCGGCCGCCTCGACGGCGGCGAGGATCTCGCGCGCGTCGCGCAGGAAGACGGCGCCGGCGGCGGTCAGCGACACGGAGCGGCGGTTGCGCTCCAGCAGCCGGACGCCGAGCTCGGCCTCCAGCGCGCGGATCTGCTGGGAGAGCGGCGGCTGGGAGATGAGCAGCCGCTCGGCCGCACGGTGGAAGTGGAGCTCCTCGGCGACCGCCACGAAGTACCGAAGGTGCCTGAGCTCCACGCGCGGTGAGCCTACAACGCGCGACGCCCCCGGGGAGAGAGTCGGGGGCGTCGCGATCCTTCGTTGGGGTCGAGCGGAGAGGAGACCAAGGTACGTCCGATGGAGCCTTCCGTCCAATACTTCTCCGACGGCCCGGTGAGTGGCAACGCGACTCAGGAGGCGGCGGCCTCGCCCTCGGGGATCAGGACGTACTGCAAGGTGATGCCGCCGACGGTGAACCGGTCGCCCGGCGTGAGCGTCGCCCGCTCGACCCGCGCGCCGTTGAGCCACACCCCGTTGACCGAGCGGTCGTCGAGGACGTGGACCGCGCCGTCCTCCCGGACCACGAGCGCATGACGGCGGGAGACCGCGGCGGCCTCCAGGCGGATGTCGGCCGAGAAGGCACGCCCGATGTGGGTGACCTCCTTGATCAGCGCGACGACGACGACCTCCCCGCCGTCCTCGATCGCGAGGTACTCGCCCGGAGCCAGCTTGGGCACGTGCAGCGCGCGGCTGCGCGTCGCGTGCCCGACGAGGGGAATGGCGCCGACCTGGGTCGTGTCACCGGCGCCGAGGCTGGGGTCAACGGTGGTGGTCATGTGTGTCATGAGACCCGTTCAAGGTGAAGGCCCCCTAAGCGCCGGCCGCTCGACGCCGTCGGGGAGCCCTCCCTCCTCGGCGAGCTTGTCGAGGTGCGCGGCGAGCGTCGCCGCCGCGGCACCCCGCAGCGCGGCGGGCACCTCGCCCCAGGCGCTCCCCAGGAGCGCGTCGACCGTGCGGTGGCCCGCGGCGAGCGCGGCCACCAGGCGCTCCTCCCGGGCCCCACGGTGCGCGAGGTACTCGGCGAGCTTGCCGGGCGCGTCGTCGACCCGCGGGCCGTGGCCGGGATGGATCCGCGTGAGCCCGAGCCGCTGGAGGCGGCGCAGCGCATCGAGGTAGCCCGCGAGCGCGCCCGGTGACGGCCAGACGAAGACCGAGCCGCGGCCGAGCACGGCGTCGCCGCTGAAGAGCTCGCCGGCCGCGACGAACGCGAGGTGGTCGAGGGCGTGGCCCGGGGTCGCGACGACGGTGAACGGGCCGACGCGATCGCCGTCGGCGAGCAGCACCTCCACCGCCCCGCGCGCGGCGTGGAGCGGCGCGGACCCCGCGCGTTCGAGGAGAGCGGCGACGCCGTCGGCGTGGTCGGCGTGGTCGTGGGTGAGCAGGGCGCCGCGCCACGGCGCCGGACCGGCGGCGACCGCGATGGCGACCGCGTCGAGGTGCCCCGGCAGCGCGGGGCCCGGGTCGACGACCCACGTGCCGTCCGCGGTGGCGACGACGTAGGTGTTCGTCCCTTCCAGCGTGAACGGACCGGGGTTCTCCGCGCGGAGGCAGACGACGCGCACCGACGCGACGCTAGTGGACGCCGGGCGCGCGGCCCGAGGTTGTCGGCCGACGGACCGACCGGACGTCGGTGGCGATGAACGGGGAGACGTGGGACGGTGGGTGCCCCCGTGACCGACCCCGATCGCCTCAGCGCCCTCGACGCGTCCTTCCTCGCCCTCGACGCGCCGAAGGCCCCGTTGCACGTGGGCTGGACCATGCGCTTCGGGGGGAGTGCGCCGTCGCTGGCCGAGCTGCGCGTGCACCTCGACGCGCGCCTGCACCTCGTGCCGCGGTTTCGCCGGCGCGTCGTGCAGCCGACCCTCGGCCCGAGCCGCTGGGAGGACGCGCCAGGCTTCACGATCGCCGCGCACGTCCACGCCGTCCACGCGCCCGCCCCGGGCGGCGCGAAGGCGCTGCGCGACGTCGCCGGCGTGCTGCTCTCCTCCCCGCTCCCGCCCGGGATGCCGCTGTGGCGCATGTTCCTCGTCGAGGGGCTGGCCGAAGGCTTCGCGCTCGTCGGGCAGGCGCACCACGCGCTCGTCGACGGCATCGCCGCGATCGAGGTGGCGCTCCTGCTCTTCGGTCCCGCGCCGGCCGGCGCGGCGTCGGCGCCGTGGCGCCCGGCGCGCGCGCGACACCGGCCCCTGGCCGGCGTGCTGCCCTCGCCGCAGGCCGCCGTGACCGCCCCGGCGCACCTCGCCCTCGAGCTCGCCCGCGGCCTCCGGGACCCGGGCGCCCTGGCCTCGGACCTCCGCGACGCGGCGGGAGCCCTCGAAGCCCTCGCCCGCCGCGGCCCCCCGTCCGGCCTGCAGCTCAACCGCACCTGTCGTCGGGAGTTCGCCACCGCGCAGGCCGGGCTCGACGGCGTGCGCGCCGCGGGCCGGCGCCACGGCGCCACGGTCAACGACGTGCTGCTCGCCGCCTGCTCCCAGGCGCTCGGCGCCGCGCTGCGGCGCCGCGGCGAGGCGCCCGCGGGACTGAAGGTGCTGATCCCGGTCAACGTGCGCGGTCCCGGGGAGCCACGGGCCCTCGGCAACCGCATCTCGCTCGTGACCGTCGAGCTGCCGACCGCCGAGCGCGATCCGCTCGTCGCGCTGCGGGTGATCCGCGACCGCACGCGGACGGTGAAGACGGCAGACGTCGCCGCCCCGCTGGACGCGGTCACCCGCGCGGCCGACGTGCTGCCCGGGCCGGCGCAGCGAACGCTCGCGCGTGTGCTCGCGAGCGCGACCGACTACGCCGCGGTCGTCTCCAACGTGCCGGGCCCGCCCGTCGAGCTCACGCTGCTCGGCCGTCCGCTGCGCGCGGTGTTCCCGTCGGTCCCGGTGCCCGCGGGGCGCGGGCTGACGGTCGGGTGCATCTCCTACGCGGGGCGGCTGCACGTCGGGCTGACCGCGGACGCCGACGTGGTGCCCGACCTGCTCGAGGTCGCGCGCGACCTCGAGGCCGCGCTCGACGTGCTGCGGATGCAGGCGCCGGTGGCGCCGACGCCGTGGGCCCTGCGCGCGAGCCGCCGTCGAGGCGGGGCCACACAGCCCGCCCGGCGCCGGCACGGGGCGTCGGCGGAGCTTCCCGCCGCGCCGTAAGCACGACGAAAGCCGCCGCGCGCGGGCGGGGTGAGAGCATGAGGGGACGAGCTTGTAGCCGTCCCCTTCGCCCCCTCCCGCTTGGAGTGACATGTCCCACCCCGAACTGGGCCCCCGGCCCGCCGATCAGTCCGCGCCCGACCGCTACGACGTGGTCGTGATCGGCGCCGGCCCGGCGGGGGAGGTGC
>JBBQEV010000030.1:0-39906 GCA_038321325.1 Solirubrobacterales bacterium
GAGGTCGGCGAGGGCGACGTCCTCGTCATCCTCCCCGCCATGGCTGGCGGCTGAGGGATAGCCTCAGACCCGCCGTTGCGGGTCGCTATCCTTTGTAAAGCGATGGCTGTCCCCGAGCTCGCCAACCGTCCCTGCGGCGGCCGTTATGGCGACATCGTCCAGGCGATCGGCAACACGCCGCTCGTTGAGCTCAAGCGGTTGTCGCCCAAGCCGGGCGTGCGCATCTGGGCCAAGCTGGAGTCGCAGAACCCGACCGGCTCGGTGAAGGACCGCGTCGCGCGCGCGATGATCGAGGACGCCGAGGAGAAGGGGCTGATCCGGCCCGGCCAGACGATCCTCGAGCCGACGTCGGGCAACACCGGCATCTCGTTGGCCATGATCTGCTCGCGCAAGGGCTATCCGCTGAAGGTCGTCATGCCCGACAACGTGACGCCCGAGCGCACCCAGCTGCTGAAGATGTACGGCGCCGAGATCGTCTACTCGCCCGGCGACCAGGGGTCCAACGGCGCCGTCGCGATGGCCGTGGAGCTCGCGGCCTCCGACAGCTCGTACTACATGCCCTTCCAGTACGGCAACGAGGCGAACCCGCTCGCGCACTACAACGGCACCGCGCCCGAGATCCTCGACGAGCTCGACGGCCAGGTCGACGCGTTCGTCGCCGGCCTGGGCACCGGCGGCACGCTGATGGGCAACGGCCGGCGCTTCAAGGAGGCCTTCGGCGACGCGTGCAAGATCGTCGCGGCCGAGCCCATGCAGGGCGAGCCGGTGCAGGGCCTGCGCTCGCTCGAGGACGGCTTCATCCCGCCGATCATCGACCTGACCCTGCTCGACCGCAAGATCTTCGTCACCAATCGCGACGCGATCGTCTGGACCCGCAAGCTCCTCGACGAGGAGGGGCTGTTCGCGGGGGTCTCCTCCGGCGCCATCGCGCGGGTCGCGGTCCGCATCGCGAGCGAGATGGACGAGGGCAACGTCGTCTTCATCGTCTGCGACGACGGCTGGAGGTACCTGTCCTCCGGCGTCTACACGCTGCCGGTCGACGAGGTCGCCAACCTCGACTCGACGGTGTGGTGGTAGCACCACGCGGTGATCTGCGGCCGGACCCCGCCCGCAGGAACACCCAGACCCTGCGCAGAACCCTAAAGACCCCACTCGAACATTAGGAGACCCGGATGCCCAACATCGGTCCCATGGAACTCATCATCGTCCTCGCCATCGCCCTGATCGTGCTCGGCCCCAAGAAGCTCCCCGAGGTCGGCAAGTCCGTCGGCAAGGGCATGCGTGAGTTCAAGGACGCGATCGGCGGCAACAGCGACCGTCGCGACGACGACGAGCTCGTCGCCGCGCGCAACGAGTAGCGCGCTACCGTTCCGGGGCATGCGGCTGCCCGGGGCGCTCAGGGACGAGATCGTCGCGCACGCGATGCGCGACGCGCCGAACGAGTGCTGTGGCGTCGTGGCCGTGCGCGACGGCGTCGCCGAGGTGGTCCACCCGCTGGAGAACCTCGCCGCGAGCCCGCTGCGCTTCGAGGTCGACGGCATGGCGCTGCACCACCTCTTGAGCGAGATCGAGGACGGCGGTGCGGCGCTCGGCGCGATCTACCACTCGCACACGCGCTCCGCGCCCTACCCCTCGCAGACCGACATCAACTTCGCGGCGGGCTGGCCCGGCACGGAGTGGGTGATCGTCGGGACGAAGGTCGCGTCCCCGACGGTCCGCAGCTATCTCATCGAGGACGGCGCGGTCACCGAGGTCGAGCTGACGTGAGCGGCGAGCCCCTCGTCTGCCCGCGCTGCGGCGTCCCCGCGCCGCCCGACGAGCGCTTCTGCGGCCCGTGCGGGATGCCGTTGGTGATCGCGAGCGTCGAGGGCGTCCCGGAGGCCACCGAGCGCCAAGAGCGCGCCCGCAAGACCAAGCGGCAGTACAGCGAGGGACCGCTCGTCCGGGTCGCGGTCGGCCGTCACCAGGCGGAGGCCGAGCTCATCCAGGGGCTCCTGCTCGAGTACGGCGTCCCGTCGATGTACAAGCGCTCGGCCGGCTTCGACGTGCCCGACATGATGTTCTCCGGCCCGCGCGACGTGTTCGTCCCGCAGTCGGGGGAGGACGTCGCCCGCGAGGTGCTCGCGGTCGTCGAGGCGGAGTACGCGGCCTCGAGCGCGGCCTCCGCCGGAGGGTCCGCGCCGCGCCGCGCGGGCCGTTCCACGCGGACGATGGCGATCGGCCTCTCGCTGTGCCTCGGTCTGCTCTCCGTCGCGCCCGCGGGCGTCCTGCTCTCCCGCGCGATCGGGTGACGATGCGCGTCCGCGGGGCGCGGCCACGCCTTGCCCGCGGCCGCGGGCGCACGACGCGCGCGGCGAGCGTCGCTCTCCTGCTCGTCGTCGTGCTCGGCGTGCTCACGGCGGCCGTCGCCTCTGCCGTCCACGCGACGCGGGGCAGCGCCGCCGCGCCCGCGCCGTCCGTCGTCGCGGTGCCTCAGAGCCCGGGCGTGGCGGCGATGGCCCCGCCCCCGGCGCCGGTGCCCCCGGCGCGGCCCGGCGGGCGTCCCCCCGCTGCGCCGGCGGTCCCGCAGCGGCAGCCGGTCGTGACCGTCCCGGCGCCCGTGGTGCCCTCCCGCGCGGTCGGCCGCCCGAACCGCGGGCGCCTGGAGCACGGCGTGCTCCTCCCGGCCGACGGCCCCGACCACACGACGTGGGACGCGGTCGACCAGGTCAGCCCGAATCGCGACTGGCGCCGGGTCGGCACCGACCGCCTCGTCGCCACCCTCCTCACGGTCGCGGCGCGGTACCACCGGACGTACCCGGACGCGCCGCGGGTCGTCATCAGCGACCTCTCGCTCCCCGAGGGCGGGCGCTTCGGGCCGGAGTACGGCGGGCTCGGCCACGCCTCCCACCAGAACGGACTCGACGCCGACATCGCCTATCCGCGGGCCGACGGCCGCGAGATCGGCGTCGGCCGGGTGGGCGAGATCGATCGCGAGCGCTCCCAGTCGCTCGTCGACGCCCTCGTGCGGGCGGGCGCGCAGTACGTCTTCGTCGGCCCGAACACGCACCTGCGCGGCCCCCGGGGCGTCGTGCAGAAGCTCGCGCGCCACGACGACCACCTCCACGTGCGCATCCCGAACGGGTAGCTTCCCGCCGCCCCGGGGGCAGCGTTCGCAAAACGGGCTCGCACGGCGAGCGCGATCACGAACGCCGCGCCGCGCGCAGCGCCCGGAGGGTCGCTGCGCCGGTGCTCAGGCCTGCCCCGCCAGGCGCGCGAGGTGGGCGCGCCAGGTCCCCTCGGTGTGCACGAGCGGGCGGCCGTGGAACGCATCGACGAGTGCCGGTCGCGGGTGCCCCTTCCCGGCGGTGCAGGCGAAGTCGATCGCGGCGGCGTCGCCCTCCTCGCGGGCCATCAGGTCGACGACCGTGCCCCCGAGCAGGACGGCGTCGCGGCCGCCGGGCGGGAACGCGGGCTCGGGGCCCTCGCGCAGGCGCCGCGCGATCGCCGGGCGGGCGTAGGCCGTCTGCCCGCCGAGCCACTGCGGCGCACCCGCGGTCAGCCACGCCCAGCGTCCGAGCCCGCCGAGCGAGCGCGGCCGCAGCGGCGGCGGCAGCCGCGGGTTGACGTGCCCGAGCGCGAGCTGGGCGTAGAGGGCCGCGGGCGCCAGCAGCGCCATCTCCTTCGAGCCCGGGACGCTCGACGCACGCGCGGCCAGCAGCCGCGGCGCGAGCAGGTGCAGCGTGCCGGCGTTCGCCCAGCCGGTCAGGTAGCGCCGGGCGGCGGGCGCCGTGAGGCGGGTGACCGCCAGCAGGTGCGGCTGCGCCGCGTAGAGCTGGGCGCGCGAGGAGTGGACCACGACCTCGATCGGGCCCGGCGGGACGGCCGGTAGGACCCCGGCGAGCCCGGCGCGGGTGCTCTCGAGCAGCTCGAGGACGCCCACGACATCGTCGGCGTCCCCGTCGGCGTGCCGGGCGCTGAAGCTCGGCGACTCGGTCTCGACCCAGCTCACCCGCCGTGCTTCGCCGGCGGCCGCACCGAGCCCTTCACGTGCACGACGCCTCGCGTGGCGCGAGCGGGCGGGGCTAGACGAGCTCCGGGACCCGCGAGTCGCAGATCGTGCCGATCGTCCCGGCCACCGCGGCGAACTCCTTGTCGGAGAGGACCGGGGTGCCCTCGAACGGCAGGTCGCGGGTGATCTCCAGCCACGACTTGCAGCCGCCGAACTGGTCGCGGACCTTGACGGTCACCGGGCGCGGGATCCGGTGCGTGCGCAGCAGCAGGACGTGGAGCGGGTGGCGGCGCTTCCAGCGCAAGCGCTTGGCGGCGTAGTCGGTCGTCCACACGTGGTACGGCGAGAGCTCGTTGAGCGTGCGCGGATCGGTGATCGTGTAGTGGCCGGCGACCTCGGCCCACGCCCGAACGCGAACGCGGTCGGGCTGAGGGATGCCGCCGTCCTGGGTGAGCGCGCCGACGGGTGGGTCGCCGTCGGGCCACACGCCCTCTTCGAGTGCGCGACGCAGCTCGGGGGCGTGGGACGGGCGCACGAGGTCGTTGCGCTGGTGATCGAAGGTGGGGTAGAGGAAGAAGCGCTCGTGCTTGAGCTCGAAGTGCTTGTCATCCTCGCGGATGCCGCCCTTGCGGAGCGTGATGAGCTGCTCACCTTCGGCGAGCGCACGGACGGTGACCGCCCATTCCTTGAATGCGATAGGCATGTTGTTCAGACCTGGGAGGGGTTCGACAGGGAGCCCGTGCAGTCAACCGCGATGGGGGGACAGGCGATCTACGGCACGGGCGGTGCGGTGATTGTGTCAAAGGTGGGCCCGGATCACCAACTTCGCCTGCAAATGAGGGGTTTTGACTTTGTGACATCCGTTCGCTACAGGCGCCGCCCCGCGAGACCCTCGTAGGTCTCCAGCACGGCGGCGAAATCGTCCTCGCCGTGGCCGCGTCCGCGGGCCGCGACGAGCGCCTCGCGCGTGGCTGCCGCCGCCGGGAACGGGACGCCCGCGCGGTCGCACTCCTCCAGGCACAGGCGCACGTCCTTGAGCATGTGCTCGAGCTTGAACAGCGTGTCGTAGGCGTGGGCGCGCATCGGGCCCGCCTTGAGCTCGAGCATCAACGAGGCGCCGGACCCCGCGCCCATGACCGCCACGAGCGCGTCGAGGTCGACGCCCGTGGCGGCGCCCACGAGCAGCCCCTGCGCGACGGTGCCGGCGTTGACCGCGGCCACCGCGTTGTTGATGAGCTTGACCATCTGGCCCTGGCCCGTCCCGCCGACGTGGAGCACCAGCGCGCCCATGACCTCGAACAGCGGCCGCGCGCGCTCGAAGTCCGCGGCCTCGCCCCCGGCCATGATCGTGAGCGTGCCGTCCTCCGCGCGCGGTGAGGAGCCGGTGACCGGGGCGTCGACGAAGCGCCAGGCTTCCGGGAGCGACGCGGCGATGCCGCGCGCGGCAGCCGGCCCGATCGTGGACATGTCCACGAGCAGCTTCTCGGGGGCGCCGGCGCTCGCCAGCCCGTCGGGGCCGGCGACGATCTCCGCGACCTGCGACCCGTCGACGACCATGGTGATGAGCACGTCACACCCCGCCGCCACGGCGGCGGGGGTCGCCGCGGCGCGGACGTCGCCGCGGCCGCCGCGCGCGTCGACCCACGCCTGCGCCTTGCCCGGCGTGCGCGTCCAGACGGTGAGCGGATGGCCGGCCTCGGCGAGGTTCGCGGCCATGCGCGAGCCCATGATGCCGAGGCCGAGGAAGCCGATGCGGTCCATGGCCGAATCCTAGGGCCGGTGGCGCTGCGCGACGCGGCGTGAAATGGCTCACGGCCGCCGGCAAGCGTGAACCGGGCCTGCGATCACCGCGCAACCTGAACGGGCGCGTCGAGAAGGCGGATCCGGCTGGTGGGGAACCGCATCCGCCCGTTCGCTGCGTCTCCCGGGCCGGGGAGGCCTGACCGGCGATCGCGCCGGATCGCGACCTACGTCACCGGGCGGCCGTAGCCCCCGCCCCCCGGCGTCTCGATCCGCAGCGTCTCGCCGGCGGCAAGCTCGCCCGTCGCCTTGCCGGGCACCTCGACTCCCGCCACCACGTTGCGGCCACGGGCGCCGTCCTCGCCGCCTGCCGCGCCCGCGGGTGCGTGGCGGCGGCGCTCGGTGATCAGCGACCAGGCCATCGGCTCGAGCGCCTCGAGCTCGCGCACGACGCCGTCGCCGCCCGCCCACCGCCCGGCGCCGCCGCTGCCGCGACGGATCGCGTACTCGACGACGCGCACCGGCAGCTCGAGCTCGAGCGCCTCCACCGGCGTGTTGCGCGTGTTGCTCATCGCCACGTGCACCCCGCTCGGGCCCGGGGCGCCGTCCGTCGCGCCCTGCCCGCCGCCGAGCGTCTCGTAATAGGAGAAGCGCTCGTTGCCCAGCGTGAGGTTGTTCATCGTGCCCTGGCCGAGCGCACGCCCGAAGGCGCGGAGCACGAGGTCGGCGACCCGCGAGGAGGTCTCGACGTTGCCCGCGGCCACCGCGGCGGGGAACCGGGCGTCGAGGAGCGTCCCGGGCTCGGTGAGGACCGTCACCGGCCGGTGGGCGCCGGCGCTGGGCGGCACGTCGGGATCGGTGAGCACGCGGACGGCGAAGACCGCGGCGCTGTAGGTCACCGCGCGCGGGCAGTTGAGGTTCCCGCGGTCCTGCGCCGCCGAGCCGGTGAAGTCGAGCGTGATCGTGTCGCCGGCGACCGTCGCGACGAGCCGCAGCGTCAGGTCGCCGTCGCGGCCCTCCAGGACGTCCTGCGCGCTGCGCGTCCCGTCCGGCAGCGCGGCGAGCGCGGCGCGCGTGCGGCGCTCGGTGTAGTCGAGCACCGCAGCGGTGGCCTCGTGCAGCCCGGCGGTCCCGAGGCGCGCGTGGAGCTCGCGCAGGCGGGAGACGCCGAGGCGCGTCGCGGCGAGCTGCGCGCGCAGGTCCGCGCGGCGCTCGGCGGGCTGGCGCATGCGCTCCGACAGCGCCTCGACCGCCGCGGCGTCGAGGACGCGCGGCGCGATCACCACGCCTTCCTCGTGCAGGCTCGTCGAGTCCGCGGGCATCGAGCCCGGCACGCGCCCGCCGACGTCGGCGTGGTGCGCCCGCGCCGCCGCGAAGCCGAGCCGCTCGCCGTCCGGGCCGAACGCCGGCGTGATCACGGTGATGTCGGGGAGGTGCGTCCCGCCCGCGAACGGGTCGTTGAGGATCCAGGAGACCCCGGGCGCGTGCGCCTCGCCGAGCACCGCGGCGACCGCGGCGGGCATCGAGCCGAGGTGGACGGGGATGTGCTCGGCCTGCATGACGCACTCCCCGGCCGGGTCGAAGAGCGCCGTCGAGCAGTCGCGGCGCTCCTTGATGTTGGCCGAGTGCGCGGCGCGGATGAGCGTCGCGCCCATCTCCTCGCAGGCGGAGCGCAGCGCCCCGGTGGCGACCTGAAGCGCGATCGGGTCCATCAGTCCGTGCGCTCCAGGCGCAGGGTGCCCGCGGGGTCGTAGCCACCCGCCCAGCCCTCGGGGACGAGCACGGTGAACTCCGACCCGGGCAGCCGCGCCGGGCCGCGGACGCTCCCGTCGTGCTCCGCGGCGCCCTCTCCGAACACCTCGGCGCCCGGCGTACGCCACGTGCGCCGGACGGTCACGAGCTCCCAGGGCGCGCCGGGCTCTGAGTAGCCGTAGCGCTCCTCGTGCTCGGCGGCGAGCCCGGCCCGCAGCGCCTCCGGCGTCCGATCGACCGCGCGGAGGGTCAGCTCGTGGGCCTGGCCGCGGTAGCGGACCTCCCAGGCGACCTCGTCCGCGTCGCCGGCCAGCCCGGCGAGCTCCTCCGCGTCGAGCTCGCCCCCGGGCCGCAGCACGGTCTGCGCCTCGTCGCGCCGCCGGTCGGCGGCGGCCAGCCCGAGCGCGGAGAGCACCGAGCCGGCCCGCGGGACGACGATCCGCCGGATTCCGAGCTCGCCGGCGAGCGCGGCGGCGTGCAGCGGCCCGGCACCGCCGAACGCGAGGAGGGCGAAGTCGCGCGGGTCCAGGCCACGCTCGACGCTCATCACGCGCAGCGCCCGCACCATCTCCGCGTCGGCCACGCGCAGGATGCCGCGGGCGGTCTCCTCGAGCCCGAGGCCGACCGCGTCGGCGAGCGCCGAGACCGCCGCCCGCGCCGCCTCGGCGTCAAGCGCGACGCCGCCCGCGAGCTCCCCGCTCAGGTGGCCGAGCACGACGTGGGCGTCGGTGACCGTCGGCTCGGTCCCGCCGTGCCCGTAGGCCGCGGGCCCCGGCCGCGCGCCGGCGCTGCGCGGGCCCACGCGCAGCGCGCCGCCCGCATCGCTCCAGCCGATCGAGCCGCCGCCCGCGCCGACGGTGTGCACGTCGACCATCCCGAGCGCCAGCGGCCGCCCGCCGACCTCCCGGCCCGTCGTCTCCCGCACGCGGCCGCCCTGCACGGCGCAGACGTCGCACGACGTGCCCCCCATGTCGAAGCACAGGAGATCCGGCTCGCCCGTCGCGCGCGCGATCAGCGCCGCGGCCGCCGCGCCGCCCGCCGGGCCCGAGAGGACCGTGAACGCGGCGTGGGCCGCAGCCGTCGCGACGTCGGTGAGCCCGCCCGAGCTCTGCATGACCTGCGGCGCGGGCAGCCCGCGCTCGGCCGCCGCCGCCGCGAGCCGGTCGAGGTAGGCGGCCAGCAGGGGCGACAGCGCGGCGTCGACCTCCGTCGTGGCCGCGCGCTCGTACTCCCGAAACGTGCCGACGACCTCGTGGGACAACGAGACGTGCGTGCCCGGCAGGCGCTCGCGCAACGCCGCGCCCAGCGCGCGCTCGTGGGCGGGGAAGCGGTCGGCGTGCAGGAGGCAGACCGCGACGGCCTCGACGTCGAGCGCGGCGGCGGCCTCGGCGACCGCGGCCGGCTCCTCGAGCGCCCGCACCACCGCGCCGCGGGCGCCCATGCGCTCCGCCACCGCGAGGCGCCGCTCCGGTGGCACGAGCGGCGCGGGATGGGCGGCCTCGAGGCGGTAGAGGTCCGCCCGCGCCTGGCGGCCGAGCTCGACGAGGTCGACGAACCCGGCGGTGGCCAGGAACGCCGTCCGCGCGCCGGTGCCCTCCAGCAGCGCGTTCGTCGCGACGGTCATGCCGTGCGCGAAGGCGCCGACGTCGGCCGCGGTCGCGCCCGCCGCGTCGAGCACGGCGTCGATCGCCGCGAGGACGCCGCCGGACTGGTCGTCCGGTGTGCTCGGCGCCTTCGCGGTGCTGATGGCGACGCCGTCGACGAGGACGGCGTCCGTGAAGGTCCCTCCGACGTCGACCCCGAGCAGCACGGCTCCGACGCTACGCCTCCGGCTCGGGCGGGTCCACCGGGCCTCGCGACGCGCGGCGTCAGGGGACTGGGCTCAGGCGGCGAGGATCTGCACCTCGGACCCTTCGGTCTCTGCGAGGTGCTGGTGCGACGGGCAGTAGCCGTTGTGCGGGAGCGGCTCGCGCTGGCAGGCCGTCCCGCGGCGCGTGGTCGCCCGGCACTGCAGCGGGTTGCCGTTGGCGTCGTAGCCGTGCCGCGGCTGCTTGAGCAGCCACTCCTCGGCCGCCGCGACGTAGGTCTGCACGACGTGCCAGACCTTGGCCTGCGCGGTCACCGGGAAGTAGGGGCGGATGTCCGAGAAGAGGGTGCGCGCCGGCTTGGCGAAGTAGTGACGGTCGGTCGCCAGGCGCTCGAGGTTCTTCTCGCAGGCTCGGAGCACCGTCTCGTGCCCTTCCTTGTGGCCGCAGCCCACCGGGGACTGGATGTCGCGTGCGAGCTCGCGGTAAATGGCCCTGCTGAAGTGGAACATGATGTGTGCGAGCCGTGGGCTCGTTTCTCCTCCGTGACGGTCGGATCCCCTGCCGATGCTCCGACTTAGTGTCGGCGGTGGGTGTGAAGGCTCCAACACCCCCAGTGTTGGTTTGGCGTTAAGCAGCGGCGCGCAGATCACGCGGATGTGCCAGATCGCCGGCCAGACGGTCAGCGCGCTTACCAGACGCCGTGTTTTTAGGGCGCGTCGACGCTGTGCGGCGTGCTACCTCCAGCGTTCGAGCAGCGGCGCGTCGTCGCCGCGGACGACGGCGTGGAGGCCGTCGAGCGCCGGGTCGAGCGCGGGATGGTCGGTCCGCAGGTGCGCGCCGCGGCTCTCCTCACGATGCAGGGCGCAGGCCGCGACCATGCGGGCGAGCGGGTGCTGGTCGCCGCGCAGCCGCGCGAGGCCCGCGCCGTCGCGCTCGACGCCCGCGTGCTCCCACAGCGCGGCGCGCGTCTCCGGGGTCGCCGCGACGATCACGCTGGTGGTCTCCGGCGGCGAGGCGTGCGCGCGCAGTGCGGGCTCGTCGAGCCCGGCGAGCCCGGCCCGGCGGCCCATGACGAAGCACTCGCTGAGGGAGTTGGAGGCGAGGCGGTTGGCGCCGTGCAGCCCGGTGCAGGCCGACTCGCCGATCGTGTAGAGGCCCGGGACCGTCGTGCCGCCGTCGAGGTCGGCGACGATGCCGCCCATGACGTAGTGGCAGGCGGGCGCGACCGGCAGCAGCCGGGTCACGGGGTCGAGGCCGTGATCGCGCAGGGCGGAGACGACGTTCGGGAACAGCGCCGGGTCGACGTGGCGCATGTCGAGGTCCACGTGGGTGGCGCCCTGGTCGCGGAGCGTGCGGACGATCGCGCGGGCCACCTCGTCACGGCCGGCGAGCTCGTCGACGAAGCGCTCTCCGTGCGCGTCGAGCAGCAGCGCTCCCTCGCCGCGGATCGCCTCGGTGACCAGGAAGCCTTCGCGGCCCGGGACGCCGATGATCGCGGTCGGGTGGAACTGCACGAACTCGAGGTCGGCGAGGGCGGCGCCGGCGGCGTGGGCGAGCAGCAGCCCGATGCCCAGCGAACCCGGGGGGTTGGTGGTGCGTGACCACAGCGCGGCGGCGCCGCCCGTGGCCAGCACCGTGGCGCGGGCGCCGATCGCGCGGCCGTCCTCGCAGAGCACGCCGACGCACCGGCCCTCCTCCGGCGTGGTCCACAGCGCGGCGGCACGAGCGCCTTCGAGCACGGTGATGCCGGGCTCCGCGACCACGACCGCGGAGAGCTGGCGCACCACGCGGCGGCCCGTCGCGCTGCCGCCCGCGTGGGCGACGCGCCGCCGGCCGTGGCCCCCCTCGAGTCCGAGCGCGAGCTCCCCCCGCTCGTCGCGGTCGAAGACGACCCCGAGCTCCTGCAGGTCGTGCACCACGCGCGGCGCCTCGCGCACGAGGACGTTCGCGGCCGTGCGGCGGACGGCCCCGCGGCCGGAGGTCTCCGTGTCGCGCCGGTGCAGGTCGGGCGAGTCGTCGGCGCCGAGCGCGGCGGCCAGGCCGCCCTGGGCCCAGTAGGAGGAGGTCTGCGCGAGCGGCGTGGCCGAGACGAGCACGACCCGCGCGCCCTCTCGCGTCGCCGTCAGCGCCGCGTACATGCCGGCACCGCCGGCGCCGACGACGCAGACGTCGGGCGCGTGCGCGGGCGCGGCGGCGGTCGAGGCGGGAGGCATCGGGCGGGGTACGGTACCCGGGTGTCCCACGGGCCTCTGTTCACGCACTTCGCGTCCTCCGAGGCGCACGACACGGGCCCCGGCCATCCCGAGCGGGCCGAGCGCATCGTGGCGCTGGCGGCGGCCCTGGACGAGCACGCCGCGTTCGGGTACGCGCTGCGGGAGTCGCCGGTGGCGACCGACGCGCAGCTGACGGCCGTGCACCCGCCCGAGTACGTCGCGGCGATCGAGGGGCTCTGCGCGGCGGGCGGCGGCGCGATCGACGCCGACACCGTGGTCTCTGCGCGCTCCGGTGAGGCGGCGCGGCACTCGGCGGGCGGCGTCGTCGCCCTCGTGGACGCGCTGCTCACCGACGGGGGTCCGCGGGTCGGCGCGTCGTTGCACCGGCCGCCCGGCCATCACGCCGAGCGGGGGAGGGCGATGGGCTTCTGCCTCTTCAACTCCGTGGCGGTGGGGGCCCGGTGGGCGCTCGACCATCACGGCCTCGAGCGGGTGCTCGTCCTCGACACCGACGTGCACCACGGCAACGGGACCAACGCGATCTTCCGCGCCGAGCCGCGGGTGCTCTTCGTCTCCGTGCACCAGTCCCCGTTCTACCCCGGGACGGGGGCGGCGAGCGACGTCGGCTCCGGCGCGGGAACCGGCACCAACGTCAACGTGCCCGTCCCCGGCGGCTCGGGCGACGAGACGTTCTGCTCGGTGGTCGAGCATCTCGTGCTGCCGCTCGCCCGCACGTGGCGGCCGCAGCTCCTGCTCGTCTCCGCCGGCTTCGACGCGCACCGCGACGACCCGCTCGCGGGGTGCATGGTGACCGACGCGGGGTACGCGACGATGGCCGCGTCGCTGCGGCGCCTCGCCGACGAGCTCGGCGTCGGGCTGGGGTTCGTGCTCGAGGGCGGCTACGCGCTCGGAGCGCTCACCCGCGGCGTGCAGGCGACGCTGGAGACCGCCGCGAGCGGCGTCGCGGCACCGGCGGAGCTCGCGCCGCACCCGCTCGCGGTGGCGGCGCTGGAACGGACCCGCGCGCTGCTGGGGTGAGCCGAGGCGCGCCTACTCGAACTGCGTCCTGGCGAGCCACTCACGGGCGGACGGGCCCTGGTCGGTGAGCGGCAGCGTCTGATGCTGCTGGGTCGACCATTCGGTGAGCCGGCGACGAACTGCAGGGCTCAACCGCTCGGGCAGCTCTCCGACGGGGAAGTACGCGAAGCGGTCGCTCTCGTCGGTCGTGACCAGCTCGCCGGCGACGATCCGGAAGAGGAGCGGAAAAGTGCACCTCGCTGCGACGGGGAGCCGCCCGTCAGGGGGTGCGTCGGGACGCGCGTCCAGGCCGACGCCGCCGAGCGAGCACGCCCCTCCTCCGTGCGACGCCGCCCGACGCGAACAGTGGCGCACGCGCGCACGTCTCTCGGCTCCGAGCCGACGAACGTGCGCCGGGAGCGCGCCTCTGCCGTTTGGTCGACGAGTCGCTTCGACGGTTCGCTCGCGTCGACGGTGCGAGATCGAGCCGAGCGCTCCGTGTTGGAGCCCGCTGGCCCGATCGTCGGCCACGGGCTGACGACCAGCGGTCAGCGGGTGCCCGTGGCGCCGGTGCGCCCGGTGGCGCCCCTCCGGCGCTTCGCGCCCGCGCGGCCGGTGGGTCCGCTTCGGCGCGTCTCGCCCGTGCGGCCGGTCGGCCCGGTCGCGCCCGCGCCGGGCGCCGCCGGACCGGTCGTGGCGCTCGGGCCCGTGGGTCCCGTCGGGGTGACTGGGGCCGGAACGGGCGCGGGGGCCGGCGCGACCGCGGTCGGTCCGCTCACGCCCGTGGCGCCCGTGGCGGGCGCGGGGTCGTTCGTCAGGGTCACGAACGCGATCGCGAGCGCGACCAGCGAGACCGCGACGACCGCCGCGAGGACCGCGACCGGGAGCTTCCAGTTCGGCGCGGGCGCCAGACGGGTGCGCGCGGCGGCGCCGCAGACCAGGCACCAGTCCTGGTCGCGGCCGATCGGGGAGGCGCAGCGCGGGCAGGCGAACGCGCCCGGCGGCGGCGCCGGCGGCGAACCCTGCTCGCTCACGGCGTGTCGGGGGAGCGCCCGGGCTCGGCGTCGGACTCCACCGCGGGCTGTGCGGTCGGCGGCTCGGCACCGGTCGCGGGCGGCGCGGTGGTCGGCGGGTCGGCGGTGGTGGGGGGCTCGGGCGCGAGGGGGGCGAGGCCGGAGGAGACGGGAGTCCCGGCCTCCGGGGCGTAGGCGGAGCCCGAGCCCGGCGGCGCGTGTGCCGCGGGAGGGAGCGGCCCGGCGGGCGCGGCGGCCGGCGCGTCGCCGACCTCGGAGATGGCCTGCGGCCCGTCGAGGCGCAGGCCGCAGTTCGGGCAGAAGTTCGCGTCGGAGCCGTGCAGCGCGGCACATCGCGGGCAGGCCGCGATCCCCGGCTCGCGCAGCACCACGAAGTCCCGGCGGTCGATGAGGCGCTCCTCGAGCGCGCGGAGCTCGACGTCGACGGTCGCGAGCGCCTCGAGCTTGCCGGCGATGAGCGGTGTCCCCTCGCGGCCGAACCGGTGCAGGTCGAAGACCAGGCCGCCGAGGTCGCGGAAGCCGAGCTCGCGGACCCGGCGCAGGTACCGCAGGCGCCGGCGCAGCTGCCCGCGGTCGCGGAAGCTTGGCGGGCCGGGGGCGTCAGGGGGCAGAGGCTCGAGGCCGGCGGGCGCGGACGGGTCCGGAGCCGCGACGGGAGCGTGGACCGCGGTCACCGCGGACGGGTGCTCCGCGCCGTGCGCCACGATCCCCCCGGGTGAAGCGGCGGCGAGCTCCCCGGGCGAAGGGGCGACGATCGTCCCAGGCGCGCTCGACGGCGCCGTGGGCGCCGGGGTGGGTGCGGGGGACTCGGCGCCGGGAGCGGGGTCGGCGGCGCGTCGTCGCCTCAGGGACGGTCGGCGGGTCATGAGGGCGCGGCGCCGGGACTTGGCGCCGGGGCGCACCATAGCGGCGTCCCGGCCGGGCGTGGACCGCCGCTCAGCGCGCGAGCAGCTCGCGCCAGGCGGCGACGACGCGCCCGGCCATGTCGTCGGTCGACCAGCGCTCCGCGCTCGCCCGGCCGGCCACACGCGGGTCCGGCGCGGCGAGGTGGGCGGCGGCGGCGGCGCGCCACGCCTCCGGCTCGTAGGGCGTGCAGAGGGTCCCCTCGACGCCGGCGAGCGCCTCGCGGTGGACCCCCACGGGCGTCGTGAGCACGGGGACGTCGCAGGCCAGCGCCTCGAGGATCGCGAGGCCGAACCCCTCCACCTCGGTCGGCAGCACGACGGCGTTCGCCGCGTTGACCCACCGCGGGACCTCGGCGGGATCGACGCCGCCGAGCGAGAGCAGCCGTGCGCCGGCGGCGACGTCCATCGCCCGGTCGTGGCGCTTGGTGGGCCGGGCCGGGTCGGCGGGGAAGAGCAGGCACGGCTCCTCGGGCGGGAGGCCGAGCGCCGAGCGGGCGCGGCGCCGGTCGATCGGGACGAAGCGGCGCGTGTCGACTCCGCACGGGAGGATGCGGACCTCGTAGGGGCCCGGGGTGTCGTGCGCGAGCTCGTCGCTGACCGCGGCGACGAGCGCCATGCGCCCGAGGGCCGCCCGGGTGATGCGGCGCGAGCGGGGATGACGCACGTCGGTGCCGTGGAGCGTGACGACGCGCGGGGCCGGCCCGCCGAGCGCGAGCGCGACCCACGCCGTGAGGCCGAAGTGGGCGTGGACGATGTCGTGGCGGCTGCCGCGGTGGCGCGCGCGGAGCTCCCGCGCGGCCCGCACGTAGCCGCCGGGAGGGAAGGCGAACACGTCGAGCTCGACGCCGTCGATGCGGCGCAGCGCGTCGACCTGGTCGCGCACGAAGGCCCCGAGCGCGGGGTTCGAGGGGGACGGCCACATGTTCGTGACGATCAGTGCGCGCATTCGAGGCTGATTCTCCACAGGTGCGTCTAGATCCGTGACGCGGTTCGGCCCGAGGCTTGCTCCATCCCGCATCCGACCCCCGCCCGGGAGGGCGCACCGCCATGACCCATCGCCTCTCCGCCCGGCTCTCCGCCTGGCTCGTCCTGTCCATCGCCGCCGTCGCGGCCCGTCTGCGCGCCGCGCCCCAGCGAGGGCAGGGGACCGTCGAGTACGTGGCGCTCATCCTGCTCGTCGCCGGCGTCCTCGCCGTCGCGGTGTCCGCCGCCAGCAAGAGCAACTTCAAGTTCGGCGACATCGTCACCAAGGAGCTGGGGGATGCCATCAAGAGCGTGAGCAAGTAGCGCCGCGTCTCACGACGAGTCGCCGCGGCCGCGTCAGCGCCTCGCTCCTCGCGTGGGGCAACCGGCGCGGCCGCCGGCCGCCGGCGCCCGGGGAGTCGCCGGCCGCTCACGTGCTGGCGCCCCGGGGAGTCGCCTCGGTGAGAGCTGCGACATGGCAGGTAGGGGGTCTTCGTTGGTGGTCCGGGCGGGTCGGCGGGCACGGGCACGGTCGGCGACGGCAGCCCTGAGGCGCTCCGCCGAGCAGTAGCTCTCCCTCCGCCCAGGCGGCACACTTCCGTCCTTTGCCGGGGCGCCCTGAGGGCGCCTCGACGGCACCCTCCGCAGCCGGGGCAGGTCTGAGACAATGCAGCTCCCTTCGGAGCGAGGTCAAGCGCCCGAAGGGCGCGCCGAGGGTCGAGACAGCGGCGAGCGGACCAACTCGGGTCTCCTGACGTTTCCGCGGGTGAGGTGAAGAGTGCGCCGGGTGGAGAGACGGCGTTGCGCAACTGGGTGGGTGCTTGACCCTTGCGGCGGTCTTGGGCCGACCGATGCGAGGAAGTGACCCAAGGAGTGCCTTCTATCAGGCAGGTTGCGAGGATGCGCGGTCGCGCGACCCTAATCGTGATCCAGCGTAGCGACGCCGCGCCGTCGAGCGCGGCCCGGCAGGCCGCGCGCAGCGATCCGCGTAGCGGCGACCTCGACGGCGCGGCAAAGCGAAGCCTCGGCGTGTCGATTAAGCGCACGTTCGCGATGGCCTCTACGGCCGCCGTACGCCAGCAGCGACGGGGCATTCGGGCCGCACTGGGCGTTCACCCAACCCACGGAAACACAGGAGCGCCCCAATTCCCATCCCGAACGCGAGGAAAGCCGACCACCCAAGCGGCTGCGGATCATTGCCTGATGCCCACTGGGGGGCAATCAAGCGGCCACTGGTTGCGGGGGCCGCGTCCGACTGCGCAACGAACATCGTCGTGATGGGCAGTACGGAAAGAAGATGTAGTAAGTTGATCGCCCAGCAATCGCACGGAAGGTCCTGAGTGTCGTTTCAGACGATCAATTTCGGCTACGCTAGCGCGGAGCGGGAAGGTGCCGACGCGCCCGAACTGTTGCTTAAGGGCTACTTCGATGCAGCGCATACAACCGCCGAAGCGCTGAACGGCGGCAGATGGCTATTCCTCGGCTACAAGGGCTCTGGGAAGTCTTCGGTGGCGGAGCGTTGTCGCCTTCTGTCGGTTGGAGATCCGATGCTCTTCGTACATAGCATGGCACTATCAGATTTTCCGTATGATCGGCTTCGACGGGACGTGGTGGACGGTGCGGACACCGAGGAGCAGACCCAGGCGACATGGGCGTGGCTACTCCTCGTGTCGATGCTGGATTCGTTACGCACAGATGAAGCGGCTGTGCAAGAAGACCCCGTCTTTCATCAGAGCATAGACCAGTTGAAAAAGCTGGGTTACCTGCCCGCCGGAGATTTAAAGGCACTTGTGCTTAAGTCGGCGGAAAAGGGCTTCAAGTTGCACGTGCCCAAGATCGCAGAAGCGATGACGCACACCCGCTATGAGGCTGCGGATGTTGCGCTTTCGAGCCTAGTCGCCCACATGCGGCGCCTGGTATGCCAGTTTCACAGCGAGGCCCAACACGTCATCGTGATTGATGGCCTTGACGACGCCTTAAATCGAGACGATGCTTACCAGAAGTCTCTAGCCTCGCTGCTTATGGTGACAACTCGATTGAACGCGGAGTTCCGCAAGTGGGGCGCGCCGGCGAAAGTTGTTGTGTTGTGCAGGTCGGACATCTTCGACCGTCTTCCGGGCGCCAACAAAAACAAGCTTCGGCGCGATTGGGCGGTGACACTAGACTGGTATCACGACCCACGAGATCCGAAGGCTTCCGGTCTGATAAAGATGGCTGACCTTCGGGCCGGATTGGCCCACGGAGAGCCAATTGACGTGCTCGGGCGCTACTTCCCTTCCGCTCTGAAGGAGGGGGAAACAACTAAGCTGCTGCTAGATCACACGCGCCACACGCCGCGCGACTTCGTCGAACTCCTCAAGAGTATCCAGCGCATAGCGGCGTCGCAGGGGGCGGATCGGCAGCTGACACGTGACCAAATCCTGAGCGGCCTGCGCGACTACTCCATCTCGTACTTCCTGCCAGAGATTCGAGATGAACTGGACGGCTATCTCTCTCAGAGCGAGATCGACGGGACCATCGCCGCGATAGCTGCGACCAGGGCTCGGGAGTTCACCTACGCCGATTTGAAGGAGGGGGCAGCCTCAGCGGGCGTTGCGGACCTCGATGTCGAGCGCGCGCTCCGAACCCTCTTCGATTGCAGCGGCGTCGGGACAGTCCAACAACGCGCGCGCAACACGCGCTTCACGTTCAAGTACCGCAACCGCAACTCCGCTGTCGCGATGGGCGACCGCTTCCTTCTCCACCGGGGAGTATGGAAGGCTCTGAATCTCGTATGACGCGGCGTGACGGATCGCGACTGCCGGTTACCGATAAGACGGCGTCCGGCCCGGTCCGTGTACGCAGGGGCGAATAGTGCGTGGTGGCGGGGTCGTCAGCCGTATGCCCTCCCCGGGTCAGCCGGTCTAGGCGGACGCATCTGGCGGTCGGTCCGGTGGTGTGGAGGAAGCGAGTTCGCCGCGAGCCGCGGCGATTCGGGGCGCGGCGCCTGGGTCAAGAGCCAAGCTACTGGCAAGCCAAATTTGGCAACGTACGACAGTCGTCGGACGGAAAGAGGACTCACTCCGTCGTCGCGTGCCTCGTCAGCGTGAAGCACGGCACGCAAACAGGAGTCGCGGCCCGCTCACCTGCGCGACACCCCGGGGAGTCGCCGGATCGGCGCGGGCCGGCGTCGCCCCGCGCGTTCGCCTGAGAGGTTGAACACCAGTCGCGTTCGCCTACGCTTGGCCGATGGCCGTCCCCGCCCCCGCGCATCCCCGCGACCGGCCGATCGCCGTGTTCGACTCGGGCGTCGGGGGGCTCACCGTGCTTCACGAGCTGCTCGTCCAGCTGCCCGCCGAGCACTTCGTCTACCTCGCGGACACCGCGCGCTTCCCCTACGGCGAGCGGACCCGGGAGGAGCTCGAGCGCTTCAGCCTCGAGATCGCCGAGGAGTTGCTGCGCCACCGCGCGAAGCTCCTGGTCGTCGCGTGCAACTCGGCGACGGCGGCGGCGCTGCCGGCGCTGCAGGCGCGGATGATGCAGACGACGCTCGGGGTCGACGTCATCGGGGTCGTGCGGCCGGGAGGGGTTCACGCGGTCGCCGGGACGCGCAACGGCCGCGTCGGGGTGCTGGCCACGCCGGCGACCGTGGCGTCGGGCGCCTACCCCGAGGCCATCGCCGTCGCCGACCCGCACGTGGCCGTCACCCAGGTCGCCTGCCCGGAGCTCGCGCCGCTCATCGAGGAGGGCTTCCCCTACGACGAGCGGGTGGTCGCGACCGTGCGCAGCTACGTCGCGCCGCTGCGCGAGGCCGGGGTCGACACCGTCCTGCTCGGCTGCACCCACTACCCGCTCGTGCGGCCGATGCTCCAGCGGATGCTGGGCCCGGACGTGACCCTGATCGCGTCGGGCGCACCGCTCGCCCGCCAGGTCTCCCACGTGCTCGGCGCCCGCGGCCTGGCGACCGAGCGCACCGGCGAGGGCGACTACTCATTCCTGTGCACCGGCGACCCGGACGCCTTCCGGGCGCTCGGCACCCGCTTCCTGCAGATGCCGCTCGGCACCGTCGACGCCGTCCGCCTGGGGCCGGCTCCGGCGCCCGCCGTCCGCCTGGGGCCGGCGCCGGCGCCCGCGGGCCTCGCCGGGTCTGCCCCCGCCCGCCCCCGCGAGGCCGGCGCCCGATGAGCCCCGCGCCGGCCCGCTCCTACGGTCGCGCCGCCGACCACCTGCGCCCGGTGGCGTTCACCCCGGGCTTCGTCGCGACCGCGACGGGCTCGACCCTGATCGCGTGCGGCGAGACCCGCGTCATCTGCACCGCCTCGGTCCAGGAGTCCGTCCCGCGCTGGATGCAGGGCCGGGGCGAGGGCTGGGTGACCGCGGAGTACGGGATGCTCCCGGCGTCGACCGGGGAGCGAAAGCAGCGCGACGTGACGAAGGGACGCCCCGACGGGCGCACGATCGAGATCCAGCGGCTCATCGGCCGCGCGCTGCGGGTCGTGGTCGACCGCGACGCGCTCGGGGAGCGCACCGTCTACCTCGACTGCGACGTCCTGACCGCCGACGGCGGCACGCGCTGCGCGTCGATCACGGGCGCCTACGTGGCCCTGGCGCTGGCGATGAGGCGGCTGGTGGCCGAGGGTCGCCTCGAGCGCTCGCCGCTGACGGGCTCGCTCGCGGCCGTCTCCTGCGGCGTCGCGCGGGGGTGCCGCTGCTCGACCTCGACTACGCGGAGGATTCGACCGCCGAGGTCGACGCGAACGTCGTGATGACCGGCGAGGGCGGCCTCGTCGAGGTGCAGGCCACCGCGGAGCGCACCCCGCTCTCGCGCGCGCACCTCGACGAGCTGCTCGCGCTCGCCGAGGGCGGCATCGCCGACCTGCGCGCCGCGCAGGAGGCAGCGATCGCGGCAGGCTCCTGATGCTGCTCGTCCTGGCCACCCGCAACGCGCACAAGGTCGCAGAGCTCGGCGCGCTGCTCGCCGGCCACGAGCTGGTCGGGCTCCCCGCGCACCTCGCCGCGCCCGCGGAGACGGGCGCGACGTTCGCCGAGAACGCGCTCATCAAGGCCTGGGCGGCGGCCGGAGCGCTCGGCGCGCCGGTGATCGCCGACGACTCCGGGATCGAGTCCGCCGCCCTCGGCGGCGCGCCCGGCGTGCGCTCGGCGCGCTTCGCCGGACCAAAGGCCACCGACGCGGAGAACCTCGCGAAGCTCCTGCGCGACGCGCCTGCGGGCGACGCGCTCGCCTACGTCTGCGTCATCGCGTTCGTCGACCCGACCGCGGACGAGGCGTGGACGGTCGAGGGCCGCTGCGGCGGGACGCTCGCGGCGCACCCGCGCGGGAACCACGGCTTCGGCTACGACCCCGTCTTCCTGCCCGACGACGTCGTCGCCCCCGATCGCCCGGGGCGGACGATGGCCGAGCTGGCGCCGGAGGAGAAGGCCGCGATCTCCCACCGGTCCCGCGCGGCCGCCGCCGTGCGGGCACGCCTCGAGAGGCGAGGGTGACCGGCGACCGTCAGCCGGTCCGCCTCGCCGCGCCGGGCCCCGGCGCGCGCTCGGGCGCGGCGCTGCTGTCGATCGTCTCCAACTCGACGCTGATCCTGCTCAAGGTCGTCGCGGGCACCGTCACCGGCTCCGTCGCGCTGCTGACCGAGGCGCTGCACTCGAGCTTCGACCTCATCGCGTCCGTCGTGGCCTTCGTGTCCGTCCGCAAGGCCGACGTGCCCGCCGACGCCGACCACCCCTACGGCCACGAGAAGTTCGAGGACATGTCCGCGGCGATCGAGGGGATGCTCATCCTCGTCGGCTCGGGGGTGATCGTCTTCGAGTCGGTCCGCCGCCTGTTCGTCGGCGGGGAGGTCCAGCTGCTCGGCTTCGGCATCGCGGTGCTCGTGATCTCGATCGTGGTGAACCTCGTGGTCTCGGCGCGGCTGTCGGCACGGGCCTCGGCGACGGGCTCGCCCGCACTGGAGGCCGACGCGTCGCACCTGCGCACCGACGCGGCGACGTCGGCCGGCGTGCTCGTCGGCCTCGTCGGGGTGCAGCTCACCGGCGCGCAGTGGCTCGACCCGGTCGTCGCGCTGCTCGTGGCGGTCTCGATCGTCGTGGCGGGCGTCCGGATCCTGCGCTCCTCCTCCCGGGTGCTCATCGACGAGGCGCTCCCGGCCGACGAGCTCGCCGCGATCGCCGAGGAGGTGCTCGGCTTCGGGCCCCGGGGCGTCGCGGGCTTCCACAAGCTCCGCGCGCGGAGGGCGGGCGCCCGCCGCTACGTCGACCTCCACGTGCAGTTCCGCGCCGGGACGACGCTGGAGGCCGCCCACGCGACGTCCCACGAGCTGCAGCGCGCGATCCGCGGCCGGCTGACCGGCGCCGACGTGCTCATCCACCTCGAGCCGGAGGACCGCGTGGTGCCGGGCACGGAGGTTCCGTCCGTGCCGCTCAGCGGAGGTTGATCGCCGCGCTCAGGCCGACGGCGGCGGCGACGGCCGCGTAGCCCTGATAGCCCGAGACCAGGAGCAGGACCGTCAGGATGACGCAGGCGCCGACGGTGACCCCCCAGGCGATGCGGTTCAGCGGCGTCATCGTGCTGCATCCTCGCGGATCGTCGCCGCCGGCCGCGCCCCGCCGCCGCTCCGCCTTCGCCCGGTAGCGTGGAGGCGCAGATGAGCGCTCCCTTCGGCCAGCGGCTCGCCCGGGCGGTGGCGGCGCGGCAGTCCAACGTCGTCCTCGGCCTCGATCCCGACCCCTTGCGCCTCTGGCCCGACGCGCACCGCGCCGCCGGGGACGGGCCGCCGGAGCAGCAGCTCGCCCGCGCCGTCCTGGCCCACTGCCACCTGGTGATCGACGCCGTGGCCACGGCGGTGGTCGCGGTCAAGCCGCAGCTCGCGTGCTTCGAGCGGATCGGCACCCAGGGGCGCACGGTCCTCGGAGCGGTCTGCGACCACGCCCGCGACCGCGGCCTGCTCGTGATCGCCGACGCCAAGCGCGGCGACATCGACGTCAGCGCCCGCGCCTACGCCGAGGCGTTCCTGGGCGAGACCGCCACCCCGTTCGGCGTGGTCGCCGGGCTGGGCGCCGACGCGCTCACCGTCAACCCGTACATGGGCGCCGACACCCTGGCGCCGCTGCTGGAGGTGGCGCGGCCTCACGGGCGCGGGCTCTTCGTCCTCGTCCGCACCTCCAACCCGGGCGCCGCGGACGTCGAGGACCTCCCGACCGCCCCCGACGGCGAGCCCGTCTGGGCCCGGATAGCGAGGATGGTCGGCGCGCTGGCCGATCCGGCGCACGCGCTCGGCGACGTCGGGGCGGTCGTCGGCGCCACCGCCCCCGAGCACGTCGGGCGGCTGCGGGAGCTCATGCCGCGGACGCCGTTCCTGCTCCCCGGCGTCGGCGCGCAGGGCGGGCAGGTCGAGGCGCTCGCGCCCGCCTGGGCGCCCGGGCCGGCGGGAGGGCTCGTGACCGCGTCGCGCTCGCTCGTGCACGCGCACGAGGAGGGCGGCGAGCCCGCGGCCGCGAGCCGCGCGGAGGCCGAGCGGCTCCGCGCGACCGCATGGGCGCTTGCGACGTGAGCTTCCCGCCGGGGCGCTCTCTATCCTCCGGCGCCGATGCCCCACCGCAGTCCAGGGCGCTTCCTGGCGCCCCTCGCCCTCCTGGCGGCCGTAGCGACGATCTACCTGGTCGCGCGCCCGCAGCTCGGCGGCTCCTCGGACGGCCCGAGCACGCCGGCGACGTCGACGAGCGGCCAGAAGCAGGCGGGGCCCGCGAAGCGTCGGACGGGCAAGGGCCGTGCGACCGCCAAGGCCAAGACCTACACCGTCAAGCCGGGCGACGTGCTCGGGAGCATCTCCTCGGCCACCGGCGTCTCGGTCGCCGACCTGCTGAGGTTCAACAAGATCGACGACGCGCAGAGCCTGAGCGTCGGGCAGAAGCTCAAGCTCTCCCCGTGACGCCGGTTCCACGCGCGGCGTGGCCCGGGCTCGCCGTCCTGCTGCTGTGCCTGCTCCTCGCGCGCGCCGCGTCCGCGCAGAGCCCTGACCCGCCGCGCGTCAGCGCACCCTCGGCGGTCCTCGTCGAGCGCGCCACCGGCGACGTGGTGTTCGCTCGCAAGGCCGACGCGCGGCGCCCGATGGCCTCGACCACGAAGCTGATGACCGCCCTGCTCGCGCTCGAGCGCCTGTCGCTCGACGACGTGCTCGTCCAGGCGCCCTACCGCGGCGCGCCGGCCGAGTCGGTCGCGGGCTTCCGGGCAGGGGAGCGCGTCACGGTGCGCGACGAGCTGCGCGCGCTCCTGCTCGCCTCGGCCAACGACGCCGCCGCGACGCTCGCGGTGCGGATCTCGGGCAGCGAGACCCGCTTCGTGCGGGACATGAACGCGCGGGCGCGCCAGCTCGGGCTCGCCGACACGAGCTACGCGAACCCGGTCGGGCTCGACGACCCGAAGAACTTCTCGAGCGCCGCGGACCTCGTGAAGCTCGCGCTCGTGCTGCGGACCAAGCCGTTCTTCCGCCAGACGGTGAACCTGCCGCGGGCCACGATCCGCTCCGGGGCGATGCCGCGCACGTTCGTCAACCGCAACTCGCTCGTGCGCTCCACGCCGTCGGTCGACGGCGTCAAGACGGGCCGCACCACGGCCGCCGGATACGTGCTCGTCGGCTCGGCCACCAGCCGGGGCGTCACGGTGCTCTCCGCGATCCTCGGCGACCAGTCCGAGGCGGCGCGCAACGCGGACACGCTGGCGCTGCTGCGCTTCGGCCTGCGGCGCTACTCGCGCCGCGTCGCGGTGCGACGGGGTCGGACCCTCGCCCGCGCCAAGCTGCGCTACCGCGACGCGTCCGTCGCGCTCGCGGCCGCGCGCGGCGTCGTGCGCACCGGCCGGCGCGGCGAGCGCCTCACGGTGCGCCTGTCGGGCGTGCCGGCCGAGCTCGACGGCCCGCTGCCCCAGGGCGCGCGGGTCGGGACGATCCTCGTCGGCCAGCGCGGCGCGGTCGTCGCTCGCGTCGGCCTCGTGACGGCGCACGCGGTCACCGAGGCCGGCGCCGTGGACCGCCTGAAGGACTTCGTCGGCCGCACGCGGACGATTCTCCTCCTTGCGGTGTTCCTGCTCGGTAGCCTCTTTCTCGTGGTCCTTCGCCGACGGTCCTCGCGACGCATGGCCGGGTCCGCCTCTGGGGGGACCGAGACCGCATGATCATCACCGTGACCCTCAACGCGGCGCTCGACAAGTCCCTGTCGGTCCCGAGCTTGCGGCTCGGGCGCCGCCACCGCACGGTCGACGACCAGACGACGATGGCCGGCGGCAAGGGCGTGAACATCGCCCGGGCGCTGAAGATGCTCGGCCAGCCCGTGATCGCCACCGGCTTCGCCGGGGGGCCGACCGGCACCCGGATCGTCGAGGAGCTCACGCAGGAGTCGATTCTCAATGACTTCGTGCGCGTGCGCGAGGAGTCGCGGATGAACATGGCGGTCTACGACCCGACGACCGGGGCGACGACCGAGTTCAACGAGCGCGGGCCCCTGGTGGCCGGCGATGAGATCGAGCTGTTTCGCGACAAGCTGCTCTACCTCGCGCGGGGCGCGAGCATCGTCGTCTTCGCGGGGTCGCTGCCGCGCGGCGTTGACGCCGACATCTACGCGGGGCTGATCCGCGACCTGCGCAAGATGAACGTCCTCACGGTCATCGACTGCGACGGGGATCCGCTGCGCCGCGCGGCGCGTGCCGAGCCCGACGTGATCAGCCCGAACGTCCTGGAGGCCGAGGAGCTCGTGGGCCACGAGTTCAACGACGAGGAGGACCGCGCGATCGCCGTCGGCGAGATGGTGGGCCTCGGGCCGCGCGAGGCGATCATGACCCTTCCCGACGGCTGCATCGCCTGCGTGTCGGTGAGTGGGGAGCGCAAGCTGCTGCGGGTGTGGGTCGACCCGCGCCAGGACGTCGCGGCCGTCGGCTCGGGCGACGCCTTCCTGCGGCGTCCGCGCGGCGCGCCTGCGTGGCGCGGCCGGGGCGACTGATCCAGAAGAGATCGTTGCCGGCGCCGCCGACGAGGTGGTCAGGGCCGACGCCGTCGAGCAGCACGTCGTCCCCGTCGCCGCCGTCGACGAGGTCGGCGCCGGCGCCGGAATCGATGATGTCGTTGCCGGGCCCGCCGTCGATGCGGTCGTTGCCGGGCCCCCCGTAGATGAGGTCTGCGCCTGCGCCGCCACGGACCGCGGCGTCCTCGCCGCGTCCGGAGTCGATCAGATCATCACCGGCGCCGCCGTCGATCAGACGGTCGTTGCCGAACCCGGCCTCCAGCAGCACATCGTCACCCGCGCTGCCGCGGAGTGCGTCATCGCCGTCGCCACCGTCCAGCCAGTCCGCTCCCGAACCACCCGAGAGCACATCGTCACCAGTACCACCGTCGAGCCGGTCGCCCCCACCGAAGCCGGAGAGCCGGTCGTCGCCGCTGGCACCGAACAGCACATCGGCCGAAGACGTCCCCCGGAGGCGGTCGCTTCCGAAGCCGCCCGCGCGCACCACGGCACCCGCCGACCCGGGCAGGAGCAGAAGAACCGCGAACGCGGCGACCCAGACACGCATCTACGGCACCGTAGTCGACGCGCGCCGGCAGGCCCGTGAGAGCTCACGCGGACTGGTGACACGATGCTCACCGGCACCCCGGATAGAGGCATTCGAGAACACGCCGGCCGCGACGCCGACCCCAGCGGCCCGCGCTCAGCGTCCCAGCGCGCGCAGTAGCTCGGCGAGGGCGGCCTGCGCCTGCGCGACCCCGAGGTTCTCGGCCTCGCGAAGCGTGCGCCACGGCGCCGGACCGCTCACCGCGACGAGCTGCGCCAGGCGGCGGCGGTGCACGACGGGAGGCAGGGGGGAGAGGCCCTGGGCGAACGTGCGCGCGAGCCAGTCGCGGTGCAGCCGGCGGGCTGCCTCCAGCTCGCGGCGGGCGCCCGGCAGCGGGGCTTCCGCGGCGCGCAGCAGCGGCGCCTCGCGCTCGTACTCGTCCGCGAGCACGCGCGCGGCGCCGAGGTGGTCGCCGGGCGTCACCCGCGGACGGGCGGCGCGCAGCTGCGTGAGCGCGCTTCCCAGCGCCGCGGAGATCAGGGCGTCCTTCGTCGCGTAGTGGCGCAGCACCGTCGGTACGGTGGTCTGCGCCCCGCGGGCGACCGCCTCCAGGCTGGGCGCGCCGATGGCGCCCTCGCGCAGGAGCGCCGCGGTCACCGTGAGGATCCGGCGGCGGGTGGCCTCGGAGCTCTGCGCCCGCGCCTTCTGGCGATAGGGGCGCCGCGAAAGCGGCTCGTTGCGGGGTTCGGCGGACATTCGCGCGAGTCACGCTAACGCCAAAAGCCCGTACCGTCCAGGGGCGGTGTTACCTTGCCCGTTCCCCGACCACCAGCCGCAGGAGAACCCACCCCATGGAGATCGAGATCGGCCGCGGCAAGAAGGCTCGCCGCGCCTACGGATTCGACGACATCGCGATCGTGCCCAGCCGCCGCACGCGCGACCCCGACGACATCGACGTGAGCTGGAAGCTCGGTCCCTACCGCTTCGAGCTGCCGCTCATGGCCTCCGCGATGGACGGCGTGGTCTCCCCGCGCACGGCGGGCATCATCGGCAAGCTCGGCGGCCTGGCGGTCCTCAACCTCGAAGGCATCTTCACTCGCTACGCGGACGCCGAGGAGCAGCTCGAGCGCATCGCGCTGCTCCCGAAGGAGCAGGCCACCCGGGAGATGCAGGCGATCTACTCAGAGCCGATCAAGCCCGAGCTGATCACGCAGCGCATCGCCGAGATCAAGGAGGCCGGCGTCGTCGCGGCCGCCTCGCTGACCCCGCAGCGCGTGGGGCAGTACTGGGAGCTCGCGCTCGAGGCCGGCCTCGACATCCTCGTCATCCAGGGCACCGTCGTCTCGGCCGAGCACGTCTCGACCTCCTCCGAGCCGCTCAACCTCAAGGAGTTCGTCCGCGAGGCCGGCGTGCCGGTCATCGTCGGCGGCTGCGCGAGCTACCACACCGGCCTGCACCTCATGCGCACCGGCGCGGCCGGCGTTCTCGTGGGCGTCGGTCCGGGGGCGGCGTGCACGACGCGCGGCGTCCTCGGCGTCGGCGTCCCGCAGGCCACGGCGATCTCCGACGTGGCCGGCGCGCGCTCCACGAACATGCTCGAGACGGGCGAGTACGTCCAGGTCATCGCCGACGGCGGCATGCGGACCGGCGGCGATGTCTCCAAGGCGATCGCGTGCGGCGCCGACGCCGTGATGATCGGCTCCCCGCTGGCCCGCGCGCACGAGGCGCCGGGCCGCGGCTACCACTGGGGCATGGCGACGTTCCACCCCTCGCTCCCGCGTGGCGCGCGGGTGCAGACCAAGCAGAACGGGACGATCGAGCAGATCCTCCTCGGGCCCGCGCACGAGAACGACGGCACGTTCAACCTGTTCGGCGGCCTGCGCACCTCGATGGCGACCTGCGGCTACCAGGACCTTGCGGAGTTCAACCGGGCCGAGGTGATGATCGCGCCCGCGCTGATGACCGAGGGCAAGCAGCTCCAGACCGCGCAGGGGGTCGGGATGGGCGCCCGCGGAGGTCAGGCCGCCCGGGAGGACCACGGCGGCGGCGGCAGCCACGACGCGGGCACGGCGACACCCGCGCTCGCGTGAACCACCCCGACCAGCCGGTCACCGCATCGACCGTCGCGGCCGAGCTCACCGACGAGTCCGCGCCGATCGAGGTCGGCCCGCCGGGCACGCAGATCGACGAGGTCGTCGTGCTCGATTACGGCGGCCAGTACTCCCAGCTCATCGCCCGCCGGGTCCGCGAGTGCGGCGTGTTCTCCGAGCTGCTGCCGCACCACGTCGGCGTTGAGGAGGTCCGGCGGCGCCGGCCGAAGGGGCTGATCCTCTCCGGCGGCCCGGCGTCGGTGTACGCCGAGGGCGCTCCAGCGCTCGAGCGTGAGCTGCTTGAGCTCGGGGTCCCCGTGCTGGGCATCTGCTACGGCATGCAGCTCATCGCGCTCGACCAGGGCGGCCGGGTCGAGAGCGCCGAGGTGGGGGAGTACGGCCGCTCGACGCTGACCGTCTCCGAGCCCGGACGGCTGCTCGCGGGCCTGCCGCTCGAGCAGCCGTGCTGGATGAGCCACCGCGACACGGTCTTCACGGCGCCTCCCGGCTTCACGGCGCTCGCGTCGAGCACGGTGTCGCCCGTCGCGGCGCTCGAGGACGTCGACCGGGCCATCTACGGCATCCAGTTCCACCCGGAGGTCGTCCACACGCCGTTCGGCCAGGACATCCTCAAGACGTTCCTCGGGGAGGTCTGCGGTTGCGCTCTCGATTGGAGCGCCGCGTCGATCGTCGAGGAGCAGATCGCCCGCGTACGCGAGCAGGTCGGCGACAAGAAGGTCATCTGCGGGCTGTCGGGCGGCGTGGACTCCAGCGTGGCCGCGCTGCTCGTGCACCGCGCGATCGGCGACCAGCTCACCTGCGTGTTCGTCGACCACGGGATGATGCGCAAGGACGAGGGCGCGCAGGTCGTAAAGACGTTCCGCGACACGTTCCGCGTCCCGCTCGTGGCCGTCGAGGCCGAGGAGCGCTTCCTGGCCAAGCTCGCCGGCGTCTCCGATCCCGAGACCAAGCGCAAGCTCATCGGCACGGAGTTCATCCGCGTCTTCGAGGAGGAGGCCGCGAAGCTCGCCGAGCAATCGGACCCACCCGAAGGCGCGAAGTTCCTCGTGCAGGGCACGCTGTACTCAGACGTCATCGAGTCCGGCGGCGGCACCGGAGCCTCGACGATCAAGTCCCATCACAACGTGGGCGGCCTGCCGGACGACATCGAGTTCGCGCTCGTCGAGCCGCTCCGCGCGCTGTTCAAGGACGAGGTGCGCGCGGTCGGCGCCGAGCTCGGGCTGCCCGAGCGCCTCGTATGGCGCCAGCCCTTCCCCGGCCCCGGCCTGGCGATCCGCGTGGTGGGCGGCGAAGCGACGAAGGCGCGCCTGGACCTCCTGCGCGACGCCGACGCGATCCTGCAGGACGAGATCCGCCAGGCCGGCCTCTACCGCGAGTTGTGGCAGTCCTTCTGCGTGCTGCCCGACGTCCGCACGGTCGGCGTGCAGGGCGACGAGCGCACGTACGGGTGGGTCGTGGTGATCCGCGCGGTGACGTCCGACGACGCGATGACCGCCGACTGGGCGCGGCTGCCCTACGACCTGCTCGAGCAGATCGCCGCGCGGATGATCGGCGAGCTGCGCGAGGTCAACCGCGTCGTGCTCGACATCACGAGCAAGCCGCCCGGCACGATCGAGTGGGAGTGACGACCGGGGGCGCCGGCCCGGCGCGTTCTCGATCCGTCACCACCGCAACGCTCGATCTGGGTAGACCTCAGGGCTCACCCCGCCATCGCTGAGGAGATCCGTCATGAGCAAGCTCGAGTACCGGCCGCGCGTCTCGCCGCTGGGCAGCGTCGTCCGCGGCCTCGCCGCCGGAATAGTGGGAACCGGACTGATGACCGCCGCGCAGGAGCTGGCGGCGCGCCTGCAGGCCAAGGCGGCCGGCGACGCGGGCCCCGCAGGCGAGGACCAGAGCGCCGAGCCGAAGGACCCGTGGGAGGAGGCGTCGGCGCCGGCGAAGGTCGCCAAGCGCGTCGTGGAGGGCGTCTTCCAGAAGCAGCTGTCGGCCGATCCCACCGTGGTCACCAACGTCATGCACTGGGCCTACGGCACCGGCTGGGGCGCGGTCTACGGGCTCATCGCCGGTACCCGCGGCACCAGCACGCTCAAGCAGGGCGCGAGGTTCGGCACCGGCGTCTGGGCGATGTCCTACGTCCAACTCGTGCCGATGGGGCTCTACGAGCTCCCGTGGACCTACCCGCCGAAGGACACAGCGCTCGAGGTCTCCTACCACGTCGCCTACGGCGTCGGCGCGGGCCTGGGGTACGCGATGCTCGACCGGTAGCGGACGGCGACCACCGCCGTGCCGCGCCGCGAGTGCGGCGCGGCGGGCCCCGCGTCAGACCTTGGCGGCCTCGGCCTGCGGGGCGGTCGGGCTCTGCCCCGTGGTCGGCGCCTCGTCGGCCTTCTGCGCGCGGACGGACTCCTGGATCCTGCGGCCGAGGTCGGCGTCGACGTTTGCCCAGTACTCGAACGCGCGCTGCAGGATCGGCTCGGTCACCCCGTTGAGCAGGTGGCCGCTGATGTTGGCGACCAGGCGGGCGCGGGCGTCGTCGTCGAGCACCTCGCGGACCATCGTGCCGGCCTGGCCCCAGTCGTCGTCCTCGGCGTGCTGGACGTAGGGCGAGCGCACCATCTCGCCGCCGGCCGACCAGCCCGCGCCGTCGTCGAACGTCTCGGTGTCCGCCGCGGGGCCGCCGTGCGAGTTGGGCGCGTAGACCGGGATGCTCGGGTCGTTGAACGCGAAGCGCATGTTGCCGTCCTTGGAGTAGGAGCTCACCTCCGCCTTCGGCGCGTTGACCGGCAGCTGCGTGTAGTTGGCCCCGATGCGGTAGCGGTGGGCGTCCGGGTAGGAGAACAGCCGGCCGAGCAGCATCTTGTCCGGGCTCGTGTCGATGCCCGGGACGAAGTTCGACGGCTCGAAGGCGCTCTGCTCGATCTGCGCGTGGAAGTTCTCCGGGTTGCGGTTCAGGGTCATCGTCCCGACCTTGATGAGCGGGTAGTCGCCGTGCGGCCACACCTTGGTGAGGTCGAACGGGTTGAAGCGGTAGCCCTCCGCGTCGGCCGGCGGCATGATCTGGACGAACATCGTCCAGGTCGGGAAGTCGCCGTTCTCGATCGCGCCGAACAGGTCCTGGCGGTGGTGGTCAGGGGAGGTGCCGCCGAGCACGTCGCCCTCGTCCTGGGTCAGGAACTCGTTGCCCTGGTCGGTCTTGAACGTGTACTTCACCCAGCACTTCTCCCCGGCGGCGTTGATCCACTGGAAGGTGTGCGAGCCGTACCCGTTCATGTGCCGCCAGGTCCGCGGCAGGCCGCGGTCGCCCATGAGCCAGGTGACCTGGTGGGCGGACTCCGGCGACAGGCTCCAGAAGTCCCACTGCATGTCGTGGCTGCGCAGCCCCGACGCGGGCAGCCGCTTCTGGCTGCGGATGAAGTCCTGGAACTTCATCGGGTCCTTGACGAAGAAGACCGGCGTGTTGTTGCCGACCATGTCGTAGTTGCCCTGCTCGGTGTAGAACTTCAGCGCGAAGCCGCGGGGGTCGCGCTGGGTGTCGGCGCCGCCGGACTCGGGCGCGACCGAGGAGAACCGCGCGAGCATCTCGGTCCGTTTGCCGGGCTGCAGGAAGTCGGCCTTGGTGTAGGCGCTGACGTCCTCGGTGACGACGAACTCGCCGAACGCGCCGCCGCCCTTCGCGTGCACGACGCGCTCGGGGACCCGCTCGCGGTTGAACTGCGCCATCTTCTCGATGAGGTAGTGGTCCTGCATGAGGATCCCGCCGGCGGGCCCCTGCGTGAGGGAGTGCTCGTCGCTGGCGACCGGGACTCCGGCGTTCGTGGTGGTGCGACCGTTGGGCGCTGAGGCCATCAGGGGTCCTTTGGGTTCGGGGTGATCTGGCAGGTGGAGCAGTGCCCCCAGTAGACGACCTCGGCCTCGTCGATCACGAAGCCGAGCGGCTCGGGGGGCGTTAGGCAGGGAGCGGCGCCGGTGGCGCAGTCGACGTCGGCGACCGCGCCGCAGGAGCGGCAGACCATGTGGTGGTGGTTGTCGCCGGTCCGGGTCTCGTAGCGGGCCACCGAGCCGGCCGGCTCGATCCGCCGCACGAGCCCGGCGTCGGTGAGCGCGTCGAGGACGTCGTAGACGGCCTGCTTGGAGACCGAGCCGAGCGCGAGGCGCGCGTCGCGCGCCACGGAGTCGACGGTGGCGTGCGGGTGGCGATGCACCGCGCCGAGCACCGCCACCCGGGGGCTGGTGACCCGCAGGCCCGCCGTCCGGAGCGTGGTGACGGCGAGCGCGCGCTCGTGTGACGGGTCCATCACGATCAGCTTCGCGCATTTACTGGACTGCGTCAAGTCTTGGACTGTCCCGGAAGAAAACGCGCGATTCTCGCGCGGAGCCGGACGTGGACCCGGGCGATGACAGAATCGGCGGGTGGACGAACCCGACGCCGACGTCATCGAGCTCGCCACCCGGCTGTTCGGCCTGGCGCGCGACGGGGCCACGGCCGAGCTCGCGGCCTACGTCGACGCCGGCGTCGCGGCCGACCTCACCAACCAGAGCGGCGACAGCCTGACCATGCTCGCGGCCTATCACGGCCACGCGGCGACGGTCCGGGCCCTCCTCGCGCGCGGCGCGGACCCCGACCGGGCCAACGACCGCGGCCAGACCCCGCTGGCGGGCGCCGTGTTCAAGGGCGAGGCCGCGGTGATCGAGGCGCTGGTCGTCGGCGGCGCCGACCCCGACACCGGTCACCCGTCGGCGCGCGCGACCGCGGCGATGTTCGGACGCGCTGACCTCGCCGCGCTGCTGGGCCCGTAGGCCGCCCTACGCGATCGGCCCGTTGCCCGGCGCGGAATTTGCCCGTGCGACGGTTGGTTGCTCGGGGGGCTCAGCCGCCCGACCCGCCTGCCGCCGCGCCCAGCAGCGTGACGCGCTGGGCGAGTGTCGCGGCGGGGCCGGTGCCGGGGGTCGCGACGAGGCTGAGGCGCAGGCGGAGCTGTCGCCGGCGGCGGAGACGGTCGCGGCCCGCGCGGGTGAGGGCCACACGCAGCGTTCGCGCGCCGGCGGCGACGTCGCGCAACCGGAGGACGCCGAGCGTCGGCCCGCCGCCGGCGGGCATGAGCGACGCGCGCAGGCTGCGCAGGGGCCGTCCGACCTTCACGCGCGCCGTGACGACGGGCCCGCGCTGAGGCGAGCGGACCCGCAAGCGGCTCGCCGCCACCTCGGGGGGGCTCCCGGTGGCGCCCGGCGCCGTGCCGGAACCCGGGACGGCTCCGCCGGCGCCCGGGGTGGTGCCGCCGCCGGCGCCGCTCCCCGCGCCGCCCCCCGCAGGAGTGCCGCCGCCCGGTACGAGGGGTGGGACCACCGCGTACCGCGCGCGGTAGGTCGGGAGGTCGCCGTCGCTGTCGAAGACGACGTAGAAGACGCCGGCGCGGTCGAACGTCCAGTCGATGACGTCGATGGCGCCCGCGTCGACCGGGCCGGTTCCGGCGCTGCTGCCCGCGCCGCCCAGCAGCTGACCGGCGCCATCGACGAGCGACGCGTAGATCGGGCAGCCGTTCATGAAGATCGAGGCGCACCGCCCGACGGTGTTCTCCACGTCGAAGTGCAGGGTCTCGCCCGCGGCGTCGACCACGAACGACGCGTAGTCGATGTCGTCGGCCCGGCGGAACGCGCCGAAGACGTCGGTCGCCGGCGACAGCGGGCCGTAGGCCGCGGCGATGCTGTCGTTGGGGCCGGCGATGTCGGCGACAGCCGGCGCCGCCGCGAGGAAGAAGGCGGCTGCGGCCACCGCGGCGACGGTCCGGGCGGGCCTCGCCGTCACGCGGCCAGGCCCAGCTCGGCGACCGGCGGGTGCGCGACGCGGGGTCGCGGCTCCCGCACCGCCGCCGCCGTCTGCGACCCGTCCAGGACCGTGGCGACGAGCGCCAGGACGAGCGCGGCCAGCGCACCGAGGAGGACGACGCCGCCGGCGGCGAGGCCGACGAGGGCGAAGAGGGCGAAGCGGGCCGGGCGGATCATGGCTGTACAACGCCCGGACCGCGGCCCGGTTGGGACGACCGCAAACAGTCTGGCGCGTTGCCGCTCATGCATGAGATAGATCCTGACTCCCGCCTCCACCGTACGTACGGTTCCTAGATGCCCTCGCCCTCGCTGGCCGCCGCCGCGCGGAGCCCGTCTTCGCTCCCGGGGGCGAAGGCCGCCCCGCGCCCGGAGGTCCGCGGCAAGTTCGTCTATCGCGACGGGGAGAAGCTCCACGTTCGGGGCGTGACCTACGGCCCCTTCCGGCCCGGCCCCGACGGCGAGCCCTACCACGAGGCGTCGACCGAGCGTGACTTCACGCAGATCGCCGCCTCCGGCTTCAACGCGGTGCGCACCTACACCGCGCCCCCCGGTTGGCTGCTCGACGCCGCCGGCCGCCACGGGCTCGTCGTGCTGGCCGGGCTCGCGTGGGAGCAGCACATCGCTTTCCTCGACGAGCCCGGGCGGGCCGCCGAGATCGTCGGCCGGGTGGCGCGCGAGGTGGCCTCCCGGGCCGGGCATCCCGCGCTGCTGGGGTGGGCCGTGGGCAACGAGATCCCGGCGCCCGTCGTCCGCTGGCACGGGGCCGCGCGCGTGACCGCGTTCCTCGCGGGGATGGCCGATGCCGTGCGGGCGGCCGATCCCGGCGCCCTGGTCACCTACGTCAGCTACCCGTCGACGGAGTATCTGGACCTGCGGCCGTTCGACCTCGTCTGCTTCAACGTCTTCCTGGAGCGCCCCGAGGACTTCGAGGGCTACCTCGCGCGGCTGCAGAACGTGGCCGAGGACCGCCCGCTGCTGCTGACCGAGGTCGGGCTGGACAGCGGCACGCACGGCGAAGCCGCGCAGGCCGTCGCGCTGGACTGGCAGCTGCGTGGGGCCCTCGCCGGGGGCTGCGCGGGCGCGTTCGTCTTCGCCTGGACGGACGAGTGGCATCGCGGCGGCCACGACATCGAGGACTGGCACTTCGGCCTGACCGATCGCGCGCGCCGCCCCAAGCCCGCGCTCGCCGCGGTCCGCGCGGCGTTCGCCGACGCCCCCGTGCGCCTCGACGCCACCGCGCCCCGGATCTCCCTGGTGATCTGCACCTACAACGGCTCTGGCACGCTGACCGAGACGCTCGACGCCGTGGGCCGGCTGGACTACCCGTCGTACGAGGTGATCGTCGTCGACGACGGCTCCACCGACGCCAGCGCCGAGATCGCCGCGGGAAGGGGCCACCGCGTCATCTCCACGCAGAACCAGGGGCTGTCCGCGGCGCGCAACGTCGGCCTCCACGCCGCCGGGGGGGAGATCGTCGCCTACCTCGACGACGACGCCGCCCCCGATCCCCACTGGCTGACCCACCTCTCCCTCGGCTTCATCGACGACTCGATCGTGGCCGTCGGCGGGCCGAACGTCCCGGTCCCCGGGGACGGCGTCGTCGCCGACGCGGTCGCCATGGCCCCCGGCAACCCGACCCACGTCCTGACCGGCGACCGTGTGGCCGAGCACATCCCGGGGTGCAACTGCGCCTTCCGCCGTCCGGCGCTCGCGGCCATCGGCGGCTTCGACACGCGCTTTCGCATCGCCGGCGACGACGTCGACGTGTGCTGGCGGCTGCAGGACGGCGGCGGGACGATCGCCTTCAGCGCGGCCGCGGTGGTCTTCCACCACCGGCGCGGCTCGGTCGCCGGCTACCTGCGCCAGCAGCGCAACTACGGACGGGCCGAGGCGCTGCTGGAGCGCAAGTGGCCCGAGCGCTACAGCGACGGCGGCCACGTGACCTGGCGCGGCCGCCTCTACGGTCAGGGGACCGCGCGGCCGAGCCGAGGACCGCTGCGCTGGCGCGTCTACCACGGGGTCTGGGGCACCGCGCCCTTCCAGCGGCTCTACGCGCCCGCCCGGGGCGAGCTCGACACCGTCCTGCTGATGCCCGAGGCCTACCTCGCGATCGGGCTGCTCGCCGTGCTCGTCGCTCTCGGCGCCGCCTGGGCGCCCTTGCTCGCGCTCACGCCAGCGTTGGCGGTGGCCGTCGGGGTGATCGCCGCGCGGGCGGTCCGGGCGGCCGGCGCCGGGCGGATGGCGACGCCGCGGCTCTCGTCCCGCGAGGAGGCGACGCGCCGGGCGCTGGCCGTCCTGCTGCATCTGCTGCAGCCGCTCGTGCGCCTGGAGGGGCGGCTGCGCTACGGCCTGACGCCGTGGCGCCGCCGTGCCGCGGCGGCGCGGGCGTGGCCGGCCGTCCGCCGGCTGCACTGGTGGAGCGAGGGCTGGAGCGACCCGACCGACTGGGTGCGCGCGGCGGAGACCGCGCTGGTCTCCGCCGACGTCGTCGTGCGGCGCGGCGGCGAGTTCGCCGCGTGGGATCTCGAGGTCCGGGGCGGGACCCTCGCCGGCGTGCGCCTCACCACGCTGGTCGAGGAGCACGGGGAGGGCCAGCTCGTGCGGGTGCGCAGCCGGCCGCTCTGGTCGCGCCCGGCGCTCGCGATCGTCGCCGCGCTCGCGGCGCTCGCGACGGTCGCGGGGCTCGACGGCGCGCTCTTGGCGGCGCTCGTCCTCGCCGCGCTGGCCGCGGCGCTCGCGGTACGCATCGTGGTGGAGGCGTCCTCGGCGACGGCCGTCGTCGTCCGCGCGCTGGACCGCGGGCGGTGGGAGCGGTGAGCACGCCGGTGGCCACGGGCTCCATCCGCCGCCAGGGGCGCCTCCTGCGCCGCTACGCCAAGCCGCAGTGGCGCGGCCTGCTGGTCCTCTTCGCGACGATGTTCGCCAACATCGGCCTCGAGCTGCTGCGGCCGTGGCCGATCAAGCTCGTCGTCGACAACGTCATCGGCGACGAGCCCATCCCGTCCTTCCTGCGCGCGCTGCCCGGCGTCGACGGCCCCCGCGGCCTGCTCCTCTGGGTCGCGATCGCGACCGTGCTGATCTTCCTGCTCGGCACCGTCACGCAGATGATCTACACGTTCTCCTCCCTGCGGCTGGGTCAGCGCATGACCTTCGGCCTGGCCGCCGACCTCTTCGCCCACCTGCAAAGGCTGTCGGTCCTCTTCCACGCCCGGCGGCCGCTCGGTGACCTCATGTCCCGGGTGACCGGGGACTCCTGGTGCATCAACACGCTCGTGACCGACGCGCTCGTGCCGGTGGTGCAGGCCCTCGTGACGCTGGTGGCGATCTTCGTGGTCATGTGGAAGCTCGAGCCCACGCTGACCCTGCTGGCCCTCGGCGTGACCCCGTTGTTCTTGATCGTCATCCGGGTCCTCGGTGCCCCGATGAAGGATCGCAACCGTGAGCAGCGCGACCTCGAGGGCTCGATGATGTCGCTGGTCGAGCAGTCGCTGGGCGCGGTTCCCGCGGTGCAGGCCTTCACCCGCGAGGACCACGAGGTCCGCCGCTTTCGCTCCTACGCCGACCGCACCATCGTGGCCTACGTCCGCGCCACGGTCGCCGGCCTGTGGTTCGAGCTGTTCGCCGGGCTGATCACCACGCTGGGCACCGCCGCGGTCATCTACGTGGGGGCCGACCTCGCGCTGCGCGGCGAGCTGACGGCGGGCACCATCATCGTCTTCCTGTCCTACCTGAGCTCGCTGTACGACCCGCTGGACTCGATCGCCCACGCCGCCCCGACCGTCCAGGGTGCCGCGGCGGAGGCCGACCGCGTGAGCGAGATCCTGGAGACCGAGCCCGCGATCCAGGATCGGCCGGGGGCGCGCGACGCGCGGATGACCGGCCCGATCGCCTTCGAGGACGTCGCCTTCGGCTACGAGGCCGGCCGTCCCGTGCTCGACGGCGTCTCTTTCGAGGCCGCGCCCGGCGACGTCGTCGCGATCGTCGGGCCGACCGGTGCGGGGAAGACGACGCTGATGAACCTGCTCGTGCGCTTCTTCGACCCGTGGAGCGGGCGGATCACGATCGACGGCGTCGACCTCCGCGACGTGCGCCACAAGTCCCTGCGCCGCCAGATCGCGATGGTGCTGCAGGACCCGTTCATCTTCCCGCTCACGATCGCCGAGAACATCGCCTACGGGCGCCCCGACGCCTCGCGCGCGGAGATCGAGGCGGCCGCGCGGGCCGCGAGCGCCGACGCCTTCATCACCCGCCTGCCCGGCGGCTACGACGCCGTGGTCGGCGAGCGCGGCACGACGCTCTCGGGCGGGGAGAAGCAGCGGCTGTCGATCGCCCGGGCGTTCCTCAAGGACAGCCCCGTGCTGATCCTCGACGAGCCGACGTCGGCGCTGGACGCCCGCACGGAGGCCGAGCTGCTCGAAGCGCTCGAGCGGCTGATGACCGGGCGCATCTCCTTCATCATCGCCCACCGCCTCTCCACGATCCGGCGCGCGACGAAGATCCTCGCGGTCGAGGGCGGGCGGATCGCGGAGTCCGGCACCCACGACGAGCTCCTCGTCGCCGGCGGGCTCTACGAGGGGCTCTACCGCCGCCAGATGGATCTCGCCGAGCACGACGCGCCGCTCGAGGCGCCGAACGGTCCGGCGGCGTGAGCGCGGTCGCCGGCGCGCCGCTGCGCATCGCCCAGCTCGCACCGATCTCGATGCCCGTCCGGCCGGACGCGGGCCACTCGGTCGAGCAGCTCGTGGCGGCGCTCACCGAGGAGCTCGTGCGCCGCGGGCACGACGTGACGCTCTACGCGACGGGCGACTCGGTGACCTCCGCGCGGCTGCGCTCGCAGCGGCCCGTGGGCTACGACGAGGACCCCGGCCTGTGGGACTGGCAGTTCGCCGAGTTCCTGCACGCGGCCCAGCCCTTCGAGCACGCGGCCGAGCACGACCTCGTCCACGCCCACGACTACCACTTCGCGCTGCCGTTCGCAGGGGTCGTCGACGTGCCGCTGCTCGAGACGCCGCACGTGGCCTCGGCCCCCGAGGTCCTGGAGACCTATCGCCGCCACCCGCAGGTCCACGTCGCGGCCGTCTCGGAGCACCAGCGGGCGGGACTCGGCGGCGGCCCGAACGTCAGCGTGGTCCACCACGGCATCGCCGTCGACGACTTCCCGTTCTCCGCGCGCGGCGGCGACTACCTCCTGTTCCTCGGCCGGATGATCCCCGACAAGGGGCCGCTCGAGGCCATCCGCGTGGCCGAGGCGGCGGGTATGCCGCTCGTGCTCGCGGGCCCGCTCGTGGAGGGCCACGACCTCGGGATCGAGCGCGCCAGCGACTCCGAGCGCGTCCGTTGGGTCGGGCGTGTCGGGCCTCATGAGCGCAACCGGCTGCTCGCCGGGGCGGCGGCATTGCTGTGGTGCAACACCTACCCCGAGCCGTTCGGGCTGGTCCTCGTCGAGGCGATGGCCTGCGGCACGCCGGTGGTGGCCACCGCCCTGGGCGCGGTTCCGGAGATCGTGGGCGAGGGAATCAGCGGCTTCACCGCGCCAAGCTGGGAGGGCCTCGCCGAGCTCGTCGCCCCCGCCGCAGCCCTCGACCGGGCGCAGGTGCGGCGCTGGGCCCGCGAGCGCTTCGACGTGCGGCGGATGGTCGACGACTACGAGGCGCTGTACCGGCGCATCGTCGGGGCGGGTGCGGAGTGATGGGCGGCGTCGTGGCGGTGGTCGCGCATCCCGACGACGAGTCGCTGATCGCCGGCGGCACCCTTGCGCTGGCCGCCGCCGCCGGCGTGCGCACGGGCGCGGTCGCGCTGACCCGCGGCGAGCTCGGGCCGATCTCCGATCCGGCCCTGGCCACGCGCGAGTCGCTCGGCGCTGTCCGCGAGCACGAGCTGGGTGCCGCGGCGGCCGCGCTCGGGCTCGCGTGGTCGGCATGCCTCTCCGAGCCCGACGGGGAGCTCGAATGGGCCGACGAGGAGGTCGTCGCCGCCACGCTGGCCGGGCTGCTGGCCGCCGACCCCCCGGCCGTC